>MWCD01000060.1 GCA_002069885.1 bacterium ADurb.Bin236 | reverse complement strand
GACAACACAGCCTATCAGTTTAATAAAAGAGGCTGTCGCGTGTTTGGCAATCAAGTTGACACTTTCTCCTTCTTGCAATCTATAATGACTGTTTTATTTTGTCATATTATATTCGACATTCGGATAAAAAGCCAGCCCTTCAAACGCCGTCATCTCTCTGCGCGTATTTGTCATATTTGGATCAGGCCGAGACTATTGCCACATATTTGTTTACCGGCAGAGCTGGTCATTTTTTTACCCCCAATGCCTTAATATCTCTTTTAACAGCGTCTCTATCTGTGATTAGTCTCGGCTTGACCACAGATTATTCACTGGAGCATTTCTCTGACGGAACGCTGGGTGAATTTGCTAATAATAAGTTTTGACGCGAAATCTTCGGCTATGGAATCGGCAAATTGCAGGCGGTCCATATAGAGCCGAAATGTTTTGATTCTTCCTTCTTCAAATATCAGTGATCTCATCTGCCGCGATTTGACTTTTTTGCCTGTGTGGATGACGCCGTTGAGGACGTATTCTTCGAATAATACGTTGCCGTCGATAATTGTCTTTGTGCTTTCAAAACCAATCTTGTCCATGTGGCTGTATGTCCATTTAAACCATTTTTTCACACCGTCTTTGCCCGCAAGCTTTAGCCCGAACAGCTCGATTTCGCATTTGTCATCGAAACAGGCAAGAAGGCGTTCAAGGTTTTTTTCCTGAACGGCGATTCGCAAGTCTTCCGCTGTTTTCAGATTCATCTGATTCTGTGTGTCTTCGCGCATTGTTTTTTACTCCCGAATAAGTAGATGAATAGGGATAGTCGCTTTTGGGCGCTCTTCTATTCTTGCTGCTAACGGCATGGCTTTACTATAGCATATAGGGTGTTCTTATCGTCAATAAAGGGATAGTAAAAGGCTATGAACCACGAAGGCACGAAGACACGAAGGGAAGGCTTACTGGGAGGTGATGAATTTGACAGGGGTTTAGGAGCGGGATAGATTGTTATAATAGAACAGGATGGTTTCTGATGGGGATATATGTTTTTGAGATGGGTGGCTTGAGAGTGGCTGCGACGGCGGCGTCTGAGGGCATGCCGGAGAGGTTTGGGTGTCTTCTGGTGGAGAGCGTTTGGGGGCGGGACGAATCGGTCGGCGGGGCGGCTGCGGATTTTCTTCTTGATATCGTGTTTGAGGATGTGGTTGAGGGTGGCGGATTTCGCGCGAGGGCGACGGGCGCGAATTGTTTCGAGTTCGGGATGAGGGGCGTGTTCTGCGAGATTGATTTGGATGGCGGGCGCGGGTTGTTGCGTGTGGTTCGGGATGAAAGCGCGGTGGAGTATTCGATGAAGTTGTTGTTCGGGGCGATGCTTGGGATTCGTGGGGGCGGGTTGATGCACGCGGCGGCGTTGGCGCGCGATGGAAAGGGCCGGATATTCTGCGGGCCGCCGGGGGCGGGCAAAAGCACGTTGGCGGGGATAGCGTCCGGCGGGCGCGAAGCGGGAGCGGCGAGAACGTTGAATGACGAGTTGGCGGTTGTGGTTGCCGATAAGGGAAACGGCGGAGCGCGGGTTTACGCGTTGCCGGAATGGGCTGATGGGGGGACGATGAGGGACGCAGGGGCGGCGGGGCCGAGTGGGGTTGCAGTGGCGGCGGTCTATGTGTTGTGTCAGGCTGGGGCGGGAGAGGCTACGGCGTTTGAGCGGTTGACGGGGGCGGAGGCTGCGGGGGCGGTTTTTTCCAACATGAGGTTTGCGCTTCCGGCGCCTGAGGCGATACGGGCGGGGATGGAGGCGGCGGACGTTTTGAGGCGGTCGGTCGCGGTGTCGCGGATGAGGTTTTCGCTTGCGGACGCGCCGAGATTCTGGGAGGTTGTCGATGAGTTCGAGAGCGGAAGATAGGGTGTTCGCGAGAGCGCCGGAATGCGCGTTCAGGGAGATAGACGGGGAGGCGTTCATAGTGTCGCCGAAGACGGGGGAGGCGCATCTGCTGAACCCGACGGGGTCGTTTATATGGTCGAAGCTGGACGGGGCGGCGACGGCGGGGATGATAGCTGAAGCGTTGGCCGGGGAGTTTGATGTGGGGGCGGAAACGGCGCTTGCGGATGTGTCGGAATTTCTTGACGAGCTTGGGGGGCTGGAGCTTGTGGCGGAGATAGGGCAAGAATTTAATGATGTTTCTTATTAGCTATTGGGGGGGCGGTCATGCATAAAGAAAAAACTTTATGCATGGCACACTTAATGGCACGCATGGCGGCGGGTAGAAATTAACTAATGACAAGAATGGAAAAGGAAGACTGATGGGCGAAAGCGAAGAGAGAGGCGGAGGGGCGCTGGAGGCGGCGTTTGAGAAGGCCAAGCGGGCGGGCCTGACGTTGTCCGCGCATTTTGAGTTGACGCGTCGGTGTAACTTGAGATGCAGGCATTGCTACGTGTGCGGTGGGGACGAGCGGAGAGAGATGAGCACGGAGCAGGTCTTCAGGGCACTGGACGTGTTGGCGGATTCGGGGACGTTGTTTGTGACGTTTACCGGGGGCGAGCCGCTTGTGAGGCGGGATTTTTTCGAGATAGCGGAGCGGGCGGCGGAAAAGAATTTCGCGGTGAGGATTTTCACGAATGGAACGTTGATAGACGAGGCGGCGGCGGACAGGATAGCGGCGCTGAATCCGCTGGAAGTGGGGATAAGCGTGTACGGGGCGACCGCTGAGACGCACGACGGCATAACGATGTCGCCGGGGTCGTTCGAGAAGAGCGTCGCGGCGGCGCGGGCGCTGCTGGGGCGGGGCGTGACGGTGACGGTGAAGTCGGTGATAATGAAGCCGAATTTCGGGGAGTACGGCGCTCTGATCGACATGGCGGTTGAGATGGGGGCGAAGTATGTGTTTGACGCGACGGTGTTTCCGAGGGACGACGGGGGGCGGGAGCCGCTGGAGTTGAGGCTGGACGATGATATGCTGTGGGAGACGTTGAGGGATGATAGGTTGACGGGGAGGAAGCCGGGCAAGCCTGCGCCGGATGTGTGCCGGGGACCGGTGTGCGACTTGTCCACCGCGACGGCCGGGATATCGCCGGAGGGGGATATTTTTCCGTGTTTGCAGCTTCGCAAACGGGTGGGGAATATAAACGAGATCGGCAGGCTGGGAGATGTCAGGGACGCATGGATGGATATAATTTCGGGGTTGACGCGGGAAACGGAAAACGAGAAGCGCTATAATTGCGAGTATAAGAAGTATTGCGCGAGGTGTCCGGGGCTGGCGGAGTTGGAAGACGGGAGCGCGACGGGGCCGTCTCAGTGGGCATGCCGCGCTGCAAGACTGAGAGCAAAGGCGAAAATGGAATGATTGAAGAGCCGGAAGTGAAAAACGAATCGTTCGGCGCGGCGAAACGGCCTTATTCGAAACCCCGGATAAAATCGAGCAGCATTAAGGATACGTTCCTCGCCTGCGGCAAATGCGGCTCCGGCCCGGTGGAAATGTTCGTGTGCGTGGTGTTCCCCGAACTGAGCTAGCTTCCGCGCGGCGCGAAGCGCGAAGAAAAAGAGAAGAAAAAAGAAAAGAAAGATGTTTGCGGGGCAACCATTTTTTGCAAAAATTGGTTTCCCCGCGCCCCTTCCAAAAAAACTCTTGGACGCCGATTTTGTTGAACTTCGTTCAACTCAAAATCGGCTTGTTTTTATGTGGGGAAATCGCCTGAAGGCGGCGGGGCGCGGGTTGAAAAAATCTATTCGCGGCTGATTGTTTTGGTGTGGTCGGGCCGCAAGAGGCCGAGAAGAATGTATAATCAGAATTGGCGGGCCAACTCTTTTGCATGTGTGAATTGAAAGGGATGTGGGAAGATGAAGGCGCCCGAAAACATATTCGGAACGCGGGCGGCGATGTGTCTGCTGACGGCTCTGGAATCGGAGAGGAACGAGGAGGCGCGGCGCGGCCTTGAGACTCTTGTGGAAAAGAACGCGATTCCGTGGGGAGAAATGCTGCCCGGCCCGGTTGCTCCGTTGATGTGGGACATAATAGACAGAGCCGGAATGTCGTCGATGTTGAAAGAAGAGTTGAGGAAGGCGCTTGAGGCGAGGTTCATAGCGCAGACGGGGAAAAACATAGCGATGCTGGAGGCGATGGGAAAAGCGGCTGCGGCGTTGAACGGAGCCGGGATAATCCCCGCGCCGCTGAAAGGGGCGGCGCTGATAATATCGGGGGTTTACGCCCGGCCGGGCCGAAGGGCGATGACGGACATCGACCTTCTGGTGTCGCCCGAGGAGTTTCCGGCGGCGGTGGAAGCGATGCGCGGAGCGGGTTTTCGTGAATCCGCTCCGAAGCGGGGCCACCATGCGACTTACGCCGCGCCGCCGCCATTCCCCGTCATCATCGAGTTGCACCGCCGGCTGTTCGACCGGGACAATCCTGTGTACCGTTACGCGTACGGCATGGACGGAGCGGAGGCGGCGGCGCGCGCCTCCCGCGCGGCGTTCAAAGGTTGCGACATCCTGTTGTTTTCTCCGGAGGATATGTTTCTGCATCTTGTATGCCACGCGGTGAAAGAGAGATTCGGCAGCCTAAAGTTCATCGCGGACGCGCGGTTGCTGAAGGCGGCATTCCCGATTGATGAGGGTAAGTTGGCCGCAGCCGCTGAGAAGGCCGGTTGCGACGGCAAATTAAGGAAGACAGTTAAATATGTTGACAAAGTTGAATTTATTCAGACTGATAATATAATAGAAAAGTATTTTGGGCCGGATGACAATTATTACATAATTGATCGGCCCGCAGATGTTGCGCGTGAGCGTTCGGGCAAAGAACGAAGCGCGTTCAAAACGGTTCGCTCTGCGGTTGAGGAGTTCATCTATCAGATGAGCCAAGCGGAGGGGGCCGCGCGCAAGGCAGCGGCGGTTGCCCTTATGCCCGGATATCTGCGCCGGAGATGGAAAAGAAGGCTTGATGTTTCGCAAGATGACAGCAATTAACATAGCCGCACTGATTGCGGCGGCGTTGTTTGCGTTTGCGGCGAGAGCGGGAGCGCAGATTTCCGTCGTGGTGACGCATGCCGGAGAGAATCCCGACACGGGGTCGATATCCATTATGCTGGGCGCGGAGGATTCATCGGAGCTTGAGTCAGGAGAGGCGCGAGAATACACGACGCCGGGAGGCAAAGCCGGAAAGATAATAATCAAAGACGTGTTTGAAGGCGGAGCGGTGGCGCTGGTGGCAGAGATGTCCGGGCCGGGGCTGGCAGCCGGAGACGCGTTGTTGCTTGCGCCGAAGAGGGAAATCGGGGCGGGAGCGGTTGTCGCCGAAAACCCGACTCAAACGCTGAGGTCGTCGGCGCACAAGATAGGCCCCGAAGACGTGTTGCAAATAAAATCGTTCCCGGTCGGGCAGTTGCCGGACATAGTCACGGTGCGTCCTGACGGAACGCTGTCCCTGCCCCATGTCGGAGTTTTCAAGGCGGCGGGGCTTACGGTGTTCGAAGCGGGAGACGTCATTCAAGAGCGGATGAAAGAATACTTTAAGCGTCCGTGGGTGGAAGTGACGCTGGAGAAACAGAAGACGGAACGAGTGAAGATATTCGGAGAGGTGACGGTCTCGCACTGGCGCGTGAGCGGGCCGGGAGAATACGAACTGCCGAAGCCGACGCGGCTGACGGATTTCATAGCGACGGTCGGCGGGCTGACCGAACGGGCGGACAGAAAGAATATAAAGATCATGCGGCCCGACGGGGAAGAGACGACGGCCAACCTCGACGACGCCACAGCGAATCTGCTCTCAGACGCCAATCCCGTATTGTACGGAGGCGAGCTTGTTTACGCCCCGGCGGCCGCCTCAAGGCAGACTCGCGCGACGGTGCTAGGAAGAGTGGGCCGGCAGGGCATCGTTCACCTTGATTCCGAAAACGCGTTTCTCACAGAAGCGATTTCGTCTTCCGGAGGACTCAGTCCGGACGCGGACGTGAGCGGAATAATAGTGGTGAGAACCCTCGACGGGCAAAGAGTTTCTCTGAAGGTGAATTTCAAGGACATATTGAGCGGAAAGACAGAGGCGGACTTCGCGCTGGCCGCCGACGACGTGATCTTCATAGCGCCGGCGGCGGACAGGCAGCGGGCGGTGGACAAATTCAACAGCGTGATAAAGGATGTGCTTCCGACGATGAACCTGTTGCTGCTGCTAGACAGGCTGTCGGACTGACGAAAAGAATATGCATCAGGACCTGAGCATAAGCGAATACTGGCATGTGCTTCTGAAGCGCAAGTGGACCGTTATATTCACGACCGCGCTATTTTCGGTGTTTTCGGTTGCGTTCGCGCTCATGCAGCCGCCGGTGTACAAGACGGCGGCGCTGGTGAGAGTGGACCAGCAGAAGACAGTGATGAACATGCTGTCCGACCTGATGAGGTGGAGTCCCGGAGAGATAATGTCCACCGAAGTGGAGATGGCGCAGGGGCCGATAGTGCTAGGCAGAGTGGCCGAGGAACTGGGGATGCTCAAGAAGAACGCGCCGGAAGAAGTTTTCTTCCCGGTGGTGTCCGCGTTGAGGTCGCGTGTGAACGCGGAGAGGGTCGAGCGGACGAACATGATACGAATCACCGTCACGTCCTCGGACGCGACGGAGGCGGCGCGGCTGGCTAATCTCATCGCTTCAACCTACAAAGAAGTCAGCGCGGAAAACAAGTCCCAAGACGTAAGAGCATCAAGGGAATTCGTCGAAGGCCAGCTTGAACAGTCGAGGGCAAAACTCCGCGAAGCAGAAGAAGAGCTTAGAGAGTATAAAGAAATAAACGGATCGATGTCGGTGGACTCCGAGACGCAGATAACGCTTGAACGACTTAACACGTTCGAGGCCGACCTGCTGGCCGCCAGACGGGAAAAGGAAAAGCTGAAAGCGGACTTGGATTTGGTCGAACGAAGGCGCAGAGACATAAATATCGAGCGGGAGGTCGGGGAACTCGGCTCGCCGCCCCTGCAAAGACTCTACGACACGTTGCTTGACACTCGCCGCTCGATAACCTCGAAACAAAACACGCACACGGAAAAGAACCCGGAGATGATATCGCTGCGGACGGATGAAGCGAAGACGGCAGCGCAAGTGGTTAGCGAAGTGTCGAAACTTCTGGCCGTGAGGGCGTCCGAGCTGTCGAGACAGATCGAGACCGTGAGCCGGACGGAACAGGAGCTTGCCAGCCTCGTCGGACGGGAACTGGAGCGGATACCGGACAAGGATTTGGAGCTCAGCAGGCTGACGCGGGAAGTGAATGTGAACGAAGAGCTATACCTGATGCTGAGCAGAGAGCACAAAGAGGCGCAGATAAAAGAAATCGGATCGGCGAGCGAAGTGACGCTGGTCAGCCCGGCGCTGGCCCCGGCATCGCCGATCAAGCCGAACAAGCAGTTCACGATAGTCATAGGCTTGGCGCTTGGGATAATGCTCGGCTGCGTGGCGGCGGCGCTGGTGGAGAGCTTCGACACATCCATAGGAGCGGTGGAGGACATCGAGAGGCTGCTGGAAGCGCCCGTGCTGGCCGCCGTGCCGAGATTCTCGCACGCGCTGAAACAGCGCGACTTCAAGCTGCCGTTCATCGGCTCCCTGAAAAAACAGTCGGCCCCCGAAAAATTCGACCACAGCAAATCCCTGCCCACGATATTCAGCCCCGGCTCCGCCGAAGCTGAAGCATATAAACACCTCAGGACGAACCTCCAGTTCGACAGGCTCAAGGAAAACAAAAAAGTATATCTTTTCTCCAGTTCCGGGTCTCAGGAAGGAAAATCGGTCACAATAGCCAACCTCGCGGTGACGCTGGCGCAGAGCGGGCAGAGAACATTGCTACTGGGCTGCAACATGCGCCGCCCTACAGAGTACAAAATTTTCGGAATAAACAGAAAACCGGGGCTGTCGGACGTGCTGATCGGGGCGGCCCCGCTCAGAGAAGCCGTCCACACATTCGCCGACATAGTTCTGGGAGAGATGAACTGGGAACCGGCGCTGAAGCTTCCCGGCATAGACAATCTGGACATCCTGCCTGCGGGCACGCTGCCTCCCAACCCGTCGGAGCTGATAGAATCGCAAAGGTTCGACGACCTGTTGAACAGCTTAAGGAAGGAATACGACATAATACTGATCGACGCGCCTCCCGCGCTGCCCGTTACGGACGCGCTGCTGCTCGGCCCGAAGGCGGACGGAGCGGTGCTGGTGTACAAGCTCGGACACCTGCCCCGTCGCGCGCTCATCCGCGCGAAAAAGCTTATGGACGGCATAGGCATCAATGTCGTCGGCATAGTGCTTAACGACGTCCGGCCCGAATTCCACGGCATAGCGCCGATCTACTACTCGAAGGAATACACGCGCGCCACAGAAAAAGCGTTCGACTCGGCCACCATGCCTCAGGAGCAGGTTATCGAAGTGAACGGAGAGTTAAAAGAAACCTGACATGTATCTGGATTATTGGAAACTGAAAATCAAGCCGTTTGAGAACCTGCCGGATCCGAGGTTCTTCTTCGCGTCCCCGCAGCATGACGAGGGGCTTATGCGGCTCGTGTACAGCATAGAAGAAAAGAAGGGAGCGTCCCTGCTCACCGGGGGTTTCGGATGCGGCAAAACGCTTCTCATCCATACCCTGATGAACAAGGTGTTGCAGGGCAGATACAAATTCGCCCTCGTATCCAATCCCCTCCTTTCGCCGAGGGAAATACTAGCGGAAATCCTCCGAAAACTAGGCTGCCACGCCCCCGGAACCCCGGACAAAGTGGAACTGCACATGAGGCTCGAAGAAGCCCTCCTCAATAATATGCGCAACGGTCAGAACACCGTTGTCATGATAGACGAGGCCCACGTAATAAACAACGAAGAGTCGTTTGAGGAGATAAGGATGCTCCTCAACTATCATAACGAAGGACAGTTCCTGCTGACTCTGCTGCTGGTCGGACAGCCGGAGCTGGTGGAAAAGATAAAACGCAATCCCGCCCTATCCCAGCGTATAGCGGTCCGGTACGTGCTAGGGCCTCTGTCGAAACCCGAAGTCTTCGAGTACATAAAGCACCGCCTTGCGGTGTCCGGCTCCGACGGGGCGCTTTTCACGCCCGAAGCGGTAAGTCTGATACATAAAGTCACCGGAGGCATACCGAGAAAAATAAACCACGCGTGCGACATGTCCCTTTTCGTGGGATACACGCGCGGAGCGAAATCAGTTACTGAGGACATCGCGGCGGAAGCATCCCGCGAGCTTTCGGACTGACCGGGAAGCGCTACAATGGTCGAATTCAGGAAAATACTGCGCAAAGACATTCCCGCCGAAGGGGCCGCTGCGGTTCAGCTTGGCGAACCTCAAGAAATATCCGGACCCCTTGCCGCCTGCGCCACGGAGATATCCGACGAGAGATGTTTTTCCGAAAGGCTGTTTCTCGATGGAATAGCGCTAAACGGAGCGGCTTTCGAGTGGGCCGCCACGGAAGATCTCGGCGAGTTTCCGCTTGCCACTCATATTGATTCCCTAGCGCGAGAAATATGCGACAGACTCGAATCATCAGCGGCATGGAAACTCCTGTGCATCACCCGCGCCCGCTCCGAACCGGACTACCTTCCGGCTCACTCGGTCAGCTCGGCGATTCTTTCAGCTCATATCGGACTCAGAGCCAACCTGCCGGACGAAAGAGTCATAGAATTGGCGAAGACCGCCTTCATGCACGACATCGGCATGGCAAGAATCCCGCGCGTCTGGGAAAAAGAAGACAAACTGGCAAACCACGAGATTTCCATAATACAAAAACATCCGCTGGAATCGCTGAAAGCTATCGCCGCTTCCGGTTGCTGCGACAATCCGCAGGTCTCCGTCGCCGCCGCAGAACACCACGAACGCGCGGACGGTTCGGGATATCCGCACTGCAAAACCGCCGACAACCTGTCCGAGCCGTCTCTTATTCTGGCTTTGGTAGATGTCTATCTTGCGCTGACTCACCCGCGAAGACACCGCTCGGCTATGCCCCCGTTCGACGCCGTTCGGGCAATATCGGGCATGGCGGGCAAAGCATTCCCCATGTCCACCGTCCGCGACTTCCTTAAAATCATGTCGCTCTACCCCATCGGCAGCGCTGTCCGGCTCAACAACGGAGACATAGCGCGAGTCATCTCAAGTTGCGAACGCCAGCTCACCCGCCCCACAGTAAAAGTCATCATCGACCGCAACGGATTTCCTATCCGCGACGGGGCAACGATAAATCTCAAAAATGAAGAACTCATTTTCATCCGAGAGCCTGTTTGCGTTAATTCTATTGATACAGTGTTCAAATTAGGTTAAAATCATGGATAGTATTGTAAATCTGAAGCGCGCGCGGGCGCGCAAGGTTTCAATTGGATTATCGACGAATAATATCACTGTCCTTCCTATGGCTTGCCGTATCGGCATGCCTTGGAGCGGGCGCCGAACCGGAACTGGATATTCTATATCCTCCCGGAGAGAAATTCCTGACGACCTCCTCATCGATTCCTGTCGCCGGACGGGTTAAGTGGTGCGACGAATGCGCGGTTTTTATCTCCGGAACGCAAGCTGAAATCAAATCCGACGGTTCTTTCAACGTCGATTTTTCGCTGACATCAAAACAAAACATAATAGTCGTAAAACTCATCGACGGCTCAGGCGCAAGAGCTGTCAAGACGCTCAACGTTACTACTTCCGCCCCGATTGCCGAAACAGCGGGCAATTTTCAGATAGCAGTTCCGGCTATGGCGGCTATAAGAGCGAAATCGGAGATCATTGAGCCGGCGCCCCCGGCGCAAGCGCCGGAAACGGCAGTTCCGGCGAAACAAGCGAAAGCGACTGACTCGAATCAAAGCGATTCGCTTCCGCAAACGGCGCGAATGTCAAATTTCGAGTTCAATATAAACGGAAAACCCGAAGGAACGCAAAAAGGATATCTAATCAGAAAAAGAGCGTTCGCCTCCGTTGCCTCTCCCGCATTCGCCGCCATAGGCGCGGTCAAAGGCCCCGGTGGGAAATCGCTCATATTCCAACTCCCCGCCCCATTGAAGTCGCCTTTTATCCCGTTGGACGACGCTGCGCTCGCCGGAGCGTTCACCTTTGACGGAGAGACTTATCTGCCCGTGCGAGCGGCGCTGGAAAAAGCGGGATGGAATGTCCACTGGCAGGCAGGCCGCATATACCTGACCGCGCCCTGTATGCCCTCTTACATTGAAATCTCATCTTCTTCGTTCAGGGATCGGCGGAAAGTGGAAACCCTGATACACAAAAACATAATGTTCGCCTCGGCTCAATCAATTGCCGGAGCGGCGGGCGCTCAAGTTGAAACATTATCAGGGAACTCCATCAAATTGACGGCAAACGGAAGGTCCCTCTCCATTACCGGCGACGGCGCCGGACGGAAGATAACCCTGACGCTAATGTCAGACACATCGCCGCCCTTGACGATAAAAGCCCCCGGCCCTGAGCTGACTGATATCGAAGGCATCGTGCCCGTGCGGGCGGCGCTAGCATTTTTGGGGTATGAAACAGAATGGGATGGAGCGCTTAAGCGTGCGTTAGCCGAACAGAGCGTGGTGGTTGGAATGAATCTCCAACCTGCGCAGTTATCCAAATAAACCCTTTTATATTGATGTATTTAGCGCACGGCTGCGTTTCGGAATAACAAATTATGTTAAAGCATAATGCCGGTAGCGTAGTCGGAATCGCTTTCGCCGGCACAATTGCCGTCGCTCTCTTTGTTTTGGCGTGGCTCATATCAAACCTCCAGCTTCAAATTGCTGCCGCAATCATAATCGGACTGGCCGTGGCCGGTCTTTCTTTTTTCAAACAGGACATCGCCGCGCTGGCCATCATAGCGGCAATGATTTTTTCTCCTGAGATAGGACTCGGCTCCCTGCCCGGCAGGGAAATCGTCGTGAGGTTTGACGATGTCATTCTGATTGTCTTTTTTATGACTTGGTTGTTTAAGACGGCATATTTCAAAAATCTGAACTTCATCCGGATTACACCCCTGAACGCCCCGATACTCGCGTACATACTGGCAGCTTTCATATCCACATGGGTCGGCATTGCGAACGGCAACGTGAAGTTTGCCGGAAGCATTCTATATTTCATAAAGTACGTAGAATATTTCATGATCTATTTCATGTTTTCAAATATTATCCGGACTGAGCAACAGCTTAAATCGTTCATGGGGATGTTCTTTGCCGTGGCTGCTGCGACCACGATGTACGGACTTTATCAGATGGCCTTAGGGATACCCCGAATATCAACTCCGTTCGAGGGAGAGGTGACTGAGGCCAACACTTTCGGCGGGTATCTGCTTCTGGTAATCGGACTTGCGATCGCCGTATCGCTGAAAGCGCGGACAATAAAAACAAGGGCGGCGGCATTAGCGGCGACCGCTATTCTCATCGTGGTGATGATAGCGACGCTCTCGCGCGCCTCCTATCTGGGACTTGCGATGATGGCATTGTTGTTGTTGATTTACGCAAACCGGAACCAACGCCGATTTCTGCTAATCGCATACGCGGTTTTCGTGGCGGCAAGCCCTTTGATTATGCCCCAGAGAATAAAAGACAGGGTAATGATGCCATTTTCCGGGGAAACGGAGCAGGTGGCGCCGTTTCTGAGCCTTAGCCCCAGAGATTCCTCATACACAAAGTTCGAGTCCGCCGCGTGGGTCATTGATAGATGGAAGGAGTCTCCGGTATTCGGCAAGGGAGTCACGGGGGTCGGCATTGTGGACACGCAGTATCCCCGGATATTGGGAGAGATGGGAGTGGCGGGCGCGGCCGCCTTCACATGGCTGGTGTTTTCGCTGTTTTCGGCTTTCAGAACCGCGATGCGAGAGCTTAAAAAGTATCCATCAGACCAGATATGGTTCTGGCGCGCAATCGTCGTGGGCTACATTCTCGGATTCGCGGGCATACTGACTCACGGGCTGGCAGCGAACACATTCATAATAGTGAGAATAATGGAGCCGTTCTGGTTCCTCGCCGCCACGGTGGTGGCAATCCCGCACGCGATGGCCGCCAAGTTTGCGGCCCCTCCCGCCCCGGTTGAAAAGAAACCGGAAAGAAAATACGCCCTTCAGCCTTGGATTGAAAGATGGTAGACCGGATTTTTCGGCGTGGAAAAATATGTGAAATATAAATAAAACCACCCATGAGCGATTTGCGATAAAAACGCCGGTCACCCCTTGGCGAAACCGGATATGGCTCGTCGTATGAACTCCGCGTCTTCCTTTGTCCAAGGCCTTGTCAGGAACAGAACAGCCGCGTAAGCAGCTCCGCCCGCAGGGATCGAAACGAACAGGGACATATCGCGGGCGGCGAACGCCGCGGCAGCGAGCGCCGCCAGCGCGGGCGCGATTTTCGCGTAGAAGCCCCACCCCGAAAACCTGTGATGCTTTCTCAGCACGAAAACCCGCAATGAAACTATGTATAAAACATTGCCGCAGGCGACCGCCGCCGCCGCGCCGACAGCTCCATACGGCGGTATCAGCGCGAAACACAGCGCGACCGACGCCGCCGCGCTCAGGGCATGCAGCAGCGAGCCGTCTTTCTGCCTGTGAATGGCTATGAAAAAAACCCCGAAAAACGACGCGAAATTTGTGAATACGGTCGAGGCGAAAAGAATCATAAGACACGAGTCCGCCCACGAGTATCCCTCGCCGAAGATTGTTGAAAGCAGAGGTCGGGCAAGCACGATTCCGCCCACGCTGAAGGGGAGGCCTACTAGCGCCACCGCCTTGAACATCAACTCGTAAGAGCGGTCGAGAGCGTCAGACTCCGAGGCGTAAAGCCGAGACACCACCGGGTACGCCGCCCACGCGAACGCGTTTTGAATCTGGGCGACCACGTTTATTGAAACGGCGCAGACCTTGAATGCGGCAATCTCCGCCGCCTCTCTGCCGAGGAACTCCATTATGACGACCCCGGCGTTAGCGACCATAATCGTTGCTGCGGTTCCGATAGCCAGAGGAAAACTCATCGCCAGCGAGGCCTTCCAAAGAGGCATATCCACAGTCGGTTTGGGAAAGCCTACGCGGGAGACGAGCAGAGCCGCCATGACCGCCAGAGCCACTCCCAGCGCCGCCAGATACAACAGGGCGGCCTTCAGCGCGCCTTCTCCCGCGCTCAGAGCCGCCCACATAAGCGCGCACGCCATCGCGTATTCGACCACCGTGGACACCGTCACGTATCCCATTTCCTCGAACGCCCGGAAAACCGCTATCATAAACGTGACTACCGACCTGCCGAGCGTATACGCGGTGAAGACTACCGCGACCGCGATTTTCTCTTTTTCGAGTCCGGACGCCGCTAGAGCCGCGATGGTTATCGCCCCCGAAGCGAGGACTAGCGCCGCTTTCAGCGGGATAAGCCTGCCGATGTAGTCCCGCGCGCCATCCCGCCTGACGGCTATCTCCCTCACCATCAGGCCGTCTATGCCGAAATCCGCGAGTATCATGAATAGAAGCGGAAACGATTGCGCGAAAGCGAACACTGCGAACTGGTCGGGGGTCAGCCTGCGGGCCACCACCACAACCGCTAGCAAAGACAGGCCTTTGCCGACGATAATGGACAGCATCAGGTACGCGGCGTTCTTTGCCACCCTTCCGCCCATCGTGGCCGACCTGATACGCGCCATAGCGACCGTCTCCGCCGGCGCTCCCGCGCCGGTTCGCATGAAACTATATGATATTGTTTATTGGATAATCAGGCAATCAGCCGCCGTTCCCGTTGCCGTTCTTTCGCGTTCCGTACAACATTAACAGCGTGATAATCACGAAAACACACACCGCCTGAGCCATCATCAGATAGACGGTGGTCATTTTCGGGGCGTTCGGAATCACTGACGCGCCGAAGCCGAGAGCGAGCGTTACTAGGCAGATGAAAAGAACGGTCTGGATGTCGTTGAAGCCGAGGCCTGCAAGCCGGTGATGCAAGTGGTCGCGCCCTGTGTATTCCAGCAATTGCTTCAGCCCGCGGGCCTTCCCGGTCACAAGCCTCTCCACTGTCGTGTATATCATGTCGAATATGGGGACGCCGAGAACGATTATCGGGATGGAAAAAGAAACAATCGGGTTGCCTCCCGACCAGTTGCCCATGACGCCGAACGCGGCGAGGGTGAACCCGATGAACCCCGCCCCGCCGTCTCCCAGAAAAATTCGCGCTGGTTTGAAGTTGAATATCAGAAAACCGAGGGAGGCTCCGCAGAGAGTCACCGTTATGAAGGCGAGATAAGGGTCGTTGAGCCTGTAAGCAAGGATGAAGAATATGGCGGAAGTCGCCGCTGAAAGTCCGGAGGCCAGACCGTCCACCCCGTCGAGAAAATTGATGGCGTTCGTGATGCCGACAAGCCAGAACACAGTCAGCGCGATGCTGAGAGGCGGCCCCCACCATGTGTGCGACATCAGATTGAGCCTCATGCCGAACGCGATCACAATAAATGAAGCGGCAACCTGCGCCAGAAGCCTCGCTGATGATGGCAGCCCGCCTTTTACGTCGTCTATCGTGCCTACCGCGAGCATAAGAAATCCGGCTATGAAAAGACCTGTCATCTCCCGTGTAAAATCCATCTGGAAAACATGCGAAAGGAAAAAAGCTCCGAATACCGCCGCCCCGCCGAGCAGCGGAGTGGGAAACTTATGAATTTTTCTGGCTCCGGGGTTGTCTAAGGCTCCGACCCGATTCGCCACCCAGCCCATAGCCGGCGTCAGCAGCGTAGCAAGCAACAACGCCAAAGTGAACAACCTTAAATGCCTGAGCAGTCCGGCGCACTGCGCTCCGGAAAAAATCCGATAAAGAATAAATGCGACTCCGGCAGCCGCGACCGGAACCGCCACCTTCCTGATAACTCTCATCTTCCGCGACTCCATACGCGTTCGCCCTCAACCCCAACTTCTCGTTTTCTACCCAAAAAACCTGTTTTTCAAACGCGCATAGTGAAAATTTACCAGTTCATCAAATATCTGACCGGCATAAAACCTTCCGCGAACTTCACTCTGGCTTGAAATCCCCTGAAGTTTGCGCAAGCTGTCACGCTATCGGTTATCATCAGCCTCGGAACCTTTGTTTTATCTAATTGCGAGGCGTGGAGCCGCAGGAGTTTCATTTTTTCATCCATCACGTCTCCGATGTCCACGAACATACGAGGTTCGAACCCGTCTGAGGTTGGGACTTCGAAGGCCAGCGCCATTTTTACGTGACGGGTGGCTGAAACCGCGCATTTCGCAAGCGCCCGGTGGTCCTGATGCGTGTCTTCCCAGAAATTGAATAAAACCATATCTGAAGCGGTTTTTTCAATCGTATCGTCTATGAGGTTAATTGTTTCGCTGTCGACCGGGATTTTCGTGTCCTCGAACCCACCCCAGAAAAGAGACTCGGCGCCGAGGAAATCCGCCACAGCGAGCTGCTCGTCCGCCCTGCAGCCCGCCGCCCCTCCCGATTCTCCCTTGGTCATCACCAGAAGATTCACCGAGTGCCCGGCTTTTCTCAGTTTGAGAAGCGTTCCGCCGCATCCGAATTCTATGTCATCCGGGTGCGCGCCTATCGCCAATACGTTCATGTTATCTCCTTCCGCTCCTTACAATTTGCGCCGCGTTTTTTCCGGCGTTGAACAATAAATCGACTATTCCCATGAACGGCTCGAAACCACCATGAACCTGAGGGTACACGGGATGCTCGTACTTCTGATATTCCAGTTTTAACCCTGCTTTTTCAAACAGCGCCTCGTCCATGTAGTCCCTGCCGCCGGAGCCTGAAAGATAGACGTCCGCCCCGACGGCGCGGCAGATGTTCACGATCCGCTCCGTGCTCAAGCCGCCCGTTCCAAGCTCGCTCTCGAGCGCCACCCGCGTCTCGATCTCCATCTCTTTCATGAACCACGCCAGCATCGCTGAATTAATCTCCGCCAGCCTAGCCCACTCTCTGCCCATATACAATTCCTCAAGTTCCTCGAACACCCGCTTGAAATGCGGAGCTGATGAATACGCGTGCCGCAACGTCTCAAGATGCTTCTCCCTCCAACTCGCTCCGCTCTCTATCTCCACCTCTCCTGTCATCTGTTCGTATTTGCCCGTCGTCGCCACCGGCACGGTGAGCCATTTGACACCCTGCCGCGTCCTTATTCTATTCCGGTTCTGGTATTCCCTCTTTTTATACTGCACATTGTCCAACAACACGAACAGGTCGCTTGCGGCTATCTTATCGAAATACCCAAGCCACGGCAAATAGTGAGGCTGATGAACCGAAACTATCAAAATCGGTCTCCCATTTGCTTTATTTTAGTTTATTCCGCTGTTTGAACAACTGATTATATAAAATGTTATTCTGATATAATGTATCCATTAATCTTAAACCGAGCGTTTTTTATGGATTATCGCCTCAAAAAAAGAATTGCGGTTAATAATCTGTTTTAATGTGACCATAAACACATACGAAAAAAGCAAATTATGCTATAAAAAAGATGCGGTTAATTTTGTCGGTATCTTGAAAATTCAGCATTAAAAGCTAATAATAGATATGTTATAAATACTACTCGATTTTTGAAAGGAGACAGGTTATGAGAGGAAAGGCGATGTTTGCGGCGGCGCTTGCGGTTTGCGCGGCTATGTTCGGGTCGGCGGCGTTGTGCGCCACCGGGCCGGTGAAGATTTCGACGATGACGCGGGTTGAGTCCCACAGCAAGATGGAC
>MWCD01000059.1 GCA_002069885.1 bacterium ADurb.Bin236 | reverse complement strand
CACTCGCAGAAGCCACTTGTGACGCCCTGTCCTCGCACTAGTACAGACACCGAGAACCACAGATCACCTTTCCAGGTCGAATGTGGTTTTTGAAGAGCGTGAAGCCGCAAGTCGTCTTCAAAGAGCAATCGCCGCATGTGCTCGGCGGTGATACCTTCTGGCGGGAAGGTAAGCACCTTGACGCTCGCACCCTTGCCCCTGTCCATGCCCCTAAGGTCTATTGGCAACCAGGCGTCGCCTACCACACCCTTAAGTTCTCGTGCAGCTATGCGTGGTTGTGCTGACGTGTGGAACTCTGCGTACTCAACGTCGTTCTCGCCACGGAGCCTGATTCGGCGGCACACCTCAATGTAGAATGGATCCAGCTCACTCAAGGTCAGTGAGGTGCTACCGTCCCAGGGCTGTGTCCAGACCAGGACCAAACCCTTAGTGTTGTAGCCGAACGGCTCATCCAGCACACGCTTTCGGTGTTCAGCAAGCCTCGTCACTGCATCAATCCAACGCTGTCCCGGTGCCCGGTCACGCAGTAGCTCCACAACCCCCCGGTTGCCAAATCCCCCATTCATCCGCGAAATCCCTTGGTTTCCTACTCCGTAGTAGCCACTCATGGTCTGCAGACTCACAAGTGCATAGATCCATGTGTCGACGTAGGCCGCGTTGGCTCGCTTCCGCTTCACATCATGGTTCTTTGCTGTAGGCAGAAGGTCAAGCTCATCAGGGGTATTCATTATGGACGTTGGTCGCTGGCTGCGATCGGGCAACGGCGGCTGCATGAACGCCGGTTCCGAGGCGTTCCTTGCAGTTAGTTGCCAGGCATGAGAGCCACTGCCACCAGCCAGGTTCAACAGACCTTCCCGCCAGAAAAGCTCGTCTTGCAGGGGACTTGTCTCACCACTCCGGGCTAGCACAGCAGCTGCCAGATAACATAGGAACACGTGGAATGCATCAGCTTGATGTCTCTGAATCCCGACGAGATGGCGTACCTGGTTTTTCCCCAGTCTGGCGAGGAGAGCAGGCAGACTCAGATGCTCCAGGTCGCGTTCGGTCTGGACCCGCAGAAGCGGGTCAGTCAGAAGATTCATGATACCTCCTCCAACCCGTACTTGCTGTACTGATAGCGTCGATCCTCGCATCGCAGAGCGATAACCCCACCCCCTTCCTTCTCCACTTTGAGTGATGCATCCCCGAGATCACGAGGCGCCATGTGCCCGGGAATGACCATCTGGAACAACGTCTCCCCGAAGGGACTCACAACTGGATGATCCAGCGGGATGGTCAACTGATCTGCACCTAGCCGAGTTGACACAGCCAGCCCAACTTCGTCGTATTTCACTTCCCCAAAATACTGGTCAAATGTATTGGCGATCGTGTTCGCGGTTATCTCCTTCGCAAGGCCCCTACCGCAGACCAGGTTACGGTGTGCCGCCCAACGGTCTCCGTCCAGTGAGTTCAGTGCCTCTGGATGCGTCGCTCTCTCGACAAAGAAACGGTTGTCTTCTGGGATAGTTGCCACTTGCTTCTCGCTGATGGTGCGGTAGGTCAGCTCCAGAGCGCGCAGATCTTCATAGACGCTGCCGTAGCCTACGCGTTTGAAATCGCGAGATACCTCACCGCCGTTGGTAAGGCCCGTTTCGAAGTCCCGGTCGGGTACCAACACAATGCAGCGGGCGCTCTCATAGGCCGACGGCCGAGTTCGTTCATGACGATGCAGTCGGCCAACACGTTGGAGTAATACGTCGCTAGGAACCAAGTCCGTGATCAGCAGATCGGCATCAATATCCAGGCTTTGCTCCAGCGTTTGCGTGCCTATCAGGAGAACCGGCCCTGGAGGGCTATGCTTTCCCAACCGGGTGCTGACGGCTTTGTCGAGTATTGCCCTATCCTCAGGAGCGAAACGTCCGTGATGCGGACATGCTTCCCCTTCGCATGTGAATATCCAGGCGTCATCAACTAAGCTGCTGTCCTCAGCTGCGCGGAACATCTTGAGAGCCCGGTCCACGGTGTTTAGCACAACCAGCACTCTTGCCCCGGCCTTAAGGGCTGGGGCCACTATCTGATCGATAGCCTCCTCAGGACAGAACGCCCATTCCCGCATGTCAAAACGAACCTGTCTCGTTCGTTGAGTCGATAAGGTAGACATGGTTCTCCCGCTGGAGAGAGTAAGAGAAGGATACGGTGCTTTGATGGCTGTCTGGAGATCCGGAAGTGTAGCATCGGGCTTTGTCAGCTGAACATACTCGGTGATGGCTCGTGAGCCCAGCGTGGCTGAGAGAAGCATGGAATACCCACCAACCCGCAGATGGTGCGCAAGGAGAGAACGCAGAAGGCGAGACATGTACAGGTCGGACGCGTGAACCTCATCCACAACTAGAAGACTTCGGTCAAGGCACACTGAACGCAAGTGAGCATGCGCGGTTTGTACCACCGAGAGTAAGGCCTGGTCAATGGTGCCTACAGCCACAGTAGCTGCTAGAAATCGCTTTGGTGTCGCACCTGCCCACTGTCTTTCTAGGACGCGGGCCTTGTCATCATCCTGCCACAGATTGGCCATCTCTGCATCGGGAAGCAGTCTTTTCACAGACTGCCCATCAATCTGTGCATACCCCGGCACAGCCAGGAGTGTTGCTGGACGAGACTCGGAGTCAGGGAACCACCTCTTGATGGTATCGTCGACCCGCTCATACAGCTCCCTAGCTGCAACTCGAGTCGGCAGGGCGAAATACAGGCTGTCCACCTTGTTGGCGACAAAGAGCTTGCAGAACCAGTTGAGAGCAGCTTCTGTCTTGCCCGATCCGGTGGCCGACTCTGCTATCAGCAAATGGTTATCTTGAGCACCAGGGTCTAGATCATCTACTGCTTGCTGCAAAGGGAGAGGTGTCATGTCAAAACGCGACTGGAATCCGTGGCCAACTCCAACCAGGATCGGGCGTAGGGGTGTTGCGTCCAGCCCAACAGCCCGCAGCGAGTCCGGCGACACCTTTCTATCGAATGCCAGCCTGTCTACGGGCGATACCTGCTCTATTGGAAACCAGTGGCTATGTGAGCCAATCCAGTCGGCGAGCATTATGAGTCCCGCGAAGCGGTGATGAAACTGAGGTTCATCGGGCAGAGGCGTGATAGAGCTGGTGAATGCCCTTGGAAAAGCCTCTTCTGCAAACAACGATATCTCGGCAATAGCTCTGAAAGGATCACGGGACGAGTCTGGGCGCCACCACTTATCGCGTGCAAGCCCGTAATTCCCGACTAGCGTGTCGGTAAGTGATACTGGCCTCCCGTGGTGTGAGAAGATGGCGAGGAAACTGCTGTCTGCGGATTCAGCGCTGGAGAACCACGTCCCTACATTTCTTGGGAGCGACTCCATGAGTTTTCCGCAGAGTACCTCATCACCGAAGAGTGGAGCCAACTCGCGAATGTGGCCCGCTTGGATGTGGCGTTGAGGCAGGATCTTGTCCTGAAAGCCCAGATTAGCCTTACCTATGTCGTGAAGCATGGCCAAGACCGCCAGTCGGTCCATGTGTTCATCTACCAGCACTGTGTTTGTTGAGTTGGCTAGCGTACGTCGTATTGCATTCAGGTCACAGAGGGCACGAAACACGATGGCGACATCTAGTGAATGGGAAAGCAGTGAGAGGAACTTGCCGGTCTTGGCATCATACTTGCCCCAGAACTGCGAACCGAAAGATGGAGCCATCTCCCTTACCACTCCTCCGCATTGTTCTGTAGCTCAGACTTGGAGAGGGCAAAATCGACATATCCTTGATCAGTATGACTTATTATCGTTTTGTGGCAAACTTCCTCCTCCCAAGTAACGACCTCCGCTCTAGATACCATTGCGAGGCAATGTGCACTCCTGCCGCGGGGGGTGTATCGTCCTGTCTCGCACTAGGGCTCTACGCGCGTGTCGGCGTACTCTGCCTTGATGTGTGGGACTCTCTTGGTGTACAGTCTGGGTACTACAGCCACACCAGCTGAACTTGCTCCTCATTCCCGTCTTGCCTGCGTGCATTCAACAGGGCTTCCGATCAGCCTGCCAGTCAACCCGACGATGCTGGCACAAAGGTCGCTCACCCGATCGGAGCCGACACTTCGTGGGACCGCTAGATAGACTTCTGGATGTTTCACTGACCCTTGTCGTGAACATCGGCGCGGCGGCAGTAGGGTTGTCGCTGCTTATCGCGCAGTTTGCACGCAGCGGTCGAGAAACGCCAGGCACTCCCGGTTAATCAGGTCCAGGCACTCCCTCGCGCTGATGGACGTTGCATGGCCGTTGAGGATGCGCGTGAGTATGGGGCTTGAAAGCGACAGATCAGTGAAGGTCAGGTGACCGGCGCCAGCGATGTGGAGGTTGTACACGCTGGTGTCGGCACCGTCGGCAGCGGCGAGCAGCCGCGCGTTCTCCTCATACTGAGGCCACTCGTCGAGGTGATCCCATGAACTGTCGGAGTAGATGTTCAATACGGGCACAGGATAATCCGAGCTCAAGAACTCGAACGCTCCGTCCCTCACCGCAACGATGTCACATAGGAACGGCGCCTCCAGCGCCACCACAGCGTCTACGTCATCACGTAGCCTTCCGATGCCCAGGGCCGCGGAACCGCCCAGCGAATGCCCCATCACTCCTATATGCGAGGGATCTACCATACCGAAAGGCTGATCGCCCGCCTCGGCACCCGCCCCAGCCCGCGCCGCGACCTCGTCGATCACAAAGTCGATGTCGGCAACGCGGATACCCATCCACTTCCGGTATAGCTCGAGGCTGGCGAGCTTGTCCTTCTTCGCGTCTTCTGAACGGATCTCCCGGGCGTAGCCGCTGTCCATCCACCGAATCTTCCCGTCGCGCGCCCTAGTGTAGAGACACTGATAGGTGTGATCTATGGAGCACACGACGTAGCCGTGGCTTGCCAGCTCCCTGAAGAGCGTCTCATTGCTTGAGCGTATGCCGAAGGCACCGTGGGAGAAAACGATGAGCGGCCGCTCGCCCCCGTCGCCGCCAGCGCCGCCCACCGCCTCGGGATACCAGAACTCCACAGCCAGCGCTCGCGGGCCACCACCGCCGCCACTGTAGGTCTCGATCCTGCTGTGGTCTACGAAGTGGTAGACCGTGTTTGCCACTTTGTACTCACCGGTCACTGGGATCGGCTCATACTGGGGAAACACGATCGCCGGGATCGCGGCCACAGCCAGCAACACGAGTGGCACCACGACGCGGCGGACAACGCCACCGCCCGTTCGCGCACCGCCACCACGAACCGCACGCCAAACGCTCGCTGCAAGCTGCGCAATCAGGATGAGGGCGAGCCCGTAGTAGCGAAAACCCCAATCAGTCACTCTGCATATGAACAGTGCTGCTACCGCCGCACACTCCGCAAGGCGTACCGCCACGCGCTGACCGCCCTTAAATGGCTCGCTCCTGAAAAACAGATGAAAGAGAAAGCCGGGCGTATTGAGGCGATGTTCGCCGAAAAGTTCGGGACGCGAACCCCGGCGCATTTCATAGCTAACTCCGCGGTCTGGGCGATGGCCAACACGGCGCGCTTGAAATACGACAAAGAGTTCCATCCCCACAACCCGCGAGCGATCGTCACCCGGTTCAGGATGGAGCCGGCAGCGGTGGCAGCCGCCGCGTGTTCCGCCGCCCGCGCCACTGCCCTCCTTAAACTCCGCAAAGCTTGGGCTTTCATTGAAAACAGAGGCGAAGAAGCCGAGCTTTCGGTTTATCTTCGCGGCTCGGTAAAAGAGAAAACCATGCGAAGACTGATTAACGCGCTCAATGAAAAGAAGATAGCCGTCAAGGCCGTTCACATAAACCTTGCGCCTTTGGCGCGTCTGGACTCTGAGGCATTCGGCAGGATGCTTGAATCTCTTTCCCGCAAAGGCGCGGACATAAAGATAAACTGTTCGGAGGCGCACGCGCGCCAGATGGCGGCGCTCCGCAAACGTCTCAAAGGGCTTCAATTTGCAGTGAACGAAAGATAACCGCAAGAATCAACCATAGAGGGTCGCGCATAAAAAAGAAACCCGCCGTAGCGGGTTTCTTTTTTTCATGATTTCAGGACTTGCGAGATATTACTTCAGAAGTTGCAATACGCTCTGTGGCTGAGCGTTTGCCTGAGCGAGTATCGCCGTGCCGCTCTGTTGTAGAATCTGCAGGCGGGTAAACTCGCTGATCTCGACTGCCATGTCCGCGTCGTAGATTCGGCTCTTGGCGGCGGAGATGTTGATGTCGGCGGCCTTCAGGTCGTCGATGATGTGTCCGAGGCGGCGTTCCTGTATGCCGAGGTTTGCCCGCACGTCGGATATCTGGTTGATGGCGCTGTTGATGTAGTCGATAGCCGACTGGGCGTTTGCGACCACTCCCACCGAAGCCGTGTTAATCCCGAGACCGGTGGAATCTAGGTCGTTGATCTGCACGGTCAACTGGAAAGTGGCTCCGTTGTCCGGGCCGATCTGAAGCACCTGTCCGGCGGAAAACGTGCCGTCGAACAGAACTTTCGTGTTGAATGTGACGGCGTCCGACTTGCGGTCGATCTCGTCCATGAGGCTGCTGAACTCATTGTTGAGCCTCGTCAGGTCGGCCGTGGTGAGCGTGGCCTCGTTGGCCGCGCGCACCGCGAGGTCGCGCATCCTCAGCAGGATGTCGTGCGTTTCGCTCAGAGAGCCGTCGGCTGTGCGGATCAGGTTGATCCCGTCCTCGGCGTTCTGCACAGCGGTGCGGATGCCGCCGATCTGCGCCTCCATCCCCTTGGCGATGGCAAGACCGCTCGGGTCGTCCGAGGCGTGATTGATTCTTAGCCCCGACGACAGCCTTTCAAGCGACGTCTGCAACCCGAGGTTCGTCAGCCTCAGATTGTTCAGTCCTATCAGACCGGAAATGTTTGTGTTTACTACCGACATAATTACACCTCCATGTTGTAGAGTCGATCATCCGTGATCGACTTTTATATGTTTTTTTATCGGCATTAAAAAAAATAACTTTATACGCGGCGAAAAAAACTGTCGCCCCAACCTATATGCATTTGACGCCGATTAGAATGAAATCTATAAAAAAGCGTCTCCCGCGAAGGAGACGCTTGGAGAACCTTAATAAACAAGCTTTGTCTTTTAATTACTTAAGAAGCTGTAGAACGCTCTGTGGCTGAGCGTTGGCCTGAGCTAGTATCGCCGTGCCGCTCTGCTGAAGTATCTGCAGGCGGGTAAACTCGCTGATCTCGACTGCCATGTCCGCGTCGTAGATGCGACTCTTGGCGGCGGAGATGTTGATGTCTGCGGCTTTCAGGTCGTCGATGATGTGTCCGAGGCGGCGTTCCTGTATGCCAAGATTCGCTCGCACGTCGGACACTTGGTTGATCGCGCTGTTTATGTAGTCAATAGCCGACTGGGCGTTTGCGACCACTCCCACCGAAGCCGTGTTAATTCCGAGTCCGGCGGCATCAAGCGCTGGGATGGTAACCGTCAACTGGAAAGTTGTTCCGTTGTCCGGGCCGACCTGAAGGACCTGCCCGGCGGCAAATAACGTTCCGTCGAACAGAACCTTGGTATTGAACGTGACGGCGGTTGACTTGCGGTCAATCTCGTCCATGAGGCTGTTGAACTCGTTGTTGAGCCTCGTAAGGTCGGCGGATGTGAGCGTGGCTTCGTTGGCCGCGCGCACCGCGAGGTCGCGCATTCTGAACAAAACATCCTGAGTTTCGCTCAGCGAGCCGTCTGCCGTGCGGATCAGGTTGATCCCGTCCTCGGCGTTCTGTACGGCGGTGCGGATGCCGCCGATCTGCGCTTCCATCCCCTTTGCTATGGCAAGTCCGCTTGGGTCGTCCGACGCGTGATTAATCCTCAGCCCGGACGATAGCCTCTCCAAAGATGTCTGCAATCCAAGGTTGGTCAGCCTCAGATTGTTCAGCCCTATCAGTCCTGAAATATTCGTGTTTACGACTGACATCCTTCCACCTCCATGTTTTCCGCCGATAATCCATTATCGACATTTTGAACATTTTATATATCGACAAAATCGCCATAGCCTTTAGCGAAGCGACAAAATAAACAATCAATCAAAAAAGAGATGAGCGCCCGGCCTGCAGCGCGCTTAAAAAGAAAAAGCGCCCCCTGCGAAGGAGACGCTTGAAGTTATTGCCGATTAAATACTTATAACTTATTTCAGAAGCTGGAGCACGCTCTGCGGCTGAGCGTTAGCTTGAGCGAGTATCGCCGTGCCGCTCTGCTGCAGTATCTGCAGGCGGGTGAACTCGCTGATCTCGACTGCCATGTCCGCGTCATAGATGCGGCTCTTGGCGGCGGAGATGTTGATGTCGGCGGCCTTCAGGTCGTCGATGATGTGTCCGAGGCGGCGTTCCTGTATGCCGAGGTTCGCGCGCACGTCGGATATCTGGTTGATGGCGCTGTTGACAGAGTCGATCGCGGCTTGGGCGTTTGCCACCTGCGACAACGAAGCAGCGTTAATGCCAAGGCCAGTGGAATCAAGGTCGTCGATCTGCACGGTCAACTGGAAAGTAGCGCCGTTGTCCGGGCCGATCTGAAGCACCTCTCCGCCTGTGAAAGTTCCGTCGAACAGAACTTTTGTGTTGAACGTGACGGCGTCCGACTTGCGGTCGATCTCCGCGATCAGGCTTACAAACTCATTGTGGAGCCTGTTGAGATCCGCCGGAGTGAGCGTGGCTTCGTTAGCCGCGCGCACCGCGAGGTCGCGCATCCTCAGCAGGATGTCGTGCGTCTCGCTAAGAGAGCCGTCAGCGGTGCGGATCAGGTTGATCCCGTCTTCGGCGTTCTGCACGGCGGTGCGAATGCCGCCTATCTGCGCCTCCATCCCCTTTGCGATGGCAAGACCGCTGGGGTCGTCCGAGGCGTGATTGATTCTCAGCCCCGACGACAGCCTTTCAAGCGACGTCTGCAACCCGAGGTTAGTCAACCTCAGATTGTTCAGTCCTATCAGGCCGGAAATGTTGGTGTTCACGACAGACATTGTGGTTTCCTCCTTGTAAGAAACGCATCGGGTCGTCCGTGACCCGTGTTATATCATCGGCTGTCCGGGTGTTTTTCTTTAGTGGCGATTAAAAAATGTTTTATGTTTGTCATTTTTGGCGTTTTCTGCTTTGTTCGCTCCCGACAACCCGGCGACGGTTGGCTTTTAAATAATGTTTAATTAAGATATTCGTATAGGCGCGACAGAATCGGCTCTTTTGGTTCGATCTATACAGTCTCTGCCTCGACGCAATCCGCGCTCACGTTGGGGGAAAGGTTCGGAAGAAATGAGGAAGTTCACAGTCGCGGCGATACAAATGACATCAGGCGGAGATGCTGCAAGAAACGCGGCGCGCGCCCTCGAACTGGCGGCTGAGGCGGCGGACAGGGGCGCTTCGCTTATCGCGCTGCCTGAGAACTGGCTGTTGATAAGAGACGACGGCGAACCGCCCGCAGATCCTTCATTGTTTGAAGACGGCCCGGCGGACGACTTGCGAGCTTTCTGCCGCGCCCGGCGCGTCACTATGGTCGCGGGAACCGTCCCGGAAGCAGCCCCGGACGGCAGGCTTCACAACTGCTGCCCGGTCATCGGCCCGGACGGGGAATTCATAGCAAAATACAGGAAGATTCATCTATTCGACGTCGAGGTAGGCGACGGGGCGGCGTACAGAGAATCAAAACACATAAATCCGGGCGTTGAAGCAGTTGTGGCGCAGACTCCCTGCGGCCCCATCGGGCTTTCAGTCTGTTATGATTTGAGGTTTCCGGAGTTATATCGGCTGCTGGCCCGGAGGGGGGCGCGAGTGTTGTTCGTTCCGGCGGCCTTCACCCTGCTCACCGGCAAAGACCACTGGGAAACTCTCCTGCGCGCCCGCGCCATCGAAAACTACGCATACGTGGTCGCCCCCGGACAGTTCGGAAAAAATACGCCCAAGCGGAACACCTACGGCAGGAGCCTAGTGGCGGATCCGTGGGGCGTGGTCATAGCCCGCGCCGCCGACCGCGAATGCGTCATCGCGGCGGAGATAGATTATGATTTTCAGGACTCCATCCGCTCCCGGATGCCGGCGCTCGGACACATCAATCCGTGGCTGTTCCGACAGTTCGAGTAACCCCGCCCGAAAACTGCCGGGGATCCGCTCGCACAACTGATGCATCCGCCCTGAACAATCGCTCCCGAACCCAAATAAAGGATTCGAGATAAATCCGGATTCGTCGATAAGAAATAAGGCTTCGAATAATTCGCCGTCAGCGCCGCGTTGCTCTCAACATTGACCGAAAAAGATGCGAAATATTACGAAAAAGACGAAAACCTCTTCTGTAGGTTTTTCGGGTTTGATTTTCTTTGATGCCGCTTAACAACACTGTTCAGTGTCGAGATCTAAAATGGGACAAAAAACCGGGATAAAAACGGCGGCTTATCCGCCGGGCGGAGAGGAGAAGACACATGGCGATAGGAGTGGCGTTGAGGAAGTTGAGGGAAAATCAAGGTCTGTCCATAAGGGAGGTGGTGGCAGCGTCCGGCGGGGTTCTGGACAAAACCACCCTTTCTCGCATCGAGCGGGACGAGCGGGGCCTGTCTCTGAAAGCGGCCTACCTTTTTTCCCAGATATACAACATCGGCATGGAAGAACTTTGCGAGATGGCGGTGAACAGGAAAGCCAAGCCGTCCCGCCCGCCGTTCGACGCCTCTGCCACCGAACGAAAACTGGTCGAAACATACAGGGAACTGAACAGGAAAAGGCAACGGACGCTGGATGAAGTCGCCAAAGGGCTTCGGATGCTCGGCGACGCGAAATCGGGAGATGAAAGCAGGCGCAGGTTGCTCGAAGAAATTGACCGCGCGAGGGGCCGGGAAACTCCCTGACTACCTTCTCTCTTTATCGCCCGAACATTTCCGATATCGGAGGATATCTCTCATGACCGAAAAACTTCTGTCCAGCATCATCAGGCACCTGAATCAGTTGGAAGACGAAAATAAACTGAAGCCGGAGCAGATAAAAGCGATCGCGGCGTTCGTTGCCGAAGTCACCGCGCCGGGTATGGAGCGCAAAGTGGAAAAACTCAGCGCGGGAGATTTCTACCGGCTTCAGGAAAAAACCATAAAAATACTTCACGACATCACCGCCGCAGAGAACGGAGCAAACGGCTACTGCGTGTGACGGCGGCGGTTTTTTTCGAGTCCGGTCGCGCTCCGAAGCGTTTTCGGGGTATAATATATGCGGTGATTGCCGTGAAAAAAATAATGATTGTGGACGACAAGCCGCAGATACGGGACCTGCTCAAGCTTGAGCTTGAGGACGACGGACATCAGGTAATCGTGTGCGAGGGCGGGCGCGAAGCCCTAGACACCCTCGAAGAGATGTCTTACGGCGTAAACATCGTCCTGCTCGACATCAAAATGCCGGAAATCGACGGTCTTGCTGTCCTCAGCGCCATCAAGCAGAAAAAGAAAGACCTCCCCGTCATCCTCCTCACCGCCTATCACACCTTCAAACAGGACTTCCAGTCTTGGGCCGCGGAAGAATACGTGGTTAAAAAATCGGACTTCACCGAACTGAAACAGAAAATGTCGAAATACATCTGACCCCTTTTTTTGAGAAGTCACACCAAACGCTATAAAACATTATAAGAATTCCGATGACCCTGAATCTGTTGTTAATGGCTGTACGTAACACCGCGGGAATTTCAGGCAAAAGTGGCGCTGTCGGCGCCGATATTTTCATCGTTACCAAGGTCTCCTTGGTAACGGAAAGTTCAGGAAACTCTGCTTCCGTATTTTATCGCTCATGCGCGAATCGTTATAACGACTGGACTCGGAAATCCTGAGAAAACGAACTGGAAAGAAGAGTGTTGAAAGCGGAGCTTTCAGTTATCGCGTTACCAAGGGGGCCTTGGTAACGATGAAAAAAAACCGCTTTGGCAAGCCATAACTTGATGGGTTCCGCTCTGGGACTGGGAACCGACTGTATGATTCGCAGAAGAGCCTCCGGACCGGCCGCGTCGGTCAGGTATTTTTCCCGCCAGCGGCTTCCATTTTCAGTTGGTGACAATTTGTCACCGACTGATTTCCCTCTTTCTTGAGGCGTTCTTTCAACTTGTTCCAGTACTTCCGAGCCGTCTGATAATCCGGCTGCTGAATCAGCGCGGCGATGATATCCACAACAGAAAACAACCATGTTTCTGTCTTTTCATCATAAATCCTGCGGATTTTATAGTTTTCAAAAACCGCAAGAGCTTTTTCTTCATTCAGGTTAATCTCCATCGGTCGAATTTGCGACTTGATAAAGTAAATATCGTCTTTGGCCAACCCGTATTTCTTGTATAGACCGTCATCAGTCCAAGTGCGATCCCAAAGCTGTTGAGGCGGCCATGTGAATGTCGAACGGGTGGCGTTTTGGGTTACCACGCCTTTAACCCGGATTTTTCACTAGAGAAATGCGCCCTTAATTTATCACGCCGCAACCGGAGCGTCAATCAATACTCTCCATCACAATACTCTAAACGATCTGATTGCTGCAATCTTGTCGAGAAACCTATAACAAATCCAACAATGCCTGAGTTGAAGATTTGTCACAGTAAGCGCGCGGGATTGCGGCGCTAATCAGAAATTGTTCATGCTCCGGTTTTGTTGCGAATGGCGTCAATGAGCCGCATGTTCAGGGTTCCCTGCCCGGCGTCTGTGACTGTTTGCCGGCCTTCGGCGACTGCTCGGCAGAACTCTTTCAACTGGCAGTGGTAGGATGTGACGGTGGGGACTGTTATTCTCTCGATATTCAGGCCGCGCTGAACGATGAAAAAATAGACGTCTTTCACCGCGTCGCCTTTCTGCCATCCGGGGCAGAACGGCCTGTTGATGAAGATCGACCCTCTGTCGCCTCGTATGAACGCGGACACGGGCTGCGTCAGGTCGATGCTGCAAACGATGTTCGCTGCGATCCCGTTTTTGAACCTGAGCGAGGCCGCCGTCGTGCCGTCAACGCCCGTTTCGGTCTTTGTCGATTTCGCCCAGACGACGTCGGCTTCGTCGCATCCGGAAATCCAACGCGAAAAACTCACAAGGTAACAGCCGGTGTCCATCAGCGCGCCGCCGCCAAGCTCAGGCGAAAGCTGGGGCTTCTTTCTGTCCCGCACCCGGTTATTGAACGCGGCGTCTATCTCGACGACATTGCCGATGCGCCCCGAACGGATGATTTCCTCCAACTTGTCCGCAAGCGGATGATAGCGATAGTGGAACGCCTCTGCGAATGTTCGCCCCGTCTCCCTGACGGCGTCCTCAATTTCTCTCGACTCCTTCTCGTTCGAAGCCAGAGGTTTTTCGCAGAGAACGTGTTTGCCGGCGCGCAACGCTTTCACCGACCATTCCTTGTGCATGGAGTTCGGCATGGAGATGTAGGCGCAGTCGATATCAGGGTCGGCGACAAGCTCCTCGTAGCTTCCGAACGCCTTACGGATGCCGTTGCGCGCGGCGTACTCTTTCGCCTTCTGTATGCCGCGCGAGGCGACGGCTGCGATTTCCATTTCGTCGATTCTGCCGGCCATAGGCAGCATCGTGAAGTTGTTCGCGTGCGCCGTAGATAATATTCCGAATCTCAGCTTTTGCATCGTGCGCGCTCCCGCCGTGTCCGGCAGGCATATTATACCAAATATTTTCATAAGGATTCGGGTTGAAGCGGGTTCCGGCTGCTGGAATAACGGCAAAAAAGCATGCGTGAATAATTATATTCTGTTCCGACCGGGGAATGGCGGAAGCGATGTGAAACGCCGCGCTTAAATGCCAGTCGGCGGCGGAATCAGGAGACCGAAAGCGGCCATGAGGATACGTTTCGGACGATTAGCTGCGGCTCGGTTAATTGCTGAACTTGAGCGGGAGTCCAGCCGGGGGCGGTCTCACAGAGTTCAAGCCCATCGTCTACGACCTTTATCACCGCGATGTCGGTGACGATGAGGGAGACGCAGTTTTTCGCGGTGAGCGGATAGGAGCACTCGCGAACGATGCGAGGGAGGCCGTCGTTGGTGACGTGTTTCATCATGACGATGACCTTGCGGGCGCCCGCCGCCAAGTCCATCGCGCCGCCGTAGCTTCCGAGCTTCCTGCCGGGAAGTTTCCAATTGGCGAGGTCGCCCTTTTCTGAAACCTGAAAAGCGCCGAGAACTGTGGCGTCCAGATGTCCGCCCCGGATCATGTCGAACGCGGTGGCGCTGTCCATGAAGGAGGCTCCGGCGGAGACGGTGACGTGTTCGTCTCCGGCGTTGCCGAGGTCTTTGTCTTCCATGCCCGGCTCGGCTCGGGGGCCGACGCCGAGGATGCCGTTTTCCGCCTGAAACATCACTTGTTTGCCGGTTCCGATGTGGTTCGACACCAGCATGGGCATGCCTATGCCCAAGTTCACGAAGCAGTCGCCGCTCAGCTCTAGCGCCACGCGCCGCGCCATTATTTCGTCAGACATCATTTCGCCCATGATTATCACGCAACCTTTCCTGTGGGGACGATGCGGCGGACGAATACGCAAGGGGTCATCACTTCGTCCGGGTCGATGCCGCCGACATCCACAAGGTTCTCGACTTCGGCGATGGTGGTTCTGGAAGCCATAGCCATAATCGGGTTGAAGTTTCGCGCGCTCATGCGGTAGACGAGGTTGCCGAGGGTGTCCGCGCGATGGGCCTTTATGAGGGAAAAGTCGGCCTTTAGCGCGTGTTCGAGTATCATTTCGCGCCCCCCGATAACGCGGACTTCCTTTCCGGCGGCGGCTTCGGTTCCGACTCCGACCGGGGTGTAGAAAGCGCCTATCCCGGCCCCGCCAGCGCGTATCCTTTCAGCAAGCGTGCCCTGCGGCACAAGTTCCACCTCGACCAGTCCGTCCATAGCCGCCCGCTCTAGCAGGCTCACTTTTTTCGGCGAGCCGAACACCGCGAAACAGGTGATAACTTTCCTGACCATGCCCGCTTCGATGAGGATGTCGACGTCGATGGGGTTCTTCCACCCGCCGCTCGCGTCGTTTCTTACTATGGCGAGGTTTTTCGGCCCCTTTTCACGAAGGGCCAGCAGGAGTTGGGAAGGAGTGCCTCTTCCCGTAAAGCCGCCGACCATGACGGTGGCCCCGTCTTCGATGTCGGCCACAGCTTCCGCGCAACTTTCAAAGACCTTGCTCATGAGAAAACCCCCGTTGCCCTTGTTCTCTTCGCGCCGTAAAAAATACTGTTTCCCCTGCGCGACGAACCGGACAGATGCGCATGCCAAACCGCGACGGATTATACTTGAGTCGGCGTAAAAATCAAGAATATTTTGGCCTTTAATCAGCAGGCCGCGGGAGAGACCGTTTGAGATTGAATAGAAACGCATTGCTTCACTTCAAGGGATTAAAAGACTCTTTGTTGATTTTTTTAATATGCGGGATGTTCTGAAAGCTCTCATTGAAAAGTTTTTGTTTCAACAATCTCTGTCGCCATAAACATATCGCCTTGCGCCTTGCGCGCAGTTTTAATGTTGAGATATACTGAGTCGAAGACGCAAATTAAATGACATAAGGCTAAAACAGCGGAGGCGCGCAATGCGTGAAAAGAAGAAAATAAAGTGGCCGAGAATAGTTTTGATATCCGTCGCGACGACCGCGGCCTCCCTTGTGACCCTGTTCTATCTGATATGCTATGCGGCCCCGCTGATATACGCGCCGTTCCATCCTCTGAAGGTCGTCCAGAACAGGCATGACATAGAGCTGGACGGAAAGAAGTACGGCCTTTACTGGGGAGAGTTGCACGGGCACAGCGGACTTTCGCCTGACGCGTTCGTCAGCGCTCCGGAGCAGTATTACAGGTACGGCAAGGAAGTGGCAAAGCTGGACTTCGCTGCGCTGACCGACCATGACGCGCCGTGGGGGCTGGCGTCTGTGCCGAGCCGCTGGAAACAGTCTGTCGACGCCACCCGCAGGTGGCACGAGGACGGCGTCTACGTCGCGTTCATCGCATACGAATGGACGAGCGGCAGCGGGCTGGACTGCATGTTCCACACGCTCAAGCGGCGCGACCGCTGGGAGTATCAGAAAGACCCTATTCATTTCGGTCACCGCAATGTGTACTATCCCGGAGACGAGGCCCCGGCGGAAGTGTGCTCGGTGGATTCGCCGGACTGCGACACGCCGGAAAAACTCTGGAAGCACCTTGAAGAATACGGGGCGATTTCCATCCCCCACCATCCTCTCGGCGGCCCGGTTTATCCTTTCAACTGGGATCGTTTCAATCCTGAATACGAGCCGGTTGTGGAAATATATTCGTGGCATGGAAACAGCGAGTGCGAAGGCTGCCCGTATGAGATATACAACGCGTATAAAAACGGGAAGCATTCAGCGCGGACGCCGCTGGATGCGGGACATCATTTCGGGTTTATCGCATCATCCGACAGCCATGACGGGTATGCGGGCAACCTGACGCGCCCGCCAAGGCTGATCAAGTTCCTGCAGATGTTTTATAAGGGCAAAGCGACGCCGGGACCGGGCATCGCGGCGGTGTACGCGGAGGAGTTGAGCCGGGAGGGAATCTTCGAGGCGCTGAGGGCGAAAAGAACATACGCCGTGACAGGCGCAAGGATTGTGATGGACGTGAGGGCGAACGAGACGACATTCATGGGCGGGCGGCTGGACTCCCGGGGAGCGCCGGTCAGCGTCTCGATTTACGCTCGCGGCGTCGCCCCGCTGGAAAAAATAGAAGTGATAAAAAACGGCGGGACCGCCGCCGTGTTCGAAGGCGACGGCGGCCCGGAGTTCAAACTGACGCACATCGACGCGCGCCGGGAGCGCGACGAGGACTACATATACATCAGAGCCACACAAACGGACGGACAGATGGCGTGGTCGAGTCCGATATGGATTAAGTAAATAACGGCGGGTCGCGGGCGGGACGGCGGGAAAGGCGGGCGAGGCAGGGCATGCCGATAATTTACGCGTTGGCCGCAGCGTACGCGCTCGGCGCTCTCGCGGGCCGGTTCGTTTCGGCGCCGATGTGGCTGACATGCGCCGCGGCGCTCGCCGCCGGAGCGGCCGCAGCCGCTTTCCGCTCCCGCCAATCTCTTTTCCTCTCCCTTGTCTGCGCGTCCGCGCTATTCGCTTCTTGGTTCTCCTATCAGGCTGACGAAGCGGTTTATCACAACGCGCCCCTCGCGCGATACCTCGAAAACCGGGACAACGAAAAACGGCTTGAAATCGCGCGCGGCACGATATTGAGGTTCGAGCGGCGGGAGGACGGGAGCGCGGCGGCGACAATGAAGGTCGACGGAGTGCGGCTCAGCAAAGACGCATGGCTGAGAGTCGATGGAGTTGCGGTAGCGCGATTCAGAGCGGAGGCGGCTCCCGCGCGAGACCCGGCGTTCGGCGAACTGTGGGAGTTGGAAGGATGGATGAAACCCGCGTCTCAGATGAGCCGCGCGAGCGCCGACTACCATAGAGCGCGGGACGCGTCCGCAATGATGACAGTGGCGGAACAGGGGAGTTCAAGGCCTCTCGGAAAAGGAAACGCCGGCCTTGTGTTGTCGTCTGCCGCCTCTCTGCGCGACAAGTTCCGCCGCGCCATCGACTCGAACGTCTCCGAACCTTACAACCTTATACTCGGCTATATGGCGCTGGGCAGAACCGGCCCGGTCGACCAAGTTATCTACGACAAGTTCCGCCGCGCCGGCGTCGTCCACGTCCTTGTCGTGTCGGGTATGCACGTCGGAGTCATGCTAGGCGCCCTGTTCATATTCGGCTTCCTGTGGAACCGCAGGCCCGTTCCAAGCTTCCTGATAATGGGAGCCGCCCTGCTCGTTTATTATTTCGTCGCCGGAGGCGGGCCGTCGATAACGCGCGCCGTCGTCATGGGCTTCGTCATGCTCTTCTCCCTTATGTTCGGGGCCGGGCGAGACTCCGGGGTATCCCTCTGCCTTGCCGCGCTTTTCGTTATGGTCGTCAACCCGTCCGCCCCATTTCAAATCGGAACGCAGTTAACGTTTCTGGCAAGCGCGGGCGTCATCTTCATCTATCCGGCGATGGCGGCGTTCGTCCGGGGCGGCGGACTGCCTCGAAAAATCGCCCGCTTCGCTCTCGCCTCTATAGCGGCGCAGATGCCGCTGTTCCCCGTCCTCGCGTATCACTTCAACCAGTTCTGCGCGGCGGGGCTGGTCTCGAACGCGCTGGTCGTGCCGCTGGCCGGCGTTCTGCTTCCGGCGGACTTCCTGCTGTGCGCGGCAGGGTTGCTGCCCGGCAACATTGCGGCTGTCCCGGCGGTTCCC
>MWCD01000058.1 GCA_002069885.1 bacterium ADurb.Bin236 | reverse complement strand
GTCCATCTTGCTGTGGGACTCAACCCGCGTCATCGTCGAAATCTTCACCGGCCCGGTGGCGCACAACGCCGCCGATCCGAACATAGCCGCGCAAACCGCAAGCGCCGCCGCAAACATCGCCTTTCCTCTCATAACCTGTCTCCTTTAAGATAGCAATTTATTAATAGATGGTATGAAATGCTATCACTAATAAAAAAAATTAGCAATCGTTAAGTATGATAAAGCAACGCTTTGAGAAATAATTCACATGAGAAAATAAAAAAAGCCCCTGACCAAGGGCTTTTTATTCATGTTGAAACAAATCGCGACAGCAGTCTTTAGATTAAGCTTTCTTTTTGCGGCCGCGCGCCCGCTTAGTGGGTTTAATCTTCTTGATGCGGGATGCTGAAGCGCCGAGTTCCTTCCTCGCTAGTTCTTCGAGAGGAATTTCGTAAATCTGTGAAAAATAGTAACCGGCCTTCAGTGAGAGTTTCCTCTCATCGCGCTCGATTCTCGAAACAGTCGTTTTGTCGATCTGATTTCCGGCCATATCGACAATGTCCTGAATCGTGAACCCTGCTTTGAGGCGTTGCTTCCTCAAAAATGCGCCCATTTCCATAGATACCACCCTCACTTTATAATATTTTTGTTGTTGCTTATTGCTCAACATTGCGCCCGAGGCGATTCGAACGCCTGGCCTCGAGATTCGGAGTCTCGCACTCTATCCAGCTGAGCTACGGGCGCCCACTTATGAAAGGATAACGGCATCCCTTCTCATTGTCCATAACTCTTTTGAATTAGAGCCTTTTATCATCAATGAAAGCCGTAATCCGGCTTTTCCTTCCGTCAACCTTCCTAAATTGTCAAATCTATGCCGCTTCCCAATGCGAATGCGATTCGGGCATCCGGAATCTTCAGAGGCGCGGCAGCTTCCGCTTTTGCCTTCTGAAATTCATAAAGCGTTCCTTCCACAATGCTCTTTGCTTGTCCGGGGCCGCCCGAAACTCCCGCGTTGCCTAAGTTGGCTGATACGCTGGATACTGAAGCAGACATATTTCCTCCTTAACCTATAATCCATAAATTCTATTCCATCGTATTCAAACTGTTATCATTTGTCAAGCGTTATTTATTTATTCAGCTACCTAAATAATTGAAAAAATCGGCTTGAATTATCAGTTTTATTTGCCGAGCTTATCTGCGCTATTGATTTTTCCTATTATAACTATACATGAAAATAGCAAATAGGCATATCCGATACAATATTTATTTTTCAGCAACACCAAAAGGTTAAATTGGGATCGCTCTGCGTTAAAGATTCGAAAGGACAATATTTTCCAAGCGCTAAATGGCGATTTGAGATTTCAGGCTGCTCGCGGCGGCGGCAATCTGGTTATGATTTACGGCACGAATGGCATGAACGGAGCTTATTGTGTTATGCTTACGTTTCGTTGGCAACGAATGACGGACAGCGGAGGTTTATCATGAAAGAGCTTAAACTGCCGAAGGAAGGGACTCCCCGGAAATTGCTTTTTGAAAAAATGAACGAGATGAAAAGCGGAGACGCCGACTGGCGCAACGGACGGATGTTCAGCCTGATATACAACGCGGGAGACACTGTTCTGGAAGTGGCCAAGGAAGCGTATGCGATGTATTTCGCGGAAAATGGATTAAGCCCGTTCGCGTTTCCGAGCCTCAAGAAGATGGAGACGGAAGTCATCGCGATGACAGCCGGGTTGCTGGGTGGGGACGCGAAGACAGTGGGCAGTCTGACCTGCGGAGGCAGCGAGAGCATCCTTATGGCGGTAAAGACCGCAAGGGACTACGCCCGCGAGAAGAGGCCCGGGGTCACGGCTCCGGAACTGTTGGCTCCTTCGACGGCGCATCCGGCTTGGGACAAAGCCTGCCACTATCTCGGATTGAAACCGGTCAGGGTCCCGGTCGGCGCGGATTTTGGGGCCGATGTCGAGGCAATGAAGTCGGCGGCGAACGAAAACACAATCCTCATGGTGGCTTCAGCTCCGACATATCCTCACGGGGTGGTCGATTCCATCTCGGAATTGGGAGAGATTGCGCAGGAGCGCGGAATCTGGCTGCATGTGGACGCCTGTCTGGGCGGGTTAATATTGCCTTTCGTTTCTAAACTCGGATATGAAGTTCCGGCTTTCGATTTCAGCGTTCCCGGCGTCACATCGATGTCGGCCGACCTCCATAAATACGGATTCTGTCCTAAGGGGTGCTCGGCTGTGCTATACAGGGACAGCGAGAGGCGGAAGAAACAATATTTCGCGCACGCGGATTTTCCGGGCGGGGTATATGGCACATCCACATTGTCCGGCGCACGACCCGGCGGGGCGATTGCCGCCGCTTGGGCGGTGATGAACTTCCTCGGAGAAAACGGCTACATGAAGCTGGCGGACATCGCGATGAAGACAACCCGCAAGCTGATTGAAGAGATAAACGCGATGCCGGATATGAAGGTTCTCGGCTCTCCATCTGCATCGGTGTTCGCGTTCGCGAGCGACACCGTGAACGTCTATGCTCTCTCGGACGCCTTAAAGGAGAAGAACTGGCTTGTCGAAAAGCAGCAACTGCCAGCCAGCCTGCACATGACGGTATCGCCGTTCCATTCGGTGGTGGCGGACGCATTCATGGCCGACCTTGCAGCGTCAGTGGAAGAGGTCAGGGGAATAGACGCGAAGAAGCTCTCGCAGGAAGCCGTCATGTACGGAGTTATGGCGACTCTGCCCGACCGCTCGACGGCTAAAGAGTTCGCGATAAACTATCTGAACCAGATATACACGCTAGAGTGACGCGCGCGGGTTTTATTTTTCCGCGCGGCTGTTTCTCTCGTCCTGAATGTCTTTTCTCATCTGGTCGCAGTATTTCTTGATATCCATGAGAGATTTGCGCACGCGCGTTCCGGCGGCGTTGTTTCCCTGCATGAACTTGTAATAATCCGAGGAACCGGCTTCCACCATTCCCTTCAAGCTTTCCCAACTTGTCGCCATGATATCACCCTCCGTGACGTATTGTAGAATCTGATTCCGAGTGCATTTCGTCAATTTTTTCAGTCGAGTAGCAAAACGCCGGCCGCGACCGCAGCTCCTATAAGAGCGTACTTTCTGAATGTGTTTTTCTTTTTCGCGCTCATCTGAATGGCAGCGAACCTTTGTTTTTCCTCGCGTTCGGCAAGTAGCGAGGCAAGCGTCGTCTTCATTTCTTCCGAGTAGTCGCTGAAGTAGGCCCGTGGGACATGGTCGCCGTCGAATATGAACACATGAGCGTCGTCCTTGCCGTCGCCGATTCCGAAGTGGTTGTAGTACGCCCCGCTGGTGTCCGCTATCATTATATATTTCTCATCCAGCGGTCTTTCCTGCTTGAATCCTTTTTCCGCTAGCTTCGCGCCTAGCGTTTCCAGTTCCTGCTCATATTCCTTTTTAAGCACGCGCCTGACCATAGGCCCCATCACTTTGGGATATTTGCTTGTTTCGGCGATACATATAAACATGATTCCTTTGGTGTCTGGATACGCCAGCGTGATTTCTTTAAGCCAGCCGACCATTGTCATGGCGTTATTTTCGTTGCCGAACCCGTAGACGACGATCCAGTCTTTCAGTTGTTCAGCGGGTATGATTCGCCCGTAAATGTCCTTGATGTTGAACCTTGAGATTTCTGACGGAAGAGCGAGCGAAGCGGGAGCTGATTGTTCTGCCAGCGCGGTCATACCGCTGCAAACTGAGAGCGCAACAAACATAAGAAGGAGTATTATCTTTCTCATTACAGCCTCCGTGATAATATGAAATAGAGATTATCAGAGAAACGCCGGATTATCAATAAAATGTTTTCTTGCGCGCGCGCCGTTTCAGGGCGCGGCCGCCTATTGCCAAAAGTCTGGGCTCGGAAGTAATATGAACCATAGAGAAAAACTGTATTCCGGGAGAGAGACATGAGCGCAAAGGACGGAGTGAAAAAGATACATGCGGTCCCGCACTATCATTTCGACGTCGAGTGGTGGAAGACGGAGGAGGGATACAACAGGGACGTTGCCGAGATTCTGGACAAGGCGCTGGAGATGCTGGACGCAAACGAAGAGTTCACATATGTGATAGACCAAGCGCTGGCGCTCCGTCCATACTGGCGGTCGAGGCCGGAAACGCGCGAGAAGATATCCCGATATGTGAAAGAGGGCCGCATCGAACTGGTAGGAGGCACGTTGTGTTCCCCGGACGAAAACATACCGACTGGAGAGGCGCTGGCCCGGCAGTACGTTTACGGAAAAAAATTCCTTGAGGACGAAGTTGGCGGCAAGGTGGAGACGGCGTGGGAGATCGACGGATTCGGGCATCCGGCGCAGTTCGGGCAGTTCGTGTTCGCGCGCGGCGTGCAGAACTGGAGGGATCCGTCGGAGCCGATTCACTTCCTTTGGGAGTCGCCGGACGGCACGAAGCTGTTGAGCAACTGGTGGGCGGCCCACTACATCGGATTTTCGCCTCCGTCTTTGAGCGCGGCCAGCTTTATGGCTTTCAAGAGCGAACTGCTCGTCAGGACGGACTATGAAGGCGCGCGGACGGACTGTGCGACGTTGATGTTCCCGTTCGGCTCTGATTTCACCCCGCCTGTGGAAAAGTGGCCGGAGATGCTAAAGAAATGGAGCGCGGCCGGCGGTTCTCCGGAAGTCGAGTTTTCTTTGCCGAGGCGGTTTTTCGACGAGATCCGCGCAGAGCAGGGCGGAGAGTTCCCCGTCGTCTCTGGAGAATTGAACCCGTTGCTGACCGGCTGCTACGAGTCTAGAGAAAAGGTCAAACGCCTCTGCAGAAAATCGCAATACGCGATTATGGACGCTGAAAAGTGGTCTGCTATCGCGTGGTCTCGCGGCGCGGAATACCCGAAGGAAAAACTGGACGCCGCGTGGGAACTGATTCTGACGAACGATTTTCACGATATCATTTGCGGCACGGGCACGGACAAGGTATACCGAAACACGATTAGGAGATACGCCGAAGCGATGGCGGCGATAGAAGAAGCGGGATCGGCGGCGCGGGAGAAACTGGCGGCGCTTGCGGACACGCGCGGGGCGGGCGCTCCGGTGGTGGCTTTCAACAGCCTCAACTGGAGCAGACGCGAATTGTTGCGCGTCCCGGCGGAAAGTTTGGGAGACATAGCGGGCTGTGAAACTTTCTCGGCGGTCGGCCCGGCGGGAGAGCCTCTGCATTGCCAGCTCTCAAACGGCCATGTCCTTGTCCACGCCGTGCTTCCCGCGATGGGATTCGCGGTGGTCAACATCAAACCGGGAGCTAAAACGCAACGCGGCGGCGCGCCCAAGCCTTCCGGGTTGAGCGTGTCGGACCTCTCGATGGAAAATGAATATCTTAAGGTGACGCTGGACCCGCGAACGGGTTGTTTGGCGTCTGTTTTCGACAAGGAGTCCGGCAGGGAAACTCTCGACTGCTCCCGCTATCTCGGCAATGAGATATTGGCGGAGGAGGACGCGGGCAACCTCTGGACTGTGCAAAAGACCGGGGAGAGATGGGAAGGCAAGCGCTACAGATCGGCAATAAGGCTGATCGAGAGCGGGCCTGTAAGGGCGGGCTTCGAGTCGAGGGGCAGACACAAAGACATGGACCGCGTCCAACGCGTTTATCTTGAAGCGGGTTCGCGCCGCGTGGACTTTGAGACGGACATCGATTTCAAAGGAAGGGACATGCGCGTCAAGGCGATGTTCGGCGCGGCGGCGGGCGGGAAGCCTGTGTTCGAGACGCCTTTCTACTCCGAGCCGCGAAACCCCGGTCACTGGTGCGCGCAGAACTGGGTTGACATTTCAAATGGGAAACGCGGCCTCGCCGTCCTGAACTCCGGCAATCCCGGAATGGACGCGGAAACAGACTGCATGGGGCTGGTTCTGTTCAGGAGCGTCTCGGTTTTCTCGGCGGCGTACCTGAGGTATCTTGCGCGCAATATGGCGAGCATCCTTCGCGCGTCCGCGGAGGCTAAAGAAATCATGAAGAAGGGACTCGGACACGCCGAATGGGCGCTCTACGAGCATCACGGGATAACTCTCAGAGAATGGTCTAGCGAGGGCGGGATGAGCATGAAAGGCGTGTTCACGCCGGACCATCTGGCTCCTTTCATCGCGATGACCAAGCCCGCAGAATGCTGGGAGCGCGGCATGCACTCTTTCAGATACGCGATATATCCGCACGCCGGAGACTGGAAGGCTGCCTCATTGCCGCGCGCGGGGGTCGAGTTCAATACGCCTGCGGTTGCGCTCGGCAGCGGCAAAGCCAAAGGGCCGCTCGGAAGGTCGGCATCTCTTTTCAGCGCGGGGGAAGACGCCGCCGCAATCATGGTCGCTTTGAAGAAAGCGGAGAAATCGGACGCGCTTGTGGCGCGCGCTTATGACGCGCTCGGCGACGGCTCGAAACTGAGATTCAGCAATTCCGGCCCGGCTATTGCCCGCGCTAGGAAGACGAATATCACCGAGGACGAAAAGGGCAGCGCGCTCCGCGTCAACTCGGGCGCGGTTGCGGCATCTCTCTCAAAATGGGAAATCGGAACATTCCTGCTGGAGTTGTCCGGCGCGGCGAAATAACCGCAAGCGCGACCGCAATGTCGCGCAACACGGACACAGCCGTCATGCTGAATAAATCGGACAGCGCCTGAATCTATCTGCAACCAATATGGCGCGATATGACAATCCGCTGTATTTCCGACGTTCCTTCGCCGATTTCGAGCAGCTTCTGATCGCGGTAGTATCTCTCTATGTCGTACTCCTTCATTAGACCGTATCCGCCGTGAATCTGAACGGCTTGATTGACGACGCGGCTCATTACTTCCGAGCAATACAGTTTCGCCATCGCCGCTAGTTTCGAATACTGTTTCCCTTTGCTTTTCAGCCAGCAAGCCTTATAGAGAAGGTTTCTTGCGGCTTCGATCTCAGTGGCCATGTCCGCGAGTTTGAAGGCGTTCGCCTGAAAGCGCGAGATCGGCACGCCGAACTGGTATCTTTCCTGAGAATATTTGAGAGCTTTCTCAAAAGCGCCCTGAGCGCCGCCAAGGCCCATAGCCGCTATGCTCAGCCTGCCGCCGTCGAGCGTTTCGAGCATCTGTTTGAAACCGTCTCCGCGCCGTCCGAGGATGTTTTCTTCCGGCACGCGGCAGTCGTCGAAATACAGCTCGCACGTGTTTGACGAGCGCCACATCATCTTCCCGTGCATTGTTTTCGCCTCGAAGCCGGGAGTGCCGTTCGGCACGAGGATGCAGCTCATTTCGTTGCGACCGTCCTCGCGCGTGCCCGTGATAGCCTGAATGGTGGACACCAGCGACATCTCCGTGCCCGCGTTTGTGATGAATATTTTGCTGCCGTTTAAGACCCATTCGCCGTTGCGCAGTTTGGCGGTCGTCTTGGACGCCTGAGCGTCCGAGCCTGCCTCCGGTTCGGTAAGCCCGAACGCGGCCAGACCTTCGCCGTTGCACAGTTTGGGCAGCCAATCCATTTTCTGTTTCTCGCTGCCGAAATAGTAGATGGGGCCGATGCCGAGCGAGTTGCCCGCAGCCACAGTGGCGGCCTGAGAGCCGTCCACGCGCGCCACTTCCTCGACCGCTATTATGTATGACGTGTAATCCATCGCCGACCCGCCGTATTTTTCGGGCAGGAACATTCCGAACAGGCCGACGCCCGCCATCTTCTTTGTCAGTTCTAAGGAGAACTCCTCTTTCTCGTCCAGTTCGCGCGCGATCGGGGCTATCTCGTTCTCCGCAAAATCCCGTATTGTGCTTCTGATGATGTTCTGTTCTTCTGACAAATCAAAGTTCAACATAGTCGCATTCCTCCATGCGCGGCGTCCGGTTTTCAATTCCCGCCCCTCAGGGGCATGATGCTTTGCCCGCACAATATCACAAATGCTGCTCGGTCACAATGTTTTTTTTCAGTAATTCCAGCGCGCTCGCAAATTCGCCCGCCGGCAAGCCGAAAATCGCTGATTTTCAAGGTTTTGCTGTCAGTAGGACATAAGATGATGCCGCGCAATAAAGAAGTGCCCGGGTATTGTTGTCAGACTGGAAATCGCGCGAAAGAGTCGCGGCTTGTCATTGCTCAGGGCGCTGGGAGAAGTCTATGACGATGTCGTCGAGGCGGTGGAGCGGAAATATCGCTTCCCGCGCTAGGGTTCCGTATGAAATGGAGCGTCCGAGGAAGGATATTGTGTAGTATCCGACGTAAACCCCGTCCAGAAAGGCGGCGGCTTTGGAATCGGCGTCCAATCCGTCGCCTGAGCCTCGGTCGACCACAAGCCAAAGCTTTGTCGCGGTCTGGGACGCGAACAGGGTGGTTCCAATGCTGTTGTTAGGGTTCCTGACGGGCAGGGCGTCGGGGAGCGGCGAAAGTATCGCGTCGCTCTTTTTCAAAATGATGTCTTTTGAGTGCGAGCCGAAGTACCCGTGAATGTTCATCGTTCCTATGGAAGAGCACTTGAAGATGCCTATGACTTCGTCGCCTCGGACGACCGGCAGTTCCAGCCCGACGGGTATCGTCGAGCGCTTTCCGTACATGAAGGAGACGCGCTTTCCTCTGTCCCATATCGATTGGGGGTATATTTTGGTGAAACGTTCAAACTGCGCGGGAAAGGTTTTCGCCGCTTCCGCGTTCGACCGCGCGGCGAAAGCCGCCGCTGAAACAATTATCGCAACCGCAACTAACGAAGCAAGTGTTTTGTTTTTGAACATTAACGCGCCCGCCGCCTCACATGTAAGGTTCCAGATTGATGGCGAGCCAGAAAAGTTCGGGTTTCACTCCCGCGATACTCAGAGCCTCGCTCAATTGATTCTTGTTTGATGTTGACGCCTTCATTGAATTATACATCGTTTCAACTTTGCTGAAAGAGTTGCCCAGACCGAGGAGGTTGATCGCGTTGTCCGGGTGATTCACCCACGCTTCAACTCCGTCCACGACCGCGCGGAGCTTGGGCAGGTCTTTCTCGTAATGAGTCTCGATAAGGCTGATGACTTCCTCTTTGTCCGGGCAGTCTGTGGAAGTTATTGAGAGGGGCGGGAAGGTGTAGCCGAATTGGCAATTCTTGCCTTTGTTGTTGTTGTAGAGGGTCATTGCGGCGGCGGTTGTCGCCGGCGATAGATAGTCCAGAAGGACTGCTTCCAGTTGCGCGTCGGAGAATCCGGACGGCAAATCCGCTATATCATGCGCAAGCAGCATAAGCGGGTCGGTCTTCACGCGCACATCCATTTCCATCGGGAAGAGAGCGGTCATCAGGTTAGTCGCCAGAGTGGCGTCCTCCCAGCTTACCACCCAGTTGTCCATTATCGCGTCGAAGGAGGCTGTTCCGTTCGAAGATTCTCCGAGGTCGGCGAGGACTTCAAGAAGTCCTTCGACGGCGTCTGCCGCGTCGTCGCGCGTCGCTTCGGCTTCCTTTACCATCACCTCAATCAGCATCCCCCGGATGATGTCGTATGCGCTAATAATTGAGTTGATATCGTTTGAAGTGGTAAGCGTTGATGCTGCCGCCGCGGCATTCGGGGAAATCTTCTGCGCCATTCCGGCGCGGAGAAGCCCCATCGAGCTGTAAACGTCGCTGTAAGTAAAAATCTCGCCGTTTCTTACCGCCATCGCTTTGTCTTTGACGGCGAGTCTCTTTGCGGTCGTATTCGCGTGAGCCGCATCCCAGACGTCTACGACGTCCGACATCGCCGCGCACAACTCCGCCGCTTTGGGTTTCGTGTCGATGTTGTTCAACGTGCTCAGCGCGCTTTCTCCCGCGTCCGTGAACACGGCGACTATCTTATCTACCTGCGCGCGCGAATAGTCCGGCTCGATGAGGTTGGCTATGATTTCATTTATGCTTGCGATTCCAAGAGCGACTTTTGCTGCCGTGTCTAAACGCTCGACGAGTTTTTCAACCTCTGCGTCCAAGTTTGTGGCGGCCAGTGTGTTTCCTATCTGTGTGTGAATACAGTCGTAATCCGGGTTTGCGCCGATATTCGGGCAGGCGGTAATGATGGAAGATATGTAGTTGACCAGTTCTCGCGCCCGAGTCGCGTTTGTTATCGAAGCAGTGGCGTCGATTCCCTCTCCGGCCATCAGGTTGTCAACGCCGCTGATTGTGTTCATAGCGACATCCGGAATCAGCTCGAAAATCACGGCTTTCCTTGTCGTGCCTTTATCTGCGAGAAGCCCTGTCCTGTTTGCGCTTATGCTTTCGACGGCCAGTTTGATGTTTCCCGCGTCTCCTGCGGGGCCGATGAGCGCTTCAATAATAATGCTGGGTGTTGTGTTTTTCGGTATCGTAATAGTGGCGGAGAAAACGCCGTTCGCCCCGGTGGTTCCTCCTGCGGTGATGAGGTTGGTTTTCGTCGCGTCTGTCACATTATAGGCTTTGAGGGCTGCGTTGGTCACCGGAATGTCATCGGCAATTCTGGAAGCCGAGCGCGAGCCGCTTTGCTCGGACGAGGTGTACACCGTGCCCGCGACGGTGCGCGTCACAGTCTGGTTGTTGTTCGCCGGGGGATTCACTACCGGAGCTCCGCCGCCTGTCGCGCCTCCGCCTCCGCCCCCGCATCCTGTGGCCATCGCCGCGCCGAGGCATAGAACCATTGCCGCAAGAATGTTTCTCAGCGTTCTTCTATTCATCAGAATCATCCCCTTTGGAATTCAAAGCACCCTATTATATATTTTACTTCCGCGGAAGCTCTCCGTCAAACTTGTTCCTGAGCATAAAAACATGCGTTTTGCAGATAACGCGTCTTGTCCAATAGATTTAACGCCTATTTAGACTTTTCGCGTTTAAGGGCTGTTTTTTCCACCGCCGCAGCCATTTTCGCGGCTGTCTTCTCCGCCTTGGGTCCGATGCTTTCAGGCGAGACGCATCCGGGCACGATGAATTTGCCCGCCACACAGCTTTTCCCGTATCCGTTCAGCCGGTCGAACATTATCTGAATGAGGTCGGCGTTGTCTTTGACAGGCCCCTCGCAAGTGACCAGCAGCGCGGTTGTTTTTCCTTCAAGCGCGGACGCGTGCGCCGGGGTCTCGAATCCTGAAACGAGGCACACGTGCCTGTCGATAAGCGCTCTCATCTGCGATGTGAAATCCCAACAATAAAGCGGCGTGGCATACACAATGGCGTCAGCCGACATCATGGATTTGAAAACAGGGATCGCGTCGTCTTTTATCGCGCAGCCGGGAGCCGATTTCGCTTTCGCGCACGCCCAGCATCCGCTGCATCCTGCGATTTTCTTCCCCGCAATATTTATCCTCTCGACCTTATGTCCGTTCTCTTTCATTTTCGCTTCAAATAGCGAGAGAACTTTATCCGTGTTGCCTTTTTTTCTGGGACTTCCCATCAGCGTCACTATTTTCATGCTTTCCTCCGCCAGTTTTCAATATATGATGTCACAAATCAAATCCAGTTGAGCGCGCCCATGAAAATCGCAATCAGAATCAGGTCGAGCGCGAGCAGGCTTCCGACCGCCAGTATCTGCGAGCTACGCTGCTTCATGTCGTGCACCTTGAAAGAGATGGTGTAAAACAGGGAGTAGCCGCCGAAAATCACAATCGCCGCCGGGCCGGTGTTCCACCACGGGTACTCCCATGTCAGCGCGCCGGTATAGTTTAGGGCGCATTCTATCGCCGCGCAGATTGCCCCGGCGAACGCTATGAAAACCGCCCTGTTGGGCAGCCCCAGAATTCTCATGTTCTTGTCTTCCGGCAGGAACTTCGACATCACAAGCCCGACGATGGCGAACATGAAGAATATCTCGATGTTCATGCCGATTAGCAACAGATATGCTGTGGCTCCGGGCGTGCCCCACGCCGGCGCGTATTGCGTGAAATGGAATATCAGCGAATTGACTATCTCTATGAATATATCGAGGGCGAAATATGTCAGCCCGGCAAAAATGACATTCCAGTTCTTTTTCTGCGCCTCGTTTGCGTAAACGTAAACCACGAGAGTCAGAATCGGAATGACATACCATTTGAACTGAGACGGGTCTCTGAGAATCGCCAACGCCTGCGCCGCTGATTCGGTCATATCTGCCTCCCCGCGCCCGAACAGCTTCCTTGTCGCCAAAAATAACACTGCTCAGGTCCGCGTCTTTACGGACATTTTATCACGAAACAGCGAATTACGGGCGACAAGCCGTCAAACGGTGAAAAAACCCGACGGAACTTCCCGTCACATCCTGCCGCCGCCGTCCACAAGAATGGTCTGCCCGGTGACGAACGACGACGCGTCAGACGCCAGATACACGACCGCGCCCGGCACTTCGTCCGGCTCGCCGATCCTGCCCAGCGGGTATCCCTTTTTAACTTCGTTCAGTATCGCTTCGTTGCTCCAGAGGGCGGCGCTGAACTTCGTCTTGATTACGCCGGGGGCGACCGAGTTTACGCGGATTCCCGCCGCGCCCCACTCGTGCGCCAGCACCTTAGTCAGCATTATCAGCCCGGCCTTGCTCACCGAGTACACTCCCAACCCCATGCCCGGCGTGATTCCGGCTATCGACGATATGTTTATGATGCTTCCGCGCGTCTTCTCTTTCAGCATCCTCTTGCCCACTTCGAGCGACAACAGGAACGGCCCTTTGAGGTTGGTTGCCATTATCGTGTCGAAGGCCTTCTCGTCGGCGTTCAGCGTCGGCCCGAAGATCGGGTTCGTCGCCGCGTTGTTCACCAAAATATCGACCTTGCCGAATTTGGCGTAAACTTCGTCGAGAAACGGCTTTATCTGGTCGGACTTGCCCACATGGCAGGCAATAGGCAGCGCCTCCCGGCCTCTCGCCCTTATCTCCTGCGCCACCGGCTCCAGCGTCTCCGGCTTCCTTCCGCACACCGCCACGTCCGCGCCCGCTTCCGCCAGCGCTATGGCTATCTCCTGTCCTATCCCCCTGCTTGCTCCCGTCACTATGGCTTTCTTTCCGTCGAGCCTGAACTTGTCGATTATCATCTCGCGCCTCCTTAACAGTGTTCGCCACATATAATATACTTATGCGCGCCGCGAGTGAATAGCGGCGGAAAAAACGAAAAGGCAAATATGGAAGATTCTGAAAACAAACAAACCACAGCGCGCCGTCCCAAGACAGGGGATAAGCTGACGCTGAAGATAGACGGTCTGGCGTTCGGCGGTTCTGGCGTCGCCCGCGCGGACGACGGCATTGTGGCGTTCGTCAGGGGCGGCGTTCCCGGTGATATCGTAGAGGCCACGGTGACGAGGCGCAAACGCGGCTACATCGAAACCCGCGCCGACAGCCTCGTTTCCGCTTCCCCCGACCGCGTGGAGCCGAGGTGCGCCCATTTCGGCGGCCCGACCGGCGGCCTCTGCGGCGGCTGCGTCTGGCAGAACTATCCTTACAATCTTCAGCTCGAATGGAAACGCCGTCAGGTCTCCGATTGCCTAGAACGCATCGCGCGCGTCCCCAACCCGCCGGTGGAACCCATCATTGGCATGGAATGCCCGTGGGAATACAGAAACAAAATGGAATACACCTTCGGTGATGGCGCGGGCGGCTCGCTCAGCCTCGGCATGCACCGCGCCGGCTTTTTCGACAGGGTGGTCAACGTGGACCGCTGCCACCTTCAGGCCCCGCGGTTGTGCGAATTGCGCAACATGACGAGGGCGTTCGCCTCCGCCAGAGGCCTGACTCATCACTGGGCGCGGAGACATGAAGGCCTCATGCGCAACTTCGTGGTCAGAGCTTCATCCAAAGGCGACGTCATGGCCTGCGTCGTCACTCACACCGGCGACTTTGACAAATATTCGCGCGAGTACGCGGATGCCGTCGCGGCGGATTTCCCGGAAGTCAAAAGCCTACTGTGGCGGATAAACGACTCCCTCTCAGGAATCGCCGTTTCAGGCGAGGAAAGGGTTCTCGGCGGAGAAGCCTATATAATCGACGAAGTCTGCGGGCTGAAACTCAAGATATCCGCCGCCTCTTTCGCTCAGACCAACCACTCTCAGTCCGAAAAACTCTATCAGTTGCTTATTGACAATGCAGAGACTTCCGGCGGTGAGACGGCGTACGACATTTATTCCGGCATGGCCCCCATAGCGATGCTGCTGGCCGGGCGCGCGGGCAGGGTGATAGGCATCGAGAGCAACCCCGACGCGGTGGCGGACGGACGCGAGAACATTCGGCTCAACGGCTTCTCCAACGTCGAGATGGTGGAGGGCGAGGCCGAAAAAGTCATCGCCGAACAATGCGCCCAAGCCCCCCCGGACATCGTCTCGGTAGACCCTCCGAGGGTCGGAATGCACCCGAAAGTCCTCAAAGCCGTCGCCGAGGCGCGGCCCCGTCAAGTGCTCTACATTTCCTGCAATCCGTCCACTCTCGCAAGAGACGCCGTCGAACTCATCGAAGCAGGATACTCCCTCGAAAGAGTTATCCCGGTTGACATGTTTCCTCACACGGCGCACATCGAAGCGTTCGCCAGATTCGACCTTCGCCCGCGATAACCGCCGCATAAAATGGGCTGTTAGAAGTTGGCTTTCAGAGTTGTTTCAATAATGTGGCCGGTGTAATTGCTGTCTTCCCTGCTTGAACTTGAATGCTGCGACATTTTGTATGAGAAGTTCATTGATATTAGTTCAGATAGCTTGCTTTCCGAGCCGAGTTCGAGGATTCTAGCGGTGTCGCCGATAGAGCCTGACCTTGATGTGTGTTGAAGGTTGAGCCATCTTGCGCGGCCTTCCTTGGGCTTGTTCATTGCCCGGCCCGAAAAAGAGAATGTCTCGAAATCGGACGCCGAACCGGAGCTTGTGGAATCCATTTTAAGATTCACGGAATAATTCCAAAATTTGCTGGGATCGTAGCCCAGAGCCAGATTCCAACCGGAGTTTTCAGAGGAGTTGGTTCCGCTCGCGGAGGTTACATCCGAAGTCGTCTGGTTGCGCATGATCGCCGCGTGATATGTTTTTCCGGGAGGTCTGAAGTCGAGCTTGTAGTTCTGTGTCTGGCTGCTCGTGGAGGATGTGTCTCCTGAGTAGGAGTCTGTGAAAGCGAAAGCGGGGGTGAACGTGAGAGCCTTGTTTATAAGGTAACCGGTGGTGAAAGTGGTGGTTTTGCTTCCAGTGGAAGGGCCTGTGGCGCTAGGCGTGTCCTGTTGCGAATAAGATATCACCACCGATTTGACGTTTCCGAACGGGGCGGTGGACAGCATGAGCCGCGAGCTGTTTATTTCCCTGTCAGCCACAGTGGGCCGCGAATCGCTCGTCTGCTGCGTGTCCAAGTCCGCCGTCAGCGTCAGCATAGTGGACGGCGTCCATTTGACTCCGATTTTCCGCGAGCGGTTCATAGAGGAAAATGTCAGGGTCTCGCTCTCCGAATCCAGCTTGTTGACGACGAACATGGTGGTCAGGGCCAGTTTGGACGTTGGCTTGTAGTTAATGCCGATTGTGTTGCTTTGGTTCGTGTTTCCGGCTCCGGTCACGTTGTTGCTGTATTCGCCGGTCTGGTATCCGAGAGTCAAGTCCGCGTTTTTGAGCCACGGCAGGGGCATCGCCATAGTGAGGTTGAGCTTGTTGTCGCTGTCGTCAGTCTGGGCCGGGGAAAGGTCGTCTGTAGTCTCCCGCGTTTGGTAGCCGAGATTGAAGTTGGAGACGAATCCCAGCGAGCCTGCCAGAGAGAACCGCGTCTGGGCGTTTGAGCGCTTGTTGGTTTCGGCTAGGTCGAGCGCGGTGTCAACGTTCAGCCGGTCGGCGCTGAATGTCAACGAGTCGCCGATTTTATGCGACAGCGACATGGAGAGTTTGCCGACCTCGAAATCGGACGCGCCGCCTATGGGAGTGTAGTAGGTGTCGCCTGAGTTGAGGCTGAACTTAAAATCCGTTCCGCCCCGTTTCCATCCTCCCGCTATTCTTTGTTTATATCCTCTGCTAAGCTCGTCCGGGCTTTCCGGGTTGAACTGGTAGTCGGCGATTATGGTCGTGCCCGCGGGAAGGAATATAGCAGGGGCGATCTCTCCTCTGACGCTGTCCACGGTGTAGTCAGAGCCTCGCTTAAGCACGGACTCCTGCGACACCGTGTCGTTCAGGTACAGCACAACCGTGTTCGCGACGACGTCGGGCTTTCCGAGCGGGAAGACGCAGTCCTTCGCGTTCGACGGCAGGCGGCAATCGAGGTCCGCCTCGATGACTTTCACAGTTTGGCTGGTCACTGATATCGGCCTGCTGGAAACGTCGGCAAGGCTGGTCGCCATCTCATACTCTATGGTTATGTCGCTGTTGGGCTGATACTTCAGCCGGATGTCGTTCACGACGTGGTCGTAGTCGGTCTCCAGAGAGCCGATGTCGGGATAGCTCCAGTAGTCCGCCCTGATGTATTCGTCGGCGGCGTTCCTCGGTATCAGAAAATCTATCCTGTTCAGCCTCTCTTGAACCACATAGTCTGTTCCGGGCGAAAGCAGGATAGGGCAGATGTTGAGGTCGATGTCCGAGCAGACGTAAATGTTTTCGGAGCCGGAGTAGATAGTGAATTTTTCGGGAAATCCTCTCGAACCGGTTTCATCCAGCGCAAGCGGCTCTCTGATAGTTTCCTGTATCGAAGTGTTTTCCGGATAGTATGAATAGCTGACGGTAAAAGTGTCCGTCGGGGCGGGCGGCGTTCTCAACAGGAACCTGCCTTGCGCGTAGAACTTTTCGATGTCGTGCGCGCCGATGCCCGGCTGCGCCAGCCAGTTGTAATCGATGTTCGGCTGGAGCGTGTCGTTGTTGTTCTTTATGATTGTTTCCGTTCCGTTGGTCGCGTCGCTGTGGACGACAAACCTGTTCTGAACCTGAAGAAAATAGTTGCCGCCGTCGATTATCAGCGCGGGCGTTTCCAGAGAAACGCTCTCGGTGAGTTTTCGCGCCTGACGGTTGGCCTGTTGAACCACGTGGGTCAGTCCGTATGCGAATTTGCCGTTTGCAGATTTCCTGTTCGCTGCTATCCCGGTAAGCCCCCCCGCGTTGAATCCTCCGGTCAGCTTCTTTTCGTATGAAATCGTCACTTTGTCCACAGGGCTGAGAATCCTGTTGAACGTGATAGTTCCCTGAAAGACATCTAGAACGTAATCCGACGCGGGGGCGGCCTCGTCGTTGACGGTCACGCTCACCGAACCTGCGACTATGTCTCGAGCGTTCAGGTCGTAAGGCCCCTTGATGTTGCGCCCCATGAAACTGACGACGCCCGACTGGCTTTTCGACTTGGACATCAGAGCTGTCACGTCTGTTCTGCTGTCTTCATACGTCAGGCCGATGCCGTCCGCGTTCTTTGAAACGCCAGCGAACTCGCCTCCGTCCAGCGACACCGAGACGTTTCCGTATGTCAGTCCGTAATGCCCTCGCAGAATGTCGAACGTCATGTCCCTGTCTTCGCGCGGCATCTCGTAAAACTTCCCTGTCACTTTCATATCGTCGCCTACAGAGGCCGTAACCGTCATGTCTGTTCCCTGTTCGATGCGCTCTCCGGCGTTGCGCAAACCTTCTCTAGACATGAATTCCTGAGAGGCTCCCGAAGACTCGTAAGCTCTGTACTTCAGATACCTATAGCCGGAAAGTTCTACTTTCGTCTTCTTGTCGGCTGCTTTTTCAGGTTGCTCTCTTTTTTGTTCGGTGGCGGGCGCCGCAGGCTGTTCAGAGGGATAAACCAGAGACGACGGCCTTGGGGCAGGCGGCGAGGATGGAGAAACGGAGGGCGGCGGAGCGGTCATGGCTGGCGGCTCAGCTTTTTTCGTCTCAGTGTTTTGTTTCAATGTTTCTTTTTTTTTATCCGTTTTCTCAGGTTCGGCGGAGGGCGCAACCGTTTCTCTTTCCGGGAATGACATTATGGTCGAAGGAACTGTGAGAGAGCGTTTGTTTCTCTCCGGCGCGAGGGGGACCGTTTTTTCTTTAATGATTTCTTCCTGCGTTTTTCCATCGATGGCGTTTTCAAGACGTAGGAGAAGCCGGTCTATTTCGCTCTGTTCCGAAGCAGGCGGCGCGGCTACGCTTGATGTCGTTTGCGAAGCCTCGGATTCATTCTTTATGCTGGAAGCGGCCTGCTGTTTCAGTTGCGGGACTTGTTCAGCAGGCGGCGTCTTTTCTTCGGGTTTCTTCTCGACAGGTTTGGGTTTCTCTTTTTGAGGCGTTTCCGTTTTCGATGCAGGAGCGGCAGGGGCAGGGGGCTTTGCTGTCTTAGCTCGTTTTGCCGCCTGTTCTCTGCGCGGAGAGATTGTCTGATCCTTTTTTTCGGCAGATTTCACAGGGGCAGGAGCCACTGTTGCAGGCTGTTGTGTAGTTTTCGACTGTTCGGAAGCTTTTGGGGTTTCGGTTGGTATAATCGGGGCGGGTTTGGGTGTCGCCGCTTTATTTTCCTCTTTTTCCGCCATAGGCAATTCCGTAGGCGCTGCGGCGGGAACTGATTTTTC
>MWCD01000057.1 GCA_002069885.1 bacterium ADurb.Bin236 | reverse complement strand
TCGTCGGCGACGCCGACCAGAGCATTTACGGCTGGCGCGGCGCGGACATCGGCAACATGACTTCCTTTGAACGCGATTTCAACAACGTCGCCGTCGTCTCCCTCGAACAGAACTACAGGTCGAAGCAGAACATACTCGACGCCGCGAACGCGCTGATAGCGCACAACGCCGGGCCGAGGGAAAAACGACTCTGGAGCGCGCTCGGCCCCGGCGACCCCGTCATGTTTCATCTCGCTTGGGACGACTCTTCAGAGGCTCAGTTCATCGTGGACGAAGCCGGACACCTGCTCGACGAGGGATACCGGCTGGAAGACATCGCCGTCCTGTTTCGCACGCGCGCGCAGTCGCGGCCCCTCGAAGACGCCTTCATCCGCGCCGGGCTTCCATATATGATTATCGGCGCCACCGAGTTCTACAAACGAAAAGAAATCAAAGACGCCATCGCATACCTCAGAGTCGTGGACAATCCGAGGGACATGGTGGCGTTCGCAAGGATAGCGAACGAGCCTAAACGCGGCCTCGGCCCCAAGAGTCTGGAGAAAATCGAGTCGGCGGCGCGTGAGGCCGGGTCGCTGACCGGCATCTCCGAGGACGCGGCGGCCGTCTCCAAGCTGTTTCCCGCAAAGGCCGCGCCTCTAATCGGCGTTCTCCGCCGACTTCACGGACTCCGCGGCAGCGTCCCCGTCCCGGAACTCGTCCGCGCCGTTCTGGAAGACACCGGCTATTATTCTTACGTCGAGAGAATGGATAAACAGGAGGGCGTCAGCCGCGCCGAAAACTTGGAGGAGTTCTTCAAACTCGCCCACGAGTATGCAAAAGAAGCCTCCAAGCCGACCCTCGAAGGGTTCCTGTCGAAAGTCTCTCTGGTGTCAGACTCCGACGTCGAGGAGGGCGACGAGAGCCGCGCCCGCATGCTCACCCTCCACAGCGCAAAAGGGCTCGAATTCCCCGTCGTGTTCATTGTCGGCCTCGAAGAAGGCATGTTGCCGCATGGCAACGCGTTGGGCGACGCTGACGGAGACCGCGAGGAGCGCAGGCTTTGCTACGTTGGCGCGACCCGCGCGAAAGAGCTTCTCTATCTGTCCGCCTGCAAGGGAAGAATGACTCGCGGCGTCGCGTGCAACAACGACATCTCCCGCTTCATAATGGAGATCGGGCCGGACAGGTTCAAGATGCTGGAGGGAGCGCGCGGCGGCGCCAGCCCCGGCGAAAGCTTCTTCGACACGGCTCCCGGCGGCGGTTCGGATGAGGCCGTCGAGCGGTCGACGGCAATCAGACTCGGCGGAGCCGACGCGGATGGCTTCAGCCGCGAACCTGCGGACGACGACTATTCCGTTCCGCGCCGCGCTTCATCAAAAAAGAGCTCCGCTTCCAGCCGCGGCTTCGACTCCGACCGCTTCGACGGCGTCGATGAGGAGATTATCCGCGAAAAATGCGGATTCCGCGCAGGCGACAAAGTGGCTCACAACGCGTTCGGAACCGGCAGAATCGTTTCTTTCAAGGGAGACGAAATCTGCGTCGCCTTCGAAAACATCGGAATCAAACGCCTCTCCGCCAGATACGCCCCCCTCGTGAAAATCGACTAATCCTTTTTTTTGTCGCGCCGACGATGAATGATGAATTTGTTAGAAAGGTTTTCAAGCAACTGTTTAATGCAAAAAAGGTTTAATCACAGATAAAAAATGTAAAACAAGATGCTTAAAAGCTGTTTGTCAACCCGTTGGCGGCGCGGTTATTTGACGAGTTTGCTGATGGCGCGGAAATGCTCGTCTTTGGAGGAGGAGATGAGTTGGAAGAGGGCCATTTCGGCGCTGGAAGGGAATGCTCCGCAGCGGCAAGCGCGGTCGCGGGCGGCGCGGACGTTCCCTTTGGTCCGGGACGAAATAGCGTCGTCTATCCAGTGGACGGAGTAACCGGCGGCAAGCGCGTCGAGCGCGGTTTTGATGAGGCACACATGGGCCTCGACTCCCGCCAGCATCAGGTTCGGTCGCCCCAGTTTCTCTATCTCCGAGGATATCGCCGGGTCCGCGAAAACGCTGAATGCGGTCTTTTCCATTATGGCGGTGTCGCCTATGGCCTCTTGCACTTCGGGGACGGTGCGGCCCAGACCTTCCGGGTACTGCTCGGTGACGATGACGGGCACGCCGAGCGCGCGGCATCCCGACGCCATTCTCGCGCAGTTCGCTATGACTTCGTCAATATTCCTGATGTGCGGCACGAATTTTTCCTGCACGTCGATTATCAGCAGGACGGAGTCTTCTTTCGTTATCCTTCCATAAGCGTCTTTTTCCATTGTGAAACCTCCGGAGTTTTCAGTTTTTATCGCAAAGAATCAATGAATTGTTCCTTGGTCACGCCCGCGCTCTGGATTATCTTCTGCATCAGCCCGCAACAGATGTCCGCGCTTGAGCGGGCGGGGACGGTGACGCGGCGGCCCGAATCATCCGCCAACTGCACATGGCTTCCCTTCGAGCGGCGCGTTTCCCTGAATCCGAGTCTGCCGAGGGCGGAGATAACCTCGCGGCTTTTGACCGCCGGGAGTTTTTCGCTCATACGTCCGCCTCGACTGTGGTTCGCTTTATGAAGCGGCACTGGACGGGAGGGTTGCCGCCGTCCTCGATTATGTCCCGCAGCCGCATCTCAAGCACATCCGCTAGGTTTGCCGCAGCTTCCTCCGGCGTGGCCCCCTGCGCGTAGCAGGCCTCGACACATGGCACGCTCGCCACGTAATGTCCGCCTTCGTCCTGCTCGATGATCGCTTCGTAAGAATATTTCAATCCGGCTTCCTCCGCCCCGCCCTTTGCCCCGGTGATTATACCAGAAATTCAGCTTCTGTTCATTCATCATTTTATTGCGTTTATTAGAATGTTTCATTTTATTTGGGCCGCCTTGATTTTTTAAAGATATACTGTATTATCTAGAAGGTTTTTTAATGGAGAACAGACATGGGATTCTTGAGCAAGCTGTTTTCGAAGGAAATCACGGATGTGCCGATGTACAGGTACATACTGGCCGCCGGGGTGGGGACGATTGTGGGGCTGGCATTTTTCGGGCTGATGAACCTGTGCTTTATGGTGTACGGGAGTTTTTCCGGGGGCAAGTGAGGCGGAGGGCGAGAGAGCGGAGGGCCGGATTTCGCAGTATTCGCAGAGTAAAAGGATTTTTTTTGAAAAGGGTGTTGTAGGTCGGCTGGAATCTTATTATAATTTGACGCGATTTTGAAAGATGTATTAAAAATACTAGAGAAAGAGGAAATTTTGAGGAGGTGAGAGATGAATAAACTCCAGATGATAGATCTGGTGGCTGAAAAGCTGAACCTCTCAAAGAAAGAAGCGACGACGGCGGTCGAGACAATCTTCGGAATAATAAGGGACTGCCTATTGAGGGAAGAGGAAATTAATGTGGGAGGATTCGGGGCGTTCAAGATAAAGAGAAGAAAAGCCCGCAAAGGAATCAACCCGAAGACGCAGGAAAGAATTGAGATAGATGAGACGGTGACGCCGTCGTTCAGGCCGAGCAAGGCACTGAAAGACCTTGTAAGGGAAACGATAAAATAGCGGCGGCGCGGACCGGCCGGGAGACAAGAGAAGAAAAAGCAATAGTTCGGGCGGCCTGAAGAGCTGTCTGGAGATCGGGCCGTTAGCTCAGTTGGTAGAGCAGGGGACTCTTAATCCCAAGGTCAAAGGTTCGAATCCTTTACGGCCCATGTGAGATAGAGCAGGGGTGAGTGGCGGAACTGGCAGACGCGCCAGACTTAGGATCTGGTGGGGGAAACCCCGTGAGAGTTCAAGTCTCTCCTTGCCCATATCTCGCCGGGGATTGGAAGAAGAAAATAAAAAGATGTTTGCAGGAAACGCGGGAGTAGCTCAGTGGTAGAGCACTGCCTTGCCAAGGCAGGGGTCGCGGGTTCAAATCCCGTCTCCCGCTTTTAACATTTCAGGGCGCGGCCGGCGCCGCGCCCGGCGTTCGAATCCTTGCCGGCTCTTTTTTTGCTCCCAGAGGCTGCGATTTCAACGTCAGAGTTCTCAAAATCAAACAGACGTCCGGCGCCGGTCGGGCGGACGGATATTTAGGACGGACATTCATCATGGAAGTAAAAGCAAACAGGATCGACAACGAAAACATCGAAATCGAAATCACCGCTCCCAAGGAAATGGTCGACAAGGCCATCAGCCGGGTCTATCAGCAGATGGCCTCCGGGCAGGCGATTAAGGGATTCCGCAAGGGAAAAGTCCCGCGCGAAGTCATAAAGAGCATGGTCGGCGAGGAAGGCATCGCGGCAGAGGCTCTCAACGACCTGCTTCCCGACGTGTACGAGAAGGCCATCGAACAGTCAAAAATCATCCCCATCGGCGAGCCGGAGTTCGATCCGTTCCCGACGCTCAAGGCGGGCGAGGCCCTAGAGGTGAAGTTCAAGCTTCAGGCTCTGCCGGATTTTGAGCTTGGCGAATATGACATCATCCCAGTTCAGCTCAACCGAGAAGTGAAAGTGGAAGAGTCCGAAGTGGAAGAGGCCGTTCAGGCGATGCGCAAACGCGCTGCCGAATTTGCTCCGATGACGGAAGACCGCGGTTGCGCAGAACCCGACCGCGTCACCATCAACTATGAAATCAAGGCGGAGAACGCCGTTCTGGTCGACAACCGCGAGGGACTCGTCCTCAGGATGGGCGAGGGCGAGATGCTTCCTGAAATCGAGAACAACATCGTCGGCATGAAGCCGGGCGAGAATAAAGAGTTCCCGGTGAAGTATCCGGAGAATTACCAGAACCCTGACCTCGCAGGCAGGGACACCACTGTTACGATAACTCTGGTGTCCATCGAAAGCGCGAAAGTCCCGGAGATTGACGAGGAATTCCTGAAAAAAATCGGCAACTACGCGGACGTCGACGCGTTCAAGAAAGACATAGAAAAACAGATTCGTCTAATGAAAGTGCAGCGCCACGAACAGGAAGTCGGCGAACAGATGATTCAGAGGATGGTCGACACCACCTATCTGGAAGTGCCGCGCAAGCTGGTTCTCGACGAGATTCAGGAGCGTTTCGACAGGTATGAGGCGGCTCTCGAAAGAGAAGGCAAGACCATCGAAGACTGGGCGGCCGCTCAAGGCAAAGACCTCGACGAAATGAAAGACGAAGAATATCACTCGGCCCGCAACGAAGTGAAGCGCCGGATTATCTTCGACAGGCTGTTCACTCAGGAGAACATGGAAATATTCCCGCAGGAGCTTGAAATGGAGTTGCTGCAGTACGCGTACCGCAACGGGCTTCAGAAGTCCGATATGAAGAAGCTTATGAAGAACCGGGAGTTCCTCGCGCATCTGAGGACGGAGGTGAGGGAGCGGAAAGTGATGAGGCTGCTCAGGGGCAGGGTGAAGTTCATGGACGACCCGGCTCCGGAACCGAAGACGGATACGGAAACGGCGAAGACGGAAATCGAAACCGCGGCCCCGGCCGATGGCAATCCGGAAGGAGAGGAAAAATAATATGACACTCGTTCCGATAGTAGTTGAACAGACAAACAGGGGAGAGCGCTCGTACGATATTTATTCGAGGCTCCTCAAGGACAGGATAGTGTTCATCGGCACGGCCATAAACGACGACATAGCGAACCTCGCGATGGCCCAGTTGCTTTTCCTCGAAAAAGAGGACACAACCAAAGACATTGACGTGTATATAAACTCCCCCGGCGGCTCGGTGACCGCCGGGCTGGCGATATACGACTGCATGCAGTTGATCAAACCGGACGTCTCGACGATCTGCGTCGGACAGGCTTCAAGCATGGGAGCCGTTTTGCTCTGCGCGGGCGCAAAAGGAAAACGGTACGCTCTGCCCAATTCCAGAATCCTGATTCACCAGCCGATGGGCGGTTTTCAGGGTCAGGCCACCGACATCGCGATTCAGGCGGAAGAGATGAAGAAAGTCCGCGACAAACTCAACTCGATAATTGCGGGACATACGAGCCAGCCGATTGACAAAATCGCTCTGGACACCGAGCGCGACAAATTCATGTCCGCCGAAGAGGCGCTCGAATACGGAATTATTGATAAAGTTCTCTTGCCGGAAGCGAGATAAGTTTTTATCATAGATGGAAACGAACGGCGCGGGATTCATGCGCCGCGCCGGACGGAGAGGCTGAAAAAACTATCGCAGGGAATCATTCCCGGCGGCGGGCGGCGCGGGCCGAATATTCCGCCTCGGAGGTTGGATGTTCAAGTTTACTGACGACAAAGGCAAACTGAGATGTTCTTTCTGCGGGAAGACCCAAGACCAAGTTAAAAAACTTGTCGCAGGCCCCGGCGTTTACATCTGCGAAGAATGCATCGACCTATGCAACGAGATTATCGAGGAAGAGCTTTATAAGCCTTCCGAGACTGAACTGGATTTCAAGAACCTCCCGAAACCCCGCGAAATATGCGACTACCTCGACGGCTATGTCATCGGACAGGACCACGCCAAGAAAGTTCTGGCTGTCGCCATCTATAACCACTACAAGAGAATCAACGCCCCTGAAACCGCCGACGACGTCGAGATACAGAAGAGCAACATCCTGATGGTCGGGCCGACTGGGGTCGGGAAAACTCTTCTTGCGCAGACGCTGGCCAAGATGCTTGACGTGCCCTTTGCCATCGCGGATGCAACCTCGCTCACCGAAGCCGGGTATGTCGGCGAAGATGTCGAGAACGTTCTACTGAGACTCATTCAGGCTTCCGATTACGACATCAAACGCGCCTCCAGAGGCATCGTTTACATTGACGAGATAGACAAGATAGCGCGCAAGACGGAAAACCCGTCCATCACCCGCGACGTGTCCGGCGAGGGCGTGCAGCAGGCCCTACTGAAGATAATCGAGGGAACAGTTGCAAACGTCCCCCCGCAAGGCGGCCGCAAACATCCGAATCAGGACTTCATTCAGATTGACACCGCGAACATCCTGTTCATCTGCGGCGGCGCGTTCGACGGGCTGGTTGACATCATCAACAACCGAGTCGGACGCCAAGTGATGGGCTTCCGCGCCGAAAAGGTTAAAAAAGACGAAAAATCAGTAGGCGAAACTCTCCGCATGACCATGCCTCAGGACCTGCTGAAATACGGCCTCATACCGGAACTTATCGGAAGACTGCCGATAGTCGCCACGCTCGACCCGCTCGAAGAAGAGGCTCTGGTTCGCATATTGGTTGAACCGAAAAACTCTCTGGTGAAGCAGTACAAGAAGCTTTTCCACCTCGACGGCGTCGAGTTGAACTTCACCGTCGAAGCGATGAAGGCGATAGCAAAACAGGCGATGGAGCGCAAGACAGGCGCGCGCGGCCTCCGATCCATAATCGAAAGCCTCATGCTCGACCTGATGTTTGAGATACCGTCCCGGCCGGGACTCAAGAAGTGCATCATCGACAGGAGCCATGTCGAGACCAAGAGCGAACTGTCCCTGCTTTCCTTCCTCGACGGCGACGGAGGCGAGATTCTCCTCAAAGAAGGAACCGCCTGACCCCGGCGTCGCTCCTGCGTTTGTTGCAAGCCCACTCGACCCCATTTGAAAAAACGCAACTACAATGCTGCTTGAATCATTTTTTTGAGTTTGCGGCAAACCAATTTTTTTGCAAAAACATGTTTCCCGCGCCCTTCCTGAAAAGCATGATTCTCCGATTCTATGGAACTTCGATTTTGGACAAAACGGCTTTGGCCAGAAGGGTCAATGTCAGAGGCTATGGAATTCTGTGAATTTGTTAATAAACGCTGCTATTATTCGCGAGAAATATCCGATCTAAAAATTATATTATTTTTAACGATATATAATAACTGGATGTCAAAGAGATTGGGCGACGGAAGGGCGGCGCGGCCGCCCGGACGCAGAAGAGCGCCGGTTCGGGGGAGACTATGAAAAAAGCTATTGTCATTCTGCTGGCGGCTATAGTCGTCGTCGGGGGCGGATTGTTCCTGAAGTCGAAACTCAAAAAGCCCGCAGTCGAAGAAGCAAAGATAAGGATAGTGGAAGCGTCGCGCGGAGACGTCACGCAGATGGTGGAGGCGAGCGGCTCGGTGGTTTCCAATTTCGACGTCGAGATTAAGTGCAAGGCGAGCGGGGAGATAATCTCGCTGCCGTTCGACGCGAGCGACGTGGTGAAAAAGGGAGACCTTATCGCGGAGCTGGATCCGAGCGAGGAAGAGAGGAAAGTGGAGAAAGCGCGGGTTGCTCTGGATTCGTCTCGAGCGAGCCGGGACACCGCGAGGCAGAACCTGAGGATGGCCGAAAGGAATCTGGAGAATTCGCGGAGCCGGGCGGAAGTGACGCTTGAGGCCGCGAAATCCGCCGCTGAAGAGCGCGCAGCGAAAGCGGAGCGGGTCGCTCAACTTTATCAGAACAAACTCGCGAGCCGGGAGGAGCATGAAACGGCGAAAACGAGCGCGGCGCAGGCGCGCGCCGACCTCGAACGCGCTCATCTGACATTCAAAGACCTCGATGTGGAGGAAGCCGCGCTGGAAGTCAGCCGACAGAACCTCAAACGAGCAGAGGCGGACGTCAAATCCTCGGAAATCAATCTCGACATTGCGATGCAGGGACTTGAGGACACGCGGGTGTATGCCCCCATGGACGGAGTCGTCACCGCCCGATACGTGCAGACCGGACAGATTATCTCGTCCGGAACCACGAATGTCGGCGGAGGCACGTCGATAATGCAGGTGTCAGACCTGTCGCGGCTGTATGTGCTGGCTGCGGTGGACGAGAGCGATATAGGGCAGGTGCGAATCGGGCAGGAAGCCGAGATAACGGTTGACGCCTATTCGGGCAGGGTTTTCAAGGGCAGGGTGGACAGGATATCGCCGAGGGGCGAAATGGTGTCGAGCGTGGTGACGTTCGAGGTGAAGATTGAAGTGACGGAAGATGGAGGCATGAGCGCGGCGAGTGGCCGTTCGGGTGGCCGGAGGAATTCTGGCGCGGCGGGCAAGACGGCTCCGGAGGCTGACAAGGCGCCGCGCGCGGAGAACGCGGCGACCGGGAGCGGCGAATCCGAATCAGGGAAACCGCAGGAAGGCAGAAAGAGAAGAGACGGCGCGGAGAGGGATGGCGGCCGGTTCCAGCCTCCGCCTCCCGGAGGTCACGGATTCCCCGGCGGCGAGATGAGGCCGAGGGGAGAGGGCGGCGGTTTCGATCCGGCTGCGATGAGGCGGGACGCGCCTCAAGCGGAGGACGGCAGTCGCGTCGCGAAGAAGGACGCGGGAAAGGCTGCCTCCGAAAAAGACGCGACGGCTCAAAGCGCGCTGTCAGGCCTGCTCAAACCGCAGATGACGGCGCATGTGAAGATAATAATCGACGGAAGCAAAGACGTGGTTCTCGCACCCTCGGACGCTGTGTGGAGAAGGGACGGCAAGTTCTTCGTGACTCTGGCGGCGGAAGGCGAGGAGCCGGCGGAGGGCGCCGAGCGAGAAGTGACAATCGGCATCTCAGACGGGACCAACACTGAAATCGCGTCCGGTCTGGAAGAAGGAGAGAAGCTGGCGGTCAAAGCGGTGGCGGCGTCGAACAAGTGGGGAGGCCGCGGCGGAGGAATGCCGCCGATGGGCGGCCCGATGATGAGGCGCTGAGCGGGGGAATCCCAGATGCTGATAACAACGGAAAATCTAGTAAAGAAATACACGATGGGCGAGAGCGAAATCCGCGCGCTGGATGGAGTGAGCGTGAGCATCGCCGAGGGCGAGATGACCGCGGTTGTGGGCGCGTCCGGCAGCGGCAAGTCCACTCTCATGAACATGCTCGGATGCCTCGACAGGCCCGATTCCGGCGAATATTTTCTCAACGGCGAGAACGTCTCCCGGCTGCCGAAAGACAGGTTGGCGGGGATACGAAACCGGTACATCGGGTTTATCTTCCAGTCGTTCAACCTGTTGCCGATGCAGTACGCCGGGAAGAAGGACGCGAGGGGAGTCGCCGAGAGGGCGCTGGAGACGGTGGGGCTTGCCGGAAGGATGCGGCACGAGCCGGGAAAGATGTCCGGCGGAGAGAGGCAGCGGGTTGCGGTGGCGCGGGCGCTGGTAAACGACCCCGCCCTTATACTAGCCGACGAACCCACCGGCAATCTCGACAGCAAGACGGGCGACGAGATAATGTCGCTGCTCGAATCGCTGAACGCGCAGGGACGCACTATAGTGATAGTCACGCACGACGCGGACATCGCGGCGAGGTGCGGGCGCGCGATAAGGATGAAGGACGGCAGGGTCGTCTCCTGACGACCCGGAGGAGGAAAGCCGCCGATGCTGTTTCTCACAATAATAAAAGTCGCTCTCAAGAGCCTAGTGGCCAACAAGCTACGCTCGTTTCTGGCGATGCTCGGCATAATTATAGGGGTAGGCTCGGTGATAGCCATGTTGTCAATCGGCGCCGGAGCGCAGAAGGACATCATGGACCGAATATCGATGATGGGTACGAACCTGCTGTCGATACGGCCCATGCAGTCGGCGGAGCGCGGTGTGTCCACAGGTTCGAGCCGCCAGAACCTAACCCTCGAAGACGCGGAGGCCATAGTGGAGCGGGTTGATTCCATAGCCGCAGTATCGCCAGTCGTGTCGAGCAACGCGCAGTTGAAATACTTCAATAAAAACACCCGCGCGAGCGTCATCGGTTGCGCGGTCACTTATCCTTACATCGGCAACTTCGAGGTCGAGCACGGCAGGTTTTTCCGCGAGTCCGAAGAGGAAAGCATGGCAAGGGTGGTCGTGCTGGGATCGGAGACCGCGTCCGAACTCGGCATATCAGGCAAGCAACTGGGAGAGAGGATACAGATACGGGGCATCAGTTTCGAGGTGGTCGGAATAATGAAGGAAAAAGGCGGCGCGGGCAGGTTCAGCCAAGACGATTCGGCGCTGGTCCCGTACTCCGTGGCGATGCGCATATTGTTCGGGATGGACTACCTGTCGAACATAGACGTCCGGGCCGTGGACGGCGCCGACCTGACGGAGGTTGAGACGGACATCGCCACCCTGCTTCGCTCCCGGCACAAGATAACCGATCCGGAGAACGACGACTTCCGCGTGTTCAATCAGGCCGACATCATCCAGACCGCCACCGAGGTGACCGACACGTTCACCATGTTGCTGGGCGGCATAGCCGCGATCTCGCTGCTTGTCGGCGGCATCGGAATAATGAATATCATGCTCGTGACTGTGACCGAGCGGACGAAAGAAATCGGAATAAGAAAAGCCATCGGGGCCAGAGACCGGGACATACTGAAACAGTTCCTCATCGAGTCGTTGATAATGAGCGGGGTGGGGGGGGCGTTGGGCGCGGTAGCCGGAATTGCGACATCGGAAATAATCAGCAGCGCCTCGACGTTTTCCACATCGGTTTCGCCCGGCAGCGTGGCGCTCGCGCTCGCCTTCTCGGCGGCGGTAGGCGTTTTCTTCGGTTACTATCCCGCCGCGCGCGCCGCCCGGCTAGACCCCATCGATTGTCTCTACTATGAATAAGGAGTCCTCCATGCTAAAACACGCCTTTGCCGTTCTCGCGCTGCTGACGATGGCTTTAGCCGCCCCAGCCGCCTGCGAAGAGGCTATACCGCAAAACATCTCTTTCGACGACGCGCTCTCGCTCTCGCTCAAAAACAACAAGTCGCTCGCAGTTCAGATGTTCGACCCGAAGATATCTCTGACTAAAGAAACGATTGAGAAAGCGGCGTTTGATCCGGCCATATCCGCCGAGGCCGGCGGCTCCAGAAACAAGTCCGCGTCCGGCTCCATCGACAACCGCTCTTCGGAGTCGGTCGAACTGTCGCAGAAACTGCGCGGCGGCGGAGAGGTCACAATCGGGCTTTCATCGGACGACGCGTCGTCGGTGAACTCGGCACGGATAGGCGTTTCATTGTCCGCTCCGCTTCTTCAGGGGGCGGGGACGGACGTCAACCTCGCCGGAGTCAGGCAGGCGGCGCTTAATACGGAATCATCGCGGCTTGAACTCAGGGCGTTCGTCGAGTCGCTTGTCGAACAGGTTTCAAACGCGTACTGGGACATGGCGCTGGCGCAGCGCGAGATTAAGATTTACGAGGACTCTCTGGCATTGGCAGAACAGCAACTAACCGAGACAGAGACGATGGTTGATCTGGGGAGTCTGGCGGAGATAGAGATAGTGGCCGCGCGGGCGGAAACGGCCCTTCGGGAACAGGCGCTGGTCAACGCGCGGAGCCGGCTCGAAACTCTCCGCGTGAAGATGCTTCGCCTGATGAACGCAGACCCTGCGTCCGAAACCGAACTGTTCGTCTCGGATGAGCTGGTGTCGCCGAAGGATGCCGCGCCTGACATATCTCTGGTGGCGGACAATGCAATTAAGAACAGGCCGGACCTGCTTAGGGCGCGGCTAGCCGTCGAGCGGGGCGACATTGAAGTCGTCAAAACTAAAAATGGACTGCTGCCTTACCTGTCTTTCTTCGTGTCTCTCGGAGGAACGGGATATTCGGATTCGTTTGGCGACGCGTTCGGCGGGATGTTAAGCGACGCGTACGACGCTCGCGCGGGGCTTAGCTACAGCGCTGCGCTAGGGCGGGCTGCGGACAAAGCGAGGTTCGCCGCCGCCGAGCTTTCTCTCGAACAGACACGCGCTTCGCTGGAAAACATGGAACTGCTAGCGCGGGAGGAGGCGGTCAACGCGCGGCTCGAAGTCGAACGCGCGCGCGGCCAGCTCGCGGCTTCAGAGGCCGCGTTGGAACTCCAGAAAGAGAAGCTTCGCGCGGAAACCGAAAAGTTCAGAATCGGCAAATCAACCGCAATCGCGCTTCAACAGGCGCAGAGAGACCACCTGCGCGCGGAGGTAGATACCGTTTCCGCCGCCTCCGACCTGCTAAAAGCAAGAGTCTCGCTGCTCCGCGCTCAGGGCATACTCTTGCAGAGCTTGAGCATATCCATAATCGATTGATCCAAGCGACCGAGAGTCATGCTTATGTTGCTGAACAAACAAAATTGAATATTTAGGAATGGGTTGCCATCAACCGAAGAAGGCGGAAGACCGCCTATGTTCACTAATCAGTCAAAAAAGACAAGTTGAATTAGGAGCGTTCGAGGGCGAGGAGCTTTGTTTTGATATCGACGCCGATGGAGAAGCCGCCGATTGAGCCGTCGGAGCGGATGACGCGATGGCAGGGGACGATTATGGGGACGGGATTGGCGCCGAGGGCGGAGCCGGTAGCGCGGGCCGCGCCCGGCGATCCGGCCATGCGCGCCGCGTCGCCGTATGAAACAGTATTGCCGAATGGGATTTCGCGCGCGGCGGTCCAAACCGCGATCTGAAAATTGGAGCCGCCGGACATATCGACTGGAAGAACGCCGAAGTCTATGCGCGCTCCGTCGAAGTAGCGTTCGAGCAACCGTGTGGCGTTCCGAATGAAAGAGGGAGCGCTTTCAAGAGAAACGGAGCGCGCGCCGCGCGCCGCTTCGCTTATGTCCGGCAGCCAGAACCTCAGCGAGGTCAGGCCGCTGCCGCTCCATTCCACGGCGTTCCAGCCGGATGCGCTTGGCCAAACGTATATGTTGTCGCTCATGATTCTGTCATAGCCTGCCCTCGTTTTTTTCTATGGAAAGAAATAGCAAACCTGTGCGCCTCGGCGATTACGCGTCGGACGAGCCAAGAGGACGGCTCTTCTTCCGCCAGCATGAGAGGCGTCTTTCTGCCGTGTATGTGCGAGACGCCGGTTTTCTTTGCGTAACCGATGATGAGAGGGAACGGCTCGAAGCCGGAAGCGGCGATGCCTTTGGCGGCGGCTGACACTTGACCCTTGCCGCCATCGACGAGCACAAGGTCGGGGGCGGGCTCCGCGCCGCGCGCCACCCGCCTGAAATGCCGTTCCGCCATCTCGGTCATAGATGAGAAATCATCGCGTCCGCTGCCTTTGATAATGTATTTGCGGTAGCCGTCCTTTTCCGGGGCGGCTTCCAAAAAGCTGACCGCCGAGCCGACGGTGTTGCCGCCATGAATGGTGGAGATGTCGAAGCCGAGGATGCGGACAATGGGCTTTTCAGCGCCAGTCCTGCGGGTAAGGGCGATGGTCATGGAGCGGCGTTTTTCCCGGTCGAGTTTGTCTTTGACCGCGGCATCGGCGAGTTTCTGACTGGCGTTTTCGAGGGCTGTCGTCGCCATATTCAGTTTCGCGCCGCGTTTTGGATGCGTTAGTTTAGCTTTGCGTCCCGCCCGCTCGGTCAGCATCTCATTTATGAGATCGGCGTCCGGCGGCTCGTGACTGACAATCACTTCGCGAGGGACTGTCCCCGCGTGAGCGTAATGCAGCTTGAGGAAAGCGGACATCGCCGCCTCCCGCGTCTCTCCATCCGGGACTTCGAGCAGGAACGACTCATGGCCGGTCATCAGGCCGCGCCTGACGGACATCACGACGGCGCAAGCAAGCCTGCCCTCGACCGCCACGCCTACGGCATCCCTGTCCTGCCTGTCGGCAAACACCGCGTTTTGTTGACGACTGACAACCGACGCAAGGGCCTTCAACCTGTCCCGCAAAACCGCAGCTTTCTCGAATCTCTCTTCCGCCGCCGCCTGCAGCATCTCTTTTTCGAGCGAGACCACTACGTCCGCCGCCCTGCCGTCTAGGAAGAGAGCCGCCGCCCGTATGTTATCCCGGTATTCCTCCGGCGATATGCCGCCCGAACACGGCCCCGGGCACTTCTCGATGTGGTAGTACATGCACGGGCTTTTCTTCATCTCCGCGCACATCCTCATCGGAAACACCCGGCGGATGAACCGCAGAGTCTCGCGCAAACCGGCGGCGGACGAGTAAGGGCCGAAATATCTCGCTCCGTCCGCCTCCACCCTCCGCGTGAACTCAAGCCTCGGAAACGGCTCGTTCGTCAGTTTCAGAAACGGATACCCCGTGTCGTCCTTGAGGCGGATATTGTAATGCGGCTTGTATCTTTTGATTAGGTTCGATTCCAGCAGTAGCGCTTCCAGCTCGCTGCCCGCCAGAACATAGTCCATGTCCATGATTTCACGGACGAGCAGACGCGTCTTCGGCGAATCTCCTGAATCGGCGTGGAAATAGCTGGACACCCGGTTGCGAAGCGACTTCGCTTTGCCGACGTAAATCACCCTGCCCTCGGAGTTCTTAAAAATATAGACCCCCGGTTTGGCGGGAAGATTCTTGATTCTAACTCTCAAACTGCCATGCATGTCGACGCTCTCCGTTCATCATCACACATTATAGCGCGCGCCGCGCCGGGCGACATTACCGCGCGGTTAAGGGAAAACTTTTGAGAAAGTTTTCCCTTAAAATCCCTTTCAAAACTTCTCCTTGCGCGCGGCGAAGCGGGCGCGTTCGCGCCTACGCTCCGCCGCGCTCATGAAAAGATATCGGGAAAGAGTTTTCAGTGGAATCTGTTTCTAAATGATTTTGCATAGGTCGTCGGGAGGGAATCGCGAAGGCGGTTCTCTCCCGACGACAAGTGAAATGTTTTGAAGAGACACCAAAGAGAAACTTATTCAATAGTTTCTCTTTGGACGCCGGAGGCATCTCATTTGCGTCAGTTTTTTTATGATTTCACATAAAGCGTCTGGAAGGGGCGAGGGGGGCGAAGACCATGCATTTTTTATTATTCCGCCTGCAATTGTCAGAGATGCAGGCTAAAATAACGCCGTTGGAGAGAAACGCATTTAAAGGAGGCGGGGATATGGCGAAGATGGCCGCTGACGGAAAGATATTCAACATAGGAATCGTCGGTCTGGGCGACAACGGGATGATGCATCTGAACGGGTTCAAAAAGTTGCCCGATTGCAGGGTGGCGGCGGTGTGCGACAAGCGGGACGAGGCGCGCGAGCGCGCTATGGGCGTCCTAAAAGACAGCTCGGTCGTATCCACCCCCGACTACAAGAAGCTTTGCGCCATGCCGGAACTGGACGCGGTGTGCGTCTGCACCCCGACGTTCACCCACACGCCTATCGCCTCCCTCGCTATCGAATGCGGCAAGGACGTGCTGCTGGAAAAACCCATCGCCCCTAACATCGAAGAGGTGGACGCGTTCATCGTCAAGGCGTTCAAGACGGACAGAATCGTGCAGGTGGGTCTTGTGTACAGGTACTGTAACCTTTACCGGACGCTGGCGGCGATGGTGGAGAAGGGCGACTTCGGCGATGTGATGATGGCTTACTGCAAAGAGTACCGCGACAACTTCCCGACGCAGTGGTTTTTCGAGACGGAGAAGTCGGGTGGCGCGCTGCTGGACAAGAACTGTCACCACTTCGACCTGTTCAGTTGGTTTATCCGGAGCCGGCCTTATAGAGTCTTCGCGATGGGCGGTCAACACGTCGTCAAGGGCAAGAGCGTGAAGGTTAACTGCTCGTACGCGCCGGACCAGAACCTGATGATAAAGAATCCCGACATAGTGGATCACGCGTTCGTGCTGGTGGAGTACGAAAACGGGGCGAGAGCGAACCTCGGACTGTGCATGTACGAGGTGGACCCTCTGGAAGGGCTTGAGATAGGGATAATCGGCTCGAACGGGTCGCACGCGCTGGCGAAGAGGGATGTGACGTTGAACGCGGGAGGCGGGCCGCAGGGGATGATGCGGGAGGTTCCCGTGGACTACGTCAGCGACAACCTCGGCATAGGGCACATCGGCGCGCACATTCAGCACGTCGAATTCGTCCAGAGGATGAGGGACAGGCGGCAGCCGTTCGCGAGCCTTCTGCGCGCGCGCGAGTCTATGGTGGTGTGCATGGCCGCCGAGCGCTCGATCAAGGAAAAACGCGAAGTGAAAATCAGCGAGTACGACTCCCCGGCGATAAAGAGGCTGATGAAAAAATACGCGGCGGAGTTCGAGAGCGCAAGCCCGTCTCCGCTCCCGGCTCCCCGGCGTCCTAAAGAAGCCAAGGCGTCCCGCGAGAAGGAGCTTGTCGACGCGTTCGTCACGCTAGTTAGGTTGCTGATGGGCAAACGACCTCTCGGCAAAGCCGCCCCCTTCGCGCGCGACACGTTCGTCGCCGCCGCCAAGAGAATCAACGCGGACTCCGCATACTTGAAGATGGCGAAAGGGCTGAACACGGTGGTGACGTTCGAGTATCCCGGCAAAGAGCCTATAGCCGCGGTCATCCGGGATGGCAAACTGGAGATTGTCCCTTCCCGCACGGTGGTGGAGGAGGCGAGGGTCATCTTCACCGAGAAGGGCTGGGAAGAGCTTCAGGCGGGCGACAGCATATACAGGGTCTTTCTCTCAGGAAATATCAAAGTGGACGGAGACCCCGGAAAGCTGAGGCCGTACACGGAAGCGTTCCTGAGGATTGGAAAATCGCTCTCTGCGGATTGACGGCGAATAAGAAAGCCGCCTGTGGTCTAGCAGACTGTTGCGGCTTGTTTGTTTAGCCTTCCTTTGTTATAATTAACGCAGACAATTTGCCGTTTTTTATAATGTTTTTCTACGGTCTGAATGACCGCGTTATAACGATTGATAAAGGATTTGTACAGAGAAATGGGCGTAGAAGACGCAAAAAGAGACGCCAAAGAAACGCAGTCTCTAGAGTCGCAATTGCGCGCCATCCTCGACGGGATAGACGAGGTGGTTTACATTGCCGACCCCGACACTTATGAAGTTGTGTACGCAAATAAAGCCATCGAAAAACATTTCGGGAATGTAATCGGCAGGAAGTGCTACGCAGCTTTTCAGAATCTAGACTCGCCGTGCGATTTCTGCACGAACGGTCTTATATTCGGAGAGAACGTCGGGAAAACGCATATCTGGGAGTTCAAGAATAAAACAGTCGGCAGATGGTACAGGTGCATAGACAGGGCTATCGAGTGGCCTGACGGCAGGCTGGTCAGATATGAGATGGCGGTGGACGTGCACGACAGGAAAAAGGCCGAGGAAGAGCTCTTGCGGATGAAGGAGCGGCTGGAGCATCTTGTCGGAGAGCGCACGGAGGAACTGGACGCGGCAAAGCAGCGGCTCGAAGAAGACATAGTAAAGCTTTCCGAATCCGGCAAGAAGGCGGAAAAAAGCGAAAAGGAATTCAGGCTCGCCTTCGAGGAGGCGCGGGACGCGATATTCTGGGCGGACGCTCAAACGGGAACTCTTATAAACTGCAACAAGGCCGCCGAGAAGCTCATCGCAAGGGACAGGCGCGAAATTATTGGAGCTTCGCAATCCATTCTCCACCCTCCCGTAGAAGAGCGTTACTACAAGAAAGTGTTTGAAACGCACGTTGTTGAAAAAGGCGCGTTCGATATTGAAGCGGAAGTGATAACTTCCGACGGGCGCAGGATACCGGTGCTTATTTCGTCGTCCGTCATGGAGATAGACGGCAGGCAGATAAATCAAGGCGTGTTTCACAATATCTCCGACTTCAAATGGGTTGAGAAGTCGCTCAAGGACTTTAGCGCGTATCAGTCCGTCGTAGCTGAAATGAGAGGGGTTGAGGACGACGCGCCTGAGAAAGAGCTTCTGGATGTTTTCCTCAAGGGAATAGTGGACAACTTCGGCGTTTTGATGGCGTGGCACGGCGAATACTCCGAGGGGAAGATAAAACCCGGAGCGCGAGCCGGAAAAGCCGACAACTATCTGGATGGCCTCGAATTGGACATCAGGCAACCGGAAAGCCCGGACGCTCAATGCGCCATGAGCAGGGCTATTCTCGACGGAAAACCTTTCGGGTATTCCGACCTCGCCACCGACGATGGATTCAGGCGGTGGAGGGACTACGCGCTGGAACTCGGTTACGCCTCGAATCTAGCTCTGCCGTTGAGCGTGGAAGGGGAAATCGAAGGCGGCATCATGTTGTACGCTCCATACTCCGGGGCGTTCGACGCGGAGAGGACGGAGCGGCTGGACCTGCTGACGAGAGAGCTTGGAGCCGAGCTGAGAGCGCGGCGGATGCGCGGGGCCGCCGTTAAAATGGAAGAGTCTCTGAAGTCGCAACTTATGCAGGCTCAGAAGATGGAGGCTCTCGGCGCTCTTGCGGGCGGGATCGCTCACGACTTCAACAATATGCTGGCGGTCGTCATGGGAACC
>MWCD01000056.1 GCA_002069885.1 bacterium ADurb.Bin236 | reverse complement strand
CCGATCTGCGAGCCGGGGGGGCTGTTGCGTTTCGGCATCCCGGCGTACAGGCTGCCGCGCGAGGTTCTCGACAGGGAGCTTGGGTTCGTCGGCGCGCTCGGAATAAATATGAAAACAGGATGCAGGGTGGACGCGGCGCTCGCGGCGCGGCTGCTGGACGAGTTCGACGCGGTGGTCGCGGCGACTGGAGCGCTTGTTTCGCCGGGTCTCGGCATCGAGGGCGAGGGGCTTGCGGGGTATCACAAGGGGCTGGAATTCCTCGCGGCGGCGAACGCGGGCGCGGCGGATGGAATAGGAAAAACGGTGATAGTGGTGGGAGGCGGGAACACGGCGGTGGACGCGGCGAGGTGCGCGTTGAGGTTGGGCGCGGAAGACGTCACGGTGATGTACCGCCGGGGCCGCGAGGATATGCCGGCTTCCGACGAAGAGGTTGCCGAGGCGCAGGAAGAGGGAGTGAAGTTCGAGTTTAACGCGGCTCCGGCTAGGCTGACGGGAGAAGGCGGCAGACTGATGGGCGCGGTCGCGATAAAGATGAAGCCGGGCGAGCCGGACGAAAGCGGGCGGCGGCGGCCTGAGCCGGTGGCTGGAAGCGAAGAGGAATGGCGGGCGGACGCGGTGATAGAGGCGGCCGGGGGACGGGTCGACAACCCGTTCGGGCGCGCGCTGGAAGTGGACGATTGGGGAGCCACCGGGAACGAAAAATTATTTGTGTGCGGAGACGCGGCTCCCGGGGCTAGGACGGTGGCGAGCGCTATCGGCGGAGGCAAACGGGCGGCTATAATGGCGGATGTGTTTCTCCGAGGGCTGGATACAAAGGAAGTGAAAAGGAAAGTTCTTGTCGGCGGGAACGGGGCGGCGAGCGCGGCGGCGCACAGGGAGGGCGAAGCGGCCCCCGGCGCGGACGGCTCGGTCGTCAGGTTCAAAAACGTCAACACCGCTTATTTCAGCATGGCAGCGCGGGCTGCGAAGCTTGAAAGGCTTTCGCCGGAGGCGCGTGTCGCCGGGTTCGACGAGGTGTCGGCTGTGTGCGGGAGCGCGGCGGAGACCGCGCGGGCGGAGGCGTCTAGGTGTTTCCGCTGCGGGGAGTGCGACGACTGCGGAAACTGTCTTGTGTTCTGCCCGGACATGTCGATAATCGGAAAAGCGGCGGCGGATGGGGCCGCTCCGGGGTTCGACGGCGATTATTGCAAAGGATGCGGCATCTGCGCGAGGGAATGCCCGCGCGGCGTGATAAGGATGATTGAGGAAGAACGATGAAGGAAGTAATGATGGGGGATGTCGCGGTGGCGCGCGGGGTGAAACTCGCGCGGGTGGAAGTTATCGCCGCGTACCCGATAACGCCGCAGACGATAATAGTGGAAGAGTTGTCCGAGATATGCGGCCGGGGAGAGCTTAAGGCGAGGTTCATCAAGGTTGAGTCGGAGCATTCGGCGCTGGCGTGCTGCATGGGGGCGTCGATGGCGGGGGCGAGGACATTCACGGCGTCGGCGTCTCAGGGCCTGTTGCTGATGCACGAAATGTTGCACTGGTCGGCCGGGGCGCGGACTCCGATTGTGATGGCGAACGTGAACCGCGCGATAGCTCCGCCGTGGAACCTGTGGTCGGATCAGACGGACAGCCTCTCCCAGCGCGACACGTCGTGGATTCAACTCTACTGCGAAAATAATCAGGAAGTGATAGACACGGTGATACAGGCGTACAGGATAGCCGAGACGGTGTATCTGCCCGTGATGGTTGTGCTGGACGCGTTTATCCTGTCTCACACGTCGGAAGTTGTGGACGTGCCGGAGCAGGAGGACGTCGACCGGTATCTGCCGCCGTTCAAAGCGGCACTGACGCTCGACACGAACGACCCGCGCGCGTTCGGAAGCATTTCCGGGCCGATGGAATATCAGAAGCTGAAGATGGCGCGGCACGAGGACATGATGGGAGCGGTCGAAGTGGCGCGGCGGGCGGACGACGAGTTCGGCGAGGTATTCGGAAGAAAATACGGGATAGCGGAGCCGTACAGGTGCGAGGACGCGGAGCTGATACTGCTGACGTCCGGCGCGCTCGGCGGAACGGCGAAGATAGCGGTGGACGCGCTGAGGGAATCCGGCGCGGCGGTCGGGGCGCTGAGAGTCAGGCTGTTCAGGCCGTTCCCGGCGGACGAAATTGCGGAAGCGATAGGCGATGCTCCGAAAGTGGCCGTAATCGACCGCAACCTCTCGGTGGGAGCCGGAGGAATTTTCGCGCAGGAACTGAAGGCGGCTCTGTATGACAGGGAGCGCAGGCCGGCCGTGTTCGGGTTCACAGGCGGTTACGGCGGCGGAGATTTCACGCCTGAGGTGGTCGAGAAGATAGCGCGGCGCGCCCTTGAGATGGGCAAACCTGATTCTCCGACGCTGTGGGAGGCGATCCCATGAAGCGCGCGCGGATGGAAAACGAATTGGTGAGCAAAGGGCATGTGGCGTGTCCGGGTTGCGGCGCGGCGCTGGCCATGCGGTACGTACTGAATGTTCTGGGGCCGAAAACGATTATCGTTCTGCCCGCCTGCTGCTGGTCGGTGATAACGAACCGGCATCCTGAATGCTGCCTTGAAGTCCCGGTGTTCCACACCGCGTTCGAGACGGCGGCGTGCGTGGCGTCGGGGGTGCGCGCCGCGCTCGAAGTCAAAGGCGACAATTCCACCAACGTGCTCGCATGGGCGGGAGACGGGGGCACGTTCGACATCGGGCTTCAAGCGCTGTCAGGCGCGGCGGAGCGCAACGACGACATTATTTACGTCTGCTACGACAATGAGGCGTACATGAACACCGGAGTGCAGCGCAGTTCGGCCACCCCGTGGGGAGCATGGACGACCACCACGCCGGCGACTCACTTCAAAGGGCAGGAAAAGAAAAATATCATGGAGATAATGGCGGCGCACAGGATTCCATACGCCGCCACCGCCTCGATATCTATGCCGGAAGACCTGATGGCGAAGGTCGAGCGGGCGAGGGACACGCGGGGAACGAGGTTCCTGCACATATTCTGTCCGTGCCCGACGGGGTGGCGCTCGTCGCCGGACCTGACGATAGAGCTTGCGCGCGCGGCTGTGGAAAGCCGGGCGTTCCCGCTGTATGAAATCTTCGATGGCGCGAAGAGAAGGCTTTCTCTCGACCCCGCGCCGCCCGCGCCTGTGGCCGACTACATCCGCCCGCAGGGAAGGTTCAGACATCTCGACTCCGAGCAGATAGAAGCCATCCAGAAACGGGTGGACGAAGAATGGCTCAGCCTGCTCCGGCTCATCGAAAACAACCCCGCTTGACGGCTGGGTAAAACCCTTTATAATTGAACAAGTATTCATATATGCGGGAGGCGGAATGAAAAAGGATTCTACCGTCTGCGAAGAGTTCCGCGTCCATCGCGGAACCGTCGCCAAGGTGAAGAAGATGCTCGGCGACGACGCCCTGTTCGCGAGGCTGGCCGAGTTCTACAAAGCTCTCGGCGACCCGACGCGCGCGAAGATTCTGTACGCGTTGTCGGCGTACGAGCTTTGCGTTTGCGACATAGCGGAAATAATCGGGATGAGCGATTCGGTGGTGAGCCATCAGTTGAGGATATTGCGCAACATGCGGCTTGTGAAACACAGGAAGGAAGGCCGCTCGGCTTTTTATTCGCTCGACGACAGGCACATCGAGGTACTTCTCATGCAGGGGATGGAACACGCGAAAGAGCGCTGATATTATTTTGATGAAAATATGAATAGTTGTTCAAATATGACACATCGGAGCGCGGGCGATGTCGATTGCGGATAATGTCGCGAATGATGGAAAACGGAAGGCCGGGGCGGACTGTCCGGCGTGCGCGGCGGCTATGTCCGGCGGGTCGGGCGAGGGCGGAACGCGTCCGGTATCATGGGCGCGAAACAGGAACGCTCTCAGGACTGCCGCTGCGGGAGTGTTGTTCGCTGCGGGCGCGGCGGTGGAGAACTTTACATCCGCGCCGAGGCTCGTGAGCGTGTCAATATACGCAGCGACGTTGATTGTGGCCGGCGCGCCTGTGTTTATCGGAGGGGCCAAGTCCATTCGCGCGCGCTCGTTGGACATGAACGCGCTGATGAGCATCTCGATTACGGGAGCCGTCCTTATCGGGGCTTGGGAAGAGGGCGCGATGGTCGTCCTCCTGTTTTCAATTGCCGAGATGATCGAGGAATACACTGTGTCGAAAGCTAACAAGTCCGTCGAGGCAATGCTTGAGTTGACGCCTGAGACCGCGCTCATCAAGACACCCGGCGGCGAGCGCGAAACGCCTGTGTCGCAGATAAGGCCCGGCGACGTCGCGGTTGTCAGGCCCGGAGACAGGATTCCGGTTGACGGCGTGGTGGCGGCGGGCGGCACGACTGTCGATCAGTCGGCGGTGACGGGAGAGTCCATGCCCGTGGCGAAGTTGCCGGGCGACATGGTGTTTGCGGGGACAATCAACGTGGACGGCGCGGTGGAGATAGAAGCGACCAAGGCGTCCGGGGAAACGATGATAGCGCGTATCAGAAAGATGGTCGAAGAGGCGAGACAGAGGAAAGCGCCCGCGCAGGCGCTGATAGACAGGTTCGCGAGGGTTTACACGCCCGCAGCGGTGGTGGCGGCGGCGGTTGTGGCGGTGGCTCCGGTCGTGTTTTTCGGAGAGCCGTTTGAGAAATGGTTTTACCGGGCGTTGGTGATGCTGGTGATAGCGTGTCCTTGCGCGTTAGTGATATCGACGCCGGTGGCGATAGTGGCGGCGCTGGGGGCGGCGGCGCGCGGCGGCGTCCTTGTCAGGGGCGGCGCGCATCTGGAGGCAATCAGCCGCGCCCGCGCGTTCGCTTTCGACAAAACCGGCACGCTCACTCGCGGCCGTCTGCGCGTGTCCGCAATCGCGCCCGTGGGGGGTCATTCAGAATCCGAGGCCCTTCTAGCCGCTGCCGCTCTCAACAGCCGCTCAGAGCATCATATCGCGTCGGCCATCTTGGAAAAAGCGCGCGACTCCGGCCTTGCGCCGCGCGAAGCCAGCGACTTCAAAGCCGTCAGAGGCCGGGGCGTTTCAGGCATGATTGACGGAGAGCGCTTCTTCGCGGGAAACCTCGCTTTCATGTCTGAAAACGGCGTTCCACTCGCCGCGCTTGAACGCGCGATTGAAGATTTGGAATCCGGCGGCGCGACGGTCATCGCGGTGGCGTCCGCTTCGGAGGCCATAGGTTTAATCGCGATAGAGGACGAGCCGCGCGCGGAAGCCGCAGCCGCGTTGCGGCAGATAAGGCGGGCGGGCGCGCGCGAGATTGTTATGCTCACCGGCGACAACCTTTCGGCGGCGCGCCGCGTTGCGGACGCGGTCGGCGTCGACAGCGTCGAGGCCCGCCTGCTGCCGGATGAAAAACTGGAAGCTGTCAGGCGGCTGAGAGAAAAATACGGCGTTGTGGCGATGGTTGGGGATGGAGTGAACGACGCTCCGGCGCTCGCGGAGGCTGCGGTCGGCATAGCTATGGGCGCGGCAGGCTCGGACGCGGCTATCGAAACGGCGGACGTCGCCCTCGTGTCCGACGACATCGCGCGCATCCCGTTCCTGATGCGGCTGGGCGCGGCAACTATTTCGGTCATCAAGCAGAACATAGCGTTTGCCATAGCGCTGAAGGCGGCGTTTCTGGCAGCGGCTGCGTTCGGGTCCGCCACTCTCTGGATGGCGGTCTTCGCTGACACAGGGGCATCGATAATCGTCGTCCTGAACAGCGTCAGGCTGGCGCGTGCCGGGACTGTAGCCCGCAAGCGCGCCGCCGCCCGTCCTTAACCCGGATTCGTCGATAGAGCCGACGAATCGGGGCGATTTTCATAGCGGCGAACTCACGCACAAAGCAAGTCTTGCCCCCGCCCTGTCTCTGTTATCGGGCGGTGGCAAGCCCCGCCCCTACTGCAAAAACGCGCTTTCGCCTCGCATTTCATCCGCTCTGAACAATCGCTCCCGAATCCTAATGAAGGATTCGGCCTTAACCATGTCGGTTTCCTAAGAAAAATATATAATACGTGGAACAACAGACCTACCGCCTCTGTCAAATCAGATGAGGCGGGAACACATGTCAAGGCTAGCGATGGAAGCCAGACCTGCGCCGAAGGAAAATTACGCCGTCATGACGGACGAGGATATTGTCGCGCGCGCGCAAACGGGCGACACCGAGGCTTTCGACGCTCTGGTTCTTCGCTATCAGGACAGAGTGTACTCTTACGCCCGGCGGATGCTTCGCGACCCGGAGACCGCCGCCGAAACGGCTCAGGACTGCTTTCTCAGGGCCTTCCGCTATCTCGGCGGGTTCAAGGGCGACTCGAAGTTCAGCACTTGGTTTTACACTGTGGTGACTAGCACCTGCCGGAACGCGGCGGCGTATCATGGCCTGAGGGACAGGCGGCGGGAATCTCCGGCTCCGTCGGGAGAGAACGATTTTTCGCCCGACCCGCTGGACCGCGCCCCGGACTCTTCTTTCGCCCCTCACGCTCTGGCGGAGCGCGGAGACCTGCGCGCCTCCATCGTCCGGGCAATAGAATCTCTGCCGGAACAGCACAGGCAGATAATCGTGCTCAAAGACATCAACGAGTTTTCTTACGAACAGATAGCCGGGATACTGAAATGCAGGCTCGGCACAGTCAAATCCAGAATCGCCCGCGCCCGCGCGGCGTTGCGCGAAAAACTTGAGGCTGCGGGCGTGACCGGACCGGAGTGTGATGAACGATGAATTGTGAGAGAATAGCCGCGATAATGGACGCGCTTATCGACGGAGAGTTGTCCCCCGCCGAATCGGTGGAGGTTGCCGAGCATCTGTCGAAATGCGCAAGCTGCCGGGCGGCGGAGAGAGCGCGCGCCGAATCGGTCAGGCTTGTCCGCGAACACGGCTCAGAGCGCGCGCCAGACGGGTTTGCCGAATCTGTGAAAAGAAAACTCGCAGCTCAGCCCGTCCCCGCGATGTCTGTCCGGACTCCGAGCCGGAAACGGTTCGTTTTCTCGCCTCCCGCGTGGGTCTCTCTCGCGGCTTCCTTCGTGTTGCTTCTCGCTTCGGGCTTCCTAATTCGCTCTTTCGTTGTCTCTCCATCGGGAGACATCGCGACGTCGGATAAATCAATATCAGTATTAAGCGAAGCTCCCGAGCCGAGATTTTCCGCGCCCGCGCCTGAAGTTCAAACTCCGCCGGAACTCGGATTCGCTCGCGAAGATTCCGCGCCTGCCGCAATCCCCGGCAGGACTATACTCGCCGACAGCAATGTGACAGAGAGCGCTCCGGCCTCCACAGCGCCTGCGGACGCGTCCGCGCCGCCAGCCGCGCCGGTCGAGGAAATCGTTCTCCTTGCGGCGCCCGCAAGGGCAGGGGCAGGGGCGGGGGCGGTCGTTCTAGGGCCGTCCGAGGGCGCTCGCATGGCCGCAGACGCTATCGCCGAAAGGCAAACCGCATCGCGCGCCGTTCAACCCCCCCCTCAACCTGAAGCCATTCGCCGCCGCGTCTCGGAAGGAACAGTCCCGTCTCCTGAAGTTTCGTCCTCCGGCAGAGCGCCTGCGCCTCGAATGTCCGACCCCCGCCCAACCTCCCGGCCCGCCTCGCCCGCGTCAGCTTTTTCTTCCGAGCCGTTCACCCTTGTCGCCGCCAAGCAGTTGCGCGGCGAACTTTCCCCCCGCTCAACTTTGGACTCCTTTTCAGCTTTGGCGTCGGACCCGGCGTCTAGTCTTTATGAAATTGAGATGCCGGACGGCGGCAAAGTCGTTTACAGGTTCGCGCCTCCGGCGGGCGAGGAGTCTCAGCCTCATTTCGACCACAAGGCCGCTAGAGCTTCGGACGCCTACACCGCCGACAACCCCGTCGCCGCTGCGGTCGAATGCGAAAAAATCGTCTCCTCCGCCCTCTCCCGCAAACCCGGCGAGCAGAATCAGTGGCAGAGAACCGAATCGAGGATAATCGTAAAAGGCTCTTTCGACACCCTGAGGCGGTTGCGGCTGGAAATCATGAAGAAGTTCGAGCCTGTCCAAGCCGCCGAATACTCAGCCCGCGAGGAAAAAGAACTGGCCGCCTCCCGCGAATTCTCTCCCGACATGCGCGCCGTCCTCGAAATCCGCTTCATCGGCAAAAGATAACCCGCGCCGGGCGCGCCGATGTAAATGGTCACTATCTTTCCGGGATCGGATTTGCCTCTTATATCGACTGTTTTGTCGCCCACAGTCTGGTTGTTTCTAGGACGTGTAATGGTGGGTTTTGCGGGCGGAATTTGTCCTGTGTCGAGGATGAGGACGTTTGAGAGGACGACGGTTGTGAATCCGTTTGTGGAAGCCTCAGCGCGAAGTTCAACAAATCCTATTTCCGTTTGGCGCTATATCCGGCAAGATATGCCGCCGCGCTCACCAATCCCGAACAGTCGGTTGCTTTATTTGCTGACATTATCTTCCTTGTTTTTGTTGTGTTCCCATGTGTATTTGACCACGTCGAGCTTATCCAAATGAAAATATATCGTGTAAAAATCACCGTTTGGCGCAAACCTGATTGGAGTTCTTAAATTTCCAAGATCAAATGGACCAGATCCTAAAAATATCAATTCATCAACGACATTTCCGGCTCCGTCAAAATGCTGAACAATTAAGTCTGATTTATATTCCAAATGTCCGTACTCATCCAAGCGTTTCGGTTCTTCGATATCCAACTCGGCCCACATATAGAACCGACCCTCTCCATCTATAAATATATTCGGTATTTGATTCGGATAGTATCTTTCATGGATTGTCGCTAAATGCTTTTCTAAATCAATTCTGTATTCGGTTTTGTCATAATCCTTTACATGATGATATTTCTTAATTACAAGTTCTTTGCCTCCAGTATATACTCTCTCATATTCATACCTGTATCCGTATTTATCGACGAACGGCGGCCGTTTCATCATATCATTATTATACTGAAAATCCGGAATGGATGATGAAACAACTCTGCCGAGATGTGTGTCGTTATATTTACTTCTCTCGTTATATCCTGTTTTTTCCGATGTTACAATTTCCCCCGTGTCGATATCCATTTGTACTATCCAATATAAAAAGTCTGCGTAAATTGCCCCACATGTTACAAATATCATATTCTGATTCTGAGAATAATTGCCGCTGATCTTTCCAAAATTTCGTGTCGTAAATATTAAATGACCTTCCTTGTCAAACTTCTTAATTTTGTCGGCTGTGGAAAAATAAACATTCTCAAGTTCATCCACCCAGAAATCCCCGGGGCCATATGACGATATGCCTTCCTGTTTCGGTTCTTTAGGAATAAGAGCGTATATCTCATTATCGGCTTCTTCTTCATAGGCTTTTCCATAATTAATGGAAAACATCACATGGCGCTCCGGAGGAACTCCGCAAAAAGCTTTTGTATCGCACAGACATTGTGCGACTATTATTGCCGCAATAGCCATAAATAGTATTCTCATGATAATTCTCCATATCATATTATTCACAATCACTACTATTAAGACACAGTCTTCTTGCCTTAAAATTATCATAATCATCATCATCAATGCTTATGTTCTCTTGACGAAGAACCTTATTACCACCACCAGATGCATGAATTATATCAAAGGTGGATACAGTGTTGTTTTCACGTGTAACTTTGACAACCACCACAACATGCGATCCGGCTTTGTTGAGAATATCGCCGGGTTGAAGATCATTCTTGTCAATCTCGCGGGAAACTCCATTTAGACCGGATGTGCCGTACTTTTGTGTCGCCCAGCTATATCCGGCAAGATATGCCGCCGCGCTCACCAATCCCGAACAGTCGGTTCCATAACCTTCATATTTGCCACAATATACAATATTCCCATCTTTATCCTTCATCACATTGCCTTTGTTGTCTTTGCATTCAAAACGAGCGGATACATATTTGCCCGAACTGTCTTTTCCTCCGTACCAGTGGCCGCCCCACTCGTATGGAACATTCACGAATCCAGACACCCAACGGAGGAACTCTTTGTTATTGGGATCAGCCCCGAATTCAGATGACCCGACACTTAGACGCAAAGCAAATTCCATATCCTTGGTTTGTACTGATTTATTGCTTCCAGTGATATTGACAGTTGCTCTATATCTAAGGACTCCGAAATCGGTCAATTTTATGTCATCGCCGCCCCAATAAGAAAAGGGCGTATTTTGAGTTATTGTATAACTGTATATTCTCGAAGAGTCGGTTTTGGGCGCGCTTGCTTCATGTTCCATCTTCTCCCAAAAGAACTGTGGTTCCGGCCAGTCGTCGGGCCATTGTTTGATTCTTTTCTCGGATAAATTATAGAACAAGTCGTCTTTTTTAAGCTTTTTATCATTCAGATGCTGTTCAAGCGTGGGCGCGGTTTTTGAGTTTGCTTTGATCACTTTGCTGAAATCGCCTGCAAGCGAACCTTCTGAACCGGGGGCGAACCATCTGGAGTAGTCGTCAACGTCGATCGTTCCGACGGTGTAGGCGCTGTATTTCTTTTCGCTCTTTTCTTTTGCCACAACTATTACTCTGACGTCTATGCCTTCAACGGAAAGATGAGAATTCTTTATGGGGTAGCCGGTGAACGAGGAGTCGGAAGAGTGAATATAAATCGCGGCTCCTCTCAGATCGATTTGAATGGTTCCATAACTGACGTAAAAAACCTTGTTGTGGCTTGGTGCGGACTGATGATTAATAAATTTGGCTTCAACCTTGTATTGACCTTCATTTAAGACGACGGTTCCGCATTGTTTCTGTCCGGGAATGGTGGAGCAGAAGAAAGCAGGATTAGGCTCGTATTCGTCGTCCGGAAAAGAGGAAGCAAGCGCTACCAGACCGCTGGCCGCCGGAGCAGCCGCGTTGTCATCCGAACTGGTTGAAGATGAGGCGGTTTTTGTCTGCTCGACGCCGGGTTCAGAAGACGCCGCCGCGACCACGATTGTCTTTTTTCGATACACGTTGAAAACAATGGAGTCGTACCCGATGTTGCTTGGTTTTGTGACAGCCTCAAACGCGAGCGGCATATTTGAAAATATCTCGCCTTCCTTTAAGGGTTTGCCATCTGAGAGTATTTTAACATCAGTAATCTGAGGAACGCAAACGAAGGCGGGGCATTGGTCGTCGGAAAGAGTGGGGTCGGAGCAGACGCGGATTTCGCCGGATGGGCAACTGAAAATGACATCCATGCATTTTAGACACTCTTTGTCGGATTTGTTCTCGCGGGCGCAAACCTTAGCGTTGCGGTTTATGTCAGCGTTCCATTGTACCTTTATCCTATCCGAATAGTTGCTGACCAAATTATGTTCGAGTATGGAACCGGCGTCAGGAGGTTCGATGTGCCAATCAAGCGTCTGCCCGCCGACAGTCCCGTCGCTGTATCCTGACGCCACGCCTCTGTAGGTTTGGATTTTGTTCGCAATGTCAGGGTGACATATTTCAGATGAAGCGGATTCGGGTTTATTTGACATAAACTCTCACCTTTTATATCATTGCGGACTATTGAAACGTTGCCGTTTTTTTAATGGCGAGGAGGATATTATGGATTTCTTGACGATGGAACTGAAGGAACAGGAACGGGTTTATGTTGTGACGATGAATTACAAAAAGGAAAACAGGTTCAACCCCGCGATGATAGGGGAGATGATGGAATGTCTGGATATCATCGAGAAGGACGACAGGGCGGGGGCGGTGGTGTTCACAGGAGGAGACCCCAAGTTTTTCTCGAACGGGCTGGACCTTGAGCACATAATGATGAACATCGCGTCGCCGGACAAGATAGTGGATTATCTGAAACAGGTGAACGGGATGTTCAAACGGGTGACGCTGTATCCGAAGCCTACGGTGGCGGCTCTGAACGGCCACACTTTCGCCGCCGGGCTGTTCCTCGCCGCTCACATGGATTTCCGCTTCATGAGAGAGGACAGGGGATGGATTTGCGCGCCGGAGATCGACATTAATATACCGTTTTTGCCGGGGATGATAGAGATATGCCGAGCGGTCATGCCTCCGGCTTCGTTCCACAGGCTTTACTACACCGGCGGGCGCTACACCGGCCCGGAAGCCTTGAACATGGGATTCGTCGAGGCGGTGTATCCCGAAGACCAACTGATACCGAAGTCCGTCGAGTTCGCGGCGGCTCTTGCCAAGAAGAAAACGAAAACCTACGCCGAGATGAAGAAGCGGATACGAGAGGAAGTCGTGGCCGCTCTCGACGAGAAGGACCCGCAGCATTTCATGGCGACGCTGAAATTCTCGATGCCCGGTTGATTCTGGAACGGGCTTTTAGGAGCGCGGACGATGCCGACTGAAAAAAACGAAAACGCGGCAGACGCCAACAGCCCGTCGGCGGGATGGTTCTGCGGATACACGCCGATTGAGATACTCGACGCCGCCGGGATGACCCCCGTAAGGATAACCGGCGAACGGGCCTCCTCAGGGGTTGCCGATTCGCTGATGCACACCAACATCTGCCCGTATGTGAAGGCTTGTCTGGAGTCGGCGGCGGGAGGCAAACTCAATTTTCTCAAGGGGGCTGTCTTCACGAACGGCTGCGACGCGCAGAGGCGTTTCTACGACATCTGGCGCTCCGTCGTCCCTGATGTCCCGGCCTTCCTTCTGGCGGTTCCGAGGCGCGGAGACGACGCCGGGGCGCTCGCTTTCGCCGCCAGACTCGCCGAGTTTAAGGCTTGGGCGGAGGCAACCTTCGCGACTCAAATCACGGACGACAAGCTTCGCGAATCGATTCGCTCTTACGCAAAATTGAGAAAGGCCCTCGCCGGAATGGACGAGGCGCGGGAGTCCGGAGAGATAGACATGCCGGGGTCGCGGGCGATGGAAATCTATCTGGAGGCCCAGAAGACGCCGCCCGCAGAGGCGCTGGAAATGGCGCAGAAAGAGGTGGCGGCGGCAAAAGCGCGCGCGGCGGCGGGCGGCGCCCCGAAAGGGCCTCGGCTGCTGCTCGCCGGCAATATGACGGACGACCCGGAACTGGCTCGCATGTTCGAGTCATACGGCGCGACGGTTGTTTCCGACGCGCTTTGCGCGGGCAGCCGTTTCAGCTCGACTGCGCCGCCCGACCCTGACATTCCTCCGCTGGAAGCCCTCGCTCGCGCTTACCTTCGCAAATCTCCTTGCCCCAGAATGGTAGACGCGGACGACTACGCTTCCCGTCTTGTCCGAAAGATCGAGGCAACGAAACCGGACGGCGTGGTGTTCCACATTCTGAAGTTTTGCGACGCGCATTTGTACGACATGCCGTTCATCAGGGACGCCCTGCGGAGCGCCGGCGTCAGGACGCTGATTATCGAAGGCGATTACACTTCAGGCTCCGGGCAGCTTGCCACGAGGGCGCAGGCGTTTCTTGAGACGATTTAACAGGGCAGCCGCGCTCAGGCGCTTTACGGCCCCGGAGACTTATGGACACAAACCTTAAAGCATATTTCGACGGACTGGTCGGCTCGCTAGGGAAAAAGGTGGCCGAACAGAAGACGGCGCGCAGGTTGCTAGCGTACGAAACCGGCAGGATAGGGCAGAAGCTTTTCGACGACAACTACGCGCACGCGTGGACGGGCGTGTTCGTCCCGTTCGAGATTTTTCGGGCGATGGATGTCGGCGCGGTTTTCATCGAGTTCGTTGGAGCCATGCTCGCGGGTACGGGAAGCAGCGCGTCGTTCCTCGCGGACGCCGAAGGGTTCGGGTACACCGGAGACGGATGCGCGTATCACCGCGCCATGATAGGGGCCGCGAGAAAAGAGTTGCTGGGCAAACCGCAACTGCTCATCGGCGCGACGACTCCCTGCGACGGCGGAATGAAAACAATATTAAATGTGGCGCGCATGACGGGCGTGGAGCCTTTCACGCTCGATATCCCGTATCCTCCGGTCACTAAGGACAAAGTAGATTGGCTCGTCGGACAGTACGGCGAGATGACCCGATACATTGAAAGGCTCACGGGCAAGAAATACGACCCGGAACGCATGAAGGAATCCGCAAGGCTGTCCAACAAAGCGTCCGCCATTGTCAAAGAGCTTTACGAGCTTTGCAAGCTGCGGCCCGCGCCCATCACAAGCGACACCCTCAGGAATTTCCAGATTGTTTTCGCGCTGCTCATGGGCGGGGAAGAGGGCGTCGATGTGGCGGAAACGTTTCTGTCTGAGACGCGAGCCATTCTCGATTCCGGAGCCGTTCCACCGGAAAAACACAGGCTCTTGTGGGTGCAGAACCGCATTCAGTTCAAGAACAACATCGTGACTTGGCTCGAAGAAAAATACGGCGCAAAAATCGTCGTCGACGAATTGAACCACATCTATTGGGACGACCTCGACGAAGACAATCCGCTGGAAGGATTGGCTATACGCCAGATAACGCATCCGCTTAACGGCCCGCTAGAACATCGGTTGGCCATACTCGACAAGCTGGCGAGAGAGTATTCCGTCGACGGAGCGATAAATCCGTCCCACTGGGGATGCAGGCAGAACTGCGGCGCGAGGCAGGCCATGAAAGATTCCCTCCGCGCGGAGGGCGTCCCGATGATAAATCTGGATGTGGACTGCGTCGATCCGAGGAACTATTTCGAAGGCCAGATTCTGACCCGGCTTCAAGGTTTCATGGAAATGTTGTGAGCCGCCGGGCCATCGAAGGACAAACGGCTTTCTCGCCGCGCGTCATTTTTTCGCGCAGTTTCTACCAATCTAAAAAATTAATCCGGCGGCAACATTAACTTTATATGTAATTAACACGGGCTTTATATAATGATATAGTGAACGGCGAACGAGGAGGATTATATTGATGAAACGAACGGCAAGAATAAGCGCCGCGCTGACAGCGGCATTATTGTGGTTTGCGGCGGCGGCGTGGGCCGCTCCGGCGAAAAACATCATCCTTTTCATAGGCGACGGGATGCATCTCCAGCACGAGATAGCCGCGAGCAACTACCTGTTCGGAGCGGATTACTCCCTTGTCTGGCACGGGTTCCCTTACAAGAATTATGTGACGACTTGGGACACTTCCACATATAACCTTTACTCGATAATGCAGGGAAAACCCACTTTCGACCCTGATAATTTCAATCCTATATATGGTTACAATCCTGAAAAGGCGGGAACCGAGCCGTCCCCGATGTCTGAGGACACAATGGAAAGATTGAAATACTTGTTTCCCGATTATTCAAAGAAGACGCCGCCGCTTTTAAGGAAAGGCCCGGCCACTGACTCCGCTTCGGCGGGCACGGCCATTTCCACCGGAACGAAAACGGAGCACACTAGAATCGCTTGGGACTTCGAAGGCTCGGAAAACGGGAAGTTGAAATCGATTTCGGAAATCATGAGAGAAACAAACGGAGCCTCGATAGGCGTCGTATCGACAGTTCCGTTTTCACACGCCACTCCGGCGACTTTCTCCAGCCACAACAAGGGAAGGAACAATTTTTACACGGGGTTTAAGAACTATGCCGGGTTTGGCATAGCCGACGAGATTCTGACAGCAACCCGCCCGGACGTCGTAATCGGCGGAGGCCATCCCTCGCACAACAATCCGAAATGGGAAACCACAAAGGGATACATCTCAAAAGGATTGTACGAAAGCTCCGTTTCATCCGGCGAATACATTTTCGTCGAAAGGCGCGCGGGGGAAGACGGGGCGGGACTGCTTTCAGCGGCGGCGACGAAAGCGGCGACGGAAAGAAAAAAACTCTTCGGTCTTTTCGGAGGGGCTGACGGAAGTTTCGAGCATCCCATTCCCAGAGACGAGCCGGGCGCGCCCGCGATTGACCGCGCGACGGATGAAAACCCGCTTCTGCGCGACGTCGTCTTGTCCGCTCTCGAAATCCTCTCGTCGAATGAAAACGGGTTCTTTCTCTTGGCGGAGCAGGGAGACATCGACTGGGCGAATCACGCGAACAATTTCAGTTGGATGATCGGCGCGATGTGGGACCTGAACGAGGCGGTCCGCGCGGCGGTAGATTTTATCGACAGGCCGGACAACGATCTCGACTGGGAAAACACCTTGCTCATCGTCACCGCCGACCACGCCAACAGTCTAATGCGGCTTAATCCCGAAAAAAAGCTCGCTCCCGGCGACCTGCCCGAACAGAAATGCGTCGCCGCGCTCTGCGAGTATCCCGGAGATGAGGTTTTTTATTCAACGAGCGGGCATACCAACGAGCTTGTTAGCGTCTACGCGAAAGGAGCCGGAGTCGAAGAGTTTCACAAATACGAAGGCTCTTGGTATCCGGGGACAAGGCTGATTGACAACACGCATGTTTTCAAAACAATGAAAGACGCTGCAGTCGGGAGCGAATAAACAGCCAAAGCATCAGTATTGAAACGGTTTATGCGAAGCGCGTTTATTGATATAAGGATCGTTCGGTTCTTTCGCGTGTTCAATCAGGTCGGCTTCAATGTAATAATCAGACTCGGGGCTTTCCGTGTTATTAATAGGAGGAGCTTCAGGATTTTTCTTTCTGATTCGTCCCATCGCCATTATCCAATCGCCTTTGGAAAACGTTTTCGTCTGCTTGCCCGAAATATCAATTGTCACAGGAAAAGAATGAGATTTGCAGCATGAGACGACGTTTCTTGAGAGAGTGAGACGCTCATGGTCAGGCGCTTTTTGCGCGACCCATCCCCATAGAGCAACGCGGTCTCCGTCGAACGCGTCGCCCCCGGCGCTGAGAAGCATGTGAAGCTCGGCGATGTTCAACGGGGCGTAAGACAGCTCGGCGTCAGAGTCGTTGTTGTCGTCCTTCTCTATAGAGATATCGGTCGGATGCGGTTTTTTCAGCGCTTGAAAGTCTACCGGGCCGAAAAGATTCAGTTCGTGGCCGTGATCTTCCTCGAATAAAAAAGAGAGTGTTTCGGCGGCTGAATGCGTGTCTGTAATGCCTTTGAAGACCGGAAACAGCAACACGGCCATCGCGAATAATGCCGCCGCGTCTGAAAATCTGATGAACTTCGGTTTGGAACGCTCCTGCTTGTCAGTTGTTTTCCTTGATGAAGGAATAATGATTGAGACAATTATCAGCAGAGCAGCCGCGATAAGAACCGCAGGCTCATATTCCTCGCGCAAGTGGTGTCCTGTGGATTTGGCCGATGCCAGAAAAAGCAGAAAGTATCCATACGCGAATAGCGCGATTTTTCCCGCGAACCGGACGGCGGAAAAGCGCTTGCCCTCAGAAAGCTCCATTCAAGCAAGCTCCTTCTTTCTTATGACCAGAGCGGAAAGCGTGACGGCGACAACCACGTACATCGCCGCTGAAAAAACCATCGCGAACAATAGGTTGGCGGGAACCGAAACCGAGCCTGAAAGAACCGGGCCGGGAGAATACGCGCCGAGATTGGGCAACGCGTAATACAACAGGCGGGCCAGCCCCTGCGCAAGCGGCGACGCGCTGTCCCAATATATTTTCAAGTCGTCCGCCATCCCTCCCGCCAGCAGAATCAGTATCCCGGAAAAAACCGAAAGATACTGAGTCGTAACGCAGGAGAACAGCACGATGTAATTGCACAGAATCACCATCTCAAGATAGATGAAGAAGCAGGCGAGGAAGATTTCCGGCTTCCACACATTTGTCTGGAACTTAAGATATATCAGCAGGACAGTAGCCAAAGAGAAAATCAGGATGGCCACGGCTACGAGAAGGCCTAAGGTTTTTCCCACCACCCACACCGGTCGCGGGAGCGGTTTGGAGAGCGTGCACAATATCTCCTTGTCGCGGATTTCCCTGCCTAGCAGGTTCGAGCCTGCCATCAGAGTGATGAAAACGCCGGCTACGAACACCGCGCCGACCCCGGTGTCGACAAACATCTTCATCCGTTCGACCACAGCCATTTCCGCCACGACGTAGCCGCCGAAAATCATCGCCACGCCGACGAAAAAGACGCCCGCTATCGTTCGGTCTTTCAGCAACTCGGCGATTGTGGCCGCCGAAACCCAGAATGCTCTTCTTATCATTTTACGCTCCCCATCATGGACATGAATATGTCTTCCAGCGTTTCTCCGGGTCTGCTTTCGGATATGCCTTTCATTGTGTTCTCGTAGATTATTCCGCCGTCGCGGATCACGCATATCTTGTCGCAGATCATCTCGATGTCCGACAGGATGTGGGAACTGAAGAAGACAGTTTTGCCTTTCTCGCGGCGTTTCATGATAACGTCCCTGAACATCTTGCGGCCCATCGGGTCCAATCCGTTCATCGGCTCGTCCATAATCAGCAGTTCCGGGTCGTTAATCAGCGCCTGAGCGAACCCTATCCTCTGTCTCATTCCTCTGGAATGCTTGGCGACCGGAAGGCGAAGTTCCCTGTCCATGCCGAGTTCGTCCGCCAACGCCCTGATTCTTTTGTTTATCTCCGAGTGAGACAGCAGGAACATCCGGCCTACGACATAAAGAGCGTTGTATCCCGAAAGATACGGATAGAGGACCGGGTTGTCAGGAAGGAACCCGATGCGCTCGCGGCTTTTCGACGAGCCGGGGCTGTCTCCCAGAACAAGAATCTTGCCCGATGTCGGGGTTATGAACCCCATCACGCTCATAAGAGTCGTGGTTTTTCCGGAGCCGTTCGGGCCGAGAAAACCGTAGATTTCGCCTTTCCGCACATTGAAAGAAAGGTCGTCGACGGCGGCGACTGTTTCCTTGCGCAAAAAACCGGTTTTATAGATTTTTTTCAAATTTGAGATTTCGAGCGCGTTCATATTCGTTTTCTGCCGCCTTTCGGAGTCTCGGCTTGATACTCTCTCATTCTCTTGTAGTGCTTGTTCCGCACTTCGGGCTTGTTGGTCGCTCCCTCCTCGGTTATCACGTAAACGCCGCCGAAAGGCTCCTGAGGAACCTCCGAAAGCAGCCGCGCCGCCACAAGCTCTTCTACGTCTCTCGGTATTCTGCCTTTGACGCTCTTAAAAAATCCGGCGGCTTTGTCTATTTGATCTATGTGCATCTCCACCATAATCATCCCGGCTTGGTTTTGAAGCTGGACGCGCGTCGCATCGTCTTTCGCTTTTTCGATAGAGTCCGCCAGAAAACCTATGGCCATCTCATAGTTGCGCCCGGCTGCGTACAGGTCGGCCACCTCGTCGGCGGACGATGAATACTTTCCGGAGTTCCGATGGGATATTTCCGCGTACATGCCTCCCATCTCCCAGTCGCCACGGAAATAGTAGCTCATGAATGACAGGTTGGAAGCTATCATGGCCGACTTGGGGTTGTTGCGCAGTCCGGCTTCCGAAAGCAGGAAAGCCAACTCCAGTTCCTCGTCCCAAGCCAGCAGGGTGGAGCCGTAGTAATAGGCATACTCGAATGTGGGGTCCAGAATCGTCACCATCCGGATAAGCTCATACATCTCGATCGAATCGGCGG
>MWCD01000055.1 GCA_002069885.1 bacterium ADurb.Bin236 | reverse complement strand
CCAAAGACTAAAACCACCCCTCAATCCCCACCTTTAAAACCCCCTTTTTCTGTCCAACCAACGGGGGGAGGTTCAATGTGAAAGTTGCAAGAGAGTATGCTAGCGCATAAAACACGAAATAATATATCCAATTAGTTATGAATATGCCTGCCATTATAAAGCATATGAAAGTACCAACGTCAAAAATGAATTGAACCATTTCAATGAAACAATCTGCCTTGTTAATAAAACCATTATTAGAATCGGAATTCATATTAATCTGATTACTACTATTATTAACAACATGCTTTTTTAATTCAAAACTAACACTTATGTCACCAATTAAATACCTGAATCTATCCGCGATGAAAAAATATAAAAGACATGCATAAGGAGAGAAGTATACAAAATCACTCTTTTTATCTTCGACAGATTCTTTAGAAAAAGTCGTAATTGCTATAGCAATAGTTGCCGTTAAAAATACTGTTAGTATTATTTTGTGTCGTTCATCATCCGCACTTGGCATGAAACGTCCTCCTTGAGAAGTGATATTTATAATTGATCAAATCTTAATCTGACTATTGAAATTAAACAATTTATTTATCAAGTATTTGTTATATATCGACAACTGAAAGTATTTTAGTACGTTATCTAGAATTAATCAAACAGCAAAATGCTCATAAAATGGAATAATTGTCAAACCTAACATGCTGAATAAAAAGTTTGCTCTTGTCGAAACAGTCACCCATTTATGGTGTTGAATATTCGTGGTGGCGAAAAGCGGGTACAGGCATCGCTGGGGTGTGCGCTGCCAGCCCCCGTTTTTCGTTGTGGGATATTTGATTCTTGAAGATGGATTTACCCCTCCAGGGGAAATAGGGACAGTCACCTATTTGGGGAAATAGGGACGGGGAAAATAGGGACAGTCACCTATTTAGGGTGTTGTATTTTTGGCGAAAAGCGGGTACAGGCATCGCTGGGATGCGCGCTGCCAGTCCCCGTGTTTTTTAGAAGGATAAAGCGAAAATAACTTATGCCTGACGAAAAAACAAACTCCTTAAAAATATGCATAGCGATGTTCGCTGGTTTTTTCTTTGTTGTCATTCTTGTCGTGGTTTCCGGTTTTATTTGCATCGGAGAAACGCGCAGATTTATAAGCGTCTCTGATGATATAGTCCGCTCAAACGAGAATGGTTTCCAGATGCGTGTGCGTTATGTCGCAGAAGATAATATCATGTTTAACGCTTGTTCCTTTGAAAGACCAGAATCATTTGCTGATGACGCAATAAAGACAGTCAAGGCAAATATCAATAAACAGGTTGACGCGGCAGTCGCTAAGGAGCTAACAGAAGATGATGAGGAAAAGCTCAAACATGATATTGTTAATATAGTGGAGGCGGTGGTTTGCCAAAACGGATGCGACAAGGGGCCTCTAGTTGAAATCTATCAACTTGAAAACAGGCATGAGGAATAACCCTTATAGCTTTTTGAGTCGGGCCGGCAGGTTGTTTTTTTCGCTTTATTTCTCAGCGACGATTATCACGTGGATTATGCTCACAATATACATGTATGCAATCAGCCATATCAGGACGGTTTTTATCTGAATCCACACGATGGGAAACCATCCGAGTGTATATATGTTCATGGAATCGCAATAAATGGGAATAAGAAATAGGACTGTGAGCGACGCGAGAATTAAGCCAAATATGAAATGCCGGGTGTAGAATTGTCCGGCGCCGGGGAACAATAGTGAAATCAACAGCGAAGGAACCAGTTTTCGTGGAGCCGGTTGTGTCCGTGAGGAGCGGGTTGCCGCGCTGACAACATAGCCTCGCGTCTTCATATCGTCCCATAAAAACACCGAGTACGCCAGAACCGCCAGCAGGGCCATGAGGCATGCCGCGAACAGGCTGCGTCCTATCCCGCCAAGCCTCCTGTTGCTTTTCACTATCCCTGCCAGACGAGTCATTTCATCATTGATTTCGGTCTCAGGCGCCGCGACGACTTCATCCGTGTCCGGGTTCCATATCCCCGCAAAGCATTCGTCGATGTCGGTGAAAGAAACCATCCCGTCAGGAGTCATTTTCATTTTGCGAGCGTCGATATGGCTTCCATCGGGCAAACTCAGGAACGCGGGTCTGATGAATTCGCCATTGAAATCGAACACACCCACATAGCCGTCCGGGGTTACGAAATCGTCCGCGTACGCCACATACAGCCTTTCGCGAAACGCATCCGCCACCATGCGCGTCGGCCACGATTTGACTTCCCAGTTTATCGGTCTCAGGGAAGAAGACATTTCGCGAGGGGAAGCCGCCCATCCTCTCAGAGAAAAAGCGCGCGATGCCGGATTGGCGGCCCGTTCGTCGAGAGTCTGCGCGCGCAAATTGTTGGTCTCGGCTATCAGCGCGGAGCCGTCCGGCAACTGTTCCACCCCGTTCGGAAAATCGAACTCCCCATCATGCATGCCGCGTTTGCCTATGGTCTTAATCAAATCCCCTTCCGCGCTGAAAAGTTTCAGGTTGTGTTTCCCGGCGTCCGCCACCAGCACGTCTCCGTTCCTCAACGTCTTCAGAGTGAACGCGCCGCTTAACGAGTCTTCTCCGAAACCTGATATCCAATTGCCGTCTTCGTCGAACACCTCAATGCGGTTGCGGCCTGTGTTAGCCGCATAGATGTTTCCGTTCGCGCCGAATTCGAAATCCAGCATGCCGTTCAGAGTTCTTTCGCCCGCGCGTTCGGCCTTCCACAGCAGCGATCCGCTCGCGTCGTAGCGGGACAGCGATTTCATGGTTGACAGGTAAACTCCGTCATGCGTCGGCTGATATTGAATCGGTCGCTCAAGGAATGGCTTCTTCGAGTCGGCGGTGATGAAACATAATATGGAAACTACCATGACGATAAAAACCGCGAAAAGCGGCCCTTTGTGTCTTTCCTGCATTTCTTTGAAGACTTCGGAAAAAGGCAACTGCGGGGGGACGATATAAGGAGGTTGGGGAACGGAGGAATCGGCGGTGGGCCTAGCGGCGTTCTGGCGCGCCACGCTTGATGAGTCCGCGATTTCCCCGCCGGATGATATCTGAGGCGCCGGTTTGCGGGGGGATTCATTTGAGGCTTGATACGTCGCGCGCGAGGCGTTTCTGCTGCCGCATCTGGGGCAAAACTTAGCGCCCTGCGCCTGTTCAGCGCCGCAATTATGGCAAAAGCTCATCTATGCCGCTCCGTTTATGTTTGCTTATAGTCAAGTCAATGTTGATCGTTTTATTATACGCTATTTTTGCTGCTGAGCCAGAGTTTTTATGATATTTGTCAAAATAGGAAATAAAGAAATAAAACAGGCGCATGACTATTTGCGTTGAGGGCGAAAAGCGGGTACAGGCATCGCTGGGATGCGCGCTGCCAGTCCCCGTTTTTCCCGTTTTTCGCGGCGAGGGCTGCTATGAGCGGCGGACGCCTAGCGTTTTTTTGCCGGCTTTGATAAGGTCGGTCACCGTCGGGTCCGTCGCTTTGGGAATGTAAGTGACTTTGCACAGGGCGATTATGGCGAGGACGACGAAAACGGCGCCCTGAACGAAAAGCCAACGGTATCCGAAAGCGGGGATGGATGCGGCGAGTGTTCTGTCGATGACGAATCCGGCGAGCACGCCGCTGATGAGTTCTCCGATGCCGGTGATGGTGGAGTAAAGGCCCATGTAGAGGCCCATTTTGTCTTCGTTCATGAGAGTGGGCAGGACGGTGGCGGTGATGATGAAGCAGATGGTGAGGCCGAGGGCGGTGAAGCCGATGACGAGGAGCATTATTTTGAGGACTTTGCCTGTCTCGGCGTCGATCCGTGGCCGGATGGCTTTGACGGCGGCGGCGGTGGCGGCGAGGGCCGGGTTGTCGTCGCCCATGACGGCGGCGATGGCCGTTTCGCATTTGTCGGGTTCGAGTTCTCCGTTTAGGCACCAGCGGAGGGCGTCTGATTTTTTGTCGTCGAGCATTTTATCCTCATTGATGTCGCTCGGGGGGCTGAGGAGTTCGGGCAGGAACATGGAGAAGTCCGCCTGCGATACGTCAATGCCGTAGTTTTCTGCGGCGGCGCGGACGTCTTTTTCCGTTCCGAGGTTAAGCCCGGAGACGGATGAGGTGGGGCCGACGACGAAGTATCCGGTGGTGAGGCCGACGGCGATAAGGATGAGGCCGATCATAAGGATGGCTTTGCGGCTGACCTTGTCTCCGAGCATGCCGACGGGCACGGCGAGGATGACTGAAATGACGACTACGATGCCGAGCACGAGGCCGCCTTGTGTGCCGGGGATGTTAATGTAGTATTCGGTGAGTTTGGTGAAGAAGGAGATGAAAGCGCCGAGGGCCAGCCAGAAGAAGAAGTTCATGACGAGGAACCAAGTAAGCTCTTTAAGGGAGGGCATTTCGGCGATGATGTCTTTGGTGAAGTTCCAGCCGAGGCGCAGCTTGTTGCCCTTTTCGGGCGGAGGGGCGGGAAGTTCTTTTATTGAAACGACGGTGATGATGGTTCCGGCGAGGTGGACGGCGGCGAGTATGTAGAAGGCGAGGGGTTTGTTGACGGAGTAGACGACCATGAGAAGGACGGCGTATGCGACCATAGTGCCGATGCCGCCGAAGGCGCTGAAGAACGCGTTGACGGTGCCGAGTTTCTCGTTGGGGGTGACTTCCGGCACGAGCGCGAAGTAGGGGACGGCGGCGAACTGGATGAAGAAATAGATGAAGGTCATCAGTATGATGAGGACCCAGACGGAGGGCATGTGGGGGATGAGCGCGATGAGTGGGGCGGCGACGATGCCGCCGATGAGCATGAGGGGCCTGCGTTTGCCCCATTTGGCTTGAGTGAGGTCGGAATAGATTCCGAAGAACAGGGAAAGGCCGATCATGAGTTTGCCGATGCCGATGATGGCGCCGATCTGGGTGTTGGTCAGCCCGAACTTGGAGGTGAGCAGCAGGGGCATGGCCGCGCCGTCGAAACTCCAGAAACAGACGAGGCCGAAGTTGATGACGTTGAGAAGAATCATCTGGGGGAGCGTGATTTGTTTCTTCATAGCGTTGAAGAGTCTCCGTTTGTGTCGGAAGCTTCGGGGCTGGGAGCCGGGAAACTGTCCTTATTGAAAAACCGCGCCTTCTGTGCCGGATTGGCCGCTCGGGGCGCGATATGTAACAATAGCACATGGGCGGAGTTTCGCACAAGAAAATAATAAGGCTGTGTGTGCTGATTACTGATTAAGGGTTAAACAGCCGCCTAAAGGTTTGTCCGGAATTTGCGGGGAAACCATTTTTTTGCAAAAAACAGGTTTCCCCGCGCCCCTTCCGAAAAAAACTCCCGGCGCGCCGGTTTTGCTGAACTGCGTTCAACGCAAAACCGGCTGTTTTTTTACAGAACAGCGAAAAGCGGGCAAAGGCAACAGCGAAAGAGGATAAAAGCGAAAAGCGGCTTAAAGAGGTTTTCGCCTTTGGCGATTGGGGAAAAACCCTTTGAAAAGGGTTGTTTCCCCAAACCCCTTTTCCTAAACTTTTCGGGTTTGTACCGGGGGGTCGTAAGAAAACCGTTATTTTGTCGTAAGTCGGGTTTCAAATACTTGCGGAAACTTGCCCGTTTAGGGAAAAACCGGGCGAAAGACTTTCAAAAAAGAAAGTTCTCGAAACCTTCCGGGGCGAATATATTTTTATTGTGTCATTATTTGAGACGGGCTGAAACGGCGTCGCGGGGGGGGGGTTGCGGCGGCGGAAGGTCGGCGACGGTGGTTTCAAAACCGAAAGTAAATCGGGGATTGGCGGCGGCTTTTGGGGCCGGTCGGCGGTGATCGTCGGACGGGCGGGGTTTCACGGATGAAGGTAAATCGGGGACTGGCGGCGGCTCTGGGGCCGGTCGGCGGTGATCGGCGGTCGGGCTGGGTTTCACGGATGAAAGTAAAGTCCGGGCGCGGGCGGTTCCGGGGATCATCCGGGATGAGTCGGCGGTGGTCGGCCCGGCTCCATCGGCCCGGCTTTCTGGATCGGGGCGGGTTCCCGGAGCGGTCGGGTTGTGGCGGTGGTCGGCGGTTCCCAGTGGGCGGCTGTCTGGATTGGCGGGGCGGTCGGGGGATGTCTGGCGCGGGGGCCGGGGCGGTGGATCGAGGGGACAGAGGGCGGGCGCGGCGCGCCCGATGGTGGATTTTTGAAACGGGTTAGTTTCGGGGATGAAAGTAAGCGATGAGGGCGGGCGCTATTCGCGCCCGATGGATGGAGCCGGAGTCCATGAGGGGAACGAGAGAGAAGACGTCTTTTATTAATATAGATAGATAGAGAGGGAACCGACTACCGGAAGAATCACTTCTTTTTTCGAGGGGCTTTCTTCTGTTTTTCTGGCAACTGATTGTTTAATGTAACGCTACTTTCGGAATCTTTTTCAGCAATCACATCTTTTTTATGATTAACATTATTCGGGATTGATTCATTAAATGGGCCCGAACAATAAGTTCCACTCAGTAGAGCTTCAACATCTGACGGGCTTCGATGCAACAAGTCAAATACACCGTCTGAAAAGGCTTCTTTTAAAGTTGAGTCACCGCCTTTATATCGAGAAAGCTCGCTATACAACCCCGGATTAACTTTAATTAAGTTAGCAGCGGTTGAAATGAACCGGGGCGCATCTTCTTTTTTGTCTGGATCGAGAGTTGATATTATATCAAGAATTTTTACGGTTTCATCAATGATAGTATTATTCTTTTCATTCTGCATAACAGACATTTCGCCAAAGCCATGCAAAAGCCATACTTTATTTATTTTATATTTATCACAAATGATCGAAACGCGTTTATCAGGAAGCCCACAGTCGCGACTCAAGATGTTTGATAAAAATGCAGGTTTTATCCCTATGCTCTCAGCAAAAGCCTTTTTACTGAGGCCTAGCGACGCAATCACCTGATTCAATCTGTCAGCAACATCCACGATTTGTACCAAATTATATTTTGTAAATTACTTTACAATCGCCAAAGTTTTATGTATTATTCAAATATGACGACAACAAAAAACTCTGAAACAACGTCATCACAACATCATTATAACACGAGCAAACAAATTGAGCAACGGGACGATTCTATTATGAAGGAGAGACGCAACAGTGACGCTAGCGTCATAGCGGAGATTCTGGCGCGGAACAATTCCTCACAACGCAACAGCCAACTGTATTTAGCTGGTTTCAGCCAAAATAAATTATCTCAATATCTCAACATTTCTGTTCCAATGGTTTCTTTGGTCATATGTAACAAGCGCAACACTCGTTGGATCAGGCACGCGTTGGCGCAGTTGGCGGGGGTTTCGTATTCCGAATTTTGGGGAGTTGAGCAGCCGGAATTGAGTGCGTCCGATGTGGAAAAGTTGCGGGCGCGGGGGCTGATTGCTGCTGCGGCGGACGCTGGGAGCGGGGGCGGCGAATGAGTGGAAAAAAAGATAGGCTTTTATATCCGGCGCAGAGTCTTTACGTACACGACGCTCTACCGTTATCGGAGGTTCAAGTCAAGTTAGTTGAAGAATTCGGAAGTGCAGACGGATATGTCAGTAATACAACACTCGCGAAGTGGCGCAGGGCTGGGGGATGGGACGAGAAACGAGAGGTACTTGCTGAGGCCGAAGACATCGCCGCGCTTATGGAGTCCCTTGAAAAGCGGATTATCGGGGTGGCTGAAAGGCTTGCGGCGGCTTTTGGGAAGCTTAGCGCCATCGCTAATAATAAAGAGCGAGGGCAGGGATAATGATGATAAACACATGGTTTATTCTTTCATATTTACAGCAGACGCGGCGATTATTCTATTGCGCGCCTGCCTTTTTTGCCCTCCAGAACTGGGGTGGGCGGGGCGGCTTTACCGCCCTGCTCGCTCTATCTTAGGGGCCTAATTCGGAAAACCGACTTTGCCACATGTGGCAATTTTGAAATAGTGGTGCAAAAAAAAAGAGAGGCATTGAGACATGAACGAGAGAGACGATCAGGGCAACGAACTGGCAATTATCAATGTTGAGAACGAGATGGAGAACCTTGATGGGTTGCTGCCGCCGGGAAAGGGAGAAGGCGTTTTAGAAGTGGCGCGCTTGAAATGCAAGGCGATTATGGTTCAGGCGCGCGCGCTGGTGGGAGAGGCGGATAAACTCATATTTTTACAGGGCGCGATTCTTAACCAGATTAAAGAGAGATTCGGGCGGACTCGCTTTCAGGAGCTTTGTGAAGGCATAGGCATTGCGGAACGAACCGGCTACAACTATATAAGCCTATTCAAACACCAAAGATATGCTTTTTTGAGAGACACCCACAAGATGCATAATCTTGCGCGCATTGTCGATGACGACACCATTAAGGTGACGAAGGATGCGATTATCTTTACAGGCGCGGAAGACGGCGAGAAAGTGAGCATCAGCGTTGACGAAGCAAACGCTCTCCCGCGAGCGGAATTCATAGACCTCCTTAAAAAATTCCAGAAGGCGGCGCGCACACAGAAGCAGATCGCGGACATGCGCGAGGAATCTCTTGAGTACAAGCAGAAGGAAATCGAGGATTTGCGAAAGAAACTGGAAGCTGAGATGGCGAAGAGAAACGATCCCGTCTTCGACACAATCGGAGACATGTATGCGTTTGGACAGCGGTTTGGAAATACGATGAGGATGTTGTTGGAGAACAAGGAACTGACGGCGGAGCACAAGGGGGAGATCAGGCGGGCGGCATTATATGCCAACGAGCAAATAGAAAACATGGTAAAAACAATCACTTGGGAATCTGACATTGAAGAGGGCATGCCGCTCTGAGAGGCCGCACTATTGTTGACACTAAGCGATGATAACTTGATAAAGGCCCGCCAGCGGATAGAGGCCGCGCCGCATGGGAATCGGGAAGCGGTTTTGACAGCGGAGGCGACGCGGTTAGGAGTCTCCGCGCGAACGCTCCAACGGAAGCTGTTGAATTTTAGAGGACGGAAGCGCGGGGTTAGGAAAGGAACCGGACACCGCGCTGAAACCGACCTCGAACGTTACACGAAAATCGCATGTGAGTACCAGAAAACGATTCAACTTGCGGGCGCGGAAAGAGCGCTCCCGATGGAGTCAGCTATAAGAGCCGCCGAACGCGACGGACGAATACCCGAAGGCGCGTTAAAAACATCCACCGCGAACGGGATCAAGAGACGGCTGAACATAACGGCGAAGAAAAAACATGTCCGCATAACAGAGCCGGACGCAAACGCGGTCTGGCAAGCGGACGGGTCAGGCGCGGAGTATCTGTATTTTGTTAGTTATCTTCCTGACGGCGATTGCGAGTTAGCGATCAGAGCCGACAAGAAAAAGACAGGAAAAAACCCTCGCGTGAACGCCGCCGGAGAGATGAAAGAGGCGGAGCGTTTATTGGTATATTACTACGGGTTTATCGACGGATACAGCCGGGCGGCTTTTGCTGACGTGGTGGTCGCTGCGGGAGAGAACTTTGAAGACGCGGCGAGGGCGTTTCAGAGGGCGATGGAGAGGAAAACGGACAGTCCGCTAGTCGGGCTGCCTGACAAGTTGTTCACGGATAGCGGGCCGCTAGGGAAAAACCGGGCAGAGTTGATGCTTCGAGAGATCGGCGTAGAGCTTGTAACACACACGCCATATTTGAGTAGAGCAAAAGGGAAAATCGAGAGATTCTGGCGGGAGTTGTGGAGCAGGTTCGAGCTTGAGTTTTTGTTAAACAAGAATCGTAACATAAGGTTGTCCGAGTTGCGTTCAATGCTTTCAAATTATCTAGCCGACTACAACGCAAGGCCGCATCCGGATGCGCGGTTCGCGGGCGCATCGAGGGCGGCTGTATATATGGCGTCGCTCCAGAGCCGGGAAGTACGGCTGTATCCAGAAGGCGTGGACATCCTATATTACTCGCCAATTGAGAGCGTGCGCGTAATCGACGGGGCCGGGGCCGTGAGGCTGGACAAAGAATATTTTGAAATCATTGATTGTCCGGCGTCCTTGATAGGCGAGAAGACACTAGTAAGAAAGTTCCCCAACCGCGTGGAAGTTCGAGACCCGCAGACGAAGGCGTGGTTGAAGACTAAATCTTTTGCGCCGGTTATGTTCGGCGATCACAGAGCATTCAAAAGCGACATCAACGATGAGCTTGAGGAAGCGGCGGAAGCGCGGGAGCCGGGCGGTTTGTCGCACAGATATGAGGCCCGGAGTGAAGGGGCTGACGGTGGCGTGAGGCCGATAATCAGGGGGAAGGAAATCGCCCTCGAACGAGAAGAGGAAAGGCGAGAGCCGCCGTTAAGAAGTATGACAGAGGCTTTGATATATTTCGCGGATGAGAGCGGGTACGCAGCTCATCAATTTGAGCCTGACATAGAAAAGAGGATTAGAGATTTTCTTGAAACGAATATGGGGGATCGGGCGAAGATTCGGGACATGGCGCGCCGGGTCGGAGAAATATGGGACGCGGAATATCGTCGGCGGTATGCCGAACAAACAGGAGCGCAGTCGTGAAAGTGTCAGAGCGGAAACATCTTGCCTGCGGCGTCGCTGGAGAAAGAGGCAAATTGAGATGAGAGACGAAAAATATATGGAGATGTTGGAAGAGCAAGCGAGGTATGTGGCCGAAAAGGTTAAAGGCGAAGCGCTGCTAGCAGTGGAGAGAGTAAAAAAAACAATAGAGCAGGCGCGCTGCGCGACAACGGAGGTTGAACGGGCGACGTTGCTAATGAGGTCTGAGTATGAGGTAAAAAGGCTGGACGAATTTGGGGAATGGCAGAGGAAGGAATTTGAAAGAATAAGAGAGAGCGCGGAGGCGCTGAGATGATAAGCGCGTTAGCGATACAGAAATATTTTGGACTGAAACATGATCCGTTCGGGCGACCGGGGGAGAGCGAAGTGTTTCGAGGGGCGGGGTTCGCGGAGACGCTGGAGCAGATGAGGGAATGGCTTACGAGGGGTGAAATGGTCGCGTTGATTGGCGCGCCGGGGAGCGGAAAAACGACGCTGCTGGCAGACCTTGAAGGGGATAGCGACGACGGGCTGAAGGTTATCCCGGTTGTCTTCCCGAACCGAAAAGAGATGCACGCGGGAGCGGTATTTGAACTGATCGGGCTGGAGTTCGGGGTGAGGTTTTCGAGGTCGAACGCGATAAGGCAGATAGAGTTGGCGAGGTATCTGGCGGACACAGCGGAGCGGACGCGGGTTGCGGTGATAGTGGATGAGGCGCATAGGGTGACTTCGGAGTTTCTGAGGCAGATGAAAGAATTGAGCGAAATGAGATGGGGGCTGAAACGCGATTTATTAGGCGTGTGCTTTGCGGGGTTGCCAGAATTTGAGGGGCTGGCAAGGCGGTATGCGCCGGACATCTATAGGCGGTTGATTGTACAGCGGAAGATTATTGACGCGGCTGAGATCGTGAGAGAGGAAATAAAAGAATACTTGCAGTTTCGCACGATGGCGGCGGGGAACCGCGCACTGATGGATGAGGGAGCGATGAACGCGTCGGCGGCTCTGGCGCGGACGCCGCTAGAGGCGAACAGGGTGGCGTGGGACGCGATGGAGACGGCGCACAAGGCGGGAGCGCGGCAGGTGAGCGCGGAGCATGTGTTGGCCGGGCGGACTTCAAGGCAGAAGAAAGAAGCGTTGGGTTTGACGCTGGGAGAGATAGGGGCCGCGACAGGCATGAGCGTTGCGGCGGCGAGCCGGGCGATAAACGGGGAGAGTCGGGGGCCGGGAGAGGCGGCGCGAGCGGTGGAGCAGTTTTTAGACAAGGCGATGGCGGCGGGCAGAGGGAAGGCGGCAAACGCGATATAAGCGCGCGAAGGCCCTACCCGCCCGAATACACGATGTCGGGCTAAAAACGCTGGAGAAACGTTTTTGGAAAAGGTTTAGAGCAATCTGGCGAGGGGGCTGGACACGGGCGACTGAAAAGAAAACAACGGGGCGAAAGTCCCGCAAATAAAAAATAGGAGGAAAGCTGGATGAAGAGGACGGAAGAAGATGGAAGAATCAGATACGAGGTTGGCGGAGAAGTATTCGAGATGAAACCGCGCACGTTGAGGCTGAGGATGGCGGTGGCGGCGGTCTTAGCCAAACACAAAGAGGCGCTCGACGCTATGAATGATGAGACGCGGGCGGTGACGTTGTACGAAGCGAACGAGTTTAACGCGGATTTGGCGGCGGCGGCTCTGATGAAGCCGGGGCAGAAGCCGGGAGAAGCGAGAGCCGAGGAAGAAAGAGAAAGACTGCTGGACGCCTTCGAGACCGATGATGAAATAGCTGAGGTATGTCTAGACTTGTTCAGGCTGCTAGGGACGGAACAAAAAACGGCATAAATAAGGATTGCACAGGGAGAGCAGAATGGGAACCGACAATCGCGTGTTGCAAGTAATAGTCCGGGCGCGGGATGAGATGAGCCGCGAGACGGCGAAGATGCAAGCAAGCATGGCCAAGCTGAATGGCGCGTTTGCGAACACGGCGGCGCGGCTTGGCGAATTAAAGTTGGCTGGCGCGGCGGCGATGGCGGCGATGTACGGGCTGGGGAAGACCATGACGGGGTACGCAAGCTTCGAGAAACAGTTGGCGTACATCAACACAATAGCGCGTGGAACTACAGAGGAAATGAAGGAGATGGGATCGGCCTTGCGCGAGGTTGCCGTAGAGATGGGCGTGGACGCGGAAGCGGCGGCGAAGGCGATGTATGACATTTACAGCAACATCGGGGATTCAGGGGCGAACATAGACGTATTGAGGGCGGCAGCAAAAGCGGCGGTGGCCGGGTTCGTGGACATAGGGGTGACGGGCGGCGCGATCACCGGTGTGATGAACGCGATGGGAAAGAGCGCGGACGATCTGACATCGATATTAGACACACAGTTCAAGACAATCGAGAGAGGGAAAATCAATTACGAACAGTTGGCGGAAAGCAGCGCGATGTTTTTGGCAAGCGCGAAGGGGGCCGGACAGACATACGAGAGGGCGATGGGCGGGTTTGCGACCGTAACGAAGAGCATGCAGAACGTCGCGCGGTCGGCGACGGCGATGAACGCATTTTTCACGCGCTTCCGGGACGCCGAGTTCGTGAAAGTTATGAAGGAGCAGGCAGGGATAGCGGTTGTGGCGGAGGGCAACTACAGGGATTACGCGGAAGTGCTAGAAGAGTTAAACGGCAAGCTGGCAACGATGAGCGACTACGCGAAGTCCGAATTGATAAAGAAATTAGTTCCCGGCGAAGAGGCGCAGCGAGCCTTGTTGTCGATTATGGGGAACTTTGAGACATTCCGGGGCGACGTGAAAGCGGTGGCCGAGGAAAGCGCGGGCGCGTGGTTGGAAGCATACGAAAAGATGGACGCGACGACAGCGGCGAAGATGGACAAGCTGACGCAGCGGATAACTGAAATGAAGTTGACGATAGGCGAAGACCTAGCGGAGCAATCGGAAGATTTTTTCAGCGTCATCGAGCGCGGCGTAAATCTGATCGCGCAATCGCTGTTGGCGGTGACGCAGACGATAGGCGGGACGGTGGACGTGTTGCGGGCGGCGATACAGTACACGAAGACATGGCCGCTAAAGGGGGCAAACTGGAAAGAGGATCGCGCGGCGGCCATGCAGACATTCATGGGCGGCGTGGGAAAATTCGAGAAGGCTGGCGAGAGTTTAATAAGGTCTGGAATTGTGCCGAATTCGTTTTTAGAGGGGTCTGCGAAGCTGTTTTGGGGCGAGACATGGCAGAACGAAACAGAGACGCAAGAAGAAAAAGAGATGCGGCGCAAGTTTGAGAAGCGGCAGAGGGAGAATGTCGCCGAGTTAAAACGGCGAGCCGGGGGAAAAATAACAACGACGGCAGACGGGGAATCGACCACGCTCCAGACGGAGGGAAGCGGCGCAGAGACGGCGATTAAAAACACCCTGCAAAAAGCGGCTGAGATGAAACGGCGATATCTTGAACAGGACGCAAGAAACCGGATCAAGTTTCTCGAAGAAGAGCGGGACGCGGTGAAGAGGCTCGGAGGGGAAACGCTTGGCTATGACAAGGAGATTGAAAGAGAAAAGGCGGAAGTCATAGAGCGACAACGCGAGAAGATGAAGATGTTTTATGAAGGTCTGAAAGGGATGGCAGAGACGTATGCCTCCACCCGGAAGGCGATAGATGATGAGATAGCGCGCTCCACGATGAACCGGTACGAGTACGAACGATATCAAGCGAAGACGGCATACGACGAAGAGATAAAAAAGGCGGGCGAGCTTGCAGGGGCGAACAAGGCCGCAGCAGAGAGGCTGGCAAGCATAAAATATATGGCCGCAATCGGGAAGACGGACGCGGCGGAGTCTGGCGCGCTAGGCGATGTGATGATGCTGAACGCTGGCGAGTTTGAGAAGCTCCGGGCGGCGGCTCAAAGGGAGGCCGACGATAAGATCGAGATATGGAAAGACAACGCCGCAGCAAGGGCGGAAGTCGAAAGATGGCTGGCGTCTGAGTTGGACAGGATCAATCAGGAAGAGAAGGCGCGGCGTTTTGAAGAGATGGGGGCTTATCGGCAATATAACTTAGCGCAGTTACAGGCGATGGCGCAGGACTACATGACGAATCAAGAGGAAAAGTACAGGATACAGGCTGAGATTAACGAGCGGATTGCGGCGGATCAGGTAGAGATGAGCGACGCGTGGCGTATGGGGATGAGGCAAGCGCAAGAAGAGTTTGAATCGAGCGCGCAGACATGGATGCGAGCCGGACGCGAGATGTCTGTCAATTTGAAGGAAAGTTTTTCGGGGATATTTGCGGCGAGTTTCAAGGGCGAGATACAGACGCTAGGCGATCTCTGGGAAAATCTCTGCGCACGAATGCGCGACACATTTTTTAACGCGCTGGCAGATATGGCCGCAAAGAAAATGGTAATGATGTTGCTGGGCGGCGGCGAGGATGAAAGCAGCGTCGGCGAGATCGGGGCCGGTATGTCGCTATTAGGAAAGCTATTTGGCAAAAACAGAGGGGTGTCCGGAGCGATCAACGCGATAGGCGGAACGATAGGGTTTGCGGCTGAGGGCGGGATATTCAACGGAACGCTGCGAAGCCGCCCGACGCTGGCGATGGTGGGGGAAGGGGGCGGGCCGGAAGCGGTGATCCCGTTGAAGGGGGGCGCGGTTCCGGTGTCGTTCACGGGGGCAGCGGCTGGAGGCGGGAAGTCAGAACATTACAGCATAACGATTAACGCGGTGGACGCGGCAAGCTTTGAAGAGATGCTGGCGACGCGGGGCGCGGGAGTGATAAGCCAATTTGTTCAGCGGTATGCTCCGGGAGCGGTGGCCGATGACATCCGGAGCGGCGGGCAGATGAGAGCGCTTACAAGACGATGAGCGGGCAAGCGATAACAATGAGAGAACGGACACCTAAACAGATGAGGACGCTAGGCTATCTTCTGAGCCGGGCGGGGCTTAACGCGCAAGACGATTTGACGCGCGACTACTTCGAGCGGATCACGGGCAAGAGGCGGCGGACTGACATGGACTTCTATGATGTGAGAAAACTGATAAACGAAATAAGCGCCGAACATGGGATTGAGATAAATGGAAAGAAGGCAACTGCGGGAGCGGTCGCGCCGCAGACTGAGAGGAAAGAGCGGCAGAGTCCGGAAGCGGAGATCACGCGCGAGCAGAGGGACATGATATTTGCCATGTGTCAGCAGTTAGGGATAGTCGGCGTTAAGGCGCAGTCCGGGATATGCCGTAAGGCGACGGGCAAGGCGTTTCCGGCGACGGTGGGCGACGGGCAAAAAGTGATAGAGGCGTTAAAGCACATCGAGAGGCGGGGCGGTTTGAAGACTGGCGAGCCTGAGATGGAGCCGAACGGAGAGCCGAAAGGCGGCGCGTTGATAGAGATGCGGCGGCGGCGGCGAAGGTGTTTAACGCCAGCGGAAGAGGCTGTAAAAAAAATCATCGAAGAAAGCATGAAAGGCCGGGAGAACAATCCCGAAGACAATAACAAGGGAGCGTAAAGAAATGAACGCGAAAGAGAATTGGATAACGATATTTAAAGCGGGTGATTACCGCGCGCAAGGCAAGGGGATTTGGACGACTGAAAAGCTGGACATGGTTGTGAAAAATTATGATCCCGCATACGGGGAAGCGCCTCTGACAATAGGCCACCCGAAGAGCGATTCTCCAGCATTCGGATGGGTTGAAGAGTTAAGACGGGCCGGGGACTATTTACAGGCGAGGTTTCGGGACGTTGACAGCCATTTCAGGGAGTGGTGGAACGATAGGAAGGCCAACAAGCTGTCGTCAGCTTTCTATAACGATCTTGAAGGCAAGGGGCCGTATTTACGGCATGTCGGCGCGCTAGGGGGAATGCCTCCGGGAGTGAAGGGGTTGCCGCAAGCGAGTTTTTCGGCTGGCGATGACGGATGCGTGGAGTTCACGATGAATACGGCCGCAAGCTTCGCTTTTCAAGACGCCGAAGAGTTGACGAAAAAAGAAGTAAGCGAGGTGATCGACGCCTTGATCTACTCAACGGACGTGCCGGGCGGCGGGAGCGCGCAAGAGTCTGTTGTCGGGCAGACGTTGTTGAAGATGCCGTTATTCATCGAGGCATTGCGTAAAGCGGAAGTGACGGAAGAGGAGTTCGCGGCATCCCTAAATCTGTTTATTAAGGGTTACAAAGAGACCGATGATATCGAGGCCGCGATCAAGCGCATTAAAAACAGGAAGGAAATAGAAGCGAAGTACGGAGAGTTGGCTCGCTATGTTCCTGAGTTTTCGGATGTGGCCACCAAATACTACAGGGACAACGAGGACGTGTTCAAGAAGAAAAGCGTAAGCGAAGCGACGTTTTTAAAGTATGCCGGGACGCCGATACTGCGGGCAAAGATAGTGAGTTTGAGCGGGAACGAGACGGCGATATTTTCCGACTACTATGACGCGAACAAGGCGATGTTTGAAAAGCGCGAAGTTTCAAAGGGGGAATTTCTAGTCTCGGAGAGGTTCTTGTTGCTGAAAAAACACATCTGCGAGCATGTAGTCCGCCGCGCGCTTGATAATAACAGGACATTTTTTGGCGATGAGCTGTACGGCGGCGCTTACTTGGATTTAGGCACAAATGAAGCGATGGACAAGGAGCTGTTGGAGCGATGGGATTCCACAAAGAGCGCAGAGTTCGCCGACATGCTGAGAAAACAGCCTGAACACAAGGAGAGATTGATGAGCAATCTGTGTCTTGCCACAGAAAAAAATCAAACGGCTGTAGGCCGGGAAAAGAGGCAGAAAGTGGAATTTGACGACGCGGCGGTAAGCAACACATTCAATGCGAACAAGATGATACTGGAGAACGCGGGGATCGACAGCAAAACGTTCTCTGACAACAGAAGAGAGTTTCCTAATCTGTTGTCCGGCAATCGCGGGCTGGGGCTTCTGGAGGTCGTAGAGTTTTCCGACAAGATGCTGGATGCGTTCTACATGGAGCACAAAGAGTATCTAGGGATGAGCCGAGAACAGTTCAAAAAGAATCCGGACGTTTACAAGAAGACGTTGCGTGACGGCGGAGTCCTCGGCGCGAGGGGGAATAAAAGAGCGTCCTCCGAGTTTTCGGATGAAGACTACTATGAGCGCTTCAAGCAGTATTTGGGGATGACGAAAGAAGTCTTCTTGAAGAATCCCGAATTATACAGAGACACACTCAGGGAGGCTGGCGCGGATCAGTAAGCGCGCTGGGGGATACCCGCGTGCTTATATGGCATGTGAGGGGCGCTATCAATGTTTTTCTACACACGCATCCATTGAATCACCGCTTTCTAAATTAGCTGTCCGAGTCGCCGACTCGGACAGCGCTTTTTAATGAGGGCGGCAAGACAGGAAAGGATGAGCGGGCGCGTCGGGCCGGGCGGCGGAGTCGGCGGAATACTTTCAAGATTGAAACCAAACGGAGTTGCTTGTTAAAACCGAAACCAGAGAGAGGCGGACGGGCGACATGGGGAAAGCAGAAAGCAAGAATTTGCCGGGAACCTATGAAGAGTTCAGGCTTTTATTTGAGCCGATAGTGGGCGAGGAAAAGACAGAAGAACTTCTGGAAGCGATAGGAGACCACTTCGGCGGGCAACAAGTGTATTTACCGTCATTTCGATCATTGAGGCGTGAGAAGGTGGAAAAGGCGATTAGAAAAGAGTTCGACGGCAGCCCTGAGTCGTTGAAGTCGTTAGTCAGGAAATATAGGTTATGTCAGGGGCATGTTAGAAGAATACTTGCGAATAAATAAGATACTTGTCAAGGCCAAAATAAAGAGAGGCGGACAGCGACATGGCGAAGTTTGATAAAAAGAAACTGCCTTCAACCTATCAAGAGTTCAGGTTTTTATTTGAGCCGATAGTCGGTGAGGATAAGACGGAAGAGCTTCTGGAAGCGATAGGAAACCACTTTGGCGGGCAACAGGTATATGTGCAGTCTTATGCTTTATTGACGCGCGAGAACAAACATAAGGCGATTAGAAAAGAGTTTGACGGCAGCGCAGAGTCGATGAGGGGATTAAGCAGGAAGCACAAAATATCTATGAGTCAGCTTCGGAATATACTTACTAACAAACAATAGCGCGCACGAAACAAGCGCGCGCCGGGGTGACTGAGAGCTTATAGCAAGAACCTTGCCAGCATGGACGTGGCGGCGCGCCGGGCGGAAGTCCGGGGAATCCCGGAAGGCTGCAAAAGCAAGAATAATTACAACACCCACAACCTAAACAAAACACTTTCAAAAGCACAACCAAACAGCAGTTACGCCAAAATTCCGCGTTTTTTATGACACTGCTTTATAGGTTTGTTCCGAACAGTTCACAGGATACGGGCGGCGGATTTCTATCAAGCATAACAATAAACAGTTATAATAAAAAAATGGCGCCATACAGGATTGTGGAACATACGGCGGATGCCGGGGTATATGTGACGGGCGGGACGCTGGAGGAGTTGTTTGCGGACGCCGCGCGCGGGATGATGAGCGTTATCAGCGAGGTCCCGCCGGAAGGATGGCCGGAAACGCATGTCGTGGAGTTGTCCGCGCCGGATGCGGAATCGCTGATAGTTGACTGGCTGGCGGAGCTTCTGTATCTGCTAGAGGTGAAGAATTTTTTCACGACCGACCCGCGGGTGGAAAAGGTGGAGGGCGGGGAGATGCGGGCGGTGGTGGGCGGGGCAAGGCTGCGCGGCGTGGTTCATGCCACTGAAATCAAGGCGGTCACCCACCACATGATAAGCGTGGACCGGACGATGAACGGTTTCGAGACGACGATATATTTTGATCTTTGAATCGCCGGAGGGGGCGGGCGGATATGCCGGACTGGACGAAGCGCTTCGACAATATTTCCGATTATAAAATAAAGATACCGAGGACATGTTTTGAAGGGATGAGGGTTCCGGGGATTATTTACGCTGGGCCGGAACTGGTGGACGACCTGAAGAGCGACGACGCGCCGCAACAGGTGGCGAATGTGGCGACGCTGCCGGGGATTGTGGAGTATTCGCTCGCCATGCCCGACATCCATTACGGGTACGGGTTTCCCATTGGCGGGGTAGCGGCGATGTCGGTGGAGGAAGGGGTGATATCGCCGGGCGGGGTGGGGTTCGACATCA
>MWCD01000054.1 GCA_002069885.1 bacterium ADurb.Bin236 | reverse complement strand
CTGACTCGCGCGAAGCGCCCGAGTATAACGAGGTGACAGGCTGATGGGTATTCGACCGGAAGAGGTAAGCTCCGTAATAAGGGAGCAGCTTGAAAAATATCGATCGAAAGTCGAGATGGAGAACGTCGGCACGGTGTTGCAGGTCGGCGACGGCATCGCCCGCGTGTACGGGTTGAGCGGAGCCATGGCCGGCGAGATGCTCGAGTTTCCGGGCGGCATTATGGGCATGGCGCTCAACCTCGAGACCGACAACGTCGGCGCCGTCATCTTCGGCTCTGACAGGACCATCAAAGAAGGCGACACCGTCAAATGCACGGGCAAAATCGCCTCGGTTCCCGTCGGAGAGGCGGTTCTAGGCCGCGTTATCAGCCCGGTCGGACAGCCGCTGGACGGCCTCGGCCCGATTGCGTCAAGCGAGACTCGCGAGATCGAGTTCCGCGCTTGTGGCGTTGTCGACAGGCAGCCCGTCAACCAGCCGGTTCAGACCGGCCTCAAAGCTATCGACTCGATGATTCCCATCGGGCGCGGGCAGCGCGAACTTATCATTGGCGACCGCCAAACGGGCAAAACCGCCATAGCAATCGACACCATTATCAATCAGAAAGGCAACGACCTTTACTGCATATACGTTTCCATAGGCCAGAAGATGTCCACTCTGGTTTCTGTGGTTGAAATCCTTAAAAAGTACGGCGCAATGGAGTACACCACCATCGTGGCGGCGACCGCTATGGACGCTGCGGCCTTGCAGTACATCGCTCCCTACGCCGGTTGCGCGATGGGCGAGCACTTCATGTATCAGGGCAAGCACGTTCTGCTGATTTACGATGACCTCACCAAACAGGCCGCGTCCTACCGGCAAATGTCGCTTCTGCTGCGCAGACCTCCCGGGCGCGAAGCGTACCCCGGAGACATCTTCTACCTTCACAGCAGACTGCTCGAACGCGCCGTGAAACTTAACGACAAACTGGGAGCCGGCTCTCTGACCGCGCTGCCGATTATTGAGACGCAGGCGGGCGACGTTTCGGCGTACATCCCGACCAACGTCATTTCCATCACGGACGGGCAGATATTCCTCGAAACCGACCTGTTCTATGCGGGCCAGCGGCCCGCAATCAACGTCGGCCTCTCGGTGTCGCGCGTCGGCGGCAAGGCACAGACCAAAGCGATGAAAAAAATCGCCGGTCGCCTCCGCCTTGACCTCGCTCAGTACCGCGAGCTTGCGGCGTTCGCCCAGTTCGGTTCCGACCTCGACAAGGCCACCCTCGCCCAGCTCACTCGCGGCGAAAAAATGACCGAGATCCTCAAACAGGACCAGTACGTCCCGATGAAGCTCGAAGATCAGGTGGCGATAATCTTCGCCGGCGTCAACGGCCTGCTCGACAGCATTCCGACGGCGGAGCTTAAACGCTTCGAGCGCGAACTGCTTCAATACCTGAGCGAGAAGCATCCTGACATCCCGAAAGAAATAGGGACGTCAAAAGAACTGACGGACTCCACGGCTGCGAAATTGAAACAGGCGGTGGAGGATTTTAAAGGAAAATTCAGGGCATAAAGCGCGGACGCCGGATGGCGACGGAGCGGCGGGGAGTGTGAACGGCCATAGCTGAAAATCCGAAGAAAATACGCACTAGAATAGTCGCTGTCAAGAACACGCAGAAGATTACGAGCGCGATGAAGATGATAGCGGCGGCGAGGCTTCGCAAGGCCGAAGAGCGCGCGATGATGGCGCGGCCGTACGCGGACAGACTGCAAAGCTTCTTGGATGGATTCACGATATCGCCCGAGAACGTGCCGCACCCGCTCGCCGAGACTCGCGGAACTATCCGCAAGCGCGGCCTGCTGCTGATAACATCGGACCGCGGCCTTTGCGGAAGCTACAACGGCAACATAATGCGGGAGGCCGACAACTGGCTCAACGCCAACGAGCGCGACAACTGCCTGTTGTACATCATCGGAAAAAAAGGCGTCAATTATTACAAAAGGCGCGGCGGCAACATCAAGTATTCGATGCTCGACATCGACCAGACGATAAACCACAAACAAATTAAGGAAATCACGGACACGCTCGCGGCGGACTTCATCGCCGGGGAAGTGGACGAAGTGAACGTGCTGTATTCGAAGTACGTGTCCCCGGCGGTGTGCAAGCAGACGAACATCCCGCTGCTGCCGATACGGTCGGCGGAATCTGCGACCGAGCAGAAAGGCCCGGCTGCGGACTTCATCTATCAGCCGTCTTCCGAGGCCTTGCTGGAGATATTGTTCCCGAAGTACCTGTACACCAGAATCATCACGTCTCTCGCGGAAAGCTTCGCCAGCGAGCAGGGACAACGCATGGTGGCGATGACGAACGCGACGGACAACGCCGAGGAAATGGTGAGGTTGTTGACGCTTAAATACAACAACGCGCGCCAGACGGCGATAACGAAGGAACTGCTTGAAATAGTAGGCGGCGCCGAAGCGCTAGAGAAGTAAACAGCAGGGGCGCAGGCGCCCCGCGGACGAGGTGACCCGATGGCATTACCGGATGGAAAAATTGTACAGATAATCGGACCGACGATCGACGCGGAGTTTCCGCCCGAACATCTGCCCGAAATACTCACGGCGCTCAAGGTCGAGAACAAATCGACCAAAGCGACCATCACCGTCGAAGTGGCGCAGCATCTGGGCAACAACATTGTCCGCGCCATCAGCATGCAGTCCACTGACGGACTCAAGCGCGGCGACAAAGTGGTGAACACGGGCAAGCCCATCATGCTTCCCGTCGGTCGCGAAACTCTCGGCCGTCTGTTCAACCTGCTTGGAGAAACCATCGACGAACAGGGCGAACTGAAGACCAGCATGGAGTATCCGATCCACCGCGAAGCTCCGTCGTTTGAGGACCAGACGGCCGTCTCTGAAGTGTTCGAGACCGGCATCAAGGTCATCGACCTGCTCGAGCCGTACGCCAAGGGCGGAAAAGTCGGCCTCTTCGGCGGCGCGGGTGTCGGCAAAACCGTCGTTATTATGGAGCTTATTCACAACATCGCCACCCACCACGGCGGCTTCTCCGTGTTCGGCGGCGTCGGCGAACGAACGCGCGAAGGAAACGACCTCTGGCTCGAAATGAAAGAGTCCGGCGTTATCGACAAAACCTGCCTAGTGTTCGGACAGATGAACGAGCCCCCCGGAGCCAGACTCCGCGTCGCTCTCTCCGCTCTCACTATGGCCGAATACTTCCGCGACGAAGAAGGGCAGGACGTCCTCCTGTTCATCGACAACATATTCAGATTCACTCAGGCCGGCTCCGAGGTCTCCGCTCTTCTCGGACGCATGCCTTCCGCCGTCGGATATCAGCCCACTCTCGCGACAGAAATGGGCGCTATGCAGGAGCGCATCACCTCCACTAAGAAAGGCTCCATCACTTCCGTTCAGGCCATCTACGTTCCCGCCGACGACCTTACTGACCCGGCTCCGGCCACTACATTCTCCCACCTTGACGCCACCACCGTTCTTTCAAGACAAATTTCAGAACTAGGCATCTACCCCGCCGTCGACCCGCTCGACTCCACCTCCCGCATACTCGACCCGAACATCGTCGGCAACGAGCACTACAACGTAACCCGGCAGGTGCAGAACATCCTTCAGAAATACAAAAACCTTCAGGACATCATCGCCATCCTCGGCATGGAAGAACTTTCCGACGAGGACAAAATCACCGTTGCCCGCGCCAGAAAAATTCAAAGGTTCCTTTCCCAGCCGTTCTTTGTGGCGGAAGCGTTCACCGGCCAGCCCGGCAAGTACGTGCCTCTCGAAGAGACGATCAAGGGATTCAAGGAAGTCATCGAAGGCAAGCACGACGACCTGCCGGAACAGGCGTTCTACATGGTCGGCGGCATTGAAGAAGCCGTCGAAAAGGCGAAGCAGTTGAGAGGATAAAACACCGAAAGGTCCCTCGCGGGGCGGCAACGCGCGCGCGGGAACCGATTCAAAGTTATGGCGGATCAAAATTACACACTCGATATCATGACGCCGATGAAGTCGGCCTTCAAGGGCGACGTCAGAACGCTCATCGCTCGCGGCACGGACGGATACTTCGGAGTGCTGGCAAACCACGCTCCCATGCTCGCCGCGCTCGACTTCGGCCCGCTACACCTGAGAGCCGCCGATGGCTCGGACAAATGGTTCGCCGTCAGCAGCGGGTTCTTCGAGGTGCGCGGCAACAAAGCGGCTCTCCTGGTTGAGACCTGCGAGTCGAAGGAAGAGATTGACGTCGAGCGAGCAAGAAAAGCCAAAGAGCGCGCTGAAGAACGCCTTAAAAACCGCGACAACATCGATATCAGACGCGCCGAGGCAGCGCTGTTGCGCGCTCTCACACGCCTGAACATCGCGTCAAGATAACTAAACGGAAAGTTCCAAAGGGAAATCTTCAAAGAAGGTTTCCCTTTTTCATTTTAAAACAATGTCAGTTTTATTTTCCGCGTTTCCTTTACATATCGGGTTTGATGCGCCATGCTTAAATAGCGGAGCGATCCGCGCGGACGGTTGTAAAAATTATCTGTGGCGTATGTATTCTGTGAAGGCAAGCGGCATACTGGAGCGGGTTCCTCTCCGAAATACACCTCAAAACGATAACTAAAAACTATCCGCAACCCCGATTAAGCGCTTGCGCGTTCGGGGACAGGTTCGACGCCTGAACGCTGCATTTTTCGAGCGCGCAGGGCGGCGGAGCGCGAATAAACGGCCGAGGCCGTTGATATTTCTATATGGAAGGAAGCGGCGGCGGAACCGCCGCAGAGGAAATGTTTTATGTCAAGTTTTAAAGATTTAGGTTTGAATCAGGAGATGCTCAAAGCCGTTAAAGCGGAAGGGTACTCGGAGCCGACGCCGATACAGGCGCAGGCGATCCCCTTGGTTCTAGAGGGAAGAGATGTTCTCGGTTGCGCGCAGACGGGAACGGGAAAGACGGCCGCGTTCGCGTTGCCTATAATCCAGAAACTAAGCAAGGCGCAGGCGCGCAAGGGCAGGCGTCCGATACGGGCGCTGATTCTCACGCCCACGCGGGAACTGGCCGCTCAGATAGACGATTGCTTCGCCGCGTTCGGCAGAACGGCGGGCGTTTATAGAACGGCTGTGTTCGGAGGCGTAAGCCAAGGCCGCCAAGTGGACGCGCTCAGGCGCGGCGTGGACGTCCTTGTCGCCACCCCCGGAAGGCTGCTCGACCTCGTCGGTCAGGGCTTTATCGATCTCGGCTCGCTTGAGATTTTCGTTCTCGACGAGGCCGACCGCATGCTCGATATGGGGTTCATTCATGACGTCCGCAGAGTCGCGAAATTGCTTCCCGACCGCAGGCAGACTCTTCTGTTCTCGGCCACCATGCCCGGAGATATCCGGAATCTGGCGGACAACCTTCTGAGGAATCCTGCGCAAGTGTCCGTCGCTCCTCCATGCTCGACTGTGGACCTCATAGAGCAGTCGGTGTATTACGTGGAGAAAGCGGACAAGGGAGCGCTGCTTTCGAGCCTTATGAGCAAGCCGGAATTCGGGCGCGCTCTTATTTTTACCCGCACGAAACATGGCGCGGACAAAGTGGCAAAGATGCTTTCTCGCAACTGCGTCAAGGCCGAGGCGATTCACGGAAACAAAACGCAGAACGCCCGGCAGAACGCGCTGGACTCTTTCAAACGCGGCCGCTCGCAAGCTCTTGTGGCGACGGACATCGCCTCGCGCGGCATCGACATCGACAGCGTCACTCACGTCATCAACTTCGACTTGCCAAACGAGCCGGAGAGTTACGTTCACCGCATAGGCAGAACCGGCCGCGCGGGAGCTTCCGGAATCGCCATCTCATTCTGCGCAGTGGACGAGCGCCCCTACCTGAAGGACATCGAGCGTCTTATAAAGAAGAGCATCAGGCGCGAGGACGACAACCCGTTCGCGTCCACTGTCGCCGAGGCTCCGGCAGCCGTCGCAACGCCCTCGCGGGCGCGCTACGGCGGCGGAACGCGCGGCGGCGTCAGATACGCTTCGGCCTCTTCAAACCGCAGGGGCCGCGCGGGCGTTCGCTGAGCGGGGAATGTTTCGCAACGCTTAAATGAGATTGTTCGAAAGTTTGCGCAGCATCCGTTTTTTGCAAAAACCGGTTGCCCCGCGTCCCTTCCGAAAAAATCTTAAAAAACCGATTTTGTTGAACTTCGTTCTAAACAAAATCGGTTTTCTTTTCATGCCTAATCCGTCATTAGAATTCGGGTTCATTGACGCAAGAGGCGCAAGGCGGCGTTCAGGGTGGGGATGCCGTCGCGCGCGCCTACCGCGCCGCATGTGAGAAACGCGGCGGCGTTGGCGAATTCGCAACAGCGTTTGACGTCCCATCCGTTGAGAAGGCCATGAATGTACCCTCCGTGAAAGACGTCGCCAGCGCCCGTGGTGTCCACCACGAAACCGGTTTTGGAGTAAGCTTTAACCATGAAAGAACCGTCGCTGGTCGCGCCTGCGCAGCCTTTTTCACCAAGTGTCACAACCGCCGCGCGAGGGCCTGCGGAGAGGATTTTTTCACACGCAGACGCGGGACTGATTTTCGCTCCGTAGTATCTTCGGACAAACTCGTGAGAAGCGACAAAGTGGTCTACCGACGCGAAAATCTCGTCCATGCGCTCGCGGGGGCTTCCGGCGTCGATGACTGACGGGACGCCTCTGCGGCGGGCTGTTTTCAGCGCGAGGATAGCCGCGCGCGCGTCGCGCCCGTCCACATGCATGACGCGGCACTGCGGAAGCGCGGCCCCGGAAACTGCGCGGGGCGGCAGAGGCAGCGCTCCCGTCTGGTCCAGCGCGCACGCCCTGCTTCCCGTCGATTCGTCTATCCATACGAACGCCTTGCACGTCCGCGCTTTCTGATGCAGAACCATTCCATCCGTGCGCACGCCGTATCTCTCAAGCTCCCGCTGGATGAAAAGCCCCTCGTGGTCGTTCCCCGCCGAGCCGATGAAAGAGCAACTCCTTTTCCATTTGGCAAGAGCCACCAGCGCTGTGGGAACAGGCGCGCCTCCCTGCATCGTAAATTCTTTTACTGTTGTTTTTTCGTCAGGCTCCGGATACTTGCCCAGCACGCACTGATAGTCCAACGCGCACAAACCTATTCCCAAACAATCAAAAACGGTTTCGTTGATTTTCATTGAATCGCTCCGGAGAAAGCCGCCAGAGGCGGGCTTCTCTTACTTTCTCACCATCTCGATAAGTTTGACTAGCGGCGGTTTGTTTAGCGCGACCGCGCTGTAAATGCAGAGTTCGTGGCAACAGAAACAGAGGATGCATTTATCGTCGTTTATTCTGCCGGTTTTTTCGTCGAAAGAGATAGCCCCTGCAGGGCAGACTTCGGCGCATTTGCGGCATTTGACGCATTTTTCCGGCTCGATGCGCGGGCGCACTTTCGTCAACTCTGTGAAAGGGGAGGCGAGAACGGGCATGAGCAGGAACGCGGCGGATGACGGCCTGCGGACGCGGCGGCGCAAGTTCTCCAGCCGCTCGCCGAGGATATCGATATCTTTAAGCTTGTAGGCTCCCATTCCGCGCCGCCCCGCGCAATCGGTGACGGCTATCTCGCCGGGGGAGAACCCCAATGCGGCGGCGGCAAACGCGTCCAGCGCCACCGCGTCTGCCGCGCCCGCGATAAATTTAAGCGCTATCGGCTTGCCCTGACTCGGCCCTGTGCCTTCCATCCCGACTACCGCGTCCATTATCGAAAGCGCGGGGGGCATGGCCGAATAGATGTCCGCTACCGCCTCGGCAAAATCCCTGTAGCGCGCGAACCTATGCGCCGCCACTCTATCCGTTGTGGCAGTCAGTCCGAACATGTTTTTTACCGCCCCCGTCATCAACGTCTGCATGTGAGTCTTCAATTTGCAGACGTTCACTATGATGTCCACCTCGTCCAGATGCTTGGGAATATGGATGTGGGTCAGTTTTTTCGCGCCGGGGATTTCCAATTTTCTGAAGCTGTGCTTTTCGAGGGAGACAAGTTCCGCGCCAGTCTCATGCGCCACTCTGGGCATATCGGTGGCTGTGTGCACTTTGCGGGTTCCGCCCGCGTGGAATCCGCCGGGCAGGTCGCCGAAAGAGACTGTCGCGCCGAGGTCTTGCAGCCTTCGGATGACCGCTATCAGGACCGCCGGGTGGGTTGTTACCGCCTCTTCGGGTTTTGCCGCCAGAAGCAGGTTCGGTTTGACGAACACTTTTTTGCCTCTGCCAACGAATTTCTCGAGTCCGCCTAGCAGTTCCAGCATGTCGTCAAGGGACTTGCCGACCCGGTCGGGGGAGTAATCTTCGCATCTTGCCACCGCTACAATAGACTTTTTCATGCCGTAAATTCTAACAGAGCGCAAGCGCGGATGAAACATTTGAAAAAAAAGGGCGCAGGCGGCGCGCGGGCGCTTTGACTTTTGACCCAGCGCGGCGCTAGAATCGAAACGTTTCGCAGCCTGAATAGGCGAATCAAACAAATAATCTCAAGGAGAAAAATACTAATGGAATACAAGAATTTGATTGCTGAAAAGAAAAATGGATACGGGCAGATCACATTGAACAGGCCGCCGGTGAACGCGCTGAGCGGGGATTTGGTGGTCGAAATAGGCGCGGCGATAGACGAGTTCGCGGCTGACGCGGACATCCGGTCGATTGTCATCACCGGAGCCGGAGAAAAAGCGTTTTGCGCCGGGGCGGACCTCAAGGCCGGGTTCGGGGACAATCCGGACACGTTCGTGAAGCGCGGGCAGGACACGTTCCTTAAGGTGGAAACGTGCGGCAAGCCTGTCATCGCGGCGATAAACGGCATCACTCTCGGAGGCGGTTGCGAATTGGCTCTCTCCTGCACGTTCAGGGTCATCGCCGAAAACGCCATCATCGGGCTTCCCGAATCGAACCTCGGAATCATCCCCGGCTACGGCGGCACTCAGAGGCTTTCCCGCCTAGTCGGCAAATCCAAATCGCTACACATGATGATTTTCGGCCAACACATTAAGGCTGAAGAAGCGGTGGCGATTGGCCTGTGCGACAAGCTTTGCGCGCCCGGAAAAGCTCTTGAGGAAGCGGTCGCGCTGGCCGAACTGGCCGCTACTCGCTCTCCCATTGCGACTCGCTCCATTCTCGATTCCGTCAACAGGGGCGTCGAGACGGACATCCAGTCCGGACTCGACATAGAGCGCGCGAATTTCCTCGTGGCTCTGGCTTCCGGCGACGCCCGCGAGGGCATTTCGGCCTTCTTGGAAAAGCGAAAAGCCGAATTCAAGGGCGTCTGAACGAAGCAGTTCTCAGAATCGAATATTTGATATAACTGTGGCATTTAGGTCACACGTGTTGTGGCATTTTTGTCAATTATTTGTCTCAAAACGGCTATTTTTTATTGATACGGTTTTGAAAAGGCTCGAAAACAGAGCGTTTTTTATTTTTGTGATTTTATGGCAAATGGCATAAATATTGCATGATACTTGTTTTGTGCGGGTATTTCTGTCAACCGTCTTTCTGTGAAATTGATTATCGCATAGTTGAATATGTTGTAAAGACGGTAACGGGGGATGAAAAGACGCATATTTTGGAATAGTTAATTATGTGAATAGAATAAATATCACATTGCATTGATGGAAGAATTATGGTAAAATTTCCAAACCGATTGAGACTTTTTTACTTAACAATTATGGTATTTTCGGCTAAGAGAACAGCATTGAAACAAATCCATTTGAAAAGGGCGATTTTGATATGAGAAGGCATTTTATTGTCTTGTTGTTAATGTTGGGAGCTTTGACAATATGCTGTGGGGGGGCGTTTGCTGCGGATTGCGCGAGCGTCGGGGCCGGGCCGGGGGATATCTGCATAGTATTGCAGGACGAGCTTGGCAACCCCATCGCCGGGGATGTCGATACTGTAGTGGAATTTTTAACCGAGGGTAGCGACGGCTCGCTGTCCAACCCCAATGTGCAATTTGATTTGTATGACGGACACGCGAACGATTCGAGCGGAAGCCCTGCCGATGGAGTGATACTTGTAACCGCCGCGCAGTTAGCGGGGTGGAACGCATTCAATTTTGGAAATCCCGCGCCTTATGACTGGCGGATTTCGGTGACTTCGGCGTCAGGTTTCGTAAAGTATCCGGCGGAGGATTTGTTTTACAGTCAGGCGACAGTGAACACGGCGAGCGCAGACCCGATTCAGCTTGAATACTCATTGCATGTGTCGTTGGTGGACGAACTCGGAGCGCCAATAGATTCCGGTGGTGGGCAGATTGAGATTACGGGTTTCGCCGCTTGCAACGGAATATATCGAGACGGCGTTCCGGGGGAAGACAACGACGGGGTGGAGGACGGCGAGATATACGTTCTGTGCCCGGTTGTGAACCCCACCGCGATAGGGGTGGAAGTTACGGCGGACGGTTTCACTGATTTCAACATTCCGGCGGTCGTGATAAGCAGGGACACGCAGGCTCTGGAAACGACGTCTCAACAGTACACGCTGAAAATCAATTCCGGAGACATTGAGGATTTTCTTGGCAATCCGATTGTTCCCGCCGACGCTGCCGACGTGAGCGGTTGGTTCACGACATCGACGACGGCGGTGGCCAAAGCGCTTGTGGACGGCGGAGACGTTTATATAGCGGCGGACGGCGCGGGCGACCTCACGATCAGATATCCGGGGTATCTGGAAAAGTCGGTAGCTGTGACTCCGGTGACGACGGCGCAGACGACTGTGGCTTACACCGGGGCGGACGGGCTGGATTATCAGATAGTGGTGAATTACGGCGGCGGCAACTTGGAGGACGAGCTTGGCGGCGCGCTGGCGTTCGACGCGGCGGACACTTTCGTGGTGTCGGCGACATGTGGCGGGGCGGTTATTCCGCACACGGCGGCTGATGACGGGGCGGCGTGGTATATCGCGCCTGAGACGGCTCCGGGCGCGTTGCATGTGAAGATTTCAAGAGCAGGATATGTGGATGCTTGCGATGATTCGACAGTGACGACTACGTGGACGGCGGCGGATTCTCCCGCGTTCACGCTTGCCGGAGACGCGGACGGGTTGCCGTTCACCGTCAAGGTAACGGTAGAAGACGAGCTTGGCAATGCGATAACGGGCGCGACGGCTGTGATAACCGGCGGGGACACGGCGATAGACGGCGGGCTGGGCGACGGCGACGGGATGGCGGACGGAGTCATATATATCGCGCAGGACCCCGCCGCGCTTGGCGCGGGGCCGCACGAGATAACAGTCTCAAAAGCGGCTTCGGGATTCATCGAATGGGCCGACTCGACAAAGACGATTAGCGCGACCACGCAAACCGAATATACGACGGCAAATGAATATACGGTGAAAGTAACGGCTCTGGAAGACGAGTTAGGGAACACCCTGACGGGCGCGACGGTGACGTCGGGCGCGGGCGGTGCGGTTGCCTGTGTACAGCCGGCGGCGCCGGACGGCAGCTATTATTGTGCCGTTCCGAGCGGGCAGACATCGGCGGTGACTGCGGCCAAGACGGGATACATAACAAGCGTAGCGGCGGATAATGGAGCGGCGGATGAAGGCGGCGCACAGGTTCTTCAGGACATGAGCGACGGCACGGGCGAAGAGTTGCTTTTCACGGTGAAGGTGACGGCGCTGGAGGATGAGCTTGGGAACACGCTGACGGGCGCAACGGTGAAGTCGGGCGCGGGCGGAGCGGTTGCCTGCGTACAGTCGGCGGCCCCCGACGGCAGCTATTATTGCGCGGTTCCGGATGGGGCGACGTCAGCGATTACGGCGTCGAAGACTGGATATATAACAAGCGTCGCGGCGGATAACGGCGCCGCGGACGAGAACGGCGCGCAGGTTCTTCAGGACATGAGCGACGGCAGCGGCGACGAACTCTTATTCACAGTTAAGGTTGACCCGGTTGAAGACGAACTAGGGAACACGCTGACGGGCGCGACGGTGACGTCGGGCGCGGGCGGGGCGGTGGCTTGCGTCGAACCGACTATAGCGGACGGTTCGTACTATTGCGCGGTTCCCGATGGAGAGACATCGGCTATTGTCGCCTCAATTTCGGGTTATATCGCTGGCGGCGCGGCGGACAATGGAGCGGCGGACGAAAGCGGCGCTCAGGTTGTTCAGGACATGAGCGACGGCAGCGGAGACGAACTTCTATACACTTTAAAAATACCTGACTTGCAGAACGAAATCGGCGACACTCTGCTCGGGGCGACAGTGACTTCGGGAACAGGCGGGGCGGTGGCCTGCGACGAACCTGCCGCGCCGGACGGCAGTTACTATTGCGCTGTTCCGAACGGGCAGACGACGGCAGTGACAGCCGCGCTCGATGGATACATCACGCGCGCCGCGACGACGGTCGGCAACGCGGACGAGGGCGGCGCGCAACTTCTTCAGAATATGACGGACGGTAGCGGCAAGGAACTGCTATTCACCGTAAAGGCGACAATCGAAAATGAAGTGGGAGACACGATAACCGGGGCAACGGTGAATTCCGGCGCGGGCGCGGCAGTGGCGTGCCTCGAAGAAGCCGTTCCCGACGGAAACTACTACTGCGCGGTTCCGAACGGCGAGACATCCGAGGTCATCGCGTCGTTCGGCGGATACGTGACAAGGACTGCGGCCTCAGTGGGGAACGCGAATGTGGGCGGCTCTCAACTTGTTCAGGACATGACGGACGGCAGCGGCAAAGAACTGCTTTTCACAGTAAAAGTTTCTCCGCTGCAAAATGAGATAGGCGGAACCCTGACGGGAGCGACGGTGACATCTGGCGCGGGCGGGGCGATACCTTGCGTCGAGGAAACGGTTCCGAACGGCAACTATTTCTGTCCCGTCCCCGATGGCCAGACGTCGAACGTAACGGCTGTTAAATCGGGATATATTACAGGAACTTCGCTAGGATTGGGCAACGCCGCAGAGGCAGGCCCGCAACTTGTTCACGATATGTCGATGGGTTCGGGCGGCGAGCTGTTGTTCACTGTGATCGTTTCCGGGCTGGAAAATGAAGTCGGCGCGACAATGACGGGCGCGACGGTGGCGTCGGGCGCGGGCGCGGCGGTGGCATGCTCTCAGAAGGCCGTTCCGGACGGGAGTTATTACTGCGCGGTGCCGAACGGAGAAACTTCCGAGGTTATCGCCGGCAAATCGGGATATGTGAATAGAACAAAGGCCACGCTAGGCAACGCGGCGGCGGCGGGGCCGCAGCGTATTCATGACATGACGGACGGGTCAGGCAGCGAGCTGCTCTTCACGGTGAAGGTCTCGACTCTTGAAGACGAGCTTAGCAACACGCTGACTGGCGCTACTATAAGGTCGGGTAACTTGGCGGACATAGTGTGCGTTGAGGAAGCCGCTCCTGACGGGAACTATTTCTGCGCGGTTCCGGACGGTCAGTCATCGGCGGTGGTCGCCGCGAAATCGGGATATGTGACGGAGAACGCGGCGACGCTGGGCGCGGCTGCGGCGGCAGGGCCGCAGCTTGTTCATGACATGACGGACGGAACAGGCGGCGAGCTTCTTTTTACCGTCAAAGTCACTCTGCTCGAAGACGAGCTGGGAAACATGCAGACGGGGGCGGCGGTGACATCCGGGACGGGCGGCGCGGTCACATGCGTCGAGGATGGAGTCCCCGACGGCAGCTATTACTGCGCAGTCCCCAGCGGCCAGACTTCTGAAGTGATAGCATTAGTGGACGGATACGCAAAGAGGACGGCTGCGACTCTGGGAAACGCCTCGGCGGCAGGCCCGCAGCGGAACCAGATAATGAGCGACGGGACGGGAAAGGAACTGCTGTTCACCGTCAAGGCGACGCTGGAGGATGAGCTTGGAAATGTGATAACCGGAGCGACGGTGGCGTCGGGCGCTGGCGGAGCGATTGCCTGCGCCGAGGACGCGGCTCCCGACGGCAACTACTATTGCGCGGTTCCGTGGGGGCAAACTTCCGCGGTGTCGGCGGCAAGCGCCGGATATGTGACATCGACGGCGGCGTCCCTTGGCAACGCTTCGGACGCTTCGCAACTTCTTCAGAACATGACGGAGGGGACGGCGGGCGAACTGCTGTTCACCGTCAAAGTGTCCGTGCTCGAAAACGAGCTGGGCGACGCGATAACAGGGGCAACGGTCACATCCGGCGCCGGCGGCGCGACTGCCTGCGTCGAGCCTGCGGTAGCCGACGGCAGCTACTATTGTCCGGTTCCTGATGGACAGACATCGGCGGTCACAGCAGTTTACGCAGGATATATAACAGGCGCGGCGGTGTCTCTCGGCAACGCGGCGGCCGCAGGGCCGCAACGCGCTCAGGATATGAGCGCGGGAACGGCGGGCGAACTGCTGTACACCGTAATGGTGACCGCGCTGGAAGATGAATTGGGCAACACGATAACGGGAGCTACGGTGACATCCGGAGCGGGCGGGGCGGTCGGCTGCGTCGAGCCTGCGGTGGCCGACGGCAGCTACTATTGCCCGGTTCCGAACGGCGAGACGTCGGAGACGACAGCGTCAAAAACAGGATATATAACAGGAGTCGCGGGGACGCTCGGCAACGCGTCGGCGGCGGGTCCGCAGCGCTCTCAGGACATGAGCGCGGGAATGGCTGGAGAACTCCAGTTCACAGTGATGGTTTCCGCGCTCGAAGACGAGCTGGGCAATTTTCTTACAGGCGCGACGGTGACGTCAGGCGCGGGCGGGGCGGTGACATGCGTCGAGCCTGCGGTGGCCGACGGCAGTTACTACTGCGCGGTTCCGGACGGGGCGACGTCGGATGTCACGGCGGCAAAGGCGGGATATGTGACTGGAACCTCCACCGGCCTCGGCAACGCCGACGAAAGCGGCGCGCAGCTTAGCCACGACATGAGCGACGGAACCGGCGGCGAGCTTCTTTATACGGTAAAAGTTTCCCCTCTGGAAAACGAAGTCGGCGACACGCTGACCGGCGCGACGGTGACATCCGGCGCTGGCGGCGCGGTGACATGCGTCGAAGACGGCATTCCGGACGGCAGCTACTACTGCGCGGTTCCGAACGGCGGGACATCCGCCGTCACGGCGGCGCTCACAGGACATGTGACGAAAACAGTGTCGAGCGCGGGCGCGGCTGACGAAAGCGGCGCGCAACTCGTTCAGGACATGAGCGACGGTAGCGGCGACGAACTTCTGCTGACGTTGAAAGTCACGCTCGAAGACGAACTCGGCAATCCGCTCATCGGCGCGACAGTGACATCCGGCGCGGGCGGCGCGGTCGCTTGCGTCGAAGATCTCGTTCCCGACGGCAGCTACTACTGCGCGGTTCCGGACGGAGAGACGACGGCGGCCGAAGGTTCTCTGGGCGGATATGTGACGATGACAGCGCCGACGCTCGGCGGAGCCGCCGAGGCTGGCCCTCAACTTGTTCAGAACATGGTCGCCGGAACGGGCGAAGAGCTTCCGTTCACTGTGAAAATATCAATGCTTGAAGACGAGCTTGGCAACCCGATAACGGGCGCGACTGTAACGTCCGGCGCGGGCGGCGCGATTGTCTGCGTCGAACCTTCGGTTCCGGACGGCAGCTACTACTGCGCGGTTCCGAACGGAGAAACGTCGGCGGCGACCGCTTCGCTGGCGGGCTATGTAACGGCGACGGCGGGGACTCTCGGAAACGCGGACGAAAGCGGCGCGCCGCTCATTCAGGACATGACAGCCGGAACAGGCTCAGAACTGCTTTTCACAGTTAAAGTGTCCGAGCTCGAAGACGAGCTTGCAAACCCGCTTATGGGCGCGACGGTTACATCCGGCGCCGGCGGCGCGGTGTCGTGCGTCGAACCAGCGGTCGCGGACGGCAGTTACTATTGCGCGGTTCCTGACGGCGAGACATCTGATGTTTCGGCGGCGAAATCAGGATACATAACAGGCGGAGCTTCGGGGCTGGCTGTTGCAAGCGAAAGCGGCCCGCAGCGCGACCACGACATGAGCGATGGCAGCGGCGATGAACTGTTGTTCACGGTGATAGTCTCCGCGCTAGATAATGAGACAGGCAATGCCCTGCTGGGCGCGACGGTTACATCCGGCGCGGGCGGTGCGGTGGCATGTGTCGAGCCTGCCGCGCCCGACGGCAGTTATTACTGCGCTGTTCCGGACGGACAGACGTCCGCAGTCACCGCGTCGAAGACGGGCTATGTGACAAAGACGGCGGCGACGCTCGGCAACGCGGCGGCGGCTGGACCGCAGCGAGACCATGATATGAGCGACGGTTCCGGCGGCGAGCTTCTATACACGGTCAAAGCCTCCCCGCTACAGAACGAAGTCGGCGACACGCTGCTCGGAGCGACGTTGACATCCGGCGCGGGCGGCGCGGTCGCTTGCGTTGAGGACATTGTTCCCGATGGCAATTACTTCTGCGCTGTTCCCGACGGCGAAACATCCGCTGTCACGGCGGCAATTGCGGGACATGTGACGAGGACCGCCCCGACAATGGGAGCGGCGGATGAAGGCGGCGCGCAGATTGTTCAGGATATGAGCGACGGCAACGGCGAAGAAATGCTGTTCACCGTGAAAGTCGCGCTCGAAGACGAGGTCGGCGGAGCGGTGACAGGAGCCACGGTGACGTCCGGAGACGGCGCGCTAGTCGCTTGCGTTGAGGACATTGTTCCGGACGGCTTCTATTACTGCGCCGTGCCGGATGGAGAATCTTCAGAGGTTGAAGCGTCCGCGACTGGATACATAACGACCGCAGCGGCGACAGCCGGCGCAGCCGACGAAAACGGTTCTCAAATAGTTCAGAGCCTCGTGGATGGCAGCGGCGACGAAATGCTGTTCACGGTGAAACTCGCAATTCTCGAAGACGAACTTGGCAACACGCTCACCGGAGCGACGGTGACATCCGGCGCGGGCGGCGCGGTCGCTTGCGTGGAGGAAGCGGTTCCAGACGGAGCCTATTATTGCGCTGTCCCGAACGGCGAGACGTCCGCGATGGCGGCGGCAAAGACCGGATTCATCACAGGCGGCGCGGCGGACAACGGCAATGCCGATGAAAACGGAGCTCAGGTTCTTCAGGACATGAGCGACGGCACGGGCGACGAGCTTCTGTTCACAGTCATGCTGACCGCGCTCGAAGATGAACTAGGCAACTCTCTCACTGGCGCGACAGTGGCATCCGGCGCCGGCGGCGCGATAGCCTGCCTCGAACCCGCAATCGCGGACGGCAGCTATTTCTGCGCGGTTCCAGATGGTGAAACATCCGATGTGACGGCTGCGAAGACAGGCTTCATAACAGGCGGAGCGTCGGGATTGTTGGCGGCGGCGGAAGCGGGCCCGCAGCGCGCTCATGACATGAGCGATGGCACAGGCGACGAACTCCTCTTTACGGTTAAAGTGACGGCGCTAGAAGACGAGCTCGGCGCCACGCTGACGGGCGCGACTGTGACGTCCGGAACAGGCGGCTTGGTTGCTTGTCTCGAACCCGCAATCGCGGACGGCAGCTATTTCTGCGCGGTTCCCAACGGCCAGACCTCCGCCGTCACGGCGGCGCTGGACGGTTACATAACCCACACTGCAGCCACACTCGGCGGCGCGGACGAAAACGGCGCCCAACTCGAACAGGACATGAGCGACGCAACCGGCGACGAACTTCTGTTCTCCGTCAAGGCGTCCGTGGAAGATGAACTCGGCAACACGCTCACCGGCGCGACGGTGACGTCCGGAACAGGCGGCGCGGTCGCCTGCCTCGAAGACGCCGTCCCCGACGGTTTCTATTATTGCGCGGTTCCGAACGGCCAGACTTCAGCCGTGACCGCGGCGCTCATCGGCTATATCACTTCGACCAGAACATCGGCTGGCAACGTGAATGTCTCCGGCTCTCAAATCCTTCAGGACATGACGGACGGCAGCGGAGACGAGTTGCTGTATGTCATTCGTATAGACGCCGCGCAAGAGGAACTCGGAAACGCGGTGGACATCGAAGCGGGAGACGTCGCTACTCTGTACAACACGGCTGGATGCTCCGGACTCGAAGCGCCGATAGACCCGCCCGCGTATGACGCGGCGACGGAAGCGTGGTATATCCGCATCGCTCCCGGTTCGTATTACACGCGTTTCAGCAAGACGGGATACGTGGACGCATGCGATGCGACGACAGTCACGGCGGCCGCTGCCGGGCCTCAGGCGATACCCACTTTCACTCTGGCCGGCGGGGATCCTTTTAGGTACGGTCTGAAAGTGAAGGTTTACGACGAATACGACAGACCTATAACAAACGCGACTCTGACGCACGGCGGCCTTCCGCCCGTTCACGAGAATATCGGCGTCGAGGCGAATACTTATTATTTCGACACTGCGGGAACTGCGGGCCTCGTCGTTTCGAAAGAGGGATACCAGACCATAAATCAGACGACCGCCGGAAGAACCACCGAACCGGGCGGAGGCGCGATTAAACAGACGTCGCTCACCCTCACAGGCAAGGCGAGCGGAAGCTTGGAGGACGGCGACATCGCGGCGATTCCCGCCGGGACTGTCGAAACGCGCAACGGGCTTCGCCTGCTCAACAACGTGAAACTCACTCTTGAGTACGACAACGGAGTCGATTCCGGCGGGCTTCTCGGTCTCGGCAGCCTCACCAATTTCTATTTCCTTTCGGCAACAGGCTCCCGCGTTATCCCGTCCGCCTTCATAGAGGTCGACCCGGTCAACCTGCCCGGAGAGTACCATTTCAGAGTTCCCGGAACCACCGCTAGCGTTCAGGTCAAGGATGTCGATTACAACGACAACCCGTGGATAGACCTTGTGGATTCCGCTGTGATTCCGCTTGCAGGGCTGGACGAGCTTTCTCTTCACGACTACGGGACGGTGACGATGTATCCGAGGGCGGACCACGTCGAACTGACGGCGGACGCTTCTTTCTTCGCCGCCGCCACCAGCACGGTATCTATCGCGGTCAGGGACAACGAAGGAAACATCATAACAGTCGGCCCGCATGCGGCGCTGAAAGTCCGCTTCTCAATGACAGGCGGCTCCGTTTCTCCACCTTCGCTGAAAGACATCACGGACACGTCGCTGGACAACGCTTCCAATATTTCGGGGGCCGCAGACACGAGCTTGACCGGAGAAGTCGCGGTTGGTGAAGGCTCTGTGGATATTTTCGACAGCGTGGTGTCAGGAGCCACGCCAATACTGTTGTCTGCGGAAGCGGCGGACATAGTTCTGCCGCAGAATTTCGCGGCGAACACGTCGAACCTCGCAATCGATGTCGAGCATGCGGTCGCGTATAAGGTCGTAATTCTCCAACCGGCGAGCGTGACGACGGACGACGAGGCGACTGTTACAATAGAGATTCAGGACGAATCTGGCAATTTGGCGGAATCCGGCACGTTTTATCCGAGGATATCTCTGACCGGAAGCGCCCTTATAACCAGTGTTACCACCGGAACAAGATTTTCGCCTATTGGTGTCAATCCGGTCGCAATGATGACAGTCGAGACTGACAACGGGCGGGCCGTTATAAAGGTTTCCGACACAACAGTCGAAACAATAAGCGTGTCCGTGGACAATGTTTTGTTGCAGCTCCCCGCGCCGGTTGACCTGACGTTCGCGCACGGAGCGCCTGCTGAGGTTGTTATAACGGACGTTTCACCCGCCACACAGGCGGCGGGCGACGACGTTTCGGTTGAAATTGAAATCCATGACGCGAACGGCAACCTCGCGACTTCCAGCGAGCCGATATTCACTGTCACGGCGG
>MWCD01000053.1 GCA_002069885.1 bacterium ADurb.Bin236 | reverse complement strand
CCGCCAATGCCGTTCTCCTTGAAGTGGCGGATGACGGTGGGCAGGGACGAAAGGTGGTCGACCGGGATATTGAAGAATCCCTGAATCGACGACGAGTGGAGGTCCATCGTCATTACCCGCGTGGCTCCGGCTGTTTCCAGCAGGTCCGCCACCAGCTTCGCCGTTATAGGCTCTCTCGGCCCGACCTTCTTGTCCTGTCTGGCGTACCCGTAATACGGGATCACCGCCGTTATGCCTTCCGCCGACGCGCGTTTGAGCGCGTCGATTATTATGAGAAGGTCCATCAGGTTCTCGTTCGCGGGGTTGCACAGGGACTGGATGACGAACACGTCCTTGCCGCGCATGTTCTCCCGGATTTCGATGCGGCTTTCGCCGTCCGAGAACCTTCTGACAACCACATCTCCAAGCTTTACGCCGAGATAGTCCGCGATTTTTTGCGCCAGACCGGCGTTGGAATTTCCTGAAACGACAACCATGCCCGCGCAACCCTCGCGCTCTTTTCGGCTATCGTCGCATTCTTTTTGCTTCAATTCGACCCCTTTAACTTCTCAGTGTCAAAATTATTACTATAGATACGGAATGTTTTTTGTCAATTGCCGCCGGATAAAAGACGGCAAACTGTAAATGCCGAAAACGACCGGCGAATCGAATAGCATCTTGAGATTTATGGTTGAAAAAAATGAAAGACCGGCGAATCGTTTCAATTGCACGGGCGTTGAATTAAAAGAAAAAGTGAAGATCCAGCTTGTTCAAACCGCACATAAGCAATAAAAGCGACAAATTTCGCAGTTCATATGTGATTATATTCATACTTCACGGTCATTGACACTATATTTCTATGGAAATTATAATAACAAGCAATATTAGTGGCGTATGCTGCTGGCATTATTTTGTGCGCGGCTTTTTGTTGCGTTGGTAGGATAATTGGATAGGTTGCTTGAATATGATCCTGTAGTGGGCGTGGACATCGCGCCCGACTATATTCGCGCCACTCAGCTTGAGCGTGTGGGCGGAGAGTATTATTTGCGCAACATCGGCATGGTGGAGACTCCTCCGGATTCATTCGAAGGCGGGATGATAGTCAGGCCGACGGCGGTGGCCGAGGCATTGCGGGAGTTGTTTCGCGAACGGAGATTCGAGACCAAGAAGGTTGTCACTGCGGTAAGGGGCAAGGGAGTGGTGAGCAGGATAATCACTCTTCCTTCTATGCCTCAGGAGCGGTTGAGAAGGCTAATTGAGAACGAAGTAAACAGATATATAGTTTTTAGCGAAGACGACAAGGTGGTGTACTACCATCCGATTGAGGAGTTCGACGAGCACGACCGGCGGAAGGTGAACATAATGCTGGTTGTGGCGCGAAAGAGCCTCTGCATGTCGTTCTGCGAGACGTTCAAGCGGGCGAACCTCGAACTGACGGGCATAGATTTCGGCATGTTCGGAATAATGAGGGAACTCAGGAACAGCATGCCGTATTCGCTGACAGGCAACACGATGTCGGTGATATCCGACGGCCAGAGCGTGTCGATGAACATATTCAGCGGTGACACTCTGAAGTTCACGCGGACGACGAACGTGGGCAAGGAAGATCTTGCAGGCGGCAACGGGCAGGTGGACAGGGTGGTCGGAGAGATGCTGCTGGCTCTGAACTATTACCAGACGGAGCATCCGCAAGGGGACATGATACAGAAACTGGTGGTTAGCGCGGGAGCGACCGGAGACAAGCTGGTTGCTGCGGTGCGGGAGTCGGTGGACGAGATACCGGTGGAGACGCACAGCCCGTTTGCCAACATCAGGCTGAACGTCGAGGATTTTCCGGCGAGCGTCATGGAGAGAGTGGACTCTGATTTCGCGGCTTCCGTCGGGCTGGCTTTGCACGGGCAGGAACTGGACATACTGCCGTTCCAAGTGGACCTGTTGCCGTCGGAAGTGCATCACGGCAAGATGATAGCGTCGCAATTGAAGACATTCGTCAGATGGGCGTTAGTGGCGCTCATTGTTGTTTTCGGGCCTTACGTCTACTTGAAGGAATCCCAACAGAAGGCGTTGAACAACAGGATAGCAACCCTGACGGCGGAGCAGGAGGAGTTGACCGGGCTGATGTCGCGACAAGCGACGAGCAGAGAACAGCAGAGAAAGCTCAACCCGCTGTCCACCGAGACGCCTGTCGCGGCGAACCTATCGCCACTTTTCGAGGAAGTCAAGACAGTGATACCCAAGACCGCGCAGTTGACGGCGATGAGGGTGGTCGCGCCGAACGTGGTCGAGTTCGAGGGGATTGCCGAAGACAACCCGTCCATATTCTATTTCAAGTCGTCGTTGGCGTCGTCCGAGATGTTCGAGGAAGTCGAATTGGGCCCGAGGAGCATGACTAGGGCGCACGGCAGGGGAATGGTCGGGTTCGTGATTAGATGCCGCCACAGGGGGCTGATGTGAGCGATTTGAAGCGCATGTATTTCGAGACGAGCGAACGCAACCGCACGATGATTTCATTCGTAGCGGCGGTAGTCCTCGGAGCAGCGCTTTTCGTTGCCTTTCTTCAGCCGGAACTGGTCAAGACTAAGACGCTCAGGGAGAACTCTTCGCGGCTCAGCGAGCAGGTTAAGCTGGTTAAGGCGCAGCAAGAGAAATTCGAGGAGCTTGGAAGGTCCAACCTCAAGCTCGGCTCCGAACAACTGGAATATCTGGCCGCCCGTGGCAACGAAGTCCTGTTCGAGGAAGAGGTAGAGCGGTTCATCGGGGACATGAAAGAGATCAACGAGAAGGTGGGCGGGAGCCAGTTTGCCGTTTCCGAGGGAGCCATACGTCCGGGCTACATTGCGGTCGGGCCTCGCAAGGATATTTACACTCTCAGCTATGTGCCTCTTACTCTGGATTTCAAAGGCGATTACGCCGCCGCGTCGAACTTCATATTCCAGTTGAGGGCGATGAAGCGGCTGATGACGATAGACAACGTGGACATAGTGTCGAAGGACTATTCGGCGGTATTGAACGCAAGGATACAGATGGGGCTGTATTTCATCGAGGAGATTTGATTTTTGATTAGCAACACTGGAAAAATAATCATGGCGATCCTAGTTCTGGGGATAGGGTTCGCCGCGCTCACGGCTCCCAAAAAGCCTAGTTCGCCGTTGAAAAACGTGCCGACTATGATGGAAATACAGAACGCTTCGAAACCGAGAATAGCGGGCGGCGAAGTGGAGCCGGAGGTGATAGAGGCCATGCAAGAAGACGGAGCCGCGCCGGTGGCAGGGAAGATGCGGCAGCCCGCGCCCGTCAAACCGCCCGCCGCCAAACCGGCTCCGCAAGCCGCCGCAATGATTCCTGAAGATATTGATTTGCTTCAGGAAAGATATGGAAGGCCGGACCCGTTCGCGCCTCTGTTCGATCTGCCGGTTGAGCCTGAGATAACGGATTTTGATTTGCCCGACCTATTCCCGCTTCCCGCGCCGATGCCGCGCTCCGTTCCCAACTTTAAGCTTTCGGCTGTGGCTCTGGGAGGAGGCGCGCCGATGGCTGTCATCAACGGCCAGATACTCGGCGTAGGCGACGGGATTGAAGATTTCGCGATTTCCTCCATTCAGATGGACGGAGTCAAGCTTGTCGGCGCAGACGGCTATGAAATCGTTTTAAAGATAAAACAGGATATGAAGGGCTTATTCGACGTGGCTCCCGGCTCTATATCCAACGTGGAAAACTAACCCTGCCGGGCGCGCCGTCCGGCCCTGGACCGCCCTCATTTATGACGTCCCTTACAGAAGAAACGGCAACGACCTGCGGAGCGCCGCAGGAGCCTCGCGCGTTGAGGGCTTTCGCGCTTTGGGGCTTGCCCGCGATGCTTTTCCTAGTCTCTCTTATATATCTTGGAAGCTCTCTGGACCCGTTTACCCCGGTAAAAACCGGCGTTTTGAGGCTGTTCGCGTTCAGCGGGCTTCTGGCGTGGGTTTATGATTGCGCGTCATCCGGAAGGCTGTTCTGGCGCAGGACTTCGGCGGACATTCCTCTGGCGGCCATGTTGGTCTGGCTGGGAACATCCGCGCTTTGGTCTGTCAACAAGCCGCTTGCGGCGTCTCAGTGGATGGACGCGTTTTCAGGCGCGGTCGTGTTTTACGCCGCCGCAATGTCGTGCCGGGGGGCGGAAGACGCGAAGACGATTCTCGCCCGTTCGGGCGTCCCTCTCTTTTTTATGGCCGCGCTCGGAGCCTGCGACTTGGCGCGGATAAGCGTTTTTCCGTGGGATACTTTGCTGATAGACAACAGATTGTTTTCCGCTTTTTCTGCGATGGGGGTGGGCGGCGCGCCTCCCGCGCAATGGACTCACAGCTTCGACGGAAGGGTGTCGGCCAGCTTCGGCAACCCTGTGTACATGGCGGGCATGCCGTTGCTTCTGCTGGCTCCGCTGTGGGCGTTGCTCGCTGGAGAGAAACATTCGCTTCGCGGATTTTTTTACGCCGCCATGTTTGCGGCGGCTGAATTTCTGCTTTTGGCCACATTCAGCCGGGCGGCGTGGGCGGCGACCATCGCGGGCGGCGCGGCATATTGGCTGCTAAACCGCAGAGGCGGCGCTAGCGGGGCGCGCGGGCGGGCGGGCGCGGTTCTGGCGCTCGCCGTGCTCGCCGCGACAGTGGCCGGATTCACCGTCAGGAACGTCCGGCGGCCCGCTGAGTTCTCTATTCAGCAACGCGTCGCCACAGTCGCCGACTCGCAGGACGCCAGCCTTTGGCAGCGCGCCTTGATATGGAAAACGGCTTGGGAGGCTTTCAAGGACAACCCTGTCAAGGGCGTGGGGCTTAACAACTACGTAGTATGGCATCCGAGATATCAGGTCCCTTTTTTCGAGTCTGAGCGCTGGGCCGCCCGCGCGAGTTTTCCGGACAGGGTTCACAATGAGTATCTGGACGCGGCGGCAGAGACTGGGGCGGTGGGCCTCGCGCTGCTCGCCGGGGCGATGGCGGCGATATTCGGCATGGGGCTGAAAGCAGCCCGCGGCGGCGGGGAACGGGGCAGGCTGGCGGCGGCAATCACCGCAGGCGGCGTCTCCACGGCCCTATACGCGTTGATGCAGTTCCCGTTTCATGTGCCCGCAGTGGCGGCTTATATGTGGACGACGGCGGGTCTGCTTCCGGGGCTTGCCTCAGGACGCGATGTTTCATCTGTCAGAATCTGGCGGAAAGCCGCAGGCAGGGAGCGGGTTCTGCTGGGGTTGGTCCTAGCGGCGGCGCTCGCTCTGGCAGTTCCGTTTTTTGCCCGCCAGACCATCGCCAATATCAGGTTCTCATGGGCGGTGAGGCATGTGGACAAGGCGCCGCCTGAGAAAGTGATGGAAATGATGAGGGCGGCGGTGGCGGACGAACCCGGCAATATGGAGATGACTGTCAGATTCGGAATGACTGCCAATACGCTCGCCGCGAGAGAAAAGGACGCAGGGCGCGCCAAAGCCCTTCACGCCGCGGTAAGGGACGAATCCCTGCGGGGTTTGCGATATTTTCCTTACGAGCCGAGGCTGATGGAGAATCTTGGCGTGGCTTTGATAAGGCTGGGTTCGCCCGACGCGGCGGTCGGACCTCTTAAAAACTCGGTTGCGATAAACCCTGAAAACGCTCTTTCGTTTTACAATCTGGGGATTGCCTATTATTTATTAAATAACTATAATGCAGCAGTATATAGTTATATTAGGGCGTTCGAGTTGGATCCTGACTTGCCCGGAGTGAAGCGGAATCTCGGGCTTGCGCATTTAAAAGCCGGGAATGTCGTGGGAGCAGAAGAGATGTTTGTTCGCGCGCTTCGAGACGAAGCGGCGGATAAGACCGTGCTGAACAGCCTCGGGATGGCGATGTCGAGACAGGGAAAATGCGACGGGGCGATATCGAGTTACCGACGCGCGCTGGAGATCGATCCCGGTTATGCGGACGCGCGGGGCAATCTGGCGATTGAACTGATTGAAACCGGGGATTTCGCCGCCGCAGAAACGGAGCTTCTGAAGGTTCTGGAAGTCAATCCCGGATCGGAAGCGGCAAGGCATCATCTAGAACGAGCCAGAGAAATGTCGGGCGGAAAAGGCTTACAGAAAAAATAGAGAATCCGGCAAGCAAAAATAAAAGGCGGGTGTAGCCTTCAACCCGCGTAGTATCCGGAGGAAACCGAAGTTGAAAAAAAGAATTATATTCGCGGCTCTGACGATGGCGATGCTCATCGCGCTTGCCGCTCTCCCCGCCAAATCTCAGGCGCAACTCAATCTTCCTTCAAACGTCACATTTAGTCTGAACCTCAAGAGCGCCGATGTCACTGACGTGTTCAGGCTGATCGCGGAAAAGTACGACCTGAACATAATTGTCTCGCCGACCGTTAAGGGCGTCATCAGTCTGCGCCTTTCAAACGTCACTCTCAACGAGGCAATGACCGTCATACTAGACGCTGCGGACGCAACAGCCGAACAGACTCTCAATATTATTTATATAAACTCAAAAAGCGACATTAACAAGACGGATAAGAGACGGGAAGACCTTATAACCGAAATATTTTCTCTTAACTTCATCGACGCAGGACAACTGGCAATGGTGCTGAAAGACTTCCTTTCGCCGGAAGGCCGTGTGAAACAGTTTTCCAGAACGGGAGAAGCTGGCCGCGCGGGGGTCGCAAAACCGCCGATGCTGATAATAACCGACTACCCGCAGTACGTCGAATCAGCGCGGCAGATAATAGAAAAACTTGACACCGAAACCCCGCAGGTTCTGATAGAGGCGAAAATCGTAGAGACGAGCAAGGGGCTGGACGAAATCATAGGCACGGACTGGAACATGTCCGCGTCCCTGACCGGCTCGCCCGTCAAGGTGGACACCGTCTACAGCAAAACAGGACAGATAAGTTACGGCGTCTTGAGCATGAGCGGATTCCAAGCCGTGTGGCAAAGGCTGCATCAGGACAAAGGGAGCAATATCATTCAGGACGCGCGGGTGTCGGCGATGGACAACATGACGGCCAGCATCCATGTCGGAGAGTCTATCCCGGTGGGAATCACAAGCTTGTCGGCCGGAACAGGCGGCAGCGCCACTATCGGAACCACCGGCATCCAACAGTGGGATGTCGGCGTCACCCTCAAAGTGACGCCCCATGTGCTGGATGAAGGCGTCATCATGATGAAGATACAACCGCAGGTTAGCAATGTTAAAGGATTTACCGCCCTTGGCTCGACAGGCTCCAACGCTCCCATCACCATTGAGAGAAGCGTTGACACGAATTTAATGATCAAGTCTGGCGAGACAATTGTAATCGGCGGCCTCGTTCAGGATCAGGAGGAAACCCGCAACACAAAGGTCCCCGTTCTGGGAGACCTGCCGGTTGTCGGCTCCGCTTTCAGACGCAAGGAAACCATCACCTCGAAAACTAATATGGTGATTTTTATAACAGCGACGCTAATGGAGAATAAAAGCTCCTTCGGCGCGGCTCAGACGGCGCCTAAACCGCAACCTGCCCCGGCAAAAACCGAACCTCTAGGGGAATTCTTGGAATACAAATGATGAACTTTCTCCGTCAGATCAAATCGCTCGCCGTCGCGGCGGCGGTAACGGCTCTTATCGCGTCGTTTGCTCTGGCCGACACGCCGGAATATTCAATCGGCTCAAGCTGGGACAAATACTTCGGTCTTTTCTACAAGGGAGCCTCCCACGGAATCAAGACCGAACAGAACTTCGAGGTGTGGCGGGACGGCAAAAAGATCGGCATTTTCACCGTGCGACAACTCAGCGACACTGTCTCAAAGGGGATTTTTACTCCGGATGCCCCGGATGAAATTCTCAAGGACGGCGATAAGCTGAGACCTGCCGCAGCGACTGTTCAAGGCCCGTCTCCAGCCGCAGGCACAACCAAAGACGATAAAGCGCCTCCTCCCAAAGCGGAATCCGCGCCTATAACAGAAAAAAAAGCAGACGCTACAACCGTGAAGGTTGAGCCGCCGCAGCCTGCCGCAGAAGCGAAGCAGGAACCCAAACCCGCCGCCGCTACGGTTAAGACAGAGGAAAAGGCTGTTCCAGCAAAGAAAACAGAAACGCAGCCTGCGGCGGTTGTAGAAAAGAAAACTGAGACTAAACCTGCCGCCACGTCCTCAAAACAGGAGAATACCTCGACTGCGCCGGTTGATGTTGTTGCTCCAAAAGAAACCTCCCAGAAAAAAGCTGAAGAAGTGAAAAAAGAAACTCCGAAAGAACCTGAAAAAGCTGCTCCGGCTCAACCTGCTGTCGAAAAGCCGAATGTTGTGGTTGCGGAAAAACCAGCGGCGGCTGCCGCGCCGGCGTCGGATTCCTCGGTCACGGCTGACACCGGTGAAAAACATGAAACCACATCCGCTAGACGCGAGCGCGTCGTAGCCCTTAAAAAAGTCGAAGAGGAAGACAGCGTGGCCCCTGTAGCTCAACAGAAGACGGAAACAGCTCCTGCGGCTTCGAGCGCCCCGTCTAAACTTACTCCTGAAAAGACTGCGGAAGCCGAAAAGACAAAAGTGGCGGCCAAACCTGCCGCTGTTGTTGAAACAACCGCTGAAACGGAACAGAAAACTCAGGAAACAGCCGACAAAGCAAAAACCGAAGAGGTCCCCGCTCCGGCAAAAGAGGTCAAACCTGCGGAACCGGCCCCGGCGGCGGACAGAAAATCGAAAAAAGCAGAAAAACCGGAAGAGAAACCAGTTGCCTCTTCAGATAAAAAGAAGCCAGAGCCAGCGCCGGTGGCGTTGGAAAAAAAGGCGGAGCCAAAACCGCCCGCCCCGGCTCAGCCCCCGCAGGATGAGCCGAAAAAGGCTGAAAAGCAACTTAAGGACATCCTTCCGAAAACCGACGCGCCGCCCGAAGGCGGCGAGTGGACCGCCGAACGGCACGTATACAAGGCGAACAGTTTTTTTATCGACAGAAGCTATCACCGCGCGCTTGAGCACTACGCCGCAGCCCTTGCCATCGATCCAGCCAACGAATACGCCCGCAAAGGCGTTGTGGAAAGCTCGAAAAAGCTGGGAATCGTTCATCCTCTGGCGGACACTTCCGCGCCTGAAGAACGCTCCGCAGCCCGCAAGCAGGACGATTCTAAAAAAACTTCGGCCACCTATTTCACAAAAGAGGATGACCCCCTGCTCGACAATTCGGGCACTTACAATAATTTCGGCGTTTATTTGATCAAACAGAATGAATACGCTCAGGCTGTGGAATGGCTCGACAAGGCGATTGCCCGCAATGCGAATGTCCCTCTTTATTACAGGAACCGCGCCGTCGCAAACTACCGTCTCGGCAATATCCTCGACGCGGTCCACGACGCAAAGAAAGCGATGGACCTCGGCGACGAGCGGGCAAAGGAAATGCTCAAGACGCTTCGTGGGCTGATTCAGGCCGGACAGAACGCGGACAACTAAACCATGCGCTCCTCAAAAGTTTCAAAGACCCGAAACATCTTGTTTTTCGTTTCCCTTCTGATTCTCTCTTTCGCAATGGGAATGGCCGCTTGCAGCCGAATCAAAGGCGGTTCGAGAGCGGCGGAACGCCTCTCTCTGTCCACCGCGTTCGCTGGCGCGTCAGATATCTCGCCGGAAGCCGCGCTGGCTCTGCGCCGCACCCCGGTCGTCGCAGCCATCGAAAGGGTCGGCCCGGCGGTGGTCAACATCAGCACCGAGAAAATCGTCGAGCGCCGCGCAAACCCCTTCGGCGGCTCTTTCCGCGACGAGTTCTTCAACGACTTCTTCGACAGATTTTTCGACGGCATGCCAACCCAGAGATATCAGACTCAGACGCTCGGTTCCGGCGTCGTCATAGACCCCAAGGGATACATCCTCACGAACGACCACGTCGTAATGCGCGCGTCCCGTATTCAGATAACGATGCCCGACGGCTCGGAGGCCGAAGCAAAGATAATCGGCGCCGACCCGAAGTTCGACTTGGCCATCCTCAAAGTCGACCTCAAGAAAGACCTTCCCGCAGCGCGCACCGGCGATTCCGACGCCCTCATGATTGGCGAGACCGTCATCGCCATAGGCAACCCGTACGGCCTTAACCAGACCGTCACCACCGGAGTGGTCAGCGCGGTTGGCCGCTCGATGAAAACGGACGAGGGCAGAGTGTTCAACGACTTCATCCAGACCGACGCCTCGATCAATCCCGGCAACAGCGGCGGGCCTCTTGTCAACCTCGCAGGCGAGGTCATCGGCATCAACACCGCCATCTATGCCAACGCTGAAGGCATCGGGTTCGCTATTCCCATCAACAGGGCGATGCGCGCCGTGGCAGACCTCATCCGCTTCGGCAGAATCGAAAAAACTTGGACGGGCCTGAGGATGCAGGAGCTATCGGCTCAGCTTGCCCGCCGCATGGGCATGGACTCTCCCGCCGGCGCGCTAGTGGCGGACGTCATTCCCGATAGCCCGGCCTCCCGCGCGGGCTTCAAATCCGGCGACATCGTCACAAAAATTGACAATCGAAAAGTTGACTCCATGAGCAACTTCGTCGAGATAATCGGCTCCTACCTCGTCGGCGACTCCGCGACGATAGAGTACGTGCGCGACGGCTCTCGCAAAAAAACGGACATGAAAATGGCGGGCATGCCTCTGGACAGGGCGGACTCCCTTTCGCGCGAACTTCTCGGCATGTCTCTTGACGACATCGATCAGGCCGCGCGGCTGAAGTATCGCCTCGGCAGGGCCTCCGGCGTTGTCGTCACCCGCGTCGACCCCAAAGGCCCCGCGGACAGAATCGGCATCGAACCCGGCGATATCATCCGTCAGGTCGGCAACCGTTCGATTGAAAACATGGACGACTTCAGGGAAGCCACTCTCATCGCTTCCGTTCTCGAATCCGTTTTCATCATCGTTCAACGCGGGAACTACCTGTACCACGTAAGGCTTTGAGAGGAAAGCTGATCCCGGTCGCGCGTCAGCGAAGCCGCGGCGTTTAGCACGGGACCGCTTAGGATTAAGCATGGATTTCGAAAAACAGGACAACCCCGCGATTCCAAAATTGCCGGGAAGAGAAACCGGAGACGCCCAGACACTGAGTCGCGACGGCGTTGAAACTTCATCCGCACTTTCTGCCTCAGACGTTGTGACCGGACTAGAAACGCCGGATTGCATCCCGTGTGACTGTTCGGCTCAGGAAGCTCCGGCGGAATCCAAAAAAAGCGGCGCCCGCCGCGCTGCAGAAGAAATTTGGGACTGGGCGAAATCCATCGCCGTCGCACTTGTCCTCGCGCTGTTGATAAAAACTTTTCTCGTTCAGGCGTACGTCATCCCCACAGGCTCGATGGAACCGACCATAGAGCCGGGCGACCGCGTCTTCGGCAGCAGAATCACATACAGGCTGTCCGACCCGGCGCGCGGCGACATAATCGCTTTCATCCCTCCTCCCGAAGTGCGCCGGACAATGCAGCCTCTCGCCCCCGGAACCCTCTCATCCCGATTCAACAAAGATTTCGATTATTCCTACCTTAAGCGCGCCGTAGCCGTCGAAGGCGACGTGGTGGGCGTGTTCGGAGGGAAAGTGTTTTTGAACGGCAAACCGCTTGACGAGCCGTACCTGAAGAATGGACTGCGCGCCTGTCCGAACTATGACGATTTTCCGATCAGGACAGTCCCCGAAGGCATGCTTCTGGCGCTTGGCGACAATAGGTGCAACAGCCACGACGGACACAAATGGGGGTTCCTCCCGAAAAAGAACGTGCAGGCCAAAGCGTTTTTCCGCTTCTGGCCCCCCGGCCGCATAGGCATTCTCCGCTGAACCGGCCGTCGCAAGGAGAAAAACACAATGAGCCAAACAGAACAGCCGACCGTCAAACTTTGCTCCAACTGCGCGTACCGCGCCACATGCAACAAACGCTTCTCCGTCTCATCCGGCGGCGGCGAAGTCAAATGCCTCGACCACGCGTTCGACGTGGCGATGCTGAAAAAAGAAGCGGGGCAGGGCGGCAATCCTGGCTAACAGACCCGCATCGCCGCGCGCAGGTGAACCCGAATCCATCATTAGAATTAGGCTTAAATACTTCGCAGATATGGTAGATACCGAATGGCAAAGAAAAAGAAAATAAAACCCGCGTGGAAAACCATCCGGAAATTCTGGACGCGAAACCCCGTCTCAAGAGTCAAAGCCGACACAAAAAAAGAAGACTCAAAAAACGCCTGCCGTAAGAAACCTGCGAAGAACTCATAGCATTCTGAAAGTTATAGACGGGGATGAAGAGAGGCGCGGACGGTCGCCCGCCCGCGCCTTTTGTTTGCCAGACTCAGTCGCTCATGGTGTAAGCGCCTTTGAGGGCGAAGACGTGCTCGTTCCATATTTTGTTGAATCTTTCCGGGTTCGGGACAGGTTTGCGGATCATCTTGAGGCACAGGGCCATCTGCTTCTCCGTGCTGCCGGTCTTCGAGTAAAGTTGCAGAGCGAATTTGGAGAAGTCGCGGACGAAGAAGTCGAATATCTGGTCGAGCAGCGCGTCCTCGACATTCATTATCGCGGAGTTCTCGATGATAAGCTGACCGTAGGCCACAAGCGTGAACAGTTCGCCGAGCACGAGCAGGAAATCGATGTCCTTGGCCTGCTCCTCGGTCGGGGTGGCGGTCATAAGGAATTCCTTGAGGACGTTTATTTGCTCTTTGAAGAGATTGACATTAGGCAAGTCAACGCTATTGTACGCGATATTATAATCGTGGAACTGGATTTTGCCCAGTCCGCGAGTCGGCCCCTGATTGAACAGGAAGTCGTCGTTCGCCGGCTCGGTTTTCACGCCGAGTTCGGGGAATTTGCCGGGCATGAAGAAATAGTTGCGCATGAATTTGATGATGAGGGCCATGTTCACATGAACAGTTCCTTCGAGTTTGGGGAGCGCGCGGATGTCTCGCGCCGCCATCTCGAAATACGTTTCCTTCTCGAACCCGCGCGCCGCTATCACGTCCCACAACAGGTTGATGACTTCCTCGCCCTGCGTGGTCACTTTCATCTTCACCATCGGGTTGTACAGCAGGTATCGCCTGTCGTCCGGCCCCGCCGCCCTCATGTAGTCAGACGCGCGCAGCGCGAACAGTTTCATCGCGACCAATCGGCAGTACGCGTCAGTCATTAGCTGCCTGATGTGCGGGAAGTCCGTCACGTGTTTGCCGTACAGAACCCTGTTCGACGCGTGGTCTATCGCTTCGTACATCGAGTGCGTGCAGATGCCGATCGACGCCCATCCGAGATTGTATTTTCCAACGTTGATGGTGTTCAGCGCGGAGTCCCACGCCTCCTGCCCCTTCGTGAGAATGTCGTATTCATATATCGGGTAGTCGTTCAGAGCGTACTCGGCGACATAAGACTGAGTGTTCACCAGATTGCGCACGCATTCGTACTTGCCGTGAGTCGATCCGACGACGAAAAACACGAAGTCGCCGCTGTCCTTCATCTTGCCGAGCGTGGACACCAGCGCCGCCTTGTTCCCGTTGCCGATGTAATACTTTCTCCCATTGGCAATGTATGTGCCGTCGGCCTGCGGGGCAAGCGACATGTCCGTGGAATAGATATCCGCGCCGTGCTCTTTTTCGGACAGTCCGAACGCGAAGATGCCGCCCTCGCGCAACAGCTCCGCCGTTTTCTTTTTCACCTCTTCGTTTTTGCCCATCCATATCGGGCCGAGGCCGAGAATGCTCACCTGCCACGTGTACCAGTAGTGCAGGGCGTAGAAGGCGGTTATCTCGTTGAAGTCGCAGTTCCGGTTGTTGTCCCACCGGGTGTCAGGGTCGCCGTCGGAATACCCGGACGGCGTCAGGAGTTTCGAAAACACTTTTTCCTGCTTCACGAAATCCAGAAAGTCCGCGTACCACACTCTCTCGTGGTCGTCCTGTTTCAGTTTTCTTTTGCCCTTTGCCTCGAAGAACGCGATGGTTTTCTTCATCAGTTCGGCGGATGCCGGGTCGAGCCTTTTCGGATCATATTTTTTCGGATTAAGCAGAATCATTTAGATATACGCCCTTTCAAAGATTTACGGAGCTCCCGTCGCAGCGTTCATTCGGTCAAACGCCATTCCGGACCGTATTCCGAGTTTACAGGAAAATGATGACAACATCAACACAATTTTCCGCCGAAGCTTACGCTATGCTTTTTTATCAGTATATTTATGATTAAGATGGTTGCGCGCATTCTAACCCGAATCCTAATGACGGATTCTGGTTTAACCCGAGAAGCGAATAAAGTCGCGGCAAGGGAAGTCAATCTTCGGAGGCGATGAGGCGTCCGAGAGCTTCGGCGTCCGCGCGGGCTGTGGCGTGGTCGAGTATGTCCCCGGCGTGGTCCACGCTCCGGTAACGCAGGCTCCGCCCGGAATCAAACCTGACATCCGTGATGGAGTAGAAACATTTCATCAACTGGTCTATGCCGTCGAACAGGGAAGCGCCTTTTGTTCCGCCGAGCGCCAACAGCCAGCCGAGCGGTTCCATGCCAGTCTCGCGCAGTTCCTTTTTAAGCAGGTATCTCTTCGCCCACATGCACTGAAACCTGTCGATGAACGCCTTGAGCTGCGCGGGCGCATTCATAAAAAACAGCGGCGTCGCGATGACTATTCTGTCGGCGGCGAGATATTTCTCATAGATATCGCCCATGCCGTCTTTCTGAACGCACTCGCCGCGCGTGTCGCACCAGCCGCAGTGGCGGCAGGGGTTTATGTCTAATGAGCAGACGCGAATTTTTTCCACATCGCCGCCCGCCGTTTCGGCAGCTTCCAGCGTCCAGTCGAGAAGAGTCTCGGAATTGCCTCCTTTTCGGGGGCTTCCTGACACTCCGAGTATTTTCAATCCGCTCATGTGTTTTCTCCCGGCGCGCTTCCCGACCGCAAGGCGGCGGTGAAACGAAAACTAATAGAGTAAAAACAAGCGTTTCGCCTGCGTTGTTCCGCGCCCGTCAAAGAAGGTCTTTGGCGATAGACTCCAGAAGTCCGCCGAGTTTGTTCCTTTCGGTCATCATCTTCGCGGTCAGGTGCAGGGAGGTGGGGAAGGGGGTCTCGTTGGTTTTTCGGACAAGGGCGAGCGCGCCGGCGGGACATTTGTGCGCGCACACCCCGCACCCTATGCATCTGTACTGAGAAACCTCGGCCCGTTCCTCTCCCAGAGTTATCGCGTCCGCCGGGCAAGCCTTCGCGCAGACTCCGCACAGGACGCATTTCGAGCCGGGCGCGCTCTCCGCCCTGAAGTTCGACGCCACGGACGCCGCCGGTTTATTCAGTGACACCACTCCGCGCAACGACGCGCAGCAGCATGAGCAGCAACTGCAGATAATAGACACGGGCGGTTTCGTGTTCGTCGCAATGTGGACCAGCCCCGCGTCTGATGTCATTTCAAGGTTCTTGGCGGCCTGCCGAGGAGTGAGCTTGCGCGCGAGGTTCCGCCCCAGCAGGTAGTCCGCCGTCATTCCGAAGAACATGCAGACTTCCAGCGGGGCGTCGCACTTGCGCGCGGATTTCCTGCACGCGCACTCGGCCACCGCTATGCTCCCGGACGCCCGCGCCACTCTGTCCGCCTCCTCGAAACTGAACACCCTCTGTCCAGCTCCGATGGTTTTCCTCACAGGCAGCGTCCGCACCCCGCTTGTCGGGTATCCATAGTTCTCCTCGCCGAACTCGCCGGCAAGCGCTTTGTGCCATAGCTCTCCCGCCTCGCGCCTCTTTTCGTCGATAACCTGTCCCTTCATGAACTGCATTTCAAGGAACCCCGGCACGGCGGGCATCAGAGTGTACCTGAACTCCACGAGGAATTTCTGCTCGACGATAAGCCCGCGCTCGGCCATGCCGCGCAGCGCTCTCGCCGCATCATCCGCAGACACTCCCGCCTTGCCCGCTATCGCCTTCGCAGTGAACAGCAGCGGCGGGTTCGGCACGTGCGCCGCTATCCGCGCGTCCTCCTCGCTGAACAGCAGCCGCAATATCTTCATAGTCTCTTCCATCCTCGGCAGCCCGATAGGGAAAAGGTCCAGCTTGCGTCTCAACTCCTCATGCCAGTCCATATCATTCTCCCTGCGCTTGAAATGCGGAGTCGCGCGCGCCGCTCCCCGCTGACACATTATAATCCCCTTCGACTTTAAAAATAAACGAATCCCGCCGTTGTATTGATTTTTTTTGCTGTTATAATGAAATTGGAATGAGGCATCCCGCTGTTTTTGAGTTTCAACCGGATAAGAACCGGGTATCGTTTAACTGAACGGGGTGTGACGTATGAGCGTCGGACTTACGGTTGATGAAAAGGAAGACCTGCTGCACGACCTGCGCAGCTCGGACGACAAGCGGCGGCAGTATGCGGCGCGCGCGCTCGCCAAGAATATCACTTCCGGCGAGACCGCGCGTTTTATGCGAACCCTGCAACCGCACGAATGGGAAGCTAAAATCGCCGTCTGCAAAATCTTCGGCAAGATCGGCGACGACGCGGCTATCGAGAAACTCAAAGGACTGATTCTGGACTTCAACCCAAAGGTGCGTCAGGAAGCCGCCCGCGAACTCAAGAAACTTGGCATCGACAAACCTTTCAGCGATGACGAAGTGGCCGAACTGGTCAGCTTCCTCAACCATCCGAGCTGGTGGGTGAAGATCAAAGCCATAAAGAGCCTCGAAGCCATCAAAGACCCGCGAGCCGCAGAACCCATCAGCCGCCTTATGCTCGATGAAGATGAAGACGTCAGGAACGCCGCTATAGAAGCGGTGTCCTCCCTCAATAAACCTAAATCATGAATGTCGCATACGCCGTCGTCCTCGGACTCGTTCAGGGTCTTACAGAGTTTCTTCCCGTCAGTAGCTCAGGCCACTTGGCCTTGTTCCAGAACTTCCTTGGACTGAACGAGCCCATGCTGTTTTTCGATGTCATGCTGCATGTCGGCACTCTGCTGGCAGTGTTCGTGTATTTCAGGAAAGAGGTAACAGGGGTGGCGCTAGCGGCGGCGGGCCGCGCGCCCGGCGCGCCCGGCGCATGGCCGGCGTCAGTGGCCGACGGCAGGAAAATTATTCTCTGGATATTGATAGCGTCAGTTCCGGCGGGAGCGGTCGGCTTGGCTCTCGGCGATGCCGTGGAATCCGCGTTTACATCGGTCGTGGTGGTGGGCGGACTGCTGCTAATAACAGGAACTTTACTTCTGTCGGCGGACGCCAAGACTCAGCGCAACCCCGCCGACGGCGCTCCCGCCGCTATGATGGGCCTCGCGGGCGCTCTCATCATAGGCTCCGCTCAGGCATTTGCGCTCCTGCCCGGCGTATCCCGCTCAGGCGCCACCATCTGCGCCGCCATCTTCATCGGCGTAGCACGGCGGGACGCCGCAAGATTCTCTTTCCTTATGGCCATTCCCGCTATTGCCGGGGCCGCCGTTCTTCACCTCAAAGACGTCTCGGACGCGGGCCTTCCCCCTATGGGGCCTGTGATTATCGGAGCCGCCGTCGCCTTCATATCCGGTCTCATCGCCCTCAAATGGCTTATCGCCGTCCTTACCCGCGGACGCCTCCTGTGGTTCTCCATCTACTGTTTCGCCATCGGAACAGCAGCGATTATCCTATCCCAAGTTTTCCCCGCGCGCTAACTAGCGCGACCGCTTTTGTCTTGATGTGGATTAAGCTCGAATCAGCCGTTAGAATTCGGGTTGGAAAATGTATGCCATATACTTATCGATTAATTGAAATGCTATTTTGAAGACTCAGATTTATCAATTCTAATATCATCTTCTGTTTCGTAAGAATTAACATAATGAAAAGCGGCAAACGCGTTGAAATACGTCAATGCTTGCAACCATGATAGTTTAGTGTGTAAATCCAATTTTTTGTTTTTCATTACTTTCTCATAATGATTTGCGAAAATATAAATGGTATTGGCTACATAAAGCCATATAATAACTTGTTTTACCAAATTGAGCTTATTCAAACTCTCTTCTGGAAGAATGACAGTACAAAAAAAGTAGCATAACGCGAGCATCCATGCTGAGAATGTAAATATCATTGAGTATACAAGATGCCTGTTCCTTTTCTGGGCATTTTTCTCGTCCGGATGAACCATGCGCAATCCTCAGAGAACAGATTCAAACTACTTTAGCGACTGACTAGAGCAGGGCGGTTCCGGTTCGGACGGCCAGCCGCATTGCGTCCACTTTGGCGGAGCGCTCGGGCACGACCGGTTCGCAGTTCATAAGGGCCTCGAACCATTCTTCGGGCCGGGGCGAGCGCAGGATGCCTTCGAGGTTGAACACGGCGACATCGTCAATGAGGGCGGCTTTGGCGGCCTGCATGTCCGGCAGAAGCTCTTGGGGAGAGCTGTAATACGGCTCGTCTTCCAGTTTGCCGATGTAGGTGACGCCGATGGATACGCCGGCTTGCTCCCAAAGGATTTCCTTCATGTCTCTCATCGTGGCGTACAGATACCATGTGGCGTCGCGCCTGTCGAGCATGCCCCCGGAGTAGCCTGTAAGCATCGAGGTGTAAATCATGAACGAGATGACGTCCCAGTTGATGTTCGAGATGGGGGTTTCGAGGATGTCCTGAATGACTACGCGCCCGGCTATGATGTCCTCGACGACGAAGTTGGAGGCGGCGGCGATTGTTTTGACGCCGCGCGCGCGCATCTTTTCGGCCAGAAGCGCGAATACGCGCGACGATGAATGGTATCGCGTCATGTCTCTGTTCTGTTTATAGACGCCGCGAAGGTTTTTCAGCAGTTCGAGGTTGCGGGATTTTTTCACCCGGTCCATCTGGTAGTGGGGCGTCTCGACATCGACGGCGAGCCAAGGAATGGAGAATCCTGAGGCGTCCGCCCAGTCGTAAACGCGCTCGCATTGAGCGGAGAACTCGACGGCGTTCGTCTCGCACGCCCAGTACCCCGCCTCGTCTCCGAGAAGGACCCAAGCAGTGGTTTCCACGCCCGCCTGCTCGCATGCGGCGAACAGTTTTGCGTGGTCCTTGTTTATTCTCTCCGGAGGAATCGCCATGGCGAGGTTCACATTGTAGCGGGACAGCAATTCAAGATTCTTCTTCTTGACGGCTTCCTTAGGATCAAGGTATTCAGCCCACACTCTGATTTTCATGTTGTCCTCCAATGTCGCCGCGCGGCGTCCGGTTGAAACATTCTAATCCGCCGGGCGCCCGCCGCGCAACCTTGACGGCGGGAATAATATTGCCGTATGGTTTTTTTTGTGCGGGGAAACCATTTTTTGCAAAAATAGGTTTCCCCGCGCCCCTTCCAAAAAAACTCTGAATAAGCCGGTTTTTCTGAACTTCGTTCAAAGCAAAACTGGCTCTTTATGTCAGAGCAGTTAAATATAAAGGATTCGTAGGGAACATTATTTGTGTATGCGGAGACGGATGGAGAAGCAACTCGGAAAATCGTGAAAAGATGGGGCAGGGGAGAGGCGGTGGTGAAAAAGAACCAAAAATAAAAAACCCCGGCGGCGTCCTACTCTCCCACAGGGTCACCCCTGCAGTACCATCGGCGCTGGAGGTCTTAACTGCCGTGTTCGAAATGGGAACGGGTGTTTCACCTCCGCCATTGCCACCGGAGTAAAAAATCATTTTAAGATATAAAGGTACAGACAGCGCCCGAGCCGGGCGTTGAAAAGCGCATAGTGAGTTCATAGTTTCGAGGCAAATATGATGTGGCGCGCGGGCAAGCGCGCCGGATAATTGCAAATGGTCAAGCTATCGGCCGATTAGTACCGGTCAGCTAAAAGCGTTGCCGCTCTTACACACCCGGCCTATCAACCTGATGGTCTATCAGGGGCCTCTCGCGTCTTTCGACGCATGGAGATCTATTCTTGAGGTGGGTTTCGTGCTTAGATGCCTTCAGCGCTTATCCCATCCCGACATGGCTACCCTGCTATGCCGCTGGCGCGACAACAGATGCACCAGAGGTCAGTCCACTCCGGTCCTCTCGTACTAGGAGCAGAGCCTCTCAAATCTCCAACGCCCGCAGAGGATAGGGACCGAACTGTCTCACGACGTTCTGAACCCAGCTCACGTACCGCTTTAATGGGCGAACAGCCCAACCCTTGG
>MWCD01000052.1 GCA_002069885.1 bacterium ADurb.Bin236 | reverse complement strand
ATAATTGCGCGGGGGGACGCAACGACTATGGAATACGACATGCCGCTGTACAGGCCGCCGAGCGAGGCTTATTCGCTCATCCTTCAAGCCACTCTGGGTTGCTCGCACAACCGTTGCAGGTTCTGCGGAATGTATAAGATGAAACAATTCCGAGTGAGGAAACACGAGGACTTTGAGAAAGACGCACTTGAATGCGCCCGACTCGCCCCTCAGACCACACGCATCTTTCTTGCAGACGGCGACGCTATGGCAATAAGAACTGAGAGAATCTTAAAAATACTCAAACTCCTCTACGACATTTTTCCCAAGCTCGAACGCGTCACAGCTTACGCAAACCCCTCAAACCTGCTCATCAAAAGCATGGACGACCTGAAGGCCATTCGCGCGGCAGGCATGGACATACTTTACCTCGGCGTCGAGTCGGGCAACGACGAAGTTCTGGCTAAGGTGGACAAAGGGGCGTCACGCGCCGAAATCCTCGACGCCGGGCACAAGGCTCTGGATGCGGGGTTCCCTCTGTCCGTCACCGTGCTTTTGGGCTTGGGTGGCAGAGAGATGTCAGAAGCGCACATAGCGGACACTGCCTCTCTTTGCTCGGAGATGAATCCCACTTATGTCAGCGCGCTGACGTTGATGCTGGGGCCGTTCGAGGATTATTTCTGCAAATCCATGGGGCCTGATTTCGCGCTCCCGGACAAAGTGGGCGTCCTCCGCGAGGTAAGAGGTCTTGTTGAGAATCTCAACACGACGGATTGCGTTTTCCGCACCAACCATGCGTCGAACTATCTGCCTTTGAAAGGCGTTCTGTCCCGCGACCGCGATAAGCTTCTGGAAGTTATCGACCGCGCGCTCGAAAACCCGGAACGCTATCTGCGCCCGGAGTTTTTGCGAGCTCTCTAACAAAATATTAGAAGATTTTTCGCCTTCGGCGATTGGAAAAAACCCTTTGAAAAGGTTTTTTCAAACCCTTTTCCTAAACGTTTTGAATATTGGCGCAAAGCGGGCACAGGCATCGCTGAGACGCGCTATTGGCAACCGTTTTCTTATGGAAAATCTCTTCTGTATAAATATTTAGAAACTATCTAAGCGAAGGCTCGAAAAGGTTGGGAGACATCAGGGCCGGCTCGCCGCCTAGCAGTCGTCCTTCGATGCGGGTCGTCGCAGTTCCGCTCTGGCTCATCACCCTCATTCCGCCCCGCCTGAATCCGAGAGAATCTTCCAGCGGCGACATCGCACCCGCCCCGATTTTTATCTGCGGCATCTTCGCCGCGCTCTTGTCTTTCATGGAAATGAACACGCTGTTGGGATACGCTTTGGTCAGCATCTCCATATATTTGAACTGGTTGTCGGGCTGATTGAGATATCCGTATGAGCGATATATCTGGAAAATCAATTTGTCGTTGTCTTCCGCTTTCGGCGAATGCTCGATTGCGCGGCGGTTCCATTCGATTGCGTGGTTGTGCCAGCCTTTTTTGAAATACGCATCCGCCAGCCGAATCATTGACGCTCTGTTGGATGGCGATTTCTTGAGTTCGGCAAGCCGTCGGTTGATTTCGTCGTCGTAGTCGGTGACCGCCGCAGGGGCTGCGAGCCATTCTTGTTTCATAATGTTCGGCACAGGCTCCTGAGCGGCGGGAGCGAACTGCGCGAAAGAAGGCGCGGAAACAGATTGCCGCGCGGCGGGCGCTGAATAAGAAGTCGCGGAAGACAGCATCTGATAAGCCGCAATATCGCCTATCTGAGGAGACATTCCGGGGTTGAGCCGCATGACAACGGCGGTTGAACTGCCGGAGCCGGACCGCTCGACATGAGCTAGGCCCACCCGTATGCCGCCCCTCTGGATGACAAGCACATCTCCGGCTTCAAACCCGGCTTCGCTCCCGGCGTCAACGTAAAGAGAGCCGTCCGAGCTGACGGATGTCACCGTGCCGTACGATATGCCTTGCGCTCCAGCAACCGCCCCGGTGACGGCAATCGCCACCGCCACAGCGACCGCATAAAAAAACCTCGCGCCTATTCTCATCGCTCGCCGCCTATGTCTATATAATGTTTGAACAACATAAACATCACAAAAAATGCAACTAATTCATGTGAATTCTATCCGAATAGAAATAGGAAGTAAAGGTGGGCGGCGGATTTTTCAAAACGCAAAGGCGGCAAGCCGAATCAGGTCAAAAACCCTGCCTGTCAACCGCCATCTCGCTGACAAGAAACTTCTCCTTGTCGCTGAACCCGCCCCTTGATATGAGCCTGTCCACAATGTCCGCCTCGTCCGGCAACCCCTTGAGGATGGACCTGAGAGAAATCAGTGGCTCCATAGGGAGATTGTCAACGTGGAAGCAAAATTCAAGATTGCAGTCTTTGTGGAAAGAGCCGACGTGAGCGGCCAGAAACGTCAGGGCCTCGATGAGAAGCGGGAACCGGTCCTCCGGTTTGTTCACTCTCATGAGAGTGCGGGCGATAATGACCATGCGGCGGGTGGCAGGCAGGCCCCCGGCCCATTTCTTCGATGTGTCCGACGCCGCGCGCAAGAGACCCAGCAGGTACGGCGACGCGTCTGTCCGGATGCTAGTTTCGATTTCTTCGAGCAATTTGTCCAAGAGCTGAGAGTCGAAAGGGATGAAGCTTGTGACTGCGGCGAAAGTCTGTTCATCCGCGCTTTGAGCTGTTGTTTCTATTATCGCCCCGGCTGCGGAGGCGCGGAGGATTTCGAGCGTTAGAGGCCGGGCCGACCGACGCGGTTCCTTCGAAGTGTAGAGGTCTGACGCGATTCCGGGGAACCTTTCTACAACTGATTCCATGTCTCCCGAAAGCTTGAGCAGAAGCTCAAGGCTCTCCGGCAGAGCCTTTGCTTCCGCAGTGTGCGGGAAGGAGCGCATCGCGGCTACGGCGGCCATGATAGTGGCCAAGTCCCCGCGCCGGGTCATGGTGCGGAGTATCTTCGGGAGAAAAGTCCGACCTGTGAGGCCGATGGCTCCTATGTAGTCGGCGACCGCCGGGCCGACGGAGTTGCCGTGTCTGTTGTATTGGGCCATAACATCGTTTTCGAGTTCGTTGAGCCACAGCCTTCCGGCGGCTCGTATCGAGGCGCGCGCCTCTTCGGCGGGAGCTCCCACTATCTGCTCGCGGATCCGTTCCACAACGAGCGGGTCTCCCGCGCGCCGCATATATCCGCCCGCCCACGCCGCCAGAACCTTGTCGTCGGAGCGTATCGCTTCGTCGAGATAGTCGTCCGTAAGTTCCCCGCTTTCTTCGAGCCTCCAGAACTCTATCCTTTTGCGGACGTGCGGCCACGCGTCCTGCCACCTTTCCTCGTCCAGCATCTCGCACTCCGCCGGGCGGTTTGAGAAAAAGGAGCGTTCCAGCAACAACTGCGCCCTTTGGTTAGGATACGGCGACTGTTCGTTGTATATGAAGATTCTCGCCCTGCCGTCTCGCACCGCGATCTTTGTCCACCGGATGAATTTCAGGCGTCTGAAAGTGTGCAAAGCCCTGTTGTAGTATCTGAACATATCCGCAATCTGGTCCGTGGAATGCTCATCCCTCTGCAGAAGCCCCCTGAAGGTATTCTGATATATTATTTTTATCTGAAGCTCGCGGAGGTCGAGCCATAAGAATTCCGCGTTTGAGGAGGTCTCAATCAAACCCGCGTGCCAGTTCAGCCGCGCGTCGCCGAGCCGCGCGCCCGACTTTATTCCCGTCACGTAGTTCTCCGGCTCCGTCATAATCGAAACGAGAGAGGGCAAATCCTTCAGCGCGTCCATTTCCACCGGCGTGAAAGGCTCCACGTCGCTGAACTGGCCGTCTTCGCTGAACATGTCCCTGCATGATTCTGGAGCGTTCCGGTAAACCAGTTTTCTAGACTCGGCCCAAGGGATGCCGCACGATAGCGCGTCTTGCAATATCATTTTTCATATCTCCAAATTTCGATTAAAAAGCCCGCAAGCGTTCTTCCTTCAAACGTCCGGCGGCGCTGCGGCGCCGCCTCTATCCTTCGACTCTTCCGCTTCTTCCCTCCGCGCCGCTTCTCTGTCTTCATACCACATGCGCACGAATTGGGACAGGTGGTCCATTTTTTCCGACGCGGAGACAAGTTTCATCCCGGCGGCGTCAAGAGCTTCGAGAGTCTCGCGGAGTTCCCGGCGGTTCTTCCCGACGCAGCAAATTTCTCCGACGATCACAGTTCCGGGGATTGTTTCGGTGTCAAGTATCCTTAGCAACGCGGGCCGCTTTATGGCCTGAACGCCCGCTTCGGTATCCTCATAGACTGAGGAAATAGTCATCCCGGATGAATCCGCGAATCTGCAAATCAGCTTCTTCTGTTCTTCGGCAGAAAGCGCGTCATGCGAGCCGGACTGATTGACGCAGGCATAGCCTATCGCCGATTTTGCGTCCCTTTTCGAAGCTGCGCCCTGCGCGGAATCTGCGCCGCTCCCGCTTTCCGCAGAGGCGTCCGCCTTCGCCCTCTCGGTTCCCATGCCTTTGAGAAGTTTTAGAGCGACATCTCTTATTTCCTCCGGCAGGAACGGTTTCGGAACAAATTCATTCGCCCCGCTGGTGAATGCCTGTTCGCGCGTGTGCGGCGTGTTGTATCCTGAAATAACGATGATTGGAAGGGTCGGCTGGATTTCCCGCATCATCCTCACCACGGCGTATCCGTTCATTTCAGGCATCTTCACGTCCACCAGCAACATGTCGTATTTCGAGTTGCGCGCCATCACAAGCCCTTCCCGGCCCGATGTCGCGATGTCTGTGTCGATTTCCTCAATTGCCAAGATTTTTTTCACGCTTCTGCACACCAGAGGCTCGTCGTCTATCACGAGCGCTTTTCTTCTATCCGCCACAGTTCGCACGTCCTTCCATGTGAATTTGAGAGCCGCTCGGCGGCTCCGTCACTCCTCGTCGTCTTCCGCTTCTATTTTAAACTTGCTGACCAACGCCTGAAAATTCTGTCTTTGCATTCCTGTTTCTCTTGCGGCTTTGGTGATGTTCCAGCCGGATTTTTTGAGAGCGTTGATCACGAATTTCTTTTCGATTTCCTCGACCGCCTGTTTTTTCGCCACCCTCCGGGCCTCTTTCAACTCCTCGTTGTTTTCAGGAGCCGCCTCGTTCTCGTCCGCGCCGGCGGCTTTGCCCAATATCTCCGCCACCGTTCGGCGCGAGACCGTGTCGCTGAATGTCATTATCACTATTCTCTCTATCACGTTTTTCAACTCGCGCACGTTGCCCGGCCAGTCATGCCCGGACAGCAGGTCCATCGCGTCCCGGTCGATCCCTGTGATATTCTTGGCGGTTTCCGAGGCGAAGTTCTTCAGAAAATGCGCGGCCAGCATCGGTATGTCTTCCGGACGCTTGCGCAAAGGAGGCAGGTTTATGGGGAACACGTTTATTCTGTAGTAAAGGTCCTCTCTGAACGTTCCCTCCTGAACCATCTTCATCAAGTCTTTGTTGGTGGCGCAAATTAGCCTGAAATCGACTCGCTTGAGTTCCGCGCCGCCCACATGTTTGACCTCGCGAGATTCGAGCGCGCGAAGGAGTTTCGCCTGCGCGTCGAGGCTGATATTGGAGATTTCATCGAGAAAAAGAGTGCCCCCGTCCGCTTCTTCGATAAGGCCCTTTTTATCCCTCACCGCTCCTGTGAAGGCTCCTCTTTCATGCCCGAACATCTCGCTCTCGAAAAGGTTGTCAGCAAGAGCGTTGCAGTCTACCGGGACGAATCTTTTCTTCGAGCGAGGGCTGTTGTAATGAACCGCGCGGGCCACCATCTCCTTGCCCGTTCCACTCTCGCCGTAAATCAGGGCCGCGCTATTGGTCGGCGACACGATATTCACCAGCTTGAAGATGTGCTGCATCACGCCGCTCTTGCCCACCATCCTGTCGAGCTTGTACTTGTCCTCGATCTCTCCGCGAAGATACCTGTTTTCCTCAATTAGAATCTTTTTTTCGAAAGCGCGTTTCACGACTAGGGAAAGCTCGTCCGGGGTGAAAGGCTTGGGCACGTAGTCGAACGCGCCCTCCTTCATAGCCTCTACCGCCGAACTGACGGTCGAATAGCCGGTTATCACTATCACGCACGTCCACGGAGATTCTTCTTTAACTATCCTGAGTATGTCGATGCCGCTGATCCCGGGCATCTTTATGTCCGTTATCACAAGGTCGTAGGCCCCCGACACGGCTTTGACGAGGCCCTCTTTCGGCTCCGTCTCCATATCCACATCGAATCCTTCGGGCGTAAGGATTTTAGACACGCTTTTGCATACTGTCGGCTCGTCGTCTATTACAAGTATCCGTGGTCTTGCGGCCATGCCGCGCCTCCGCTCACTGTGTATTGTCGACCGGGAACGTTATCATGAAAGTCGTCCCCTGCCCGACCCTGCTTTTGACGTCAATGGAACCGCCGTGCCTCTGCACGATACCGTACGACACCGACAGCCCCAACCCCGTTCCGCGCCCCTTTTCCTTAGTGGTGAAGAACGGGTCGAATATCCGCTTCACGTCCCTTTCCGGGATTCCCACCCCGGTGTCCGTGAACTCGATTGTGATTTCATTCTGGATGTAGTCTGAGGAAGTCCGCACGAAAAGTTTTCCGCCGTTCGGCATCGCGTCGGCGGCGTTCAACATCATGTTGATGAACACCTGCTTGACCTGATCGGCGTCCATTATGGTGTCCGGCAGATACGCGGCCATGTTTCTCACAATATCTATATCCTGAAACATCACCTGATGTTTGAGCAACGCTATCGTCTCTTCGAGAAGCTGGTTTATGTTGACCGATTTCTGCCTGAACTCCGTTTCGCGCGCGAAATCCAGAAGCCCTCTGACGATGGACCTGCATCGGGTCGTCTCGGACACTATCACTTCGAGGTCTTCTTTGGTTTCCGAGCCGTCGGGGGCCTGCTTGGCCAACAGCGCGCTGTATGTCAACACCGCGGTGAGCGGGTTGTTGATTTCGTGCGCGATGGCTGCGGCCATAAGACCGAGAGACGCCAGTTTCTCCGACTGCATCACGCTTTCCTGCGTCTTCTTCAACTCGATTGTCCGCTCTTCCACCTTGTGTTCAAGTTCTACGTTCATCCTGTTCAAATGCCCGGTCATGTCCCTTATTCTTTCCGTCATTTTGTTGAAAGACCGGGCGAGGTATCCGATTTCATCTCTCTTATTTCCTATGTCTATAGGCTCGTCTAGCCTTCCGGCTGCGACAGCTTTCGTTCCGTTAATAATCTTTCTTAGCGGCAGATATATCATCCAGTAGATGAACGCGCTGCCTACCCCTGAAAGCCCGGCGACCAAAATAATGGCGAACGCGATATTCTTCCTCAGCCTGTCGTTCAGCCTGTGGTATACGCTTTCAAGGCTTATCTCAACTACAACCAGCCCCAATGTTTTCGCGCCCCTGTCTCCCGCGTGGCAATGCGAAGTCTGGCAGTTCGGCCTGTTCTGAATCGGTATCGCGACGTTGGCGATGCGCTCTCCCGTCTCTGTTTTAATAACGCATTCGCTTATGTCGCCCTCGCCCATCTTCCATCCTTCCGCTCCCTGTTTGGCGTGGCATCGCGCGCACGACGGATCCTCAAGCGCCACTTTTCTTCCCTCTTCGGCTTCGTCCGTCGACGCCGCTATGACTCCTTTATTGTCTAGTATCCGCACTTTTCTGACTATTGCCTGATATCCTATGCTCTCCAGAGTGCGCCGCGTGTCGGAATCTCCGTGCAGCAACATACCGTCCCTGATGTCCCTGCTCACCCTGTCGCCTATCTCATGCGCTTGCGCCATCAGGTCGTCTTTGTGCTGCGCGCTGAGTTCTTTTTGTAGGAAATAAACAAACACGGTTAAACACGCGGACGAGAAAGCTATTATCAGAATAATGAGTTTGAACCCGATACTTCGCCTCAACATGACGCCGCTCCACTCAACCTGTCGGTATTATAAGCGCATGCGGCGCGCGCGGGCGCGCCGGGGAATAAAAAACGTTTCCCCCCGCCCAGCGTCATTCCAGAATCATCCGGGCGTCAACCGCCGCGCAACCTTCTCCTTCGGGAAAAACAATCAGGGGATTGATGTCCAGTTCGGTCAGGCGGCGGCTCCCGGCCGCCAGCCTGCTTACGGCGGCTATCGACTCCGCCAGCGCCTTCAAATCCGACTTCGGCAGTCCTCGCGCCCCCCGCAATATCCCCGCCGCTTTTATCCCGGCTGTCATCTCTATGGCCTCTTCGATGTCCACCGGCGCGGGCCGGAACACCGCGTCTTTCATTATCTCCACGAAAACTCCGCCCATCCCGAACATGACCACAGGCCCGAAATGCGGGTCTCTTCTCGCTCCCACTATCACTTCAACTCCGGCTCCAGCCATCTTCTGCAACAGCGCTCCGCCGGGCGCGCCGCTCTCGTCTATTATCCGCTTAATCCTCGCATAAGCAGCTTGGCATTCCGCTTCATTTCGTATGCCTAGCGCAATGCCTCCCGATTCGGTCTTGTGGACGATTTTCTCCGAAGCCACTTTCATCGCGACGGGATACCCCATTCGCGAAGCCGCTTGAACCGCGCCGTCCTCGTCGGAAACTTCCTCGAATTCAACCACCGGAACGCCCGCCGCTCTCAACAAGGCGAACGCAATAGCTCCCGCAACATATCCGGGCGCTATTGCGGTTTCCATCTTCATTATCTCGTCCGGCAAGACCGACTCGCCGACAGGCCCGCGCAGCTTCGGCCTCAAACAATAATCCCGCCACGCGGCCATCGCCTCCGTCGCCGCGTCTATCGAGCTATACACCGGAAGCTTTGCGCTCTCCCTGAATTCCGCCGCCATCTTCGCCGGCCCGACGAACACCGCCGCGACCGGCTTGCCCCTCTTGTCCGATAGCTCTTCAAGCTCCGGAACCGGGTTTCGCAACATCGATGAAAACGGCCCGGTGTAGTTCCCAGCCTGCCGCCGCGCCGTGACGTACATACAACCCGCGATGTCTTCTTGAGACAGCGTGAGGTCAACCGCCAACACCTGCGTGTCCGTGCTCAACGCGTCTCCCAAGTCCACCGGGTTGCCGATTTTTATCACTCCCGCCCTCGCCTTTTCCCTCAGCGTTTCTTCCGTCTCCGCTGAAAGCTCCGGGAATTTGAACCCGCTCTCTTCCGCGCGGTCGGCCGCGATTACCGTGAACCCTCCGGCGGGGGACACTATCGATATGCCCCGGCCCGTAAACTTCGGCCTCAGAAACATCGGGATGAACTGCATAAGATGGTCCAGCGAGCGGACTCGTATCACTCCCGCTCTCTTGATAACAGCGTCCAGCACATCATCGTCGTTGGCCATCGCCGCAGTGTGGGACATCGCGCGCCGCGCGCCCGTTTCGGTGGTGTTCGCCTTGTACAACAGTATCGGCTTGTCCGTTTTTGCCGCGACATCCGCGAACTCCCTGCCCCTGCTCATCCCCTCTAAATATATCAATACCGCCTTTGTGCTTTCGTCCTCGATGAAATACTTCAAAAAATCCACTTCGTCCAGAGAATACTTGTTGCCCATCGACACGAATTTATTGGCCGCGACGTTGTGCTCCTGCATGCCCACCAGCAGCGACATCCCCACCCCGCCACTCTGCGCGATGACCGACACAGGCCCGGGTTCCCACCGGGTCAGCGACGAGAACGGCAGACAAAGTCTTTTCTCGGCGTTGATGACTCCAAGCCCGTTCGGGCCGACGAATTTTATTCCGTATCCTGCGGCTTTCAGAGTGATTTCATTCGCCAGATTTTCCCCTTCCGCCCCAAGCTCGGAAAACCCCGCGCTCTCGACGCACAAATATTCCACGCCTTTTTCATGCGCGTCTTCCAATATCCCCGGCAGCGCGCGCGCGGGCGTCAAAACCACCGCGACGTCCACTTCCCCGGGAATGTCGCGCAGAGACTCATGTATCCTCATGTCGAACGCCCGCCCGCCTTTCGGGTTCACGGCGTACACCGCTCCCGGATACTTCCAGTTGATAAGATTCCTGACAACGTTGCCCGCGATGTTGTCCGGCCTGTCCGAAACCCCGATCACAGCGACCGATTCAGGATAGAAAAGCTTGCGCATCCTCAGTCATAGCTCCTATTGTTTTCTTCGGCGTCATCTCCGCCGCTCTCCGAGATACCGAATTATAATACCTACCATTAACAATAATCCATCCCGTCAGATTGTATGCTTGTGCCCGCGCGGAAAACCCTCTCTTTTCAGACAGTGAAGGTTTGAGTAAAATGCGCTAGAATTGCTAGATGCCGATGATGAAGGCCGCAACGAAAACGCCGCGCGCCGCGCTCAGTCGCCGCTCGAAGCGGAAGGGCTTCCTATCGCTGTTTATTGTTTCCCTATCTATCGTTTTGCTTATGAATTCAATTTTTGCGGCTGCTCAGGAGATTGAAGATATCTCCCAGTCTCAACCTGCAAAACCTACTTATGTCCAACCTGTCTCCGTATCCGCCGCTGAATCCGTCGAATGGCTCCAAGACAATCTTCCACCGGAAGACATTACGCCTTTGAAATCGCGCAAACGGATGATAACTTTGGAAGCCCCGCCGGAAGCAGACAAAGCGATAGAAAAATCCGACCCCCCCGCATCAGCCCAAATTGCCGAGCCGGAGGAAAAACCCGGCGAACTAGACGCTCTTGATAAAATGCTCCTCGGCTCGGACACGGAAAAACCCTCATCAGACTCAAACGACAAAAAATCTCCCGACACGAAAAACGATTCTGCTACCGCCGCCACAACAGAGGAAACCGAGAAATGCCCGGCCCCCGCGCAACGGGACCTTGTCTTTCCTCCCTCAAGCAAACGGGACAAAACACGGGCGGCGCGGGATGACGACTCAATCCGCGTCTACGGCTCGCTCGAACTTAACGCCCAGACATCCGCCTCAACAGGCAACGGGATCGCCTTCCTCTCAAACAACGGGCTCCTCTACTACAACGACAAACTCACCCAGCGAACTCGAATAAACGTTGACGGAACCATGAAAAACGGGCTGTCAGTAGACGGCTCTTTCGTTGAGAATCCTTATCAGGACAACGAATTTTATTTCAAGGCGTCTGGGCCGCGCGGCTACGCCACTGTCGGAGACACTTCCGCCCAGTTCAAAGCCGGGCCGATGGCCGAATTCAGAAAAACCATCAGGGGACTGGACGCAGCTTATGACTTCGGAAGCTATTCCGTCTCGGCTTTCGCGTCGCGCGGCAAAAGCGAAACCGCCCGCGAAACTTTCAGAGGCCGCAACATCCGCGGGCCTTACGCCCTCCGCTCCCACTCCATCATGGAAGGAAGCGAGTCGGTAACGATAAACAACCGCCGGGTTCCGCCTTCCGATTATTCTGTCGATTACTTCCTCGGCCAGATAACTTTCAACAGAAATATCGACCCCTCCGAGATAATCGAAATCACCTATGAATCCGTGCTTATGGCTACGGCGAAAACAGGAGCCTTGACAGGCTTCTCCGCGCAAACAAATCCGTCCCATCCTATGTACGATTTCGGCGCCGCATACGTGGAGGAAGGTGTAAGCCGCGCCGCGAGGGAAACGGTTTTTGAGGACGAAATAACGTTTGAGCCGGACGCCGCCATCGGGGTGTTTCTCGAATTGGGGAAAACAAGGCTGGTCAAGCAAAGAGAGGCGGTCACGATGCGCGCGCTTGTTCCGGGAGGCGAGTCAACCACCTCCCTCAAACGCGGCGAAGACTACGAAATAGACTGGCCCGCCGGAAGAATCAAATTCCTCTCCGCGTTCCCGCCAGACATGATATTGATTTCGGTTTACTTTGAATATTACAACCCTGATTACCTTCAATGGGTTTCGGGCGAGGAGTTGCGCGGAACGGCGAGGGACTCGTATGTACTGGGACGCGAGCGGGTTTACGGCGGAACGGAAGTGGCCGAACTCTACTTGATGGAGGCGCTCGAACGCTCTCTCATCGCGGGCGTCGATTACGAAATAAATGAAGCGAACAACTCGATTGATTTTCTGGACACGGGAGCAAGGCCGGATGAGCATCTGGACAGGCATGTGGTGATAAGTTATGAAATTGTCCCCCCGCTGGCGTCATTGAGCGGCGACCACACCCGCTCGGTGGCAGACCTGACGGGAAGGCTCACCCTCGGCCCGGCCGTCCTCCGGGGCGAATACGCCGAATCGTCCTCGGACATGACTCTTAAATCAGTTCAGGTTCTCGAAGAGCGGGTGGCAACCGTGGGAGCCGCGGATGTCGGACTGCGCGTCTTCTACCTCAGACAGAACGCCATAAGCAATACCGAGGAGATTTATCTGAATGACACATTCTCCCCCGGCTCCCGCCAGAGGTCCGGCACTGACTACGTTATGGAATACGACACGGCGGCGGACAGAACGGCTATCCGTTTCCAGAAAGACCTCCCGGCGGGCACGACGATAATCGCAAGTTACAAACACGCTCCAAGCTACTCCGGCTCCGACTCTCAAGAGGGAAAAGCGGCGCGCGCCACCGCCGACGTCCGCCTGAAAAACGGCTCCCTCTCCGGCGAGTACATGCGCAAAAGCTGGTTCTTCGCCCCAATGAATCAATACAACGATCTTGAATCAGAAAGGCTCTCAATCTCCGCAAAATATCTGTTCATGAAATCAATCCAGACAGGCTTGGAATACTCCAGCCGCGAACATGGAAGGGACTTCTCCGGCGGCGGCAGCTACGAAACCCGGGACATCCGCGCCACAGTCGAGCATCGAGGGAAAACATTCCGCCGCGTAGGTTATTCCTTAAATTTGCGAACCCGCGAAGACGTCAAAACTTCCAGATATTATGAAATGGACGAAAACCGAGCCTCGCACCGCCTCGAAGCTCTCTATGTGCCCAACGACTCCGACGAAGTTTCAATTCTCGCCCATATTGAGAAAAGCGATTTCAACGACGACACTGACCGCACTAGCGACTACTTCGTCTCCAAAGGCGGCGTGGACATCAAATACGATCCTGAGCCGAACTTGAAAATGAAGCTTTCCCTGAATAAAAACGAGGTCAAATACGTCGCTCCCGATTCCATTTCTGCGGGGACAGACTCGACTTTCAAGACAATCACGAACTCCGGCCTCCTTGACGTGGTTTACATACCCGACCCTCTATGGGTGATAATGGCCAAGTTCGACACTCAGATGCTCAACGACATGCGCCCCGGCTCGGAAAACTCGCGGGTGGACAACATGGAAGCCATCGCAAAAATGAAACCCGGCACAAAAACCGAGTCCGTCCTCGTCAGCTTCAGCAGACAGAAAAAACCCAATCCTTATTACGGCGACTCGCTGACCGAAGCGTCCACCGGCAGAATCGATTACCGTCTGAACTGCAAATGGCTCCTCAGCCCGCGTGTTGTTTATTCCAAAACACTCGTCGAGGAACGCAGCGGAAGCGTGAACAGGGATTTCGGAGCAAGGGCAATGTATACCCCCGGCGGCTCTTCGCCGTGGACGGCCACGCTTGAGGGATACCGCAACCGCAGGACTTCTTCCCGCGCCGGCTCCACAACTTCGGCGGATTGGACTTCCGACACATCCAATCAGGACAGAACAGCTTTCTCTACCCGTTACTTCCCCGGCGGGCGTCTCGACTGGAAAACCTCCGCCACCTTCATCAGAACCAGCGGCGCTTCCGGCGGCGAAACTCGCTCCTCCTACACCACCGGAGCCACTTATGCGTATTCTCCATCGACTAGCCTCCGCGCTGAATTTAACACTGAAAAATCCGGCCCCGGCTCCCCCGACCGTGTCAGATATCTCCTCGAATCTGAAACGCTCCTCGATAAGCATTTCACTCTTTCTTTCAGCCTGAAAAAAGACAAACAAACCGGCTCTTCATCCGCTTATGACGGCACTCTCTTCAACCTGAAACTCCGCTCCGATTTCTAGAAACTGTTAAAATTAAAACAAGAGGGAAGCGTTTTCGCCTTCGGCTATTGGGGAAAAGCCCTTTGAAAAGGGTTGTTTTTCATCGTTACCAAGGTCACCTTGGTAACGGCGAACGCGACGCTTTCTTATCATTGATTCATCGTTGCCAAGGAGACCTAGGCAACGATGTGAATGCGTCTCGACGATGCCTTTACCCGCTTTTCGCCAAGTTGTTTTCAGCGGGCATTGACAGGGGGGAGAAAAGGCGTTATATTTTGGACTGATATGTCAGTCCAAAAACCGCACGATAAAAAAATCGCCACTAAAAAACGCTTTCTTGAGGCGGCGGCTAAAATATTCTCCGAAAAAGGGTTCCAGTCCGCTAATGTCTCAGACATCGTTTCAGCCGTTAAATCGGGTCAGGGCACTTTTTATTATCACTTCAAAGACAAACAAGCCATATTCGACGAAATACTCATCGATTTCATTAACAAGCTTGCGGTGGTGATTATTGAAAACGAGGCGCGCGCAAACGGCAGGCTCGCGCTTGCGGACAGGGCGCTAGCTATCGACAACGCCCGTAGGATAGCCTCGGTATTCATGGAAAATATCGACGTGGCGAAGCTGTTTTTCAGCGAGTCGCGGTATGTGGGCGGGGAGGCGATGAAGCGGCTTGACGCGCTCAACGCGGCGCTCGCGGCGCAGATTGAAAACGGCATAAGGATGGGATTGGCCGCAGGCATGGTGCGGCCTGATGTCGAGCCTCGGACGGCTGCGCTGTGTTTTGCCGGCGCGGCGGAAAAAGTTATCTCCGACGCTGTCAGAAACAAAACCGCATCGTCGAACCTTGATTCCCTCGCCGCCCAAATCGTCGATTTCCAGTCTTATGGAATTCTAATAAGAGATTCGGCGTCTAAAGTTTCTCTAAATTCAACTGAGTCCCAAATCCCGGAAGGCCGTCTGAACGGCGGCGGTTCCGGTCAAAACAACTTATGACGGGGTGAACGACATGTCAGTTCTCGCAATCAACAGGGGAAAGAAAACAGTTCCGGACGGCTCGCACAAGATTTGGCCGATTATCACGGATGAAGACAAGAAGATGGTTATGGAGTGTCTCGATTCGGGGATTCTGACCGGGCCGTACGGGCCGCAGATTCAGGGAGCCGAACGCGAGTTCGCGGAATGGCTGGGCGTTAAATACTGCCTCATGTCCAACAGCGGAACGGCAGCGCTTCACATGGCTGTGGCCGCCGCGGGAATCGGGCCCGGCGACGAGGTAATCGTCCCATCGTTCACTTTCTTGGCAAGCGCGCTTGCGGTCATGCACAACAACGCCGTCCCGGTGTTTGCGGACATTGAGCCGGACACATTTAATATCGACCCTGAAAAGATTGAGAGCAAGATAACGCCGCGCACGCGGGCGATAATCCCGGTGCACCTGCACGGCTTGTGCGCGGACATGGACCCCGTGCTGGAGATAGCGAGGCGTCGCGGTCTGTTGGTGATTGAGGACTGCGCGCAGGCGCACGGAGCAAAGTATAAAGGCCGCGCCGCCGGTACAATGGGCGACATGGCGTTTTTCAGCGTTCAGGCCAGCAAGAACCTGCCATGCGGAGAGGGCGGCTTCTTCGTGACGAACAACGAGAAGTTCGCCGCCGCCGCCAACAGCGTCCGCCTGTTCGGTCAGAACGCGTCATTCGACGACGAGAGCCTTGTCGATCCGCTGAGGCCGCTTGACCGCGGGCGCGGTTTCGAGTCGATCGGCATGGGCTGGCAGTACATGCCCGGAGAGCTTCCCGCCGCTGTTACCAGAGCGCAACTTCGCAAGCTCGACGAGCGGAACGCCAACGCCCGCGCAAACGGGGACTTTCTTTCTAACGCCATCAAAGATATACCGGGCGTCATTCCTCCGCGCATACCCGAAAACAGAGTCACCGTTTATCACAAGTACCGGATACGGCTTGACGCGGCCACGGCTGGCGTGAACGCCGCTCCTACGGTTTTTCGCGACCGCGTTCTGGCGGCGATTCAGGCGGAAGGCGTGGAGGCTTGTTTGTGGGAGACGCTTCCCCTGCCCTTGCAGAAAAGTTTCGCGTCGCGCGTCGGTTATGGGCGCGAATGCCCGTGGTCATGTCCGCTCAGAGACAAACCGGCGGCCCCGGCGGCCCCGGAAGACTACGCTCAAGCCGCCGCGCTTCTGGATTCTTCCATCGTTATCGGGTCTCACTCGTTCCCCGTCATTTCTCAGAGCATCGACACGATGAAAATGTACGCGGAAGCAATCCGCAAAGTGTTCGATAACCTGTCTGAATTGTTCTGAAGCAGAAATTTCAGTTTAGGATAATAGGGACATTCAGCGCGGCTTCTCCGCGATGGGTGTTCCCCTTTTCTTCGCTGATACATGAATTCTTGATTTTTGCGCGGATTGCTAATAAAATACAGTCGCACATTCAAAGATTTATAGCATCGTATGACGAAAACACGAAAAGGAAAGACCTTGAGGAAAGCTCGTTATATTTTTATGGCGGCGATGCTGTGTACGCTGTCGCTCGCAGGCTGCGGAGGCAAAGGCCTTTTTGCGCCGCTTCCCGCGCCTATTCAGGAATCCCGCGCCGCGCTTGTCTCCGTTGGCGACGCCCACACCTGTGCGGTCACGCCTTCCGGCGGCGTAAAATGCTGGGGAGACAACGAATACGGCCAACTCGGCGACGGAACAAACACAGACAGACATGCTCCCGTTGACGTTGTCGGCCTTACAAGCGGTGTCACCTCAATCTCCACTGGCATTGATTACACATGCGCGGTCACTTCCTCTGGGGGCATTAAATGCTGGGGAAGAAACAGATACGGCATACTTGGAGACGGCACGGCCATAGCGCGCCATACGCCTGTTGATGTTGTCGGCTTGACAAGCGGTGTCGTCTCAATCTCTTCCGGCCGCGACCACAACTGCGCGGTCACATCTTCCGGCGGCGTTAAATGCTGGGGAAGAAACAGATACGGCCAACTTGGCGACGGGTCGACAACGGACAGTAATATACCTCTTGACGTTATCGGCCTTACAATCGGCGTAGCTTCAATTTCATCTGGCGGTGGCCACACCTGCGCGCTCACAACCTCTGGTGGCGTCAAGTGCTGGGGGTGGAATATTTCAGCCCAACTTGGCGACGGAACGGCCACAGACAGAAATGCTCCTGTTGACGTTGTCGGCCTTGCAAGCGGCGTCGCTTCAGTCTCATCAGGGTTCTTACACACATGTGCGGTCACCTCCTCCAGCGGTGTAAAATGCTGGGGAGGAAACTATTCCGGCCAACTAGGCGACGAAACGAACACAGACAGACTTACTCCCGTTGATGTTTTCGGCCTCACAAGCGGTGTCGCCTCAATCTCTTCCGGCGGCTCCCACACATGCGCGGTCATAACCTCTGGGGGCGTTAAATGCTGGGGAAGAAACTATTACAGCCAACTAGGCGACGGGACGATCAATGACAGGCACACGCCTGTTGACGTTGTCGGTTTTATTGGCGGCGGCGCCTCAGTTTCATCAGGGAGCAATCATACCTGCGCGGTCACAAACTCTGGCGGCGTCAAATGCTGGGGAAGAAACAGAGATGGACAGCTTGGAAATGGAACAGCCACAGAGATATATTTGCCTGTTGACACAACAGGTCTTACAAGCGGCGTCGCCTCAGTCTCTTCTGGAAATCTACACACATGCGCGGTCACATCTTCCGGCGGCGTTAAATGCTGGGGAAGCAACTATTACAGTCAACTTGGAGATGGTTCGGATATTAGCAGATATATGCCTGATGACGTTGACGGCCTTATAAGCGGAGCCGCTTTAGTTTCATCCGGGTACTACCACACATGCGCGCTCACAACCTCTGGCGGCGTCAAATGCTGGGGAAATAACGACTACGGAATACTTGGCGACGGGACGACCACAGACAGCAATATACCTGTTGACGTTGTCGGCCTTACAAACGGCGTCGTATCTGTCTCATCCGGGGTCATGCACGCCTGTGCGCTCACAACTTCCGGCGGCGTCAAATGCTGGGGGGATAACGCACATGGAAAACTTGGCGACGGGATGATAACATCCAGCACAATACCTGTTGACGTTGTCGGACTTACAAGCGGCGTCGCTTTGATTTCATCCGGCGCCTACCACACATGCGCGCTCACAACTTCTGGCGGCGTCAAATGCTGGGGAAATAACGACTACGGACAATTAGGCGACGGAACGAACACAGACAGACATGCTCCTGTAGACGTTGTCGGACTAACAAGCGGTGTCGCTTCAGTCTCATCAGGGTTCGACCACACATGCGCGGTCACAACCTCAGGCGGCGTGAAATGCTGGGGAACCAATTACTATGGACAGATTGGCGACGGCACAACCACAAATAGTTATATGCCTGTTGATGTTGTAGGACTTGCGAGCGGCGTCATTTCAGTTTCATCTTGGAGCAGTCACACCTGCGCGGTCACTACCTCTGGGGGCGTTAAATGCTGGGGAAGCAATGAAAATGGACAGCTTGGCGACGGCACAACCACATATAGTTATACGCCTGTTGATGTTGTAGGACTCACAAGCGGCATCGCCTCAGTCTCTTCTGGAAATCTACACACATGCGCGGTCACAACTTCCGGCTGCGTCAAATGTTGGGGAAGCAATGTAGGCGGCAAGCTAGGCATAAACCCCGGCTGGGTTCCGGTAAATGTGATTGGTTTTTAGATGCGATTCTGTCTTTAACTCGTAGGGGCAATTCACGAATTGCCCTCTTCCTTCTGCGCCTGCCCGCTTCCCGACACGCCTTCCTATTCGGGCGACCCAACGGGTCGCCCCTACGGTTTGCGTTTCTATTGTTGCTAATGCGCCAGTCTTTATTCGGGCGATTCGTGAATCGCCCCTACACATGAATATCTTTATGGTCATTTATTCCGGTTCTAGGAAAATGGGACATTCAGCGCGGCTTTGCGCGATGGGTGTCCCCTTTTCTTCGCAGACGCGTTTCGGAAAAGCGGGTACAGGCAGCCGCTGAGATGCGCGTTGCCAGTCCCCGTTTTTCGCTTTATGGTTATTTGTTACGCGCCCCACAAAGAGTTCGGGCCTATGCCTAAAAATCATTAAAAAATGTGAAACTTTGGAATGCGGCGATTCATCGCCGCTCTGCCTTTGCCGGGAATTCATTCCCGGCTCCCGTGTCGGGCGGGAACGCTGTTTCCCGTCGCCAATTACGAAAAAAGGGTACAGACATCGCGCGTTTTTTTGCGATGCCTGTACCCTCTTTCCATCGTTACCAAGGTCTTTTTGGTAACGCGCAGACTGAAAGCTCTGCTTTCATCGCTTTCTTCTATACGGTTTATTATTTTGAATTACCTATGAATAGTCGCTGTTTTCGCTCATGCGCAATAGTTTGTTTTTGCGCATGGCCCACAGGCGGGTGGGTATATACGATAAATTAAATGATACTTTTCATTAGCCACTTCATAAAACCGTATCATGCACAAAGGAAAAAGCTTTGTGCATGGCACACATTTAAGTGGGTGGCATCATCTAATAATATGTATAATCAATTAAGAACCGCTATGTGTCTGCGTTGCCAAGGAGACCTTGGCAACGATGAGCTAGAACGATGAGCTAGAGACATTAGTAACGATGAGCGAAATCGCTATGCTTTGCCGGGGAATTAATTCCCCGGCTTGTTCGTGCCGCTCGCGTTTAAAGCGGCGATTAATCGCCGCACTCCAAATTAATGCCTCTGCTATTCAAAATCGTTGTCATCTAAAGACATTTTTCCATCGTTACCAAGGTCTCCTTGGTAACGCGCAGACTGAAAGCTCTGCTTTCATCGCTTTCTTCTATACGGTTATTATTTTGAATTGCCTATGAATTGTCGCTGTTTTCGCTCATGCGCAATAGTTTGTTTTTGCGCATGGCACACAAGCGGGTGGGTAAATAAATTAAGAACCGCTATAATTAAATTTAATTATTGCTTTAGCTTTGGGACAGCATTCGGGCGAGGGCGGCTTCGTCGATGACGGGCACGCCGAGTTTATTCGCTTTTTCGAGTTTTGACCCGGCGTCTTCTCCGCAGACGAGGAAACTCGTGTTCTTGGACACCGAAGAAACCACTTTGCCGCCGGCGTTTTCGATGTCGCGTTTGATTTCGTCGCGGGGCCGGGAGAGCGCGCCAGTGATGACGAAGGAAAGTCCGTCGAGCGGCCTCGGGCCGTCCGCGCGCCGTTCTTGTGTCATGTTGACCCCGGCAGCCCGCAGTTTTTCGACGACATTTTTCGCGGCATCTCTCTGGAAATATTCTTTGACGGAGGCGGCCACGCGCGGCCCGACATCCGTCACTTGAGTCAGCCGCTCCGCGTCTGCGGAAGCGATAGCGTCGAGCGAGCCGAACTCGTCCGCGAGTTGTTTGGCCGTCCTCGTTCCCACCATAGGGATGCCAAGCCCGAAAATCAGCCTGTCCAGAGGGGCTTTGCGGCTGCGGTCGATTGCCTCTATCACGTTTGCCGCCGATTTCTCCGCCATTCTGTCCAGCGACTCAAGTTTCTCCCGAGTCAGCGCGTACAAGTCTCCGAAATCATGCACAAGCCCTTTGTCCACAAGCTGGTTAATGAGGCTGGGGCCGGCGTTCTCGATGTCCATAGCCTGACGGGAGCAGAAATGAGCCAGCCGCTCCCGCAGTTGGGCCTCGCAGAAAGGATTTACGCACCGCACGTCCACTTCCCCCTCCTGCCGCGATGTTTCCGAACCGCAAACAGGGCATTGCTCCGGAAACGCGAAAGGCTTCTCCGAGCCGTCGCGCTTTTCCTTCACGACGGCCACTATCTGAGGGATAATCTCGCCCGCCTTGCGGACCAGCGCCCTGTCGCCTTCCCGGATGTCCAGCCGTTCCACTTCGTCCCGGTTGTGAAGCGTGGCGCGTTTGACGATGGTTCCGGACAGGCGCACCGGCTCAAGGTTGGCAACGGGGGTGAGTTTGCCTGTGCGCCCCACCTGCACCTCGATGCTGACTACGACGGTCTCTTTTTGTTCGGGGGGATACTTGAAGGCGATGGCAAAGCGGGGGTGACGGCTGGTTCCTCCGAGGGCCTTCTGATGCGCCATCGAGTTGACTTTTATCACCATGCCGTCAGTCTCGTAATCAAGCTCGCTTCTGCGGGACTCCCATTTTTCGAGATGAGCCACAAGGGCGTCAACGTCGCGCAGCGCCTCCGCGTGCGGCTCAACGGGCAACCCCATTTCGCGTATCATATCCAGACATCCGGAATGGGAGTCCGGCATTCTGTTTTCGGCGGCTCTGAGCCAGTAGATGAAAACGCTGAGCGGTCTTTTGGCGGCCATCTTGGGGTCGAGCAGTTTCAGGGAGCCGGCGGTGGCGTTTCGCGGATTGGCAAG
>MWCD01000051.1 GCA_002069885.1 bacterium ADurb.Bin236 | reverse complement strand
ATAACCAGAATAATCTTCGTTTGATGAGTGTTGTTACCAACAGACAATACACTCCTTTGTTTACTTTGGATTATCAGTATGACTATAAAGGAAATATTACTGAAATAGAATCTGCTTACGATTGGTTGCCGGGAGAAGTTATCACACAAGAATTCACTTATGATTCCACCGACCAATTAGTAACCGCTACGGGCAATACGGAAAACGATTCTATTTACAGCAATGCCATAGAATACGGCAACTGGGGTAAGATTCAACAATACGACATAGAGATTACGGATCCGCTAACAAGCAATCAAACCATAAATCATACCGATTACACGTATCCGACTTCCTACATTAACCGGACACAAACCCTTTTCGGTGTAGATAGTTCAAGCAGCAATGCTTTAAATTTTACCTATGATTTCGGCATAAACGGAAGCTTGCGAAGGAAAGAATCAGAAGGAAATTCCGAATATTATTTATTCAACGCTTTTAACAATATGAAAGCGTATTCATACAATGGAGAACGTTTTGGTTATTACGGTTATGATGCCTCGGGAGAGAGAACCTATAAAATAGATTTCGATGCTACATTTTCCAAAGAAAACGGCGTGATAAGCGTACAGTCGTTAGACGTTGAAAAAATGACCTTATATCCGAACGGTTATGTAAATATAAATCAAAACGGAGAATACACGAAACATTACTACGCCGATGCCTTGCGTATTGCCAGCAAGATAGGCAGCGGATTTACAGGTAACATATGTGATAGCGCCACCACCATCGATTTTTTCGATTATCTTAATGCCCGAATAACATTCGTATCGGAAATTATGGAGGATGAATTAAATGAAGTAGTCGTACCGACACAAAACATCCAACAAATCAATCCCATGCCTTATCCCACTTTCTGCAACTTAGGACCCGGCGGACAAGAAACCAACCTTTTCTTCTACCATCCTGACCATTTAGGCAGCACCGGCATGGTAACCGACAATAATGCCAATGTTACACAAGGCTTATTCTATGCACCTTTCGGAGAAATAATCAGTGATTACAATCCCTCTTTCCACGATACTCTCATGCCCAATTTTGCTTTTAACGCCAAAGAGCTTGATGAAGAAAATGGGATGTACTATTATAGTGCAAGGTACTATGCCCCACCCACATTTATTAGCAGGGATCCTATGTTTGAGAAATATCCTTCTATTTCTCCTTATACCTATTGTGCGAATAATCCGATGAAGTTTGTGGATCCTACGGGAAAAGATATATATCAAGTTGTCACGCGAGCGGACGCCGCGCGGGAACAGTCCCGAACAGCGGCGACAAAAGATATTTGCGGACGCCGCGCCGCGCGCCCGGCGTCCGCCGGAATCAATTCAATAAAGATAATGCCGCGTATCCGGGCGTCGCCCTGAGAGCCGCCGCGCGGTTCAGTCGTCTTCCTCGTCGCGCTTGATAAGCCCGACGATTGATTCGCCCGTGTCCACGATGGCGCGGGTGACGCTCTTGATGACGTCGGCTGTTCCGTCCGCCACGTCTTTGCGCACTCCGGCTATCTTGTCCACCAGTTTCTCGACGCGTTCGCTGTCCGAGGCGTCCTTGACGATTTCGACGACTTTCTCGTTGAACTCGTCGAGCAGCTCGTTCATCTTGTCCACAGTCTCTTCGACTAGGCCCTTGATGCGGTCCGGATAAGATTCTTTAGACATTTTTATCTCCTTCAACTTAATAATCCTTTTATTAATGCCGCGCGGGAGAAAACCCGGCGGAAATCAAACTTCATCATTCGAGGCCGGGGTTGCCGGAGCCTCGCCGACGGCGCGTTGCTTGATAATCTGGACGCCCGCCTCTTTTAGAGCAAGGCGGTCGACCGTGGACGGCGCGCCAGTCAACAGGCACGTGCCGGCCTGCGTCTTCGGGAACGTTATCACGTCCCTGATAGAGGACTCGCCAAGCATTGCGGTGAGCAAGCGGTCGATGCCTAGAGCGATGCCGCCGTGCGGAGGCGCGCCGTGCCTGAACGCTTCGAGTAGGAACCCGAAGCGGTCTTCAGCCTGTTCGTCCGTCATGCCGATGATATTAAACACCCGTTTTTGAAGAACCGGGTCGTGAATTCTCAAGCTGCCGCTGCCTAGTTCGACGCCGTTCAGGACGAGGTCGTAGAGCCTGCCGAGGACTTCGCCGGTGTGGGTTTCGAGCCGGTCGAGGTCGCAGTCCCGCGGCATGGAGAACATGTGATGCATGGGGGCCCATCTCTTTTCCTTCGGGTCCCACTCGAACAGCGGGAACTCCGTGACCCAGCAGAAGGAGTATTTTTTCAGCGGGGGCATTTCCATAACGCGGGCGATTTCGACGCGGGTCTGCGCGAGAATCGGAAGCAGGTCGGTCAGTTGTCCGGCGAGGAACGTGAGCAGGTCGCCCGGTTGAGCGCCGAACGCGGCAATGAGCGCCTTCTGTTTTTCTTCGTTGAAGTATTTAACGATATTTGATTCCAGCCCGGTTTCCGTCACTCGCATCCAAGCCATGCCGGTAGAGCCGAGTTTTTGCGTAAAAGCGATGAGGTCGTCGATCTGTTTTCTTGAAAGAGACTTGCCGCCGCCGGGAGCGCGTATGCCGCGAATGACGCCGCCGCCCGCTATGACGCCCTCGAACACTTTGAAGTCCGAGCCGCGGATGACTTCGGTGACGTCGGTGATTTCCAAGTGGAATCGCAGGTCGGGCTTGTCAATCGCATACTTGAGCATTACTTCTTCGTATGAGAATCGAGGAAAAGGCGTTTCCAGTTTTTCGCCGAGAGATCCTTCGAACACAGAGCTGACGAGGCCTTCAATGAGCGCGTAGATGTCCTCCTCGGTGACGAAGCTGAGTTCGAGGTCGATCTGAGTGTGTTCCGGCTGGCGGTCGGCGCGAAGGTCTTCATCCCTGTAGCATTTCACTATCTGGAAATATTTGTCGAAGCCGGAGGCCATGAGAGTCTGCTTGAAAAGCTGAGGCGATTGAGGAAGCGCGTAGAACATGCCGGGATTGAGCCGGCTGGGGACGAGGAAGTCGCGCGCGCCTTCGGGAGTCGATTTAGAGAGCACGGGGGTGTCTATTTCGAGGAATTCGCGCTCAAAGAAATAGTCTCTGATAATCCTGTTGACGTTGCTACGGAAGATGATGTTGCGTTGCATTCGGGGACGGCGCAGGTCTAGGTATCTGTAGCGGAGCCTGACGCGTTCGTCTTCCGCGCCCTCCTCGCTCACCATAATCGGGGGCGGCTCGCTGACGCTGAGGATTTTGACCTCGCCGACGAGAACCTCGATCATGCCGGTGGCCAGTTTGGGGTTTTCCATTCCTTCCGGCCTTCTGCGCACTTTTCCCTTTACCGCAACCACGAACTCGTTGCGGAGAGATTCGCCGACCGGGAAAACGTCGCCCGCCGCGCCCGGATCGAATACGGCTTGAGTCAAGCCGTACCTGTCTCGCATATCAACGAAAATAACGCCGCCATGGTCCCTGCTGCGGTTTACCCATCCCATCAGGCAAACTTCCGCGCCGATATCGCTCTCTCTGAGGTCTCCGCACGTGTGCGTCCTTTTCCAGTCGCCCATCGGTTCAACTTTCAAGATGTCCACCTCTGCCCTTTAAGTTGGCGGCGCGGAACGCCATGCCCCGCTAACGCCAAATGAATATGATAATAGGAAACAGCCTCATATTCAATCAGCGCGCGACAGTCGCCTCCGCGCCTGCGAATCCGCCACGTTTTCTTCCGGGCGAACCATTTTTTTTAAGTCGGAAATCTTCTCTTTTCTCTCTCTATCCTCATAATATATATCGACTTTATTTAAGGAGGCGCGACATGCTGAAAGTGGGATTCGCAGGTTGGAGAGGAATGGTAGGCTCCGTTCTCATGGAGAGGATGGAGGCGGAAGGCGATTTCAAAGGATTCGAGCCGACGTTCTATACAACTTCGCAAAAAGGCTCCGAAGGCCCTAAGCTGGGCGGGTTCGATTCCGCGCCTCTCGAAGACGCTTTTGATATCGATAGCTTGTCTCGCAACGACATAGTCGTCACCTGCCAAGGCGGAGACTACACAAAGAAAGTATATCCGACCATCCGCAAATCCGGCTGGAACGGATATTGGATAGACGCGGCGTCCGCGCTGAGGATGGAAAAAGACGCCGTTCTAGTTCTGGACCCAGTGAACCGGAAAGTAATCGACGCCGCGCTCGGCTCCGGTTTGAAGAATTACATCGGAGCCAACTGCACAGTGAGCCTGATGCTGATGGGGCTTGCGGGGCTGTTCGAGCGCGGGCTGGTCGAGTGGATGATATCGATGACATATCAGGCGGCTTCAGGAGCGGGCGCGAACAATATGAGGGAGCTTGTCGCCCAGATGGGAGCCATTCACGGAGCGGCGGGCGCGATGCTCGACAACCCCGCGTTCGGAATTCTGGACATCGACCGCAAAGTGGATTCCGTAATCAGGAGCGATGATTTTCCGACATCGAATTTCAAGGCCCCTCTCGCTGGCAGCATAATCCCGTGGATAGACAGCCTCATGGAAAACGGCCAGACCCGCGAGGAATGGAAAGGGTTTGCCGAGACCAACAAGATACTCGGTCTGAATCCGCCGGTTCCAGTGGACGGGATATGCGTCAGGGTGGGCGCGATGCGCAGCCACAGCCAAGCGATAACAGTCAAATTGAAAAAAGACGTCCCGCTCGACGAGTTGACCGGAATAATCGCGTCAGCCAACGAATGGGTCAGCGTGGTTCCGAACGAGCCGGATGAAACAAGAAAGAAACTCACTCCCGCTGCAGTGTCGGGAACGCTGGAAGTTCCTGTGGGACGAATTAGAAAACTCAACATGGGGCCTGAATACCTCGGACTATTCACCGTCGGAGACCAGTTGCTGTGGGGAGCCGCGGAACCGATAAGAAGGATATTAAAGATAGTCCTAGAACGGCTTGGCGGCTGAGTGCGGGAACTAAAAGAGCTTCATGCCTCGATTACGGCAAGTTCTTTTCCGGGCTTGCCTCCGCTGAATTATATTTTTCATAGACGAATAGAACATATTTCGCAAATTGCCGTTTGTTTTTTTGAGCCTATCTTGCCGTTTAATTTTAATGTAGAGCGCGGATGTGGACACGCCCCGCGCGGGCCGTATAATAGCGGTGACTATGAAAGCGATACTTGCGCTAGAAGATGGAACAGCATTCCACGGCGAGGGATTCGGCGCGCGGGGCGAAAGCTTCGGCGAGTCTGTCTTCAACACTAGCATGACCGGCTATCAGGAGGTTCTCACCGACCCCTCCTACCGGGGCCAGATAGTGGCTATGACATATCCGCTTATCGGCAATTACGGAATAAACGAGGAAGACCACGAGTCGTCCCGGATATGGATGAGCGGTTTCGTGGTGAAGGAGTACAGCAAGATAGTGAGCAACTGGCGGGCAACCTGCTCGCTTGGGGATTTCCTGACAAAACACAACGTGGTCGGCATCGAGGGGGTGGACACGCGGGCGCTGACGAAACATATCAGAGACGCCGGCGCGATGACTGCCGTCATATCTACCGAAGACCTCAACGTGAAGAGCCTTGTGAAAAAAGCGAGGACGGCCCCGAACATCGTGGGGCGCGATTTGGTTCGCGAAGTGGTTCCCGAAGGCCCTTACAAATGGTCGAAAAAAGGCAAATACAAAGTCGCGGCTCTCGACTGCGGCATAAAGAGGAACATTCTGCGACTGCTGGAATCCTACGGTTGCGCCGTCACCGTATTTCCCGCCGGGACCGCCTCGGAAGACATACTTGCCTCGAAACCCGACGGGTTCTTCCTTTCGAACGGCCCCGGAGACCCCAACCTGCCCTATCTTGTGAACACAGCGAAAGCGATGCTCTCGCGGGAGTTGCCGCTGTTCGGAATCTGCCTCGGCCACCAGATTCTGGGGCTGGCCCTCGGCGGCAGCGCGTTCAAACTCAAGTTCGGACACAGGGGGGCCAATCATCCGGTGAAGAACCTCCTAACCGGCTCGGTGGAGATAACGGTTCAGAACCACGGCTTCTGCATCGACCCGGCCTCGCTTGACCCGAAAAAAATTGAAATCACTCACATAAACTTGAACGACGGAACGCTTGAAGGGTTCAGGCACAAAAAACTTCCCGCGTTCTCTGTGCAGTATCACCCCGAAGCCGCCGCCGGGCCTCGCGACTCGGAATATCTGTTCGGGGAATTTATCAAACTTCTGGAAAAGAACGTTGCCAAAAAGAACTGACATAAAATCCATACTGGTGATCGGGTCCGGGCCGATAGTTATCGGGCAGGCGTGCGAGTTCGACTACTCCGGAACGCAGGCGTGCAGGGTGCTGAAGGCTGAAGGATTCCGCGTCGTGCTGATCAACACGAACCCTGCGACGATAATGACGGACCCGATGATGGCGGACGCCACTTACATTGAACCGATAACGCCGGAAGTTATAGAGAAGATAATCGAGAGGGAAAGGCCGGACGCGCTGTTGCCGACGCTGGGCGGTCAGACGGCGCTCAACGCGGCGGTCGCGGTGGCAGAAAGAGGCTCTCTCGACAGGTTCGGAGTCGAGGTCATCGGAGCAAAAATAGACGCGATAAAAAAAGCCGAAGACCGTGACCTGTTCAAGAAGGCTATGAAGAAAATCGGCCTCGACCTTCCCCGCTCCTCCCAAGTCGGAAGCCTCAAGGAAGCGATGGCCGCGATAAAGCGAGTCGGGTTCCCGGCGATAATACGCCCCTGCTTCACGATGGGCGGAGTTGGCGGCGGCGTCGCCTACAACTTGGACGAATTCAAGGCGCAGGTTCAGTCCGGACTTGCCGCCAGCATGACTCATGAAGTACTCATCGAGGAATCCCTTCTGGGTTGGAAAGAATACGAACTGGAAGTGATGCGCGACTGCAAGGACAACGCGGTCATTATCTGCTCGATAGAAAATTTCGATCCGATGGGTGTTCACACCGGGGACAGCATAACGGTGGCTCCGACGCAGACCCTCACCGACAGGGAATATCAGAGGATGCGGGACGCTGCGATAGCGTGCCTGCGCGAGATCGGCGTTGACACGGGTGGCTCGAACGTCCAGTTCGCGCTCAATCCTGCCAACGGTAGAATGATTATCATTGAGATGAACCCGCGCGTGTCCCGCAGCTCGGCGCTGGCGTCGAAAGCGACAGGGTTCCCGATAGCGAAGATAGCGGCCAAACTAGCGGTCGGCTACACGCTAGACGAGATAGCGAACGACATCACGAAAAAGACGCCGGCCTGTTTCGAGCCGACCATCGACTACTGCGTGGTTAAGATTCCAAGGTTCACGTTCGAGAAATTTTCGGGCGCGTCGCAAATTCTTACCACACAGATGAAATCGGTCGGAGAGGCGATGTCTATCGGCAGAACGTTTAAAGAATCGTTGCAGAAGGGATTGCGCTCGATGGAAACCGGGCTGCGCGGTCTGGACGACCTGAAAACCGAGCCGACGGACGAACAGATAGAGGAAAAACTCCGAATGCCCGGCCCGGACAGGATTCTGTACGTGAAGCACGCGCTGAAAAAAGGAATGAGTCTGGAAAATATTCATAAATTGAGTTGGATTGACCCTTGGTTTCTTTATAATATGCGGGAGATTGTCGATTTCGAGGCGGAAATCGAATCAATCGCGAACAAGGGTATCGCAGCTCTGACGAAAGAAGCGCTGACAAAAGCAAAACAGTATGGATTCTCGGACGCGCAGTTAGGACGGATTTTCGGCGTGGACGAATTCCAGATGCGGAAGATTAGAATAAAAAAGAATGTGCTGCCGACGTACAAGCTTGTGGACACATGCGGCGCGGAGTTCGAAGCGATGACCCCTTATTTCTATTCGACCTACGAGGTAGAAGATGAAAGCAGGGTTTGAGCAAGACAAAATGAAGGACGCCTGCGGCGTCTTCGCGATACACGCTCCAGACAAAGACGTTGCCAGACTGGCATATTTCGCGCTTTTCTCTCTTCAACACAGAGGACAAGAGAGCGCGGGCATAGCCGTATACAGCGACAAAGAAATCGTCTGTTACAAGAACATGGGCCTAGTGACCCTAGTGTTCGACGAGAAAATACTCAGGCTCCTCAAAGGGAAAATGGCGGTGGGCCATGTGCGGTATTCCACCACCGGCTCAAGCAACGAAGTGAACGCCCAGCCGATTCTTGCCGGCTCGAATACGATAAGGCATTCAAAAAGCTGCGGCGCAAAATATCGCCGTCAGGTGGCAGTCGCCCACAACGGCAATTTGGTGAACACGGCAACCCTTCGCGAAGAGCTTCAGGAACAGGGCGTCGAATTCGAGACATCCTCGGACACCGAAGTGATAGCGGAGATGATAGCGATGTCGGACAAGCCGACCGCAGAAGAAGCGGTCGCCGATTCGCTCAGGCAAGCGCGCGGAGCGTTCAGCATCGTCGCGCTCTGCGAAGGAAAGATATTCGCCGCCCGCGATTCTTTCGGCATCCGCCCGCTATGCCTCGGAAAGCTCGGAGACGGCAACTGGGCGGTGGCGTCAGAGACCTGCGCGTTCAGCATAATCGGAGCGCAGTTTGAAAGAGAAATCAGACCCGGCGAATTGGTAATCATAGACGATTCAGGGGTCAAATCCGTCGATTACACGAAGCCTCAACGGGAAGCCCTCTGCATATTCGAGTTCATCTACTTCGCAAGGCCGGACAGCACGATGCTCGGCCAAACGCTTTACACCGTGAGGAAAAACTTGGGCGCGATACTCGCCGCCGAGTCACAGGTGGAAGCGGATGTCGTTATAAGCGTGCCTGACTCCGGGACGCCCGCAGCGATCGGTTTCGCTCAGGCGTCCGGCATTCCGTTCGTGGACGGGCTGATAAAAAACCGTTACGTGGGCCGGACTTTCATCCAGCCGAATCAGGAGATGCGCGAATTGGGCGTCAAGATGAAACTTAATCCGCTTTCCGACAACATCAGGGGAAAACGCGTCGTGATGGTGGACGACTCCATCGTTCGCGGGAGCACCAGCAGCAAGATTGTCAGCCTGCTGAGGGCCAATGGGGCAACGGAAGTTCACGTGCGGGTCAGTTCCCCGCCCGTCAAGTTCCCCTGCTTCTATGGAATCGACACCGCCTCTCGGGAGGAGCTTGTGGCCTCTCAACTGAGCGTGGAACAGATAAAGGAAATGCTGGGAGCGGACAGCCTCAGCTATATCAGCGAGGAGGGGATGTTCAAGGCGACGAGCATGGACAGACATAATTTCTGCTCGGCCTGCTTCACTGAAGAATATCCCATCCCGATTCCCCAGCAGCTTCATCTGGAAAAATTGATGTACGAAAACGGGAAAAAACAAGAGAACCGGGTTCCCACCTGCCTGCGCGAGAATAATCCCCGCTCCTGAGCGGGATTATCCGAACCCTACGCGGCGGTCCTTATCGGGTCGTTATTTCCGCAATAATCTCGCGAAAACGCTGCTGTGGAAATGTCTCCACCGGGAGATATTTTTAGAATATGGCAATTTACGGTTCTGTAATTACAATAATGGTCTAGGCTAAAAGCCTCAGCATAAAGGAGAAAGGCGATGGTAAAAAGCGAGCACACGAATCACAGGGAACTGATCGAATGGGTCAACAAGATGGCGGCCATGTGCAAGCCGGACGACATTGTGTGGATCGACGGCTCGGACGAGCAGAAGAAACAACTCGAAGAAGAAGCGATAAAGACCGGAGAAGTTTTAAAACTCGACCAGAAGAAACTGCCCGGATGCCTGTACCACAGGACCGCTGAAAACGACACCGCGCGCACGGAGCATCTCACTTATATATGCACTACCAAGAAGGACGACGCCGGCCCGAACAACAACTGGATGGACCCCAAAGAGGCTTACTCTACAGCGTCCAAATATTTTTCCGGATCGATGCGCGGGCGGACGATGTACGTGATACCGTTCTCGATGGGTCCTGTGAGTTCTCCTTTCAGCAAAATAGGAATCGAGCTTACGGACAGCATATATGTAGTTCTCAACATGATTATCATGACAAGGGTGGGAACCCGCGTTCTTGACGCCCTCGGCACAGACGGCGCGTTCACGAAATGCCTGCACGGAAAAGCCGAACTCGACATCGATAAAAGGCTGATACTTCACTTTCCCGAAGACAACGCGATCTGGAGCGTTAACTCGGGCTACGGCGGAAATGTGCTGCTGGGCAAGAAATGCCTCTCGCTGAGAATCGCAAGCTATCTGGCGGCGCAGGAAAGCTGGCTGGCCGAACACATGCTCATCCTCGGCGTCGAAGACCCTGAAGGACGCATAATATACGTGGCCGGCGCGTTCCCGAGCGCTTGCGGAAAAACCAACCTCGCAATGCTCATCCCCCCCAAGGCTCTTAAAAAGAAGGGCTACAGGGTGTGGACAGTTGGCGACGACATAGCGTGGATGAGAATTGACACCGACGGCCAGCTCTGGGCGGTGAACCCGGAGACGGGCATGTTCGGCGTCGCCCCCGGAACCAACTCGAAAAGCAACCCGAACGCTATGGCGACGGTGTCGAAGAACACGATCTTCACGAATGTGCTGCTCAAGAAAGACGGCACGGTTTGGTGGGAAGGCCATGACGACCCGCCGCCTGCGGAAGGCGGCATTAACTGGCAGGGGCTGAAATGGAAACCGGGCATGAAGAATGAAAAAGGCGAGGCGATACTCGGAGCGCACGCGAACAGCCGCTTCACCGCCCCGCTCTCGCAGTGCCCGTCCATCACCAACCGAATAGAGCATCACCACGGAGTGCCGATCTCGGCGATACTGTTCGGAGGCAGGCGGGCGCGGGTCGCCCCTCTGGTGTACGAGGCTTTCACATGGCAACACGGCGTTTACATGGGAGCCACTATGGCCTCCGAGCGCACCGCAGCACAGTTCGGCCTTCAGGGCGAAGTGCGACGCGACCCTATGGCCATGCTGCCTTTCTGCGGCTACAACATGGCCGACTACTTCCGCCACTGGCTGAACATGGGCAACCGGATGCTCAGGACCCCGCGCATTTTCCATGTCAACTGGTTCCGCACCGACGACAACGGCAAGTTCATCTGGCCGGGATTCGGCGACAACCTCCGCGTGCTGGCTTGGATAGCGGAACGCTGCAGAGGGGTGCGCGAGGCTGCGGAAACTCCCATCGGCTACATGCCTCATCCGGGCGACATCGACATGACCGGACTCAATCTGTCCCCGGCAGAGCTTAAGGGGCTGCTTGAAATAGACAAAGAGGAATGGAAGCGCGAAGTTAAGGACATTGACAAGTTCTTCGACACGTTCGGCGACGCGATCCCGAAACGGATACTCGCCGAGCACGACGCGCTGCGGCGGCGGCTGCGAAAGATATAGCGTTCCGCCGCGCCGACCGACATGGAAGAAGAGCCGATCGTCATAACCAAGCTGGCCGTAACGCGCCTGAAGGACGGAGACGCCCGGCTGGTCGGGGCCGCCCGCAATGTCTCTGACGGGAACGTTCCCGCGTACAGGCTTATCGTCTTTCTGCATGACTCGGAATCCCGCGTGCGCGACAGGCTCTACGTGAAGCTGAAACCATTCGCGCCGGGCGAGTCTCAGGATTTCTCCCTCATCTTCAGGCTCAAGAGCTTGGAGTTCGTCGCGAGCGACGTCCGCCTTGAAAAACTAGAGGGAACGGACTATAGTGAGGCCGTCTAAAAATGCGGGCTGACCGCTGAAAAACGCCCCGCCCGCGCCGCGCGCTATCCCGAATCGCGTTCTCCGGTTTTTTCTCCCGAAGATTCCGGGCAGACCGCTAATCCGGGCGCGACACCATGAATTGTGAGGCTGCGCAGATGGATGCGAAAGAAGTCAAGATAGGGCTGTTCGGTTTCGGAACCATCGGCGCCGGAGTCGTCCGCGCGCTGAAGGCAAACTCGGACGTTATTGCGTCCAAAACCGGAATCTCCCTGTCTCTGACAAAAATCGTCGACATAGACACTAAGTCGAACAGAGGCGTTGACTTCAGTCCGGCGGTTCTAGGCTCGGACGCCTCGGCTATCATCGAAGACCCGGAAATATCCATCGTCGTGGAATTGATAGGCGGCGCGGGCGTCGCGCGCCAAATCGTCTCCGACTGCCTCAAAAAAGGCAAGCACGTTGTCACCGCGAACAAGGAGCTGATAGCGAAACACGGGCCCGAACTTTCAGCTCTGGCTCGCAAAAACGGAGCGCGGCTCCTGTTCGAGGCGAGCGTCGGCGGCGGCATCCCCATCCTGCATCCCCTGCTCTCCTGTCTTCGCGGCAACAAGATTAAGCGCGCTCTCGGAATAGTCAACGGCACCACAAACTTCATTCTGTCTCAGATGGCCGAAACTGGCGCTTCTTTCGACGACATCCTCGCCGAGGCTCAGGCTAGAGGCTACGCCGAGGCCGACCCCACAAACGACGTCGAAGGCTTCGACGCAGCGTATAAAGCTTCCATCCTCTCGACCGTCGCTTTCGGCAAACATGTGGACGCGGCGTCGATGTTCAGGCAAGGCATCACCAACGTGAGCCGGGAAGAAATGAGGTTCGCTTCCGGGCTGGGATATGTCATAAAGCTTCTGGCGGTTCTTGAAGACAGGGAAAACGGAGTGGACGCGCGCGTGCATCCCGTGCTGCTTCCGAAGAATCACCCACTGGCTGCGGTGAACAACGTGCTGAACGCCGTTTACATCGAGGGAGAGCCTATTGGGCCGCTGATGTTTGTCGGCGAGGGCGCAGGCCCTTCCGCCACTAGCAGCGCCGTCATCGGCGACATTATCACAGTGGCGACTGAAGGAAATTGCCAGAATGCCCCGGATATATTCAACAAAGCCGAACTGGTTTCGGTGTGCGACGTGGACAACGCGTTCTACATCAGGATGCGGGTCGAAGACAGGCCCGGAGTCATGGCCGAAATCAGCCATTGCCTCGGCGACAAAGGCGTCAGCATCGCGCAGGTCGCACAAGACACCATCGACGGCGACAAAGCGGAAATCGTGTGGCTCACCCACAAGGTCTCCGAGGGCAACATGATGGACGCTCTGGAACAAATCGAAGCTCTCGGCTGCGTCTTCAGCGTTCTCTCAGTGATCCGCGTCTTCGGGACGAAATGACAGGCGAAATGACACGCGACCCCAGAATAAACAAAGTTATTGTGCTAATCGGCGACGGCATGGCGGACTTGCCAATAGACGCGCTCGGAGGGGCAACTCCGCTTGAGGCCGTCGAGACTCCGAACATGGACGCTCTCGCTCGCGCCGGGTCAGTCGGACTGTCCCGCAACGTGCCGTCCGGCATGGAACCGGGCAGCGACGTCGCCATTATGTCCATCATGGGTTACGACCCCGGAGAATGTTACACCGGACGCGGCCCCATCGAAGCCGCAAGCATCGGAGCGCGCATCCCGGACGGTTTCGCCGCTTTCAGGTGCAACCTGATAACGATAGACGGCGAAACGCTCCACGACTACAGCGGCGGCCACATCTGTACGGAGGAATCCGGCGGGCTGATTTCCGCCCTGAAATCCGAACTTGATTCGCCGGACGCGGAATTTCTGCACGGCGTCAGCTTCCGCAACCTGCTGATGGCTCGCGGAGATTTTTCAAAGTTGCGCTCCCACGCGCCTCACGACCACCTCGGAGAGCGCTGGGTGGACTGGCTTCCGTCAGGCCCCGGCGCGAGCGCTCTGCTGGCCCTAATGGAAAAATCCCGCGCTGTCCTTGAAGACCACGAAATCAACAGAGCGCGCAAGGCCGCAGGCAAACAGCCCGCGAACATGATTTGGCCGTGGAGCGGCGGCGGCGCTCCTTCCGGCGCCCCTTATTCTAAAAAGTTCGGCCTCTCCGGCGCGGTTATTTCCGCCGTTGACCTCGTTCAGGGGCTTGGTATCATAGCTGGCCTCGAAATAATCAAAATCCCCGGCGCCACAGGAATGGTTGACACTAACTATGAAGGAAAAACAGAAGCCGCTCTCGAAGCGCTTGAACGCCTCGACTTCGTTCTGGTTCATGTCGAAGGAATCGACGAGGCGGCGCATATGGCCGACCTCGAAATGAAGATGGAAGGCATCCGAAGGTTCGACCAGCTAGTGGTCGGCCCTATCGCCGAACGAGCGAAGGAGCGCGGCGATTGCGCCCTGCTCGTCCTGCCGGACCACCCCACCCCGATAAGCATCCGCACACACACATCAGACCCGGTTCCGTTCATCGCCGCCGCGCCCGGAATCGCGCCCTGCGGAGCGGCCTCGTTTTCCGAAAAGACCGCCTCCGTCTCCGGCCTCTACGTCCCCGGCGGACACAATCTCCTCGAACTTCTCATTTCAGGCTCCATCGCTTGAACATTGTCATTCAGCAACACCGCCCGGCGGTTCGTCCGCGGGGTTTGACGCGCGCGCGGCGCGGCGGGTCGCGTAGTATGCCGCCGCAGCCGCCGCGAGGGTGTTCATAATAAAGTCGCGCGCCTGCATATTGCGCCCCGGCACAAACAACTGATGTATTTCATCCGACACACCGTAAAGCGCGGTGAAAATAACAGCGGCCCATGAGGCGCGCCTGCTCAGCCATGCCGCTTTTTCATGTTTGAACATATTCCACGCAACAATTCCAAGGCCAAAGTAAATTATGAAATGCGCGAGTATCCCGGGATCGGGCATCCACAAGGGAAATTGTCTTTCGATTTCAGGATATCCGTGACGCGAGGAAAGAGCGAATATGGCGCAACAATATAGAAACAGAGCGGCGCGGCGCGCGCGCTGCGTCCTCATGGCTTGCTCTCTGCTCCGGGATATTTGACCATCCGCACGCCCGCTTCCTCAAGCATCTCGATGGACAACTGGTCGGGATAGTCTCCCTCGAACACCACTTTCAATATGCCGGCGTTGATTATCATTTTCGCGCAGGTGATGCACGGCTTGTTCGTGCAGTACATCGTGGATCCGTTGATGGAGAAGCCGTATTGCGAGGCTTGTATGATTGCGTTCTGTTCGGCGTGAAGACCCCGGCACACTTCCTGACGCTCCCCGGACGGAATGTTCATCGAATTGCGCAGGCAGCCGCGCGTCTCGCAATGTTCCAAACCTGAGGGCGCTCCGTTGTATCCCGTCGCCAGCATTCTTTTATCCTTGACGATTATCGCGCCGACGCTTCGCCTCACGCATGTCGATCGCGTGGCGACATCGTGCGTTATTTTCATAAAATAGTCGTCCCATGACGGACGTTCAATTGCGCTCACGGTAACTCTCCTTTATCCGGCCGCTCTCGCGCGGCTGCTCTTTATCTATTTTATACTCCGCACTTCATTTATAAAACCCCGCGCGGCGCAGCTCCCGCAACGCCAGCCCGTGCCTGATGTCGGTTTCCGAAACGCGCATAGCCCTGACTCCGAGAGTTTCCATTGCGGCGCACACAAGTTCCGCGCCCGCGTGAATTACGTCCGCGCGCATCGGCTCCATCCCCGGAACCGCCCTTCTTCCCTCGATATCCAGAGCGAAAAGCCTGTCCGCCTGCCGCCGCGCGCCCTCCGCCGTCAGCTCATGGCCGTGAACTTTCGCCGCGTCGTATTTCTTTAGCCCGAGGTCCATCATCGCAAGAGTGGTGACGCATCCGGCGACGCCCGCGCAGACCGCGTCAGGGTAGCTTATCGGCAATACCCTCGCTTCGATTTCCGCCGCCGCCCGCCGCCGGATAGATTCCCGCTCTCGCGGCGTCGCCGGGTCAGACTCGATGTGCCGCTCTTTCAGGGAAACCGCGCCGATGTCGAGGCTGACCCCCGCCGCGCGCTCGCCCTCCGCCCCGAAGGTGAACTCCGTGCTTCCCCCGCCGACGTCTATCACGAGCAGTCGCGCAGGCGGAGCGCCGTAGCCAGCCGCCACTCCCGCGAACGAGAGCGCGCCCTCTTCTTCTCCAGATATCGCCTTGATGGAAATCCCGGCGTCGAGAGCGCGGGCGATGAAATCCCCGGAGTTGGCCGCCGAACGAAGGGCGGCCGTGCCTATCGCCGCCACGACGTCCGCGCGCGCAGCGTCGCACTCGCTTTTAAATATCGCAAGCGCTTCCAGCGTCCGCGACATCGCGCTCTCCGAGAGCGCTCCCGAAGCCGACAGCCCCTCGCCGAGCCGCGTGATGAAGTTGAACTCCGCAAATGGCGCGGGCAACTGCGCGTCTCGGGCGGCCGCTTCAAAAAGCGCGAGCCGCGAAGTGTGCGTTCCGATGTCGACGACGCCTATTCTCATTTTATTTTTTTTGCCTGCCATCCCGGATAAGGTTGATATAGTGTTGAACGCGGGCGGCGCGTATAATATAATTGATTGCCCGGCAAAAAGAAAAGCGGAGCGAGGAAGCGGAGCCGCGTGGAAAAGCGGCGCAGACAAAGCCGATAAGAGGCGGAGAAGAGGAACGGACCGTGCTAGACGGGGTGTTAGCGGTACCCTGTAGCCCGCAACCCGCTATAGCGGGGTTGAATCCCGGGTCGAGGCGCTGTTCCGTCCGGTCCGCCCTCGATAAGTGGCGTTGAGGACCGGGTCCCGCGCAAGGGGCGACTGTGAACCCCGTCAGGACCGGAAGGTAGCAGCGGTAAGCGGACACGCTTCTGTGCCGCGGACAAACTTGGTCTGAGTCAACTGTCGAGGATAGCGCGGGTGGAAAGTTGTCGGAATCCGGTGCACGGTCTCTTTCTCCTCTCGGCCTTCTTGTTCTAAACAGTCAGGAGCGACATGGGGTACATATCACTCTACCGCAAGTACAGGTCGCAAACGTTCGACGACCTCGTCGGGCAGGAACACATCACAACCACGCTTAAGAACGCGATTGAGCGCAACCGGCTTGCGCACGCCTACCTTTTCAGCGGGCCGCGCGGAACCGGAAAAACAAGCGCCGCCCGCATCCTCGCTAAATCCCTTAACTGCGAAAAAGGCCCTTCGGCCACCCCCTGCAACGCGTGCGACGTCTGCCTAGCCGTAGCAAAAGACAGCCTCTTCGATGTCATCGAGATAGACGCAGCCTCCAACAGGGGCATCGACGACATCCGCGACCTGCGCGAAAAAGTCCGCATCCCTCCCATTCAGGCGCGCTTCAAAGTCTATATCATCGACGAAGTCCACATGCTCACCAAAGAGGCGTTCAACGCTCTCCTGAAAACTCTCGAAGAGCCGCCAGCCCACGTCATGTTCGTCATGGCCACCACCGAGCCTCAAAAGCTTCCCGCCACCATCCTTTCCCGCTGCCAGCGCTTCGAGTTCAGGCGCCTCACAGACATCGAGATTATGGACCACCTCCGTTCTATCGCGAAAAAAGAAAACTGCGGCATCGAAGACGGCGCGCTCCGCGTTGTGGTCAAAACCGCCGACGGCTCTATGCGCGACGCCATCAGCATCCTCGACCAACTGGTTTCGTTCAGCGAAGGCTCCATTTCACTCGACGACGTCTCCAAAGTGTTCGGCATGCCGGAACGGCAGGAGATAGCGGGTTTCATCAACGCCATCTTCGAAGGCGACGTGTCCGCCGCGTTCGACGTGTTCGGCAAGTTCTTTGACGCGGGGAAGAGCTTCAACCTTTTCATCCGCCTCATAATGGAGCACATGCGGGACATCTATCTTGTCAAACAGAGAATCAAGCCGCTGTCGGACGCTCTGTCGGACGAGGATTTGAAAACTCTAAGCAGGCACTCCAAGACAGTTTCGCGGGAGACAATAGTCGCGTTGCTTACCGAGATATCTCGCGTCGAGGACAGAATACGCTGGGAAACATATCCGAGGATAGTGCTGGAAATACTGCTGGTCAAGATGGCGGACATGATAAGCGGCCCGAAGCTTCTCGAAGACGCTCCTTCCGCGTCCGCTCCCGCAAGAGCGCAGGCAAAACCGGCTCCCACCCCCGCCCCCGAACCGGCGGAGGAAGCCCCGGCTGAGAAACATACGCATATGGTTGAAAAGCAACCTCCCGCCGCGGAACCGCGCCCTGCCCGGCCCGCCGATGCGAAGGCGGCTCCGCCTTCTCGCTCTTCGGCTCAGGCTAGAACAGAGTTAAGATCGGACATCCAGCCGCCGCCTATGCCTCAGACGGACGACCCGGCCCTCAAATCGCTTCAGGCCGCGTGGCCCGCGGCGCTCAAGGCTGTCCGTGAAACTTATATGCCGGTGTATTTCATGCTCGCAAAAGGCGCTCCGCACAATATCGACGGCGGCGTCCTGACCATCCGCTTCGGCGCGGAGAACGCGTTAAGCGCCGAAATGTTGTCTGAGAAAAAAAACATAGACATAATCGAGGCGGCGATAAAGAAAGCCGGCGGCGCGGCATACAGCGTGAAAATTGAAGCGGACGATTCCGCCAAGCCGTCAGCAGCAGCCCAAAAAGAGGCGACCGCGCCGCAGAAGACTGCCGCGCCGCGCGCGCAGGCTTCCGAAGTCAAACCGGCGGAATCCCCTGCCCCCGCCGACCCTGACGATTTTCTTACAACGCAACCCGCCAAGTCGAGGGAGCTTTCCCTCTTTGACACTTTCGAAGAGGTTTTCCCCGAAGGCCGGGAAATATAACAACTGGAGAAAACACATGTCGTTCGATATGGGAAATATTGGAGGCCTCCTGGAAAAGATGCAGGAGGACATGGCTCGAATACAAGCCGAACTGGACGAGGCCCGAATCACTGGCAGCGCCCCCGGCGGCAAAGTAACCTGCAAGGTGAACGGGACAAGGGACATACTTGAGGTGAAAATCGACCCGTCCGCGATCGACCCCTCGGATGTCGAGATGCTCGAAGACCTCGTGCTGTTCGCCGTCAGAGACGCCATGAAAAAAGCGGAGGAGTTCTCGCAGTCTAAGATGGGAGCGATGGCGAACATGCTGCCGAAGATCCCCGGACTGCAATTCCCGCCGATGTGATGTCCGAACGGCGCGCTGAAGAATGAAAAGACCCCTTTCGTTGCAAAAGCTCATAGACGCGCTCCGCAAACTGCCCGGAGTCGGGCCAAGGTCGGCGCGGCGCATGGCGGAAGCCGTGCTCGCAATGGACTACGAGGAGGCGCGCGAAATAGGCCGCGCCATAGTAAGAGCGAAGAAAGCCATCCGCCCATGCTCCGTCTGCGGCATAAACACCGAGCAGGATCCTTGCGAAATTTGCTCGGACGAAACGCGGGACCGCTCTTTCGTCTGCGTTGTGGAGAGCGCCGAAGACGTAATCGCTTTTGAAAGCTCAGGCAGCCACGAGGGCGTTTACCACGTGCTAGGCGGCACGATAAACTACACGCGCGGATCAGGGCCTGAAAAACTGAATCTCGCCTCGCTGTTCAGCCGGGCAGGCGCAGGCGGCATAAAGGAGGTTCTTATCGCCACCAATCCCACTCTCGAAGGGGAATCCACGGCGGCGTACATCGTTAAAAGGCTGAAGAACGCAGGCATAAAGCTGACGAGGCCCGCGCGCGGCCTCCCCAGAGGAGCCGACATCGATTTCCTCGACAGCGAAACAATTTCCATCGCTCACAAAGAGCGTCAGGAGGCTTTTTTCCTTAACGACGAACAATGAATATCACAACCGCAATCTCGCTAAAAAACTACATCGAACTCACCGGAGGCGCTATTAAATGTCGCTGAAAGCTCAAAGAGTGGGCATCTTCGTGGATGTCCAAAACCTGTTTTATTCCGCGAAATACCAACATCACGCGAAAGTCGACTTCACAAAGCTTCTCAACATCTGCCTGAACGACAGACAACTTATCAGGGCCATCGCATACATCGTGCAGACACCCGACATCGACCAGTCGGGATTCATCAATATCCTCACGGGCATCGGCTACGAAATCAAATCCAAGGATCTGCGGGTTAGGCCGGACGGCACAGCGAAGGGCGACTGGGACATGGGCATCGCCATCGACACTATCGCTATGGCAGAACGGCTCGACGCCGTCGTCCTCGTGTCCGGCGACGGAGATTTCTGCGATCTCATACACATGTTGAAAGCAAAAGGCGTGGTCACCGAAGTGGTGTCGTTCCCGAACAACACCGCGGAGGACTTGAAGCTCGCGGCCACATTCTACATACCGCTGGACAAATCGGTGCTCTACTCCGGCTCGAAGCTTTGAGCTTAGTTCGCGGGACGTTCGCCGCAACCCTTTACGAAGGGCGCGCATCCGCTATAATTCCTTTTTATTTTTCCGCGCTGTTCACAACCGCGCGCCACACGGGAGAGGCATAACCAATATGAAGAAGTGTGTTCCGGACAAATGCAACGCGAGCTGCTGCCGATACGCCGCTATAGTAATCGACGCCCCGACTTCGAAGTCTGATTTCGAGGATATACGCTGGCTGATTTCGCACCACAACGTGGCGGTCTATAAAGACTTAGAGGACGACTGGGTGCTCGAATTCGAGTCTCCTTGCAAATTCCTTAAAGACAACCGCTGCTCGGATTACGAGAACAGGCCTTACATCTGCCGGGACTACGAAGCCGACACCTGCACTCAGAACCGCAGAGGCAAAGACTCCAAGATTCTCTTTGAGGAGCCGGCGCAAGTGGAAGCTTTCGTGGCAAAACGGTGGCAGAAGAAAAAGCCCGCCGCGAAACGGCCTGCCTCGAAAAATCTTTGAGCGCGGCCAACCGAATAACCCGGTTTTTTTTTAGAAAAAACCGTAACCGACATTTCAATTATTTATATTTTTGTATGAAAGAAAACGGCGATCCTCGCTCTGTCAGGGTGGCGGCGCGTATCCGGTGAATCTCTGGTTGAGGTAATCCGTCACCCACACAAGCCCGGTGGCGGCAGATATGGTCACATCGTAAGGCGTCCTCAACATCCCCGGCCCCGCTCCTGTCGAGCCTATGGTGTTTATCAGTTGGTTTGACGAGCTGAATATCTGAATCCTGTCGTTTCCGCTGTCGGCGACATATATATTTCCCGAACCGTCTACGGCCAGTCCGGCGGGCGTGTCAAGCTGTCCGAACCCGCTGCCCGCTCCGTATCCGATATTGTTAGCTGGCTGTTCGGCCCCGCCCGTCGTGTACGCGCGAATAACATGATTGACCTTGTCCGAAACGTACACCAGCCCGTTTGACGGGTTGTAAATTACTCCGTTGGAATCCGGCACAGTCGTCGCCGCCCCTGTGTTCTCGGTCATAGAGGTGGGATCGAACACCGCAAGTTTTTCATAATACGTCGCCACAAGCATCGAGCCTGACGGGAGCATCGCCATCTTCCACGGCCCGGTCAACGTTCCCTTCGAAACAAAAGTCCCTGTCGCCGCGTCGAATTTCTGTATCCTCGCTATCGTGTCGCTCACATAAACGAATCCTGCGTTATAGATAACGGCGTTGGGTTTTTTGAAGTTGCCGTCCTCGCTGCCGTATTCTCCCCAAGTTTCATAGAAGTTGCAGTCCTCGTCGAATACGGACACCCGGTTGTTGTGGTTGTCGGCGATATACACATAGTTGAAGCCGCTCGGCGACGGCGCGCCTATTGTCACTCCCGTCGGCCTGTTCACATAGCCGGGGGTGTCCGGGGCGATGTAGATATCTCCGGGCAACTGGGCGCATGTCTTTCCGGGGCTGTA
>MWCD01000050.1 GCA_002069885.1 bacterium ADurb.Bin236 | reverse complement strand
CTCCATAGCGTAGCCGAGCTGTTTGCCGTACAACCGCCAGTCCTTTGTGAGCAGAGTCAGCCCTTCGGTCCCGCTTTCCGCCATCTCCATGACTTTCGTTCCGGGATACGGCACAAGGATTGAAAAAGTTGCGAAATCGCTATTCACTTTGAGCGCGCCGCTCACGTTTTTCCTGACGGACTGCGCGGTGTCCGTCGGCAGGCCGAGGATGTACGCCGCCTGCGTCTGGAGGCCGTGAGCCTTGCACATGCGGATTGCTGTGTAGATGTTGGCGGCGCGCGCGTTCTTCTTCATTATCTTCAGGGCGTCGTCGTCCGTGCTGTCCGCGCCGAAACACAGAAAAAAACACCCCGACCTTTTCATGAGGGCGACAAGTTCGTCGTCCACCATGTCCGGGCGCGTGTCGGCCGTCCACGAAATCTTGTCGCTGATTCCCGATGAAATCATGGCCTCGCACAGCGAGACCACCCCTTCCCTGTCCACTGTGAATGTTTCGTCCGTAAAAAGAATCTGCCCCGCGCCGAAATCCCGGATGTTCCTCTGAATCTCGTCTATGACGCGGGGGATGGAACGCTTGCGCACTTTGTTGCCCATGATTTTTGAGCAAAAAATACAGTTGAAAGGGCAGCCCCTGTTGATGGAGACGCAGAGTTCGCGGATGCGTTGCGATTTAAGCCGGAAGCTGGCGCAGTATGCGTCGAGGTTGAAAGCGCTCCAGTCGGGAAGGGAAAGAGAATCTAGGTCGTCGATGAAAGGGCGCGGCTCGCCCGCGCTGACGCCGCCGGGAGAGATGGAATAGACGCCTTTGACGCCGGAAGCGGGAGAGCCGTCCGCGACGCAGCGAAGCAACTCCGCCATAGACAGCTCGCCCTCGCCGACGACGGCGTAGTCGAACGCCGGAAACTCTGCCAGCGTGTCCATAGGGACACGGCTTGCGTGAGGGCCGCCAACGACTGTTACGGGGGGCTTTCCGCCCGCCTTTGCCGCCGCCGCAACTTCCGCCGCGTCGTTTATCTGGATGGTCAGGCATGAAAACGCCAGAACGTCCGGCTTGAATTCTTCTATTCTTTTAAGAGTCTGCTTGAAGGAGAGTTTTTCCGCGAACGCGTCGATGAACGCGGTTTCCGGGAATTCAGGCTTGATATTGGCGATGATTGAAGCCAAGCCGACAAGCGGCACTACCTGAGTGGCCGCCGAATCCCTGTTCAGCAGGGACATCCTCGGCGGAACAATAAAAAGCGTTCTTAACCCTGAAGATGTCCGCGCCATGGAATGCAGTATAGCAAACGCAATCGCGGCGGGCAATAAAAGGCGGCGAGTCTTGCTTCTTTTCAATTCTTCTCAAACATTGTAAACTCATAACAGTTGGAATCAGATTGGTATTTATTGATGTGTTGTTAATGGAATTATCAATGATTTCAAATGGATTCCCGCTTTCGAGGGTATCCATTTATAACAGTTACGACATGATCAAGGGCATCAATTAGCGGCGGAATCGGAGGCTAATGCAACTAATAGGTCTGATAATATTTCTGCTCATAGCCTTCTACGTGCTGCGTTTCGTTTATTCAGCCTTCAAGCATATTTTCACTGTCATGAACTGGGTAGGCGAGGACGCGGGCAAAGTTTTTGACGGCGCGCGCGAGACCGCCCTCTCGGCTTATGAAAAGATAGAGTATTTCGTAAGGGAGAGAGCGGCGGCCGCGCAGGGCAAACCGAAACCATTCAAACCTGTCCGGTTGAAAAGAAGAAAAACCGTTAGGGCAAAGACAAAACCTGTGGCGGACGCAAAGACCGCCGAATCGGAAACCGCTCAGACCTCTGCCCCTCCTCCTGAATTCGAGGAGCGGACTCCGCCCGCCGAATCTCCGGCACAAGAACCGTTCAAGGAATCTCCCGACGCGGAAGGAGTCCCGGTTTCCTTCATTATGAAAAGAGCGTTGGTCGGCGCGGTTTTCACGGCCATGAAACTTGCGTTGTGGCTTGTGGATTGCTCGCTCCGCGCTCCATCCGCGTTCAAAGCCGGCTTCCCCTCTCAAAGCTCTATTCTTTTCGCAAAAATAGCCGTCTGCGTGCTCCCGATATCCATTATGACGAGAATACCGGACATTTACGGATACGGCCCTGTCCTTAACGCCGTTCAAATCATTCTCGCGTCGTACATTCTTTTCATCGCGGCGATATATTTCCTGAGAATAACTGTTCCGTTCGATATTGAGACCGCATACAAACGGAACATGGCCGACGAAAAACAGTTGGTTGAGAGCCGCGGGGTATGGAACAGCGGAAAAACGCTGTACCTTGTATGGTTTTCCATAGTGGCGCTTCATCTTTTCGAGGCTAGCAGGTGGGGAGTTCCGCTGTTGTTCCTGTTTTTCGCGCTGGCGTATGCGCTGATGCCGGGATGGAAAAACAGGCCGAAGTCGCGCGCGCTGAGATATATCCCGGCGGCGGGGATAGTCGCGTCGTACGCGGCTCTGCTGGTCAAAGCCCCGCAATACCTGAACCCGGAACGGATGGATGTTTTTCTGCTGATGATAACGGCGATGCTGGCGGCCACCGCGACGGTCTATCTGTACTGGCGCGTGATAGCTGCCAAGATGGAAACTACGCTGGGCAGGCTCGAACCGCCCGCGAAAGCGAGAATCTGGACCAACTTCTTCATCGCTCCGTTGCTGCAACTATATTTCCTTCTGCCGGGGCTGTATTTCATCCTTATGTTCCACACGCTGAACACGACGGTTTTTTTCATAGCGGCGTCGGCTCTGTCCGCCGGATACGCAATCTGGCGCAAAGGCAGAAAATACGACACGCCATACGCGCGTCCGGGGCTTTTCCCGCTCTACATACTCCTGTTGTGGACATCGATAATCTACGTTCAGAGCTACAACCAGATAGCGCCTTCTGCGGCGTCATGCGCAAGCTTGAAAGACGACCCCGGCAGGCGCTGCCTCCTTTCAATGGATGAATACCGCAGGCTGGCATTTCTCTCCGGCTCCCTACCTTATGAAACGATAATGGACGCTGAAGAGCGAGCGCTGTTCGTGTCATTTAAGAACATCTTCGGGCACGGCTCCATTCTCAGGCTTGATTCCGAGACGGGCGACGTGACGAAGTACGTCATCGCCGAGAACGAGAAATCATACGGACAGACGTTCTATCCAGAGAGGTTCTGCGCGAACCGGGAAACGAAGAAACTCTACGCCACAGTGAAAAGCGCAGGGAATTTCCAATTGTTGGAAATAGATTACGCCGGAGGCGGGCTGTCGCTCTCCGACAGGATAAGGTTCGGCAATCTGGAAGTGACCAACTGCGAGGTCGATCCGGCCGACGGGCGGATATACGCGATATTTCTAGGCCCGCCGGACAGCCGAATCATAGGCATAGACGGAATAACAAAAAGAAAGCAGACCCCGATAAGGTTCGGCTCGCTAGGATACGCTGACTATTTCGCGCTCGACGCGGAAAACGACAGGCTGGTCGTTCCGTCCCTTGACCCGGTCAGGATGTTCGACTCGTACGAGGTGCGGAACCTGAAAGACGAATCCGGAAGAAAAATAATCCGCAGGCCGTTGAGGCTGCCGGCGCAATTGCCCGGCGGGCGCGTCGCGGGCGTCCCCCTGCCTTCTTTCGGCATCGCCGAGGACCGCGCGAGAAACCTCTTCTACTTCACCTGTCCGTTCCTCAAGATGGTGTTCGCCGCCGACGCGGACAGTTTCCGGGTGGTGAAAATAATGCCTGTGGGAAACTTCCCCCGCAAACTCGCGTTCAACCGGCGGGACGGTCTGTTGCTAGTCGCCAACTACAGCGGCGGCTCGGTTGATATGATAGATGTCCGCGAATGGAAGAGATTGAAAAAGACACGCGTTGGAAAGCTCGTCAGAAGCGTGTCCGTGGACGAGGAAAGCGGAAGGAACTTCGCCGTGACCGCGTGCGGAGTGTACGAACTGTTCGATCCGCGGAAATAAACTGGCCCGTCCGGCTGCCGGGCTTATTCCGCCCCTGCCCCGCTCTTCCCTTTCAGAAATTCATTCAGATTGATTCCGACGACGCCGCAGGACGCGCCGATTACGGCGTTGCCGTCTGAATCAACCGTCATCCCGCGCGAGCCGTATCCTATGAATGTCTCGGCGACGAGTTTGTTCGACTCGACATCTATCACATGGAACTTGCCTTTGAAAAAACTGGTTCCAAGAAGATACTTGCCGTCCTTTGAAAACTCGATTTCGCGGACGCCGGCGGGCATGACCAGCTTGACGAGTTTGTTAAGGTCGAAGTCGAGCAGCCACGCGCCTTCAGGATAGTTTCTGCTGGCCGCAATCTGCCTTTTCCCCTGCCTTATCTCCACGTCGAACATGCCGACCGGGTAGTCCTGAGCCCACATCTCCGTCGAGCGCGTCTCCGTGTTTACCCTCAGCAGATGCCGGGAGCCGAACAGCTTTCCGAACAACGGCGACACCGAGAACGTGCCGAAAAGGTACGGTTCGGACCACGCGGTGCGGTACACCGGCGTCCCCGCGTTTCCCGCGATGTTCAGTTTTTCGAGGGCGCGGCTCTTCTTGTCGTATTCGTAATAGTTGGACTCTACGGTGATGAAAACCTTCTCCGGCATTATCGTGACGCCGGAGCCGTAAAAGGTGTTTCTTTTCAGCTCCATGTCCGTCCTGTTTATTATGCCGCCATCCGGGTTGAAAACGATGAACTCGACATTCGGGGCGCCGCGCTCCCTGAAGTTCCTCTGTATCACCGCGTATATTATGCCCGTGTCCGGCTCTTCCCTTATCGCGAGCACATTGCCCCTCTTGTGCCACTCGGTCATTTTTCCCGTCTTAAGGTCCAGCCGGTTAATGGCGTTTTTCACCAGAACGCTTTCCTCGTGAACGTAGACGTGCGCGCAGACAAGCAAATCGCCCCTCTGCGGTCGCGGCACGAAAAACCTCGGTATTGCGGTGTGCGGCACGTCGGTAAAATTGTATCTCTCGTGATTCAGAACCTTCGCGCCCCTGACTTCGGAGATGCTTTCGCACCTGTCAGCCGGATTGCGTATCTCGCCACTCTTCACGGCCAATCCGAGCAGGCACACCGGAACAACCAAAAGCTGCGTGGCGGTCAAAAACATCGGCCATTTCCATATCTTGCGGATAATCAGCAACGCGACATATATCGCCGCCAGCGTCGCGGCCACGCTCGACCCGTAAGATGCGTTCAGCCCGAACCCGACCGCGTATATGAAATCAATTGAAATGACAAGCCCGATCCAGTACAGAACGAAGACTATCTTCGATTTCCTTCTTCGGGGGTTAAGGCGGATGATGCCGAGCACAAGCCCCATCAGAGCGAGCGGAGGCAGACCCGTGTTGTTGAAATATCCGATTCCCCCCAATAAGAAATCAGAAAATACTTGGCTGCCAATCTTGAAAGCCTTGGAGAAAAAACCTTCGTCCGCGCTCAATCCGTTCATTGGTTTTGATTATATCAAAAACGGGACGGCAAGCCAAACATGGCGAGAACGATGTTTTGATTGCGTCCGCTGAATTTATTTTTCCGGATGTCAAGGAGCGGCGCTAGCGCTATCATTACTCTGTATGAAAGTTCTTTTTTTCTACATTGGAGTCGAAAGTCTCGGAATCGAGCACCTTGCGGCGGCTGCGCGCAAGGCGGGGCATCAGGTCGAACTCGCGTTCGACCCGTCTGTTTTCGGCGGACATCTCATGTGGGACTTTCCGTCGCTGGCTAAGATGTTCGACAAACGCGCGGCTGTTTTGAAAAAAGTTGCCGATATTAAACCCGACATCGCGGCTTTATCTTGCGTTTCGGCAAACTATCAGTGGTCTCTCGGCTTGGCGCGAGACATCAAGCGCGCTCATCCCGGCATAATCACGATGTTCGGCGGCACTCACGTCACGGCGGTGCCGGAGCGGGTCATCGTGGAAGACGCCGTGGATGTGGCGATTGTTTCAGAGGGGGACGTCTCATTCCCGCTCGCGCTTGCGGACATTGAGAGCGGAAGCCGGGAGGCAAGGCCGGGCGTTTTGAAAAAATCCGGCGGTGAAATCATCCGAGGCCCGGCTCCAGAGCCGGTCGAAGACTTGGACGCGCTTCCTTTCCCGGCTAAGGATTTGTTCTATTCCAAGGCCCCCGCGCTTGAAAGGCATTACACCATAATGGCGTCGAGAGGCTGCCCCTTCAAATGCACGTACTGCCACAACAGCTATTCCTCCTCGCTGTCCGGAGGGCAGAGGATGAGGGACCGAAGCGTGGATAGTATTGTGGCCGAACTGGAGCCGGTCGCCGCGCGCGGCAGGACGCGCCTTGTCAAGTTCTACGACGACGTGTTCGGATTCAATAAGAAATGGCTAGAAGAGTTCGCTGATAAGTATTCTTCGCAAGTCGGGCTGCCTTTTTATTGCTCGCTTCATCCCCGGACGGCAAACAAAGAAACAGCCGACAGGCTTAAGGAATCGGGTTGCCGCTATGTCGCCATCGGGATTCAGTCGGTGGACGAAGGGCAGCGCAAAAATGTTTTGAAAAGGATATATACAAACGACGACGCAAAACGGAGCGTTGCGTTGCTCAAAGAGCGCGGCATTCGAGTTCTGCTGGACCACATAATCGGTCTGCCGGGGGACACTGAAGAGATGATGGAGGAGGCGGCGCGGTTCTACAACGAGCTTCGCCCCACCCGGCTGCTGGTTTTCTGGCTGTCGTATTTTCCCGGCACGGAGATACTGGCGGCGGCTTCGAAGTCAGGTCTGTTGTCGGAAGAGGAAGTCGAGAGCATCAACGCCGGCATGGAGGGAAGTTTCTATGCGGGGCACGGCGGACGCAGGATATCGATGTTTATGCGCTTCATCGCTTTCTTCTCTCTGATTCCTCTTCTTCCGAAGGGCGCGGTCGATTTTATGATCCGCAAGAAGCTTTGCCGCCGGACACCGCCCTCATCAACGCTCTCCAAAATTGCCGTCGCGCTGAACGCGCTTATCACGCGGGACGCGTTCTTCATTTATAATGTGAGATATCTTCTGTCGAGGAAAAAAATGCCGTGATTTCCGGCGGGGCCGGAGTCAATCGGCGTCGCGGCAACACCTGAATCCTATCTTTTCGAGTTCTAGAAGTTTTTGCTGGTCGGCAAAATAGAGGGCGGTCCAGTCGCAGCTCCGGCATCTCTGGCATCCGTTTCTTTCGCCGGGTCCCATGAGGCCCGCCATGCCGGGGTTGCCCGGAGTGGCCACCCACTCCCAGAGGCTTCCGGCCATGTCGTGTATTCCATGCCTGTTGGCGCATTCGGGATACGCGCCGCTCTCAAACTTGCGGTCTTTTGAATTCTCGTCTCGCCAACTGCAGGCTTCTTCCACAAATGTGTACGATTCAAACTTTTCGGGATGGACGTAGAAGAACATATTGTCATCGCCGCCCGCGCAGGCGCGCGCCCATTCCTCCGCCTCGCAAAGCCTTTTGCCCGCCGACTCGCACATCCGCGCGGCTTGCTCGATTGTCACGTTCGACACGGGGCGCTCGCCTTCCTTGTTCGGGTACTCGAATCTGTCAATGTAGTACGCGACGCCGGGGCCGGCGACGAGCGTCTCGTCTCCGCGCTGTTCGAGGCTGTAGCCTATGGATTTCTCCGGCAAGTCGAACCTGTCGAACAGCCCCGGCGCGCCTGTTACGCCGCGAGGGAGCGCGACACGCGAAACGATGAGGGCCACGACCGCGACCGCCGCGAATGACGCTATGAAACTTCCCGCCGTCGCGCCTGAACGCGATGCCGCGACGGCCTTCCCGTCCTCCGCTCTTTCTATAAGCTTCGACATCCCGAACACATTCTCAAGGAAGCCGAGCGCGCACATGGCGAAGAATATCTCGTGTATCACGAACGCCGTCATGAACAACGAGATGACGAATGCTTTTCTTCCAGAGCCGGAGCCGAAAGCTCTGTAAACGAGCCTCATTCCATGGAAAGTATACATAACCGCTATCGTCGTCCAGACAAGCTCGGCGGCGGCGGCGGCGGGATAAGACGAAGGCGGCATTTCAAAAAGAACCACGATGAAAGAGAAGATGAAAACCGCAATTTTAAGTTTTTTGGTTTCGGCCCGCGCGCCGGCAAGCTTGTAAAGAAAATCAGCGAACGCTGACAGCAGGAGGGCCGCCGCCGCCGCGATGACGATTTTCAGAGGGCCGTCAGCTTCCCGCGCCGCCGGAGCGCTGAAGAGGATTTGCGCGGCATATCCGGCGGCAAGGAGGAGCGGAGCGCCGCGCGGCGCCGTCATCGGGCCGAAACTCGGAAGGTTCTTCGCGCCCGGCGCGCTCTTTGCCGCCACCACCGCGCAAACATGCGCGTACGCCGCCGCCCCCGCGAATATCAGCCCCGCCGTCGTCGCCTTGTGCATGAACGCGCTCTGCTCGGAAATGAACCCGTAGATTACGCTCCTGACCGCCGGGTCCGTTATCCCCATCGTCCTCGCAAACCAGTCCATCGGCATCCCAAACATGTTGTTGTACACGAACAGCCTGATTATCGGCACGGTGAATCCGCAGTTGTAAAGTATCAGCCTCGTCACCAGATATATCAGCGCGGAGAAAACCATTATCTTAGCGCCGGGTTCGCGGCATGTAAGGTCGGCCAGTATGAGCGACAGACAGAAGAATAGTATGTAAGGGAACATACCGGGGACGCTGAACGCAGTGAAAACGGCCAGAAGGGCCGCCGAGGCGATTTTCGCGAAGTCCAGCTTGCGGGATTTGGGCCTGTAATATACCGCGCACAGGCCGATCACGCACAGTTGGATGACCAGCGCGGGAAGTATCACATGGTGAAGTCCCCTATCCAATGCGCAGGACTCCCTTTCCGGCGTCGACTGTCGCGTCGTCGCCGTTTTTGACTTTGGACATCGCGCCCTCGACGCCGATGAGGACGGGGATTGAGGCCTCGCGCGCCAGCAGAACCAGATGCGACAGGGGGCTACCGCGCTCTATGACGAGCGCCGATATCCGACCCACCGCCGCGCCGTAAACACCGTCCGGCCTGCCGACTATAAGGACGGGCATGTCGCCGCCCAAGTCCGGCAGCCGCCCGCCGGCCACCAGCGCGCGCCCGCGCGCCGTCTCCGAGCCGACGCCGAGTCCCCGCAGTTCCCCATCCGCCGCGCCCGCCGCAGCCTCCGGCTCTGGAATGTGGACGACCGCCCCCGCGCTCTCCGACAGGCGCTTCTCATGCTCCTCTTTCCGGCGCGCTATTTCCCAATCCCGCAACCCGCCTCTCGACATTTCGTCGATTGTCATGTGGAAGGAGTCCGCGCCGAACTCCGATGCTAGCGCCCGTTTGCGTATCTCGAACACCGCCCGGTTCAGGCAGTCCCGCGCCCGTTCCCGCGCCGCCATCGTCTCCCTCTGCCGTCGCAGCATGAACCTCAAAACGAGCAACCCCGCGTTGACGAAGTTGCCCGACCATTTTTCTTTGAGCGCCCGCTCGACCCGCTGCTGAGAGGAGTCCGCCGCGCCGCCGCGCGCGCCCGCGTCCCCGGCGTCGCCCGCCCCGCCCCGCGCCGACAGCCACGGAGCCGGGTCGTCCGCCAGCCTCGGCGCCGCGACCTCCGCCTCCGGGTTGCCCCAGTGTCCATATTCCGCGCGGAAGGCATCTACCTGAGCCGCGTCCGCCGGGTCGACGCGCGCCGCCGCCTGAATCATCTTTTTCCACGGCGAATCCGGAGGGGCGATGTTTATTCCTGCCGCGGCCGCGAGCGCGTCCCGCTTGTCTGCAAGCGCCCGTGCCAAGAACGCGGCACGCCTGCCCGCCAGCATGTCGCTCGTCTCGAACAAATCCAACTGAAGCCGAAATAATGGCAAAAGAACGCTGTTTTTTAGATATCTGACTGAGCAGTCCTCGTCCCGCGCGGCAGCCTTCAGACGCGCGTCGAGCAGGGAAAGGCGGCGCTTGAAACCACGTCCGCTGAAAATCCGGGCCGACTCCGCCGCAGCCGGGGCGAGCGCCCGCGCGGACGCCTTCGCCCTCGCCGTATTGTGCGGATTAAGGCACGCCCTGACCGAATTATATTTGAGATAAAAACGCCCTTTATGCTCGGCGAAAAGAGTTTCGCCGCGCGGCATTCCGAGCGGGGCGAGTTTCGCCGACATGCGCCGCGACATCCCGTCCGGCAGATCAAAAAGGTCGCGCGTCAGAGTGGACGGCGGGAAATCCGCGATGTCCACAATGAAGGAATTGACGAGAGTTTCAACCGGCTGGAACCCAGTGAGCGGGCGGGCCTGATAGAAATAAAGATTGCCGTTGAGCAACCCTGCCTCCATCTGGGCAGGCCTGCCGAACAGGGCCTCCATCCTCGCCATCGCGTCTTCAAGGGCGGAGAGCGCGGCGGGGTCGACCGGATGAGTCGCCGGGCCGGATTCCGTCCGTTCCGCCCCGGTGAACGCGTTTCGGACAATCACGCCTTCCAACCCGTCCGCCGCCTCGTACGACACGACAGTTTCTTCCATAAAACCGTTCATATAGTTTGCCGAGCATCCGACCAGAAATATTTCGTGCACAATTTTTTTCTGAACTATCACAGGCAGTCGGAACGACGCGCGGGACGCGCCCGCGTTGTCCGCCGCCGCGACCGCGCGCGCGCAATAATAAGACGCCCACACCCGAATGATGGCGGCCAGAGCCTCGTCCGCGCCGCGCCCCGCTGAAAGCGATTCGAACACTCCGGCCATGCTCGCCGTCCTGCCATCCTCGCCGGGAAACGACGACCGGGCGATTATCCGTCCACCGCGCAGCGCTCGCAGCTCTTTTTTTAGTTTTCTGACGAACCCGCGCGGCGGCCTGACCCCTTTGAATATTTCGACTATCTTTTCCTCCGCGTCTTCCGTCCCCTCAATCCTCAATATCTCTTTCCTCAGGCCCTCGGCTTCTGTCCATTTCTCAAACACCGTACCGCTGATAATGAACCCGCGCGGGACATTGAATCCGAGCCGAAAAAGCTCTCCCATCCACTTCCCTTTGAACCCCACTAGGTCCAATCCCGCGCGCGCCGCGGAACTGTAATCCAGAATATCGGAGTCCCTGACAGGAACACGCCGGAGCAACGCGCCGACCGCCCTGCTTAGCGCCCACACCGCCGCCAGAAGAATGGCCGCGCCGAGCGTGAACATCCATTTGCCGGAGCCGAATCCCAGCAGCGCCGCCATCGGCACGAGAAGCGCCGCGATCAGTACTGTCAGCGCGGCCGCGATGAACGCCCCCGCAGCCACCGGCATGGAGAACAACCCGGCGAAAAACACTCCGAAACCCCGCCCGGCGGTCCATGCTTCAGCCGCGCGGGACGCGATTTCTCCAATGAGCGCGATAAAAAGCGGGAATGTCATGTCATATAGAAAATCAGTCATGTCGGCTGTCCTGATATTGCACAAAAAAGAAACATTTGTCAAAGGAGAGAGGAGAGCGGGCGCGGGCGCGCTGTGGCATTTCGCCGCCGTTTCAGGGATAATACAAACATCGGGCCGCGGCATGCGACCCCGAAACGCGAGAAAGGCCGCCAAGGTTCTGCTAAAGAAATTTTTCAAATATGCGATGTTCGCGGCGGCGGCAGTCGCCGCTTTCTGGGCCGCCAACTCCGCCATGCACAGAGCCGCGCATTCAGCATTACTAGACGGCAACCTCGCAAAATCCCGACTGCTCCTCCGCTTCGTCGTCGCGAATGAGCCGTTCTTCTTCATCCACCGGGGCGTTCTTGGGAAATCCGCCCTCATGGACGCGTTCGCCGAAACACAATCAATCCTCCGCGAGAAGAAAGGTTGGATAATTAACACAGGAGCGCCCGTGATGACCGCCCCGGCGGCGGCTGACGGCTTCGTCTATTTCGGCAACAATAAAGGAATCAAAGGGGGGACAGTCTTCAAGGCGGACGCCGCCACCGGCAAGATTATATGGTCGCTGCGCATCGGCGGAGACATCGAGACCAAACCCCTCGTCGTGGGCGACAGAGTGTTCGTTTCCGCGCACGACGGGTTGAGCGCCATCGACGCCGCAACCGGAAAGCGCCTCTGGTTCCACTATATCAGGTGGGCGGAATCATCCCCGGCGTTCGCTACGGGCGCGGTGTTCGTCGGAGCGGACAAACCGGGCGCGCTGATGAAAATCGACGCCGAGACCGGGCAACTCATATACAGCGTCCCGACTTCCGGCCCGGTCGAATCCTCCCCCGTCATCCACAACGGAAAAGTCTATATGGGCTGCAACCACGGATACGTTTACTGTTTCGACGGGGACACGGGGAAAGAGATATGGCGTCGCGGCTTGGGCGGCTCTGTCGAGAGCGCCCCGCTGGTAATGGACGGCAAAATTTTCGCCGGAAGCAAGAGCGGCGCGTTCGCCGCGCTCGACGCCGAGACTGGCTCCGAGGTCTGGCGCGCTGAAACGGGAGCCGAGATATGGTCGGGCGCGGCGTGGGCCGACGACGCGATGGTTTTCGGCGACAACTCCCACAATGTCCGCGCTCTCCGATCCGACACCGGAGTAACCATCTGGACATACGACGCCGAAACCGCCCGCTTCGAAACCACACCGGCGGTTCACGACGGCGTCGCCTACATCGGTTGCCACGCGGGATTCCTTCATGCGATCCGCGTGTCAGACGGCAAACTCCTCTGGCGGTTCCTTACGGGATGGGACATCGACGATTCCCACCCGCTCATATACAATGGACTTGTGATATTCGGCTCCACCGACGGCAGGGTGTACGCCCTGAAGGTTGATTGACGCTATGGTAAACGAGAGCGATTCAGCGCCCCGCATGACGCGCGGACTCCGCGCCGCCTACGCGGCCGTCGCCGTTCTAGCGCTCGCCGCCGGAGCCGCCTTCTCCGCGCTCTATCCCCTGCCGTTTTCGGACGAGGCGCGGACGCTTTTCTTCTCCGGGCGTCCGCTAGCCATCGGCTTTTTTCTGTCGCTTTACGATAACCTTCTCCCGCTATACCACGCGTTCGCCCGCTCCGCCTCTCTCCTCCCCGGCGGGCTGCCAGTCCTGCGACTCCTGTCGTCAGTGTTTTTTCTCGTAGGCGTCCACTGCGCCCGCCTCGCGGTCTCGCGCTCCCGGATGTCGCCCCGCGACAAACAGCGTTCTTACGCTCTGATAATTTATTGCTCTTTATTCCTTGCCGTCGAATCGTGGAGGGCGGCCCCGTTTTCGTTTTCATTCATGCTGATAGCGCTGTCATGGATGATGTTTATCGAGGCGCGCCGCAACCCAGCGCCGCGCATATTCCGGCTCCGCTCCGCCGCCGCAATCGCCGCCGCCTACTCTTGCGAAGCGGGCATCGTATCGCTTCTGGTTCAGGCTGCAGCATCGGCGACTGGAAAACGCTCCCCCGATTCGGGCGGCGTCTCCATGCGCCCCGCTCTGCTCGCCTCCGTTCCGGCGGTTCTCATCCTCGTCTCCGGCGCTTTCAAAACGGGCGCTCTTCGCGCCGCCGAAAACATTTCCCTTTATTTCCAGTCATGGGCAAATATCGCCGCTTCGGCGCCGGAGAACCCCGCGCAAATCGTTGCGGCGCTCGCTATCTCCTTTATTGTTTTCGCTGCGGCATGGCTCGCAGCGCGCCCCGGCGGCAAAGACGCTTCGACCTCAGCGCAACCTTTCCCTTTTGTTTTCACCCTCGCCTCCGCGCTTTTCATCGCCACCGCTTTCCGATTCTCCTTCTTTCAAATCGAATCCTTTCAAAACAAAGACAACGCCCGGTATGTAAAAAATATAGAACGGCTCCGCGCCGACTGCTCGAACGGAACCGGCGTCGTATACTTCGATTCCGGCTCTCCGACCGACAGGCATGTATTCCATTACTTCGACGAGTTATTTGATTGCGACGGGCTGCTGTACGGCGGAAAAACGTTTCCCTCCGCCCCCATCCTGCCGGAAAGTTATATCCGCGCCGCGCGGCCCTATCCGTTCAACCATCTGAAAGAATACGCGCTCCGCAAAGACGCGCTGTCTCTTCACAACGCGGGAGAAGGATTCGGCCCCGGCTCGAAAACCGCGCGCGACATTGAATGGCTGTTCTCCAATTTCGAGGAAGCGGCGGGCGTCTTCAGGCTCAGGCGCGGTTTTTCCAAAGACGGCATCCTGCTGGAGCTTTTCGCCGTCGATTACGGGGATTCTGAAAAAACGGCGGCGCTCATTCAGGCGGATGACTTCGCGCCGTGGATGCTGAAAAGCTACTACGGCGCGGATGGCTCCGACGCGAAATCCAAACTCGACGCTCTAGCGAGAGCATGCGGCGACAACGCCTTTTGCCTCGACGCCGCTATTTCCAAATCGCTGCTATTCGCCGCGTCAGACGCCGATTCAGGAGCGCTCGTCGCGGAGGCCGTCTCGCTGGCCTATCCCGGCTACGCCCACGAAGGCGCGGGAAAGGAGGGCGCGCGATGAACCGGACATTGAAATTCTTCGCTTGGCTGTTCGTCGCCGCGCACATCGCCGCGCCCGCCGCCCTCATACTCGCAAACTCCAACCCTCTTACCTACAACGACTTTCCGGTGATGCTCTACTTCCAGCATCGCGCCTCTCAATTCTTCGAGGCTTATTTCGCTTTCTGGGGGTTCGACTATTTCTACTCAGCCGGATACCCTCTCAATTTCACATGGAACAGCAACGTTTTTCTCCAATTTCTGCAAGCGTTCATGAACCCTGCGCCTCCGGCGGCTGTTCTGGCCGCAGCCACTTTCGTTTCGGTGGCGATAGCCCCGTTCTGTTTCAGCGCGGGGCTTTCAAACTTCGGGCTGTCGGGAGCGCGCCGCGACTGGGCGCTCATCGTCATGCTCGCGTACTGGTGGACGGGCTACCCGGTCATCATGCTGCTCCTAGGCATGACCTCCGGCATCTTCGCGTTCCATATCTGCTTCTACGCCGTCTCCGTGTTCTACAGGTTCATGAGCGAGGACGGCCCCGCGCACGCCGCGCGGCTCTGCCTGCTCGTCCCCCTGTGTTTCCTAGCGCACAAGACAGCCATAGTCGCGTTCGGCATTCCCGCCGCCGTCCTTTTCGCCTGCTATTTGCGTAATGTCAACCTGCGCCGCCTCGGCTCCATCGCCATGTTCCTCGCGATAACTCTCGCCGTCAACTCCTTCTGGCTCGTCCCTTTCATCGAACTGGTCAAATTCAAAGTGGAGCTGGCCCATGCGCCTCACGGGCTGAACTTCGATCCGTTCCGGATATTCAAGGACTACTTCACGCTTTCAAAAGCGATGGGGCACAAGATACTCGAACCCTCGCAGAACCCCGTGTTCGCCGCGATGAACACGATTTTGAAAGGCTCGCTTCTGGCGCTCGGCATAGCCGGGATAATCGCCGGCAGGAAAGAACGCTCGCGCGCGGCGTTCTTCGCGCTGACAGCCGTCCTGTTCCTCGCGCTGATATACTTCGGCTCCTTCTGGAAACCGGCCGCGGCAGTAAACCCGACGCGCTACGTCGGCTACATCGATTTCCTTCTGGCGGCTCCCGCCGCTGCCGGAGCTGCAGCCGTTTTCCGCGCCCGCCCCGCGCTCTCAAGATTCGCCCTCCCCACCCTCGCCCTCTTTTTCCTGCTCTCATTCGCGCACTTCGCCATGTTCAACTCCATGATAAGGAAACCCATCGACGACGACACGCGGGCGCTCGCCGTGTGGCTGTCCGGCAACACCACCCCGAACGGGCGCATACTCCTTGAGGATTCCGGCTGGAACGACCGGGACGCTCTGCCCCCCAAATACGGCGAAGGCCATTTCCCCGCCCTGCTCTCAGAAATCACAGGCCGCGAATTCATCGGCGGCCCTTATCCATACATATTCCTCAAACACAACTACGCGGGGTTCCACGACGGCCAGTTCCTCGGAGCCACGCTTTCCTCGTTTTCAGATTCCGGGCTTGACTCCGAACTCGACCGCTATAACATCCGTTGGGTGGTCTGCTGGAGCGGCGACTGCAAGGAGCGGTTCGCGGCGAGCCCTCAGGCGTTTGCCCGCATGACTGAAACCGGACGATTTATCATTTATAAGCGAACAGGGTTCGCGCCTTCCCCGTTCCTGTCCGGAGAAGGATTCGTCGCTGCGGACATCGGTGGAATTCGCGCATACAGGGTGAGACCGGGCGCGGACGGAGTGGTCGTCCTCAAGTATCACGCGCTCGTCAACCCCGAAGTGTCCGGCAGCGGCGAAGCGAGCGCGGCTGCGGCAGGCGCCGACCCCGTCGGCTTCATCAAAATTCAAAACCCCGGCGAATACATGCTTATAAGAAACTCTCCGGCAAAAAAGCGCGCGCGTTGAACGGCGCGGCCTGCCCTCAAGCGCCACTAGGTTTCCTCCGCAAATTCCACAAGGTTTCTCTATACAAAATCCGTTTCCCTGTTCACTTGCGCGGCGGCGCGTGTTACACTTATTTGCGTAGGAGGCAGGACACTGGGGACTATGCAGAAAATCTCTCTTGAACAACTTGATATGGGCGAGAAGCTCGTTCTCGCTCGCCCGGTGCTCCTCGGTTCGGGGGTAAAAGGCTTCAATTCCGGGGTTGAAGTAAACGAACGCGTCGCCCGCAAACTTATCGAACTCGGGTTTACAGAGGTTTGGGTGAGAGGCGAGAACGAGCCTCAGAGCGGCGTCATCGAAGGTTGCGACGACGAGTTGACCCAGACCGAAAAATTTCTCGCCATCAAACAGAACATAGCGACCTCGCTGGCGGACATAATGACTGAGAAGGACCCGGAACGGGAGATGCTCCGCGTCAGGAGCATGAGCCGCACGAACATAAAGCTCGAAAAAGGCTCGCTCACAAAACTAGACCCGGCCAGACCACCCGCAGAAATGAAACTGCTCAAACAGTTCTCCGAAGCAATCATCAGCGTCTCCAAGCTGGAACAGTTCCTCAAGGACTGCCGCGACCTCATAGACGGGCCGTTCTCGCCGCTGCGCATAGACAAAGTCTCAGTCAACCTAAACGACAACAGAATCGAGAGCAGCTACCTGTTTAACCACATGGCGAACTGCGGCATATATTTTCTGGCAACCATCGCCCGGTACAACGCCGACCTGAAGGCGCGCGGCGCGGTCTGCTCGGACGCCAAATTCGGCCCCGGCATAGACCACAATAAACGGAAAAACATGCTCTTCTTCTTCTCCGACGAGGAAATCGCCAGCGGAGCCCTCGGCGCTTTCATGCACGACATCGGCTACCTCCACGACGGAATGCCGGACATCTTATTCAAACAAGGGGCTATCTCGCCTGAAGAACATTCCATCCTCAAAAAACACGTGGAAGTCTCTATGAACGTCGTCCAGCACCACATATTTTTCGCCAACCGCCCCCTCGCAAAACACGTGATAGAGAACCACCACGAGCGAATCAATAAAAAAGGATATCCCAAACAGAGGGGCAACCTGCACGTGTTCTCTCAGATACTCGGGATGATAGACTGCTTCGATTCGATGACGCAGGACAGGCCGTGGCGCAAAAAGTTCTCGCGCGCCAAAGTCCTCGAATGGATGTACGACAACTCCGAGCAAAAGGCTGAAGCCGACGGCTCCATCCACGAGCCGATGTTCGACAGGGAACTGGTGCGCTGTTTCGAGCGGGTTTTGATGCTGTACGAGAACGGCGAGGTGGTTGACCTGTACCACGCGAAGACTGCGACGCCCGTCTTCAGGTGCAGGGTCAAGTCGCAGAACCCGGGACGCCCCGACCGCCCAGTGGTCGAGCTGACTTGCTGCCACGCTGACCCGGCCAGAAACGTCGAGGGCAAAATCATCAACCTGCTCAACATGCCCGACCTTTATATGGGCGAAAGCTCCGACTTCAGGAAAGAACCGATAGTCTGATGCGAAACGACGACCCTTCGCTTGAAACCGTCAGTTTCCACTGCCGCAGCCCAATCTACATGTGCGCCACCTGCACCCACGCCGAAAAATGCGCCGACCTGCTCAACATCCTCCGCATGTTCAAACTCGACGAGAAACCTCCCGAGTTCGATCTGCTGACCAACTTCCCTTTCCTCAAAGAGCGCTCTTTCGAGGTTGACCCCCGCAACAAACTCAACGAGGTTTCAAGCGGCGAATGGCTCCAGTTCACCCGCACCGTCTTCTCTCAGAAATTTCCAAAGTTTCTCGGACACGACCTTCGCAGAAAACACCCCGATTACAAAAGCCCGCACCTGCTCGGTCAGTTGATAGCGTTTTTCACGAAGAGGCAGGACCTTGTGCTCGACCCATTCGCGGGAACAGGCACGTCCCTGATCGCCGCGTCCCTGCTGGGCCGCGAGGCGGTCGGCTTCGAGATAGAGAGAAGCTGGGTGGACATCTATTACCACATCTGCCGCAAACACCGCATACCCCGTCAGAAACTTGTGTCCGGCGACTGCTCTGAACTGCTTCACAGTGTGCCGCCGGACTCGGTGGACTTCGTCCTCATCGACCCGCCGAACCCGATGAATCCAGAGGAATGGGCCCCAAACTCTGCCCCGCCCTCCAAGCCCGTGGACGCCTTTTTCGACTTCATGCTCGGCGCGCTAAACCGCTGCCACTCCGCCCTTAAAGAACACAAACACATGGCTGTGTTCACCCGCAACCTGTACCAGAACGGCCAGTATATTTTCCTAACGCCCTACTTCGCCTCCATCGCCGCCGAAGCCGGTTTTCTTCTCAAGGGCGAAAAAATATGGGAGAACGCCGCCGAGAAACTCCGGCCCTACGGATACCCTCACTCATACGTGCCAAATATCTCGCATTACAGTATACTGATATTCCAGAAACAAACGCCGGGCGAAGAGAGCGACCCGGACGACAGCTTCAAACCGTAGCGCCGTCCCGGCCGCCCCGCCCGCAAGAAAGGAAACGCCATGCCGCTACTCGATCAAATCACCGAACAAATCAAACAGGCGATGAAAGACAAGGATGTCACCATGCTCGACACCCTGCGCTCTCTCAAAACCGCCCTCAAAAACAAACAGGTCGAACTCATGAGAGACTTGGACGAGGGCGAGGCCCTTCAGGTCATCCAGAGGGAAGCCAAAACCCGCCGCGAGTCCATCGAACAGTTTAAGGACGGCGGGCGCGAGGACCTCGTCGCCAAGGAAGAAGCCCAACTTAAGATTATCGACTCCTTCCTTCCCGCCGAGATGTCCGACGCCGAAATCGAAGATAAAGCCAAAGCGGTTATCGCCGAACTGGGAGCCTCGACTAAAAAGGAAGCCGGGAAAGTGATGAGCAAGCTGATGGCCGAACTCAAAGGCCGCGCGGACGGCAAACGAATCAACGCCATAGTCGGAAAACTGCTCAACTGAGCGCCGCTTTCAGCCCGCGCCCTCCGTTGTTCGGCCCTCCGCTGCCGCAATAGCCCCGGAACCCGGCCCGCGACGCGCCCGGTTCCGGGCGGGAAGGCGGGCGTTTTTGATAATTCGAGACACCGAAATCTTCGACGCCCCCCGCGCCGCCGTCTTCGCCCTCACCCGCGACAGGTTCGAGGAATATCTGGCTCTGGTTCCGGCGGTCAAATCGGTGAAGTTGCTGAGCAGCCATTCGCCCGCACCCGGCGTAATCGCCAACTCTACCGAATGGGTAGGCAGCGCCCGCATCCCCTCCACAGTAAAAAACCGGCTCAATCCCGACATGCTCCGCTGGCGCATCCATTGCGTTTGGGACGAAAATCTATGGACATGCCGCTGGCGCGCCGAAACTTTTCACTTCCGCGACATTTTCGACTGTCGGGGAGACATCGCCTACCACGACATCCGAGGCTCCCTCACCCGCTGCGCGCTCACAGTCAACCTGAAAGTCTTCATGCCTGTCTTCGGCGCGGCAGTCGAAAGATTCATAGCCCGCAACTACCTAGACAAAAATCTGATGATGAATAAAGAAGCGATAAAGACCATCGTCGCCTCCGCGAAATGACCGTCCCTTAACAATACTTTTACATTGTCTTTGTTTCTCACCGCCCTAATGATTTCTGTCTTTCAGAAACATGGAGCGATTGATGGGTTTCGGGTTGAAATTAACCGCTCATGGTATAAACTTTGATAGTGGAGATGAGGAAAAAAGGAAGACAAAAACGCGGAGCAAAGAGCGGCGGGGCGGCGGCGTTCATATCGCTTCTGGCGGCATTTCTGGCTGCGGCGGTTTTTGCGGTCGCGCAACAGGAGCCTGAGACGGTTATCGACGCGGCGCCGTCTTTCCAGTACACCCTGACGGACAGGTTCACCGTGCCGTGGTCGGGCGACAAAAGCCTGAGGGTGTCTGAAGGCGAAGGCCAGATATTCGTGCGGGCGAGTTCCGCCGAAGCGGTGACATTCCGGGCGGCTAAAACAGCGTTCGCGCCTGATCTGGCGAAAGCGCGCGAGTTCGCTTCTAGAATTAAAGTTTTCGCTCAAGCCCCCGCCGACAGCATAGTCGCCACTTCGTCAGTCCCATCGTCAGCCGGGCTTGTGGCGTCTGGCCGCGTCGATTACGACATTCTGGCTCCGTCAGCCATCTCCGTCGATCTCGCAACAACATCCGGCGCGATAGACGTGTCCGGCCTTGAGGGAGATGCGAAGGTGAAAACCGATTCTGGCAAGATACTCCTCGCCAACATTAAAGGCGCCGCGCTAGCTTCTTCCACAAGCGGCAATATAGACATCAAGGACTGCCCCAAGATTTCTTTGATACGGAACGGCTCTGGAGAAGTTTCTTTTCAAGCGTCCGGCATGGAAAACGACTTGGATATTGAAACTGATTCGGGAGACATTAAAGTAAAGCTCAAGCGCTCTTTGAAAGCGAGAATAGTTGCTAATACGGTATCCGGCGCGGTCGACACTGCGGACGCTTATCTTAAAAAAGTGTCGGAAGCGGATTCAGAGTTGACGTTTGAGACGCCCGGAGCGGGAGCTTCGGTCCGCCTTATTTATATAACGACTGTTTCCGGCGACATCATAATTTCCGCTGATTGAAATAAAGACTATTTGAAGAAAATAGAGGAAGGCGGAAAATATCCGCTACGGGTTTCACTTCTTCGAGAGCTCGTTTTCAGTGTCCAGCAGCGTGAACTCTTTTTCCAACACGGGCGAATCGTCGAGATAGACGATTGTCTTCCAGACTCCGGTCGATTCCTCGCGCGGCTCTCCCTTGATGGGAATCATCCACCAAGTGACCGCTTCTTTTCTGAGCCTTTTTCCGCCAAACGTATATTTCCCTTCGGCATCCAACTCTCCGTCCGGATTGAACCATTCGTATCTGAGCACGCTGTTCCCGCGCAGGTTTCTCCATTTGATAAAAATCGCTACTGTGGCGTCAGACGCAGTGAATGCGTCCCGGATGCCGTATGGGTTGTTGCGTTCGTCCACCTTCGCGCAGAAAAAAGATTCCTCGACGTAAGTTTTGCCGGGCATGACGCCCGCGGCGGCCGGAAGAAAGCTCGCCGCGATAACCGCCGCGAGGGGAAGCCAAATATATGGCCAAACGTTTTTCGCCTTCCCCATAGCGTAATTGATAGTGGCGTCGCTTACCCTGTAAAAAAGGAAACACAAAGCGAGGTTGAGGGCGGCAAGCGCGGCGGACATTTCCCTGCCGGGGCCTGATTTTCCGTCGGGATAAAAATAATAGAAAGCGAACATCGAGGCGTTTATCGCGGCGGTCAACGCGGCAGGCCAGTAAACCGACAACGGAGACTTTTTCGCCCAGCGGTCCGCGTTGCCTTTCAAGTCGAAATGCACGGGGATTTTGTCCGGCAGGCGGTCATAGTTCTCTCTGGCTTTGCCCGCCATGCGGACGACGAAAAACAGAGGGGCGACGTAGCAGGCGAGAATGGCGAGATTGAACAAGTCCATTATGAGTTCTCCGGGCTAACGCGCATTGCCTGAGCAGTCTGGCGACCATCCGGGGCGCGCATCGGCGGTCGGGTAATACTCAATAATTTTGAA
>MWCD01000049.1 GCA_002069885.1 bacterium ADurb.Bin236 | reverse complement strand
GCGGCGTATCGGCCGGCATGTCCCGCCAGTCGGCAATCGAATCTATAGTCCCCTCGGATGCGATGTCGAAATTCGGGCGGATGTATTTGTTTTCGAGAGATTCCACGCACGACGGGTCGATCGCGGCAATCAACAGGAGATAGTGAGTGTCGAGAACATCGCGGGAGACGCCGAGTTGATCGGGAGAGAGTCCGACTGCGGCGATCCCCCCGCCTTTGCCGTTGCCTCTGTTGTGCATCTGCACCGAGGGAGCGTGTATGTGGCGCCCGGCGACAGGTATCGAACAAGCGAATCCGGTTACGCCGCATCCGCCCTCCTCCTCCACCTTGTCCGTCTCACGGCGGGGAGCAGCGTCAGAAATCGCGCGCCTGCTCTCAAGTATCCTTGCTGCCATGTTTTCATTGTCGTTTCTCATAGCGGTTTCCTTTCTATATGCCGCCCGGTTCATTCGGGCTTTGAGTAGTCTAGGTGCATCAGCAGGTCGGTGCGCCCCCTCAATTCGGCGACTGATCTCAGACCGAGCCGCGATATGATGCCGACCAACTGTTCTCGGTACGAGTTGTACAGGTTGATGAGACGCTGCGTGGCGTAATCAATATCTATGAGGTGCTTAAGCTCGCGATCCGTGCTGGCGATGCCTCTTGCGCATCCGCGTCCGCTCTCGCAGTTGCCGCACCTTATGCACTCGACGGCCACCATGTCGCTCGTGCCTATCACAACGCCGTCGGCTCCGAGAGCTATCGCCTTGGCGATGTCGGAAGCGTTGCGAAGCCCGCCGCTGGCGATGAGGGTTATCTCATCTCTTACGCCTTCGTCCGCGAGGAAGTTGTGGACGCGGGTGATGGCGTATTCGATGGGAAGCGCGATGTTTTTCTTTGCGATATCCGGCGCCGCCCCCGTGCCGCCGTAGCTTCCGTCCACATGCACGATATGCACTCCCGCGTAGTAGCAGCCGACCGCGACCATATCCACATCCGACGGCGCGGCAACTTTTGCGGAAATCAGCGCGCGCGGGTTCATCGCCTTTATCCAGTCCACGTGTTTCTTGTGGTCTTCAATCGAGTAAACGCTGTGGAACGGGAACGGGGAAAATAGAGCCGTGCCCTGAACGGCCTCTCTCATGCGGGCGACATCGGCGGTGTTTTTGTCGCCGAGCAAATGGCCGCCGAGGCCGGGCTTGGCTCCCTGCGCATATTTAAATTCGGCTATCTTCACCCGCTGGATGGTCTCCTCGCGCACTCCGAACAGTCCTGTGGCTATCTGAGTGATTATGTGGTCGTCGTAAGGGCGGAGCAGTTCGGGATATCCGCCCTCGCCAGTGCAGGTGAATGTGTTCCACGCGGTAGCCGCGCGCGCGCGCGACACCATCATGTTGTCGCTTATCGAGCCGAAGCTCATGCCGCCGCCGTACCACGGAACGTCAATTTTGATTTTATGAGCCGCCGGGTCGTCCGAGCGCCGGTTGAGTTCCAGAGAGGTGTCCACCTCGGATGGGTCAACGCCGGACGGAACCGCCGGGAACCTGAATCTCAGTTTGTCGAACCCGCCGCCGGACGCGCCAAGTTCGGATTCGAGCGTTTCGTTCGTTACATGGCCGTTTTCGGCCTGATCCCATGTGCTGAGAATCAGATCGGCGGTCCACCTGTAATCTCCGAGAGTTGAATACACGGGGTTTCTGCGCAGCGCGAGAGCGCCCGCCGGACATTTGTCTATGCAGAAATATTCCTCGCTTCGGCAATTCTCACCCCGGCATCTGTAGTCTCTCGGCCTGACCATTTTTCCGCTGTCGCCGAAACGCTCGTGCACGCCATGCGGGCAGAGAGACGCGCATTTTCCGCAACCGATGCAGTTCTCGCTCCTGAATATCTTGTAAGCGCCGATCTGGTTTCTGAAACGGCTCGGAGCCGTTTTGATCTCGCGCGTCGCTGGCGCGGCGGCGATTTCGTTTTCAATTGTCATGCTCATAGCGGCGACCTTCCTTTTTTATTGTTCAAGCGGCGCGCGGGCCCCCCCAGACGCCGCCCGCCGGACTCTTTCACGCTCCGGCGAATATTTTCTGAAACGTGTCCCGCTCCAAATCTTCGCGGAACATCGCTCTTCCGAATTCCCCTCTTAGGCGGCGCGCTTCACGGATCCCCATCGCGCCCAGAACTTCAAGCAACTGGTTGCGCCATGCCGCCGCCAGATTCATCACTCTCCACGCGCCGTCTTCTGGCGGAACCTCGCTCATGTTCACCGGACATTCGACTCCGCGCGAACATGCTCCGCACATCCGGCACTCCATCGCCACAAGGAATGGAATTCCGAGAGACGCGCAGTCCGCCCCGCAGATGATTATCTTCGCAAGATGCTCGGCCATAGCTATGCCGCCGTCGGCGATCAACGTCGCCCTGTCCCTGACGCATCTGTCCACGAGCAAGCTGTGAATCCGGCGGAACGCGTCCTTGATGAATTCCACGCGCCCGTCCGAATACACTATGTCTCCGTTGATATCGGCGCTGAGTTGAATCGCTTCGGCTCCCGCCTCCACCAACTCGACCACCCGCGCTTCCGCGCCGTCTCCGAGAACCAGCCTTATTCTCACGACGGCTCCGGGATTTGTCGCTTTCACGCGGGCAACTGCGTCCAGCGCGTCCGGCGAGTCCTCTAGGCAGACCATCCTGACGGACTTAATGAGCGCGGCATGTTTATCTATCGCGCTGCTTTTCACCCGGGGGGCCAGCCAGCCTGCGAACTCTGCGGCGAACTCTTCGGCGTCTTCCGCGTCGAGTGCGAACAAGGTGTCCATGCCTCGCGCCGCGCGCGCCATCGCCTCAAGCACGTTCCTTGAGATTTGTCCGAGCGGCGGGACTTCGAGAATGAACGGCACGGGCAGTTCAATAACCGGAGATTCTTCTCCAAGCAACTCTCCGCGGGGACCGAATTCGAGGTTGGACGGCAACCCGCCGATATCGACCGAGGTCGATATGTACTCTCGACCGTGAATGCCGTCGCGGGTCGGGCGGACAATCTCGCTCATGTCCGTCCACATGGAATCGAAGCCGGGGCCTGAGAACGGGCCGCCGTAACCGGCTCCCGAAACAGGCAGTTTGGCCGTGGCCGCCATCTTCCAGATGCCCGCGATTATCGCCGGCTTCCAGTATTCGTTGCCCAGCCACGTGTACTCCGGGTTCTGCGTCCTCGTGAGAGCGCCGCGCGTGCAGTTCTGCACGCACATAAGGCAGTTCATACACTCATTCATGAACTCCGTCGGTCGGTCAAGAGAATGCGCGAAATCAAATTCCTTTTTGTGAATGTCGTATATGCATTTCTTCTTTACGCAGTTCCTGCACCCTCTCGCGCACGTCTCGTACAGGTCGATGATGCCGAATCTGCCGACAGTGGTTGTTCTGGGCGGGACTTCCTTCGTTTCTATGTGATACTTTCCGGGCATAGCGGTTGCCTCCTTTGTTCCGTCCGCTCAGACCGCCGCCTTCAGGGGCGAAGCCCCTAAGGCCGCAAAACCGGCTGACGCTTCTTCTATGATTTCCGCCAGACGGGGCGCGGTGGGCGGCTCAGGCCTGAACATCATCAGCCTTTCCGGCTCCATCCCCGCGTCGCTTATCAGCTTCTTGGCGTATTCGATTCTCTTTTCCATCCGCGCGCTTCCGTGTATCAACTGGCACATCTTGGCTGGGCACGCCACAACAACCACCCCGTCCGCTCCGTTCTCAAACTCTTTCAGGATATAGATAGGCTCGAGCCGCCCGCTGCACGGAATCTCCACCTTGTGAACTCCGGGGACTTCGGCCTTCGCCATTTTCGCCGCGCCGCCGACCCCGTACAGACTGTTGTGACAACAAAACGCCGTGATTTTCATTTATACGCGCCCGCCGTTTCCAGTGTGTTTATGGGAAAGGCGCGGGCGGCGGCAGGCCGCCCGCGCTCCCGGTTTCACCCTATCGCCACGCTCCCGGTCTCACCGGTCCTAATCCTCACGCACTCCTCAAGATTGAAGATAAATATCTTCCCGTCGCCTATCTCGCCCGTCCTCGCGCCCTTCTTGATGGCGTCCACTGTGGCGTCCAGATAGTCGTCGTTCACAGCTATCTCAAGCTTGATTTTCTTCAGCAGATCCCCGGCTTCCCGTCTTCCTCTGTACACCCTAGTGATTCCCATCTGCCTTCCGTGCCCCATCGTCTGTGACACGGTAAGCAGGTTCACCTGCTTTTCTCCCAGAAGTTTCTGCACCGCTTCAAGCCTGTCCGGCTGTATGATGGCAATAATGTATTTCATGCTCGATGTCCTCCTCCCTCAGTCGAGAACGGTGTAGCCGCTCTCATGGTGTTGTGTCAGGTCAAGCCCTATCCGCTCCTCTTCAGCCGAAACGCGAAGCCCTATGACCGCGTTCACGACTTTGCAGATAATGAAAGTGCCTATCAGGGCGTAAACGATCGTTACCGCCACGCTGACGGCCTGAATGCCGAACTGAGCGGCGTTGCCGAAGAACAACCCGTCCGCTCCGTTGGGATTGACCGCTGTGGAGGCGAACAGCCCTGTGGCGAGCGCCCCCCAGATGCCTCCCAGACCGTGCACGCCGAACGCGTCCAGCGAATCATCGTATCCGAATCTGGGTTTCAGGAACGCGACGCCGATGAAGCCTATGACGCTCGAACCCGCCCCGATGAGAATCGCCGACACCGGGCCGACGAACCCTGCCGCCGGAGTGATGGCCACCAAACCGGCAACAACTCCCGTCGCCACGCCTATAGAGGTCGGTTTCTTATCTCTTATCCATTCAATGACGGCCCACGCCAAACCGCCGGCGGCCGCCGCCGTGTTCGTGGCCACGAACGCCCCGGCAGCCAACCCGTTTGCCCCAAGCGCGCTCCCGGCGTTGAACCCGAACCATCCGAACCACAGAATCCCAGCTCCGAGCACCACGAAAGGTATGTGGTGCGGAGAGGATGTCCGCTCCGGATACCCGGAGCGCTTTCCAAGCACGACTGCGGTCACGACAGCCGCTATGCCGGCGTTGATGTGCACAACCGTGCCGCCGGCAAAATCAAGCGCGCCCATCCCGAGAAGAAAACCGCCGGAACCCCATACCCAGTGGCATACCGGCGCATAGATAAATGTCACCCAAAGAATAGAAAACACTACGAAGCCCGCGAAGCGCATCCGCTCCGCGAACGCGCCCACTATAAGCGCGGGCGTGATTATTGCGAACATACCCTGAAACGTCATGAAAGCGAAATGCGGAACCGTTGTGCCGTAAGAGTCCGAGGGAGCCAATCCCACGCCCTTCAGCCCGGCCCAGTCCAGACTGCCGATGAAACCGCCCACGCTGGGGCCGAACGCCAGCGAATACCCGTACAACACCCAAATGACGCTGATCAAACACATCATGAACATGCACTGCATCAGCACCGACAGGATGTTTTTTCTTCTGACAAGACCGCCGTAGAAGAAACCAAGTCCCACAGTCATGAAGAGCACCATCGCTGCGGAAGTCAACACGAACGCCGTGTCCCCCGCGCTTATCGACTGCTCTTCCTGAGCAAGAGCCGCCGCGGGCCATACAGCCGCAAGCAGCGCCGCCGCCATTGTCATAATTTTCTTTTTTGCCGTAATCATGGGTCTCTACCTTTCGTTTAGAGTCCCGCCCGGATAGGTTCGCAATAGTCACAACCGCCGCGCCGGGCGCGCCCCCGGCGCGTTGTATTTCGGATGACGAAAGATGGACGAAGCATCGGGATGATAAAAAGAGGGCCGAGACGCCCGCGGGTTGTCTTCCGCCAACCCCCGGCCCTTCTGAAGGTCCCGATGGAGTCGGGCCGGCGACGATGGTCTCGCCGCCGGCCCCGAACCCATCAGGCGGTCACCGCTATGACCGTCCATCCATTAAACTTGTTCAGCAAATTCCCCGAACGTCACAGAATCGGCAGCAGGTTGCGCAACTCGTAGTCCGTAACCTGTATCCGGTATTCGTCCCACTGTTTCTTCTTCAAAGCGATGAACCGCGAGTACACATGGTCGCCGAGCGCCTTGCGCATCAGCTCGCTGTTCTCCAGATTCGCCACAGCCGCGCCGAGGTTGTCAGGCAACGACTCAATGCCAAGCGCCTTTCTCTCGTCGTCGCTCAGGTGATAAAGGTTCTGCTCCATCTGCGGCGAAAATTCATAGTTCTTCTCTATGCCCTCCAACCCCGCGTTCAACATCGCGGCGAACGCCAAGTACGGGTTGCAAGCCGGGTCCGGACACCGCAGTTCGCACCGCGTCGCCTTCTCCATTCCGGGGTGGTACATCGGAACTCTGATGAGGGCCGAGCGATTGCGGCGGGACCACGCGATGTAAACGGGCGCTTCATACCCGGGAACAAGTCTCTTGTACGAGTTAACCCACTGCGCCAGAACAGGAATCATCTCCTTGGCATGCTTCAACTGCCCGGATACGAACCTCTTGGCGGTGTCGCTCAGGCCGCCTTCAGCTTTGGCGTCGAAGAACGCATTCTTCTCTCCTTTAAACAAAGACTGGTGGACGTGCATTCCGCTGCCGTTCTCGCCGAATATCGGCTTGGGCATGAAAGTGGCGTACACGCCGTGCATCCTCGCTATCTCCTTGACCGTCACGCGATAGGTGATCACGTTGTCGGCCATCTTCAGAGCGTCGTCATACCGCATGTCGATCTCGTGCTGGCTGGGAGCGACCTCGTGGTGGCTGTACTCGATGGTGACGCCCAGTTCGGTGAGCGCGTTTACCGTGTCTCTCCTCAGGTCGCTGGCCACGTCCAGATCCGTCAGGTCGAAATATCCGCCTTTGTCCAAAGGCAGCGGGCAATCCGAACTCTTTAAATAGAAGAATTCAAGCTCAGGACCGATATAGAAGTGGTCGAACCCCGCCTCTTTCATCCGCGCCAAAGCCCTTTTTAACACGTATCTCGGATCCCCTTCGTACGGGTTCCCGTCAGGCGTCAGGATGTCGCATATCATTCTTCCCACCGGCTTGTCCTTCGGCCTCCACGGAACCATCTTGAAGGTCGTCGGATCCGGCATCGCTATCATGTCGCTTTCCTCAATCGACTGATAGCCGGTGATCGACGAACCGTCGAACCCCATGCCTTTTTCCAGCGCGTTCTCCAGTTCGTTCCTCGTGATGGCAAAACTCTTTACCTGCCCCATGATATCGGTAAACCAGAGCCGTATAAAGCTTACATCCTTTTCCTTGCAGATCTTCATTACATCTTTCTTAGTTAGAGCTTCCGACATATCCATACCCCCCTTGTGATTTTTTAAAAATCCTTTTATTGAAATTTATAAATCCACCCTTTTGGCCTTTTTCACGCCTTTTGCTTTTATTTTACTATTTACTCCGGCTTGGCCCTTTCTTAGCTTTTAACGGCAACTCCTTGCCTATTCATCCCAAGCATAATGCGCAAAATAGGCTTTGTCAAGAATTTTCAAAAGAATTTTTTCACATGATATATCCCTTATATTAAATGTTTTTACGCGGCTCCCTCCCACTCGCAAGAAAAACTGACATTCTCCAATCCCTCAGACTATGTCGACGATCGCAATATATAACGGCAATATTGCTAGCCTATCATGCCGTTTGTAGGCAACCAATGCCGTTACCCTTCACCGCATAATCGCTACAAACGGTATTGTTGCCGTTTTAATGGCTGTGTACGGCAATATCAACGGCATATATCCCGTTATTCATTCCTTTTTGCCGTCAACGCTCGCATTATTGCCGCTATCTGTCTTCTATTATTTGACAAAGCGCCTTATATGTCGCTATTATACGGCATTGTTATCGGCGCTATTTTCGTTTGCAGATTTCTCTCCACTCTCTCTGATGACAATTCTTGCCGTTTCCGATTCAGCAGTCCTCCATTCTGCCTCTCTCCAACATTCAAAAATTTTATTTCGTGGAGTATGTGCCATATCGCAATATCGCTGTTCCGCTCTGTTTTACTATCTGTAAACCCAACTCCGTCAATAAATAGCTCCGAGGTCAAAAACTCGACTCAGGCTCGCGGGTTTTCTGCGGCAATTGCGCCGGCAGCCTGTCGGTTTCCCTTTCTCACATACCCTATTCAAAGAGCAAGCTCCCTTGCCCCGCCCAGACAAATTGCCTTTCACTGTGGACAAATCACCCGGTCAATGCTAACTTATTGAATTCAAAACACTCACCTCGCGGCGCGGCGCAACAAGATGAACGACAACAGGCTTCGGGGCAACCGGGAATGGTCGGATGATGGAAAATTCAAACGGCAACAACGGCGAAGGAAAAGTGCTGAACTTTATTGAGGCGCGAAGGAAGCTCATGGAAGAGCACGGAACCACGAGCCGTGGCGCAAGATCGCCTCTGTTAGAGCCGATACGAAAAGCGCTCAAAGCCCCGGCAAACGCGCCCCTGTTCGACTCTTTCATCCACGCGCCTGACTCGAACTATGACTTAATCCGAAACCTTGTCGAAGACCACGATATACAAGCGCCGGCGAAAGAAATTTTTCAGGCTCTGGCCCATCTGGGAATTGAAAAGCTGCTAAATGAAGCCCGAGAACAGTACAGGCCGGACTTCTGGCGTCAGTCCGTCGACACCGCAAGAGCGGCGACGCGTCTGGCGATAGCCGTCTCGGACTGGTCGTCTGCGGAAAAAATCTGGCTTAAGCTCGAAGAGCGCGCCATAGAAAACGGCTCTCCGGATCCCAAGCTTCAACAACAAGTTCTATTCGAACTCGGCGCTCTTCTCACACGGCGCGGCGAACACGACAGCGCCACCGAATACTACCTTCTGTGCGAGACTCTTGCGCGCGCGGACAATGACCTGTCCAGACTCGCCTCAATACGCATCCAGCTTGGCGGCGCATTCCTAGAACTCAAACAATCAGATGAGGCTCTTCGTTGTTTTCAGATGGCAGACGACTATCTGCGCGAAGGCGCGCCGGACAAGACTCTCGCAGCCGACATCGCTCTGGGAGCCGCCATCGCCCACGCTCAGATGGGCGACCTCGAACAAGCCCTATCCGGACTCGAACGCTCGCTGGAAATCTCCGCCAACGGAGGCGCTCCGGCCACCCGCGCCGCCGCCTTCTTCCATCGCTCGCGCGTCCTCGGCGCCTTGGGCCGCAACAGCGACGCTTTCGACAGTCTTGCCTCCGCCATCGGCGTCGCCCGCGAGGACGACAACCTCGATTCCCGCATAACCCTGCTTTACGAGTTGTTCGACGTCTGTGTCGAATGCGGGCGTTGGGGCGATTTTTTCCTCGAACTCCTCTCCTGCATGGACCGCGTTCACGCCGCCGAGCAGTTCCGGCTCCTCGGCTCTCTGCTTGTCCTTTCCGCAAAAGCAAATTCAGAGCGCGGACTTCTTCATCTGGCGCTCCGCAATCTCGAGGAAGCGGCATATCTCTACAACGCTTACGAAGACGCCGACCGCTTCGAAGAGGTCAACCACGCTATCGAGAGACTCCGCGCAGAGATCTCAAAACAAAAAAATCCCTCCTAAAACGCCTCCGGCGGTTCAAGGAAACTTTGAAATCTTTCCCTTAATCCTTAGTCCTTAGCATTAACCCGCCTTGCTTCGGAGAACTGCGCTCACCAGTTAGAGTCGACCCATTCATATAGTCCGAACAGGTCTTTGACGGGGAGAGTCCCGCCGTCCGGAGAAGCGATAACGCCAGAATAAAGCCCAAGAGACGGACGTCCGCGGCTGTAGCCAGACCCGATTTTAGTGTCTATGCGCCGCGTTTTAATCGGTTTAAACGACAAGTCCACAAGCCCCTCGAAGTCCCTGACCAGACACGGCCTTTCCGGATCGGAATCCGGCGGCGGCAGGCATTCCACCGCGTTCACCTTCGTGAGCTTTCCGTCGTAGAACAGCGCGTTCTCGGTTGTATTTTTCGGGCTGTTGCCGAAGCCCAGATTGAAGCCGATAAGTTTTCCGTCGGAGTGGCGGCCCGAAGCGGTCGCCCAGTGCCAGAACATCTTTTTCGGATAGTGGCCCCTGCCGAAGTCGAGCGCCGCAAAAGAGTTTTCCCGGCTCATGCGGTATACATTTCCACCGAACTCGACCGAGCCTTCCGTCTCCATGCAGTTGATTTTGTGCCCGTAGTGGCATCGCCGGGGATTGGTCATGTGGACGCCCGCGATAGACGCGTGGTCCGCCGGATACGACATCTCCGCGTCCACGTTGAAAGAAGTCCTCGAATCCTCCCCGCCGCTCAGATTCAAGTCCGCCGCCTCTTTGTCCGCCGTCGAAAAACTGTCAAACCTAACGGACAGCCTGTGCGTGTCGCCGACGACTTCGAAGACAGCCTTCGCCGCGCCGGCGTCGAAGACAGTGCGCCCGCCCCCGCTGTCCGGCATCATCTCTATCTCCGGGTTGGCAGGCAGGAAGCGGGTGTCCTCGTAGAACCTATTCGTCGCCCTTACATATATGTTCGCGTTGAAAAACGCCGCGTAGGGAATCCAAGCCACCAGAAACTGCATGGCAAGCTCCGGCGTGTAAACATGATACATGTCCCATTTCTTGAAAGCCTTTTTCATCTCCTTTTTAGAAGGAGCGAACTTAGCGTCGTCGAAATTCAGTTCGAGGATTGGCCGCTTTGCCCAGCCGCACACGCAGGAGCCATCCGGCGCGATAATCGGCCCTGGCTTCGTTATCTCAATCAATTCCGGACAGAAAAAAGGGTACGAATCGTCGAGGACCGGCATGTCCGCCAGCGCCCGTTTGAGGAAAAAAGACCCCATCCCGGCTCCGAACGCCGCCGCCCCCGCGCAAAGACGCATGAATTCCCGCCTGTCTATCATCATGGTTTTCCGCCCTCCCCGCGCACAGCCGCGCGCCCCTTATTTTCACGATATGGCAATTATACACCCCTGCGGCCATTTAAAGCGAGATCTGGATTTTTCGCAGAGCGCGGGAAAAGAGTTGACAGGGCGGATAGCGGGGCGTAATATTAAAACAAACGTTTGTTTGAATGAGGACGGCTATCATGGCTGACATCGAGACGAGGCAAAGGATTCTGGACGCCGCGACTGAAATGTTCGCCGCAAACGGCTACGACGGCGTTTCAGTCAGGGACATCGCGGCCAAGGCTGGGGTGAACGTCGGAGCGATTTCGTATCACTTCGGTGGCAAAGAGAACCTGTTGAAGACGGCGGTGGCGGAGGGGCTGGGAGCGGCGCGGCGGATGGTGGCTGATATCGACGCGGAGGCTCTGCCGCTGGACAAGAAACTTGAGATAGTGTTCGGGAAGTTTCTTGAGTTTCTTAGCGGTGAGTATTCGATAAGTAAAATCATTATCGGGGAGTTGCTTCTTGGGGGAGGCAGGCTGCCCGAGCTGGCGGGGGAGCATTTTTCGAAGCTGGCGGCGGCGATGCGCTCGATAATCAGAGAGGCGGCGGCGGCGGGGGAAATACGCAAGACGGACGAGACGCTCCTTTTTATAAGCTTCGTAAGTTTCCCGGCGTATCTTGTCTTTGCAAAACCGATTGTGGAGATCATCCGTGGTGAAAAAGGATATTCGAAAGCGTTCATAAAAAAAGCGGCAAAGCACCATGTCCGCGTATTGTTCGACGGGATACGCAAAAGAGACAAGACGGAAATGAGCGCGGAGGGGGAATGCTGATGAAGAAGAAAATCGCGGCGGTTGTCATTGTGGCGCTGGCGGCGGCGGGAATTTATTACCGGGCAGGACGCGGCCCTGCGGGGCGGCTTTCGCCGATGGAGGTGTCAGGCTCGATCGAGAGCGTGGAGGTTGCGGTCGGCTCTACCGAGGGGGGACGGGTTGTTGAGACGTTCGTTAAAGAGGGAGACAGGCTGAAAACCGGAGACGCCATAGCGAGGCTGGAGAACGCGCAGTTGGAGTCGGCGGTTGGAGAGGCGCAGGCGGCGGTGGCCGTGGCGGAGGCGGCGTTGGCGGCGCTGTTGAGCGGGTATCCGAAGGAGGATATAGCGGCCGCGCGGGCGGCGGCGGAAGCTAGGAGCAGCCAGTCGGCTCTTCTTGAAAAGGGGACGCGGGCGGAGCAGATAACGGCGGCGCGGGCGGAGGTTGAAGCGGCGGCGGCGCAGAGCGAAAACGCTATGCTGACGTTCGAGCGGCAGGAGCGCCTGCTGGAGTCGGGGGTGGTGTCTAGGCAGACGGCGGACAACGCGCGGGCGGCGGCGCGGACGGCGGAGGAGCGCCTGAACGCCGCGAAAGCCATGCTGGACATAGCGCTTAACGGGCCGAGGGAAGAGGAAAAGGCGGCGGCGGCCGGCGCGGCGAACGAGGCGGCGGCAAGGCTTAGAAAGCTTGAGAAAGGCGCGCGCGCGGAAGAAATTGAACAAGCCCGCGCGGTGGTCGAACAGGCCCGCGCGAAGCTGAAGACCATCGAAGCGAGAGCGGCAGACCTAGTGGTGCGCGCCCCCTCGCCCTGCGTCGTGGACACGATGGATCTGCATCCCGGAGACCTCTTGGCTCCGGGCGGCCAAGCCGCGAAACTGGCGCTCGACGGAGACCCATGGATCGACGTCTATGTTCCGGCGGACAGGCTGTCGGAGGCGAAGCCGGGCGCCAAGGCGCGCATAGTCGTTGACTCATATCCGGGTCGGGAGTTTAGGGGGACGGTCAGCCGGGTCGCCAGAAGCGCGGAGTTCACACCGAGGAACGCGCAGACGCCCGAAGGCCGCGCCTCTCAAGTGTTCAGGACGCGCGTCGAGGTTTCAGACCCGGATCGCGAGCTAAGGGCGGGCATGACCGCTGTCGCCGTTTTTAGTTCCGGCGGAGACGGCGAACGGGACGGCAAGCGATGAGCGAAATAATAAAACTGGATAAACTGACCCGCAAGTTCGGCTCAATGACAGCGGTCAAGGATGTATCTTTCGGCGTGGAGAAAGGCTCGATATTCGGTTTTCTTGGGCCGAACGGGTCTGGCAAATCGACTGTGATAAGGATGCTCTGCGGGCTGCTTGAGCCGACTTCCGGAGACGCATGGCTGGACGGCGCTAGCGTGCGGGAAAACTCAGAGCGGATAAAAGGAAACATCGGATACATGTCTCAAAGCTTCAGCCTTTATAGAGACCTGACAGTGCAAGAGAACTTGGCGTTTTACGGAAAAATATACGGGCTGAGGCGGGAGCGGCTTCGCAAGCGAATCGAGGAAAGCATGGAGCTGAGCGGCATAACGTCCAAGAGGAAACAATTGTCCGGGACGTTGTCAGGCGGGTGGAAGCAGCGGCTGGCTCTGGCGTGCTCGATGCTGCACGAGCCGGGGATTATCTTCCTTGACGAGCCGACGGCGGGGATAGACCCTGTGGCGAGGAGAGACTTGTGGGAACTGCTTTTCCAGTTGTCCAAAGAAGGCGTCACCCTGTTCGTGACGACGCACTACATGGACGAGGCGGAGCGTTGCACGCACATCGGATATATATTCCTATCCGAATTGATGGTGTGCGGCAAGCCCGCCGAGCTTAAGATATTGCCGGAGGTTACGCCTGCCGGGACGGTATGGCTTGAGGCGTCTAGCGACCGGATAACGCAGGCGCTGAGCCTGATTAAAAAAGCTCCGGGGGTGCTGGACGCCACCATATTCGGAGAGAGCATCCACATAAGGGCGCGCGAAGGATTCGGAGAGCGGGAAGCCGCGCGGGCGCTCGAAGCAGGCGGTGTTTCGCTTGAATCTTTCCGGGCCGTTAAACCTTCCCTAGAAGACGTTTTCGTGTCGCTGACCAGAGAACGTCTCAAAGCGAGGGGGGCCGCATGAACTTCCTGACCACTTTTTCAGCCATCGTCTTCAAAGAGGCGCTGCACTTAAGACGGGACCCCGTCACTCTCGTGGTGACCATCGCCATCCCCATATTCCAGTTGATAGTTTTCGGATACGCGATAGACATGGAAGTGAAGAACATCCCGACGGCGGTGTTCGACGCAGACAGGCGAGCCGGAAGCCGAGAGCTTATCGCCGCGCTGGCGAACACGGAATATTTCGATTTCAAGGAGAACGCGTCAAGCGAGGCGGAACTTAGGGAGGCGATAGTGTCCGGCCGGGCGCGGGTGGGGATTCACATACCGCCGGACTTCACAGCGGGCGCTCTCAACGGGAGCGGGTCGAGTTTTCAGGCCCTTGTGGACGGCTCCGACTCGACGGTGGCGATGCAGGCGGTGAATGTCGTCAACTCGGTCGGCCTCATGCAGTCTGTCAAACAGATGGGCCGCGTTGACATCGAAAAACTCCCGGTCGACGCCCGGCCGAGAGTTCTGTTCAACCCCGACCTGAAGAGCGCCAACTTCTTTGTGCCCGGCCTTGTCGGGCTTATCATGCAGATCGTAACCGTCTTCCTGACCGCGTTCGCCGTGGTGAGGGAGAAGGAAAACGGCACTATAGAAACGCTGTTGGCGACTCCGCTGTCGCGCGGCGGGCTGATGCTGGGGAAACTTGTCCCTTACGCCTTCGTTGGGTTCTTCGAGATATGCGTGGTCCTGACGCTTATGAGGTTCGTGTTCGGGGTCCGAGTCAACGGGGATATCGGCCTTCTGTTGCTGATGTGCTTCGTTTTCCTGTTTACGGCGCTGGGGTTGGGGCTGCTGATCTCGACGGCGGCTAAGAATCAGGCGCAGGCCATGCAGATGGCTCTGCTCGTGATGTTGCCGTCCGTTCTCCTGTCCGGTTTCGTTTTTCCAAGAGAATCCATGCCCGCAATAATATACTATTTCAGTTTTCTCATACCGTTGACGTACTTCATCGAAATTCTCAGAGGGATAATACTGAGGGGAGCGGATCTGTCGTCGCTGTGGAGCCAAGCTCTCGCGCTGGCAGTATACGGCGCGGCCATACTCTCGCTCAGCACGTTGCGGTTCAGCAAGAAACTATCGTAGCGCGTTCGGGGCGCGCTAGCCCTTCAAAGCCGCCCGGGCCGGACATGCGGCTCAATGTAAATTTGCAGGAAACGCCATTGCAGCGGCAAACCTGTCGGCGAAGCCCGGAGCAGACGAAAGCTCGAAATACCTGATGCTGTCGCCTAAAAGGCGCGCGTCTTCGCGCGCTTTTGCGGACACCAGAGCGTCCGCCGCTCCGTCAAGCGCGGCGTTGCCTATAAATTTTACGATTTCCGGCCTTGCGCCCGGAAGAAGTCCGATTCGGATAGCGGATTTCGAGTTCAGGCTGTAGCCTAAAGCCCCGGCCAGATAGACGGCTTCAAGGGAAGCGGCGTCCACTCCTGCGGCTGCCATGAGGGTTTCAGCCCCTGCCAGAATCGCGCCTTTGGCAAGCTGTGCTTCTCTGATGTCTTGCTGAGTAATGGAAACAGGCCGCCGCGCGCCCATTTCTCCGGGCCTGACGATGTGGAACTCGGGTTGAGAGCCGAGGTCGCCGCCGCTCAAACGATCCGCAATCGGGCCGTCTTCCGGCGCGGTCAATCTACCCGATGCTGCCAGAGCGCCCGAATCCAGCAGAACCGCCAGCGCGTCTATAAGCCCCGTCCCGCAAAGGCCCTCCGGAGCCGCCCCGCCGATTGTTCCTACCGCCAGCGTCCCGTCTTCCGACAGCATCACCGTGTCCACCGCGCCCTCGCGCGCAGTCGACCCGCAACTGATGTGCGCGCCCTCGAACGCCGGTCCCGCCGCCGCCGCGCAAGCCCATATCTCTCCGCCCGCAGCCAGAACCATCTCCGCGTTCGTGCCAAGGTCTATCATCAGGCGCGGCCCGCCCGGCCTGTGCAACCCCGCCCTCAACGCCGCCGAAACCGCGTCCGCGCCGACATACCCGGCCACAACCGGAAGCGTCTCCGCCACCGCTCCTTCAGCCGCCGGGATTCCCAACTCCCGCGCAAGCGCCGCAGCCGTCCCTGTGAAAGGCGGAGTGAACGGAGCCGCTCCGATGCCTGACGGGTCGTATCCGAAAAAGACGCTCAGCATCGTCGGGTTGCCTACTACGATCGAGCGCTTCGCCGCTCCGGCTTCGACGCCGCCGCGCTCCGCCAGCCACTCGACCATTCGGGAGACACGCCGACGAAGGCCGCTCCTGAGCGCCCCAAGCCCGCCGGACACCGCAAAACTCAACCTGCTCGCCACGTCCGCTCCGTAAATCCTCTGAGGATTCGCGCTCGCCGCGCTCGCCGCCGCCCGCCCCGTCTCCAAATCCACCAGCCGCGCGTTCAACGTGGTCGTGCCTATGTCGATGGCAAGCCCGAACCCGCGCTCGCTGTCCGGCGCATGCCCTCGCCCCGAATCCGGCGGCTCATACTCCATGCAGAAATCAGTTATCTCTGAAGAAACCGCGTTGCCCTCAAATACCGCGCCCGCATCGCCCGATATTCTCGCTTGGCACGCCAGCCTGACCCCGGACTCAATCTCCCGCGCCGAAAGAAGCTTCCTTTCAGCGTCCGAAGGAGGCTCCAGCAACCCCCCGGCTCGCGCGCGGCATTTCCCGCACGTCCCCGCTCCGCCGCAATCTGCGGACACCTCAAGCCCGGCTTCCGCCGCAACCTCAAGCAGTGTATCCCCCGGCCTCGCCCGGACAGCCGCCCCGCCCTCTATATCTATCCTATAAGTCTTTTCTGTCATCTTTAAATCCACCCGCGCCCGCCTGTTACTATATACTAGAAAATTCCCCGTATCAAAAGAACCCTTTTTCGCGCGTTTAAAAAAACGAAAAACCACTATGAGAAACCTTTCACAATTTTTATTCTCAACGCAAATTTGCCCCGGCGGCTAATATTGTTATAATCATGTAAGATTAAAATTAGCTTTGCGATAATTGGAAAAGGGACGACATCATGAGAAATCGAATTCTCTGGGGATTGTCTCTGCTGGCGCTGTCGGCAAGCATGTTATACGCGAGCGGCGCCGTCTGCGCGAAGAACCCCGGGCAATACAAATTCATAGTGAACTACGGCATGTCCTTCGGAGGCGAATCTGCCTCTAAGGTGGAAGCTCTCCTGAACAGCCTCAGCGGCGTCATCAACAAAAAAACCGGCATCAAGATTAGTATGCTGTCCGCGCGCGATTCGGAAGAGGCTTACGAAAAACTCAAGTCGGGCGAAGCGGACTTCGGCATCATCAGGCCGATGCAGTACGCGCGCGCGGTCGAAGAGAAAGCCCCTCTGACCCCCCTGATGAATCTGGCTATAAACAAGAAACAGGAAACAGAAATCTGCGTCTATGCAAACAAGAAAACGCCCGTAAAAATGGAAGGCCTGCGTGGCAAAAACGTTATGCTGCTCGAAGACAAAGAATGGATTTACGCGCAGCAATACCTCGCGGACAAAGGCATAGACGAAAAGCTGCCGGACTATTTTTCAAAGACGCTCCTCGGAGACAACCCGCAGTCGGCGCTTTACACTCTTGTGTTCAAGAAAGCCGACGCCGCGATTATGACCGAAATGGCATACATAATGGCGGTGAACACCGACAAGCGATTCAACGACATAAGCAAGATGGAGTGCATGGGAAAGTATCCGGTCGACCCGCTCGTGTTCAGGAACGACTTCGACAAGCAGGACTCCGAAAAGATAGTCAAGATGCTCGTCACCGCGCACAAAGACCCCGATTTCAAAGACGTTCACATCTATTTCGTTTCCGGGCAGGCGTTTTTTACTAAAGTGAAACCCGATCTTTATAAGGATTTTCGGGACAGGGTCGCCAAGGCGAAAAAGAACGGGTGGCTGAAGGATTTCGAGAAATGGCGGAAAACGCAGGGGAAATGAGCGGCGCCACTCCCTCTTCTACCCCTTCAAGAAAAAAAAGAAGCATCGTCGTCAACCTCTCCCTTCTCGTGGTCATTTCCATAGTGATAGCTTCCGCAGTGGCGTACATCGCGACCTCCGGGACGCAGAAGAAATTCTACGAAGAAGAAAAAGCCAGCCAGATGAAAGCGTACGCGGGCGTGATCGCCATCGCGTCCGGCAACGCCGTCGCCTCCCGCAAAAACGATACCCTGAGAATGATAGTCGAAGACGTCGTCTCGGACGAGCGGCAGATTTCGCACCTCGCAATTTTCGACAGCGGATGGAACGTCCTGTACGAAAACGGCGCGGGCGGCAAAGCAGTCTCCCTAATCGCCGAACGGCTTAAGGCGGACGAAAAAAAGATAGGCCGCTCATACTTTATCCCTGCCTTCCGGGCGGACGGCGCAAAGTTCTCGATGGCGGTCGCAAAGATAGGAATTTATCTTGGCGAAGGCCCCGACAAAGAGCACGTCTCCGGATACGTCGCGCTGACATACAGGCCGAAGCCGCTGCTCGAACTTGAGCGCGCTCGCCAGATTGAAATCCTCGGCGAAAGCGTCGCGAAAACCGTCCGTTCCCTCATCGATCGGTTCATCTTCTCGGAAGCCAAGGAGATTCTCGTCGAGTTGCGGAAAAACAATCCGGATATCGTTTTCTGCTACGTAATCGACCCTGACAGCTACGTGATGATACACCCGGACGAGGAGATGGAGGGCCGGGAACTGGACGACCCGGAAACGAAAGCCGCGCAGCGCGTGGACTCCCGGCGCAAAGTCATCATGCGCGAGCGAGTGGACGCCGAATGGGGCAGAATCGTAGACAGTTCGTTCCTCATCGAGAGCGACGGAATGAAGACAGGAGTTCTGCGCGTCGGGTACTCGCTGGAGAGGCTGTACGGCAGGGCGGCGCGCGCCCGCGCCATCGCCGCCGCCATCGTGTTCGCCTTCCTTTGCGCCGCAGTCGCCGCCTCCGTCGCCGTCTCCCGCAGGTTCGCCAAACCCATCCTCTATCTGGCCGACACCGCCCGCGAGATAGGCCGCGGCAACCTTGACTTGAACGTCGCCGTCTCCACCGGCGGACTCGAAATTCAGGAGCTTGCAGGCTCATTCAACGAGATGATTAGAGGCATCAAGGAAAAACAGCAGATAAAGGACACTTTCTCCCGCTACGTCTCCCGTCAGGTGGCCGACGAACTTCTCCGCGACATGGACAACATTTCCCTCGGCGGCGAAACAAAGGACGTCACCATCCTGTTCTCTGATATCAGAGGATTCACAACCATATCCGAGAAACTCCCCGCAGACCTCGTGGTCGGCCTTCTCAACGAATATTTCAACTCGATGGTGGACGTGGTTTTCGAGTTTGAAGGCACTCTCGACAAGTTCATCGGCGACGCGATAATGGCGATCTACGGCTCCCCGGTTAAACACCCCGACGACCCGATGCGCGCGGTCAAATCGGCCCTCAAAATGAAGCGCAAGTTAGACGAGCTGAACGAGAAATGGATAAACGAGGACGGCCTTAACCCCATCAAAATCGGCATCGGCATCCACACCGGCCCGGTGGTCGCGGGCAACATCGGCCACTCGCAAAGACTTGAATACACCGTCATCGGCGACAATGTAAACCTTGCCTCCCGGCTGGAAAGCCTCACCAAGCAGTACCACATCCCCATCGTCATCAGCGGCAGCACTTATGAGCTTGTCAAAGACTCAGTCAATGCAAGACACATCGACTCCGTCACCGTCAAAGGAAAATCGAAACCCGTTGAAGTTTACGAGCTTTTAGGGTTAATCGAATCTGAATCCTGACTGCAGATTTCTGTCGCGTCAACATTCACCGAATAAAAAGATGCGAAGTTTAGGAAATGGGGTTTTGGGAAAGCCCCCTTTTCAAAGGTTTTTTTTCCAATCGCCGAAGGCGAAAACCTTATGTATCGGGTTTTCGGGTTTAACGTGTTTATTCTTGAAAAACCGGGATGCGCGTGTGGAAAAATCCATCATTGCGCGCCGAGCCGCGCCCGCCGCGACGGCAATAGAACGCATGGCGGGATTCAGTTGCATCGCCTCGAACGTGTTGCCTTCCGGGTCTAGGAAATAGGCGATCATACTGCCTCCGCTCACCGGCGTCGGCTCAAAGAGGAACTGGACTCCCGCCGCGAGGCAGCGCTTGTGGAACGCCGCGATATCGGACACGGAGTAAGCGACATGTTTGACGCCGGCGTCGCTGAAACTTTCGCGCGGAACTGACGGGGCTGACGCGGAATTAGCGGGAAAATGTCTCGGCGGGACCGGGAGCGCGGCTCCCGCAAGGCATATCAGCCTCACATGTCCGAACAGAGGCGCCGGCGCGTCCACACCGAACACCGGCCCCAGAAAATCGCAGCCGCTCTCCACCCTCCACAGTCCCAGCAGGTCGAAAAATTCCTCGTATCCTTCCGGGTCGCCCGCCACAAGCCCTATCTCTTTCAGCGACGAAACCCGCCCCGGAAACGCGTCTTTCCCCGTGTCGAACAGCGCCACATTCAAGCCGTCCGGGTCCTTTGCGAGCGCGCATTTTCCGCCGGCGGTCTCCGCGCGCGGGAGCTTCGGCCCGGATGCTTCCAGCCTGCCGACATAGTCCTCGAATCCGTCCACGTTGAAAGCGATGTATCTGAAACCGGGACGGCGGATGTCGCCGGGGTCTCCCGGAGCGGACCTGTGGCGTGGCAGATAGAAAGTCTCCACGCCGCCGTCGCCGATCTGATGCCAGACGATTCTATTGAGTGCGTGGTCTAGGCCGCATACGCGTTCGGCGCGCGGCCCGCTGCTGACGGTCTCTGCGAGCGCGGGGAGCCTGAGAGTGCCCGCGTAGAAGCCCGCGCCCGCCCGCCTGTCGCGGATGGTGATTCCGAAATGATGAATGTCCTCAAACATGGCGCGTTACTCCCGCGCAAGCGCCGCGCGCGGCTCTATGTTTTTTTGTGACTTGTTTGTATTATACCAGACAGCCGGATTCCCGACGCCCGGCGGAAGAAATCATTTTTTCGACAACTCTACTGCCATCTCCGCCCCGGCAGCCATCATCTCTTCGGTCGCTTCCGGGAAAACAAGCCCCATGCCCGCCTCATAGCCGCCTTCTTCGTATATCTTTCTGGTGGATATATAAGCTAAGTGGTCATTGGCATAGCCGAAGAGCGCCGTTTTCATAGGCGCGAGGGATTCGCGAACCTGCAGTCCCACGTCCGCCACAGGCTCTCCGGGCAGAGTGACCGCGTACGCGTCGCCGAGTCTCAACGCCTGAACCCACGTGCGGGTCCTGCCGCCCTTCACCCTGCTCATAGTCTTCACGAGCGGCATTATGAACGACTCGACTCCGAGCCTCGCCTGAAGCATCTTTATCCTGTCGTCCTTCTCGCCGTCCGACATATCTGAATTGCGGATGATTTCTGTTTTTTCCGGGATGGCCGCGCGGAATTCGCCCATGGATTTCATTGTGCGCACAGGAAATATCATCTCTCTCATCGCGCCGCCCACCGGGAAATCCCCGGAGAGCGACACCGACTCGATATTCGGCGAGGTCGCTGCGGCAAGTTTCGCGCCGTAGCTGCGCGCCCGCTCCCATCCGTCTGCCCCTTCTCCGCCCGCCGGGCTGATGTCTCCGTTGGCCCCCTGAATGAACAGGAACACCCCGCCGCCCATCGCCTTGCTCATCTCCTCGCTGAAAGACCCGAGCCAGTCCGAGCTTATCAGAAGCTCTCCGGCGTTCACTATCGTCGGGTGCGCCGAGAAGTTCAGGAACCCGCCAATGGGGCGTCCGTCTAGCGCCTTGACCACTAGCAACAGCCCCAGCGGGTCAACCGTGCCTCCCGATATGCGCCGGTTGCGGCTGTATCCCTCCAGCGAGATAAACGCCGTTCCGGCGCGCGCAGGCTCCATCGCCGCCAGCGCCTGCCCCGCCGCCGCCGTTATCTTGTCCTGCAACTTCTTCTTCATCTCCGGGTTGTACTCTTTAGGATATTTTCCGAATTCCTCGTAATATCCTTCCGGCCCGGCGTGCGTGTGCCCCGCAGTTATCATCACATTTCTCGGCGGAACCCCGTATTCTTTCTCTATCCGTTCCTTTATTTCAATCGCGAACACCCCGCCCGTCATTATCAGTTCGTTCGCGATAAGAAGAACCGTTTCGTCGCCTTGGCTGAGCGCGAGGATTCTAGAGTGGAGCGGATCGTGCACGCCCTTTGCGGTCTCGAAAATATGATAGTATCCGCCGAGATAGCAGCCGAGGTCCGGTGTGATGTCCGCCGCCGCCGCGCCCGCCTTAAGCTGCGCCTGCGCACCGCTAGCCGCTCCGAACGCCGCAAATAATGCCAGAGCCGCCGCCGCGATTTTTTTCAGTTTGCACATGTCTTAATCCTCCGATAGCCGTTTGGCGTCCATTATTATAAAACATAAGCGTAAAAATGGCAGTTTTTTTACACCCCG
>MWCD01000048.1 GCA_002069885.1 bacterium ADurb.Bin236 | reverse complement strand
ATTTCCTCGCCGACGGCCCACGCTTGTGGAAAAGCGTCGTTTCATACATACCTCCGTCCTCCCGCCCCGAGTTCGAATCCGTCATGTCCCGCGTCAACACAGCCATAGGCGGCTTTATCCAAAGCCAGTTGAAACTCTGCCTCATCATGGGAATCATGACTACCGCGACGATGATGATTCCCTTCCCGAAGTATGCTCTGATTTTCGGTCTTATTGCGGGAATCACCGAGTTCATTCCGTATGTGGGACCTATTTTGGCCTTGATCGGGCCTTTGGCCATCGCATGTTTTTCTCCTGTTTGGAAGCTGATTTACGTGCTTATCGCCTTCCTAATTTTGCAATTCCTTGAAGGCAACGTCATCGCCCCCAAAGTTATTGGAAAAGATGTCGGATTGCATCCGGCTGTGATAATTTTCGCGCTGATGTGCGGCGGGCAGATTGCCGGACTTGCCGGTATGATCGCCGCTATTCCTGTCGCGGTTATCCTCAAAGTTCTATGGCAGTATTTCTATGTCGAGAAGTATCTGGCCATTGCGGAAAGCAAGGAAATGTCCAGTTCTGGGCAGGTTGTCAAACAGGCCGGAAAAGACTAGCAAAAAGCATCCTAGCAAAAAATCAGGGACATATAGATTGTTATAAATATATTTTGTTTTATTATGTTTATTTTTCTTTTTAACCAATGAAAAACAATGTTTTGGCCAAGCTGAAAAACATTTGACATAAAAGCGTTGAAAACATGGTCGCGAAGCGCAATAGAGTTACGTTAGCGACTTTAGGTCTTCTGCTTCGACTTCAGAGAAAATCTTGTCAGCATCCAGAATGATAATCAGGCTGTCGTGTTTCCTCGCCACTCCGCGAATGAATTTATTGTCCATTCCCGCCTTGCCTATGCGAGGGACGCCGCCGATGTTTTCAGGCTCTATCTGAAAGACTTCTTTTACGGAATCCACTATCATTCCGACAATTAGGCCGTTGTCGAGTTCGACAAGTATGATGCGTGTTTCCTTGGTGTGTTCTTTCTGTGGCATGCCGAATCTTTTTCGGAGGTCCACAACAGGAATAATAACGCCCCTGAGATTGAAAACGCCTTCAAGAAAATCCGGCATTCCGGGAATCGTCGTCGTTTCCTTAACGCGTTCCACGCTGTTGACTCTCATCACATCGACGGCAAAGAGTTCACGTTCGATTGTGAAGCTGACGAACTGGTGGTTATTGGTTGATTTTTTTAATTTTTCCATTAGAGGAAAAACGACCTCCGGCAGAAGTGTGCGGAGCGCGGCGTTGAGCGCTCGCGTCGTAATGTGCGGGCGTGCGCTAAAAATTGCCTGAACCGCATTTTTATTTGTTCACGCCGCAAACTCAGCGGCGATTGCTCTCCTTGCAATCCTTACGGCGCGCACTGGGCGGAATTCGCCTCGGCATTCCTTGAGAAATTTGTTTTCAGGACAAAGAAGTCCTTGATATCCACTATGCAGTCGCCGTTGAAGTCGGCGGTCTCCGCAAAACCCGTATCGCCGCATTCCAGCCCATAGTTGACTTTGATGGCGCGAAAATCGTGCATATCCACAATGCCGTCGCAGTTGGAATCCGCGATGGAAGGCCCGCCGGGGCCTATCGGTTGCGGCGCGGGATCAAGCAACGTGAATCCGCTAGACGCCAGCGTCAGGTTCGACTTCAGATCAAGGTATGCCACTCCTCCGGAGAACGGCGTGGTGTACGGATATCCTGTTCCTTCTTCAACCACCAGTCTGACTTTGAACAGGTCGGAAGGGGATGCTGATTCATACACTATCGTAAACGAGCCGTTTGAAGATGTGTAGCCGGTGGCGACCACTGTGTCCGGCAGCCTCACAAGTTGCATCTGTAGGCAGGCGACTCCGACAAGCGCGTACCCGCCGGATGTTTGTTGTTCGACGTCTCTAACAAGCAGAGCGCTTGTCACTCCTTTGGTTCCGTAAATGCCGACCGCCGGCGAGGAATCTTCGCTCAACTGCCCTGCGCCGTCCACCGCCTCCACGTAGTATGTGTACTGCGTCCCCGGCGTCAGGCCTGAATCCGCGTAGAACGGGGCCGGTATCAGAGATGTGTTGAGTTTCGTCGCGGCCCCGACCGCGCAGTTTGCGGCGCGATAGATGTTGTATCCCGCGAGGTCGCCCGCAATCAGAGAGCCATCCGAGTTGGTCGTCGGGGCGGTCCACGATATGGAGGCGGACACACCGCCGCCCGTCATAACCACAGAAAGGCCCGTCGGCGGCGACGGCGGAAAATCCGGCACGACGCCGGGCGTTCCCACCGCTTCGTTGGAGTATTCGCTTATGTTCGGCGGGTCGGAACTGTCGATTGATTCGAGCACATAGTAATATGAGGTTCCGTTCGACACGTTGGTGTCGAGATATTCAAGCGTGTTAGGCGGAATGATTTCGGTCGTCAGTTTGCCGTACATCGAGCCTGAAACAAAGCTACGGTACAGGTAATAGCCCTGCAGGTCCGTCAGCGGCGTGAAGTCTTCGTTGAAGAGAGGCTTCGTCCATCTTACAAGGACTTGTCCGTCTCCCGAAACCGCGTTCACGCTCTCCGGGGGCAGTGGAATCGCGTCGTCCGCGTTTCTAGGCGTCGCCGACACCTGAGCCGACGGAACGCTCTGGTTGCCGGCGTTGTCCACTGCAACGACCGCATAGAAATAATTGGTTCCCTCAATAAGTTGATATGAATCCACGTATGAAGTTGCAGAAGGCGGGATGAGTCCGTTAATGACGCCGTCCACCTGATTGGGCGTGGTGTCGTAAATGCCTGAGAACGTGCCTCGAACGACATTGTAGCCCGCGAGGTCGGTCAGCGGCGCTCCGCTCGAACTCGTCGTCGGGGCCGTCCATGTTATCGTCACGTATTCGTCTCCCGGCGTCGGGGAAGAGTCGCCCGCTATCGCCGAAATCCCCGTAGGATCGTCCGGCGGCCATAGGTCTTGGAACCTGATATTTTTCTTCACCAAGTTCGTGTCTTCATTCAGGTTCGAGGAGCTGTCCCGCGCCCTAACTATGAAATACGCGTACTCGTTGTGCCGCAACCCCGTCACAATGTGGCTTGTCGTCCCCGTCACCGTGTAGTGCGGGGCGGACATGTTGAATCCGTTCGTGGTCGATGCTTGATAGATGTTGTAGTAAACCGGTTCGGAGCGGTCGGAGGCCGCCGTCCATTCCAGCTTCACCGCTCCGTTTTCGTCGTAAATCGACAACTTGCTGATTCCCGCGAACGCCGGAGCCGTCTGGTCTGTGGGTGTTGCGGAGAATTCGAGCGCCGCCGTGCTTGTCTCATTCGCGTACACGCTGGAGTCCATAGCAGTGACGACGATGTACACCGGCTCGTCGTCGTCCAGCCCGGTCAGGTGATATGCGGTCGTTGCGACCGCCTGCCGATCCGGCGGCGCGTTAAATACCTGTCCTCCGGGGGTGTCGGACAGATACACGTTGTAGTACACCGGAGTCGAGCGGTCTGTCGCCGCCGACCACGTCAGCACAAGTTCTCCGCCCACCGTAGAGTCCACCGCGCTCTGCAGGCCCGTCCACGTCGGCGGCGTCTTGTCGGTCGGCGCCGCCGACAGCGTCACCGTGTTGGTTTCGAGGTTCGATCTTCCGTCTTTTGCGCGCACCCCGAAGTAGTATGTCGTCCCGTTCGTCAGCGACGTCACGTTGTACGCCAGCGCCTGCGTCGAAGCGTGCAGCGACGACGAGTTGAACAAAACCGCTGGCGCCGAATTGGTCGATTTGTATATGTTGTACACGATGGGCGTCGTCGGATCCGTCGCTGCGTTCCATTCCAGCCTGACTTCTCCGCCCTTCTTCGTGTCGGCAGCCGTTTGCAACCCGGCGAAAGCTGGCGGCGCAAAGTCGTTAGGAACCGCTCCTTTGACGATGTTGTTGGTTTCCGTGTTGCCAAACGAATCTCTCGCGCGGACAATGAAATAGGTGTAAATCCCATTAGTGAGTCCTGAGACGGAGGCGGTCGCGCCGGTGGCCGTCTGCTTCACCCCGCCCGCTATTATTGTCGCCGGCGTCGAGCTGGAACTGTAATAAATCAGGTAGTCCACAGGCGGCGAGTTGTCTGTCGCCGGGATCCACGAGAGGTTTATCGCTCCGTATGTCTGCGCGTCGGTCGCCGTTTTTGCGCCGTCGAACAAAGGCGCGGACGTGTCAACCGGCGTCGCCGTCCTGACCACCGTGTTGGCGTCCGCGTTGCCGTAGTTGTCTCTGGCCCGCACCGAGAACGAGTGGATGACTCCGTTGGTCAGGCCGGTCATAGTGTATGGGCGCGTGGAAACGATGACGGTCGGCGTCGAGTAGTTTATCGGGTCGCCGCCCGTCGAGTAGTAGATGAGATACTTTATCGGCGTCGACTGGTCGGTCGCAGGAGTCCAGTCGAGTTGAACCGCCCCTCCGGCTCCCGTGTTCGCCGCGCTTGTCAATCCAGCAAAAACCGGCGGCGTCGAATCCGTCGGCGTCGCAAAAAGCTCTTCGGTGTTTGCGCTCGACACCCCGCCCGAATCCACCGCTCTCACAACCACATAGTATGCGGTTCCGTTGACAAGCCCCGTTATCGATGCGCTCAGCCCCTGCGTCGATGTTTTCGGCGTTGTGAAGTTCTGGCCTCCGGATGCCGTCGCCACGTACACGTTGTAAGTTATGGGAACCGACGGATCGGCAGCAGCCGACCACGAGGCAGTCAGCGTGCCTCCCGTCCCGGCGTCCACTAGTCCTTCAATCCCCGCGAACACCGGAGCCACTCCGTCGTTCGGCTTGGCCGATCTGTTCACGGTGTTCTTCTCTTCCCTCTTGCCGGGGTCCATCGCCCGCACTACGAAGTAATACGTCGTTCCGTTCGTCAGTCCGGTCACGACCACTCCCGTCGCGTTCTCCGTAGTGTATGCGGGCGTGGCGAACACAGTCACCGTCTGGGTGGCCATATAGATGTTGTATGTTATCGGAGCCGACGCGTCCGTCGCCGCAGTCCATGACAATTGAATCTCTCCGTCGCTTCCGGTTGCCGCTGCCGACGCAAGCCCTGCGAACACAGGGTTCGCTCCGTCCGTCGGCACGCACTTCGTGTAGCCTCCTATGCTTGCGTCCGGGAATATCGCCGCCTCGGAGCCGCCGTAGTTGCCGGCCGCGTCCATCGCCTTGGCCACGAAGAAATACTCCTGCCCCATCGTAAGCCCTTCGACGTCGTGCCTTGTCACGTCCTCGCCCTGCGTGTATGGCGGAGACACGAAGTCGAAGTGTTCCTCGCCGTATTCCGTAGCGGTGAAAACCTCGTATGTTATCGGGAACGAGTTGTCCAGCGCCGCCTGCCAGCCCACCTGTATCGTGTCGCCTTCCCCCTTGTCGAGGCAGAAGTTCACTCCCTCGAACACAGGCGGTATCGCGTCTGTGGGCGTCACCGTGAACTCCACAGTGTTGGTTTCCCTGTTCCCCGCTTTGTCCTCCGCCCGCACGGCGAAGGTATAGGCCACGTTGTTGGTCAGGCCGGAAATTACCGCCTCTTCGGCTGTGGTCACGAAAGTCTGCGGATTGTTATAGTCGAGGATGGCTCCGCCTTGGTTGTAAAAAATGTAATACTTTATGGGTTGCGAATTATCCGTCGCCGCCGTCCAAGTCAGTTGAACCGAAGCCCCGCTTTCCATGTCGGCGGCGGCTCCTAGGCCGGCAAACGTCGGGTCTACCGCGTCCGTCGGCGTGACGCTTAATTCAACGGTGTTTCCGTCGTTAAGCCCGCCTTTGTCTCTGGCCCTCACCGCAAAATAATACGGGGTGTTGTTCTGCATGCCCGTCACTGTGTATGTGGTGACTCCCGACGTGGAAAAAGTGGGGTGCGACCAGTTGTACGCGCCGGACGCCCCGGCGGCGAATATATCGTATGTTATCGGGTGCGGCGGGCTGGTGTTGTCCGTCGCCGCCGCCCACGTCAGCGTCGCTTCCCCGCCCTGCCCCGTGTCGACCGCCGTTGCGATGCCCGCGAAGACCGGGGCCTCCCCGTCCGTGAGCGTCACCGTCACATAGTTTGTGTTCTCATCCTCGTTGGCGTCCGGGGACGAGTCCGCCGCGCGCACTATGAAGTATATCGTCTCTCCGTACAGCAGCGCGGGATCCGTTATCTCCACCGACCCTGAATCCGTGGTGGTTGCGAAAGGCGTTCCAAAATCGAACTCTTCCGGCTCCAGCGCGGCATAAATGTTATATGTTATCGGCGGGTTCGCGTCTGTCGCCGCTTCCCATTCGAGAATCACCCCGGGGTCCGGCGCGTTCTCCGCGTCCGTGGCCGCCGTCACTCCCCCGAATACCGGCGGGTATGTGTCCGTGTCCGCTATGAACGTCAGAGAATTGTCGTCGTTGTACTGCAATAAATATGGGCCTTCGCCCTCCGGTCCCGGCACAATCGACACAAGCCCCTTCGGCCCCTGCGTCAGAAACACCAGCGGCGTTCCGCTTATCTCCTCGAACTGGGGGTTTACCGCGTAAAGCGTTCTCTGCGTCGTAGACACCATATACAGGTTCTTCGTCAACGGGTGATAAGCTATATCGTTGATATTCGACACTCCCGATGGGCTGACCACCTGAATTGCCTCGTTCAGGTCTCCGTCAATCACCGTCACCACGCCCGCAGGATGCATCACATATATCAGGTTGTCCTCTTCGTTCACCACTATCTTGTCCGGCGACGAAAAAACTTGAATCCGCACTACGAAGTTGTTCGTCGTTCCGTTGTATATGTAAACTTCGCCCCGTATGTTGTCGGACACATATATCTTGCCGGTAGTCTCGTTTACGGCCACCCCTCGCGGCGAGGTCAACTCATTTCCCATAAGCGTCGCGACGGTTGCGTAGGTGTCCGCGTTCATCACCGTCACCAGAGAGGAGCCGGGCCGCGCCACGTATACCCTCTTGGCCGCCGTGTTCACCGCTATTCCCCTCGGAGACCCGCCCATCGATATCGGCGCTTCCATCAGCCCCGTGTTTATGTTGTAGACATACAGTTTCAAATCGTTCAGCCCTGTGATGAACGCCTTCGGGGAAACCGGGTCGTTATACACCGCCACTTCCCAAGGATACGAGCCGGAGCCGGTGTCGATGTAATCGACCGAGGGCGGGTCGAACTCCATCCGCACAAGCCTGCTGCTCGCCGGGAGCGTCAAGAAAGCCTGTCCCACTCCGCCGTCGTCATACATCGCCCCGTCGTTGACCGTCCCCGTCAAAGAGCCGGCCGGTCCCACTTCTGTCACTTCGGCGAACGCTGGAACAACAGCGGTCAGAATGACGGCGACCGCGCTTATGACCGCCGTCTGGAAACGCCTTGCTGTTTTTAGGTTGCGGAAAATCAAGTCCTTTTTCCTTTCGCGCCCGGCGAGTTCGCCGGCGGCTTAACCCGCATTTTCGCCATTGCGAGTTGAAATCGAAGAAAGGGATCAGATACGAGACGAATCGAGCAAGAACGAGGGAGCATGCTGTTTCGTATGCGACCAAGTTCGAGTCGATGTTTCAACGACGTAAACCGCCCTTTATTCGATTTCCCGGATTTTTCTCTTGAAAAATCCGGATTAATCCCGCTCGGTTCTCCCCTTTTGCGCCTGACCGGGTTGCCTTCGGCTTGCTCACAAAACGCCCATGCGCAAACCCGCCGACTGACCCGGGTTTATCCCGCGCCGATACAGCGCCTCTTTTCCGACTATTAAATTATAACATATTGAATTACTTCTGCTGAATAATTTTATTAAATGTCAAATCCTTAAACGCCGCTCAACCCGAGAAACCGGGCTTGTGCCGTCATAATCCTGTCGCTGTCATTCGGGAGAAAACCTTGAACCGCGCCCCGTTCCGGCCGTCAACCGACTGTGCTGCCCACGCTTTGCAGCGTTATTCCCACCAAGTCCAGAACCGACTTGCTGCTCATGTTCGCTATCTTTGTCGCGTCTATTCCAGTCTGGCTTAATATCTGGCTCTTCGTGTAGTCCACAATTTCTCTTGCCATATCCGTGTCTTCTATCCTAGACCTGCTGGCCTCGACGTTTATCACCTCGGCCATGTTGTCGTTGATGATATGCTGGATGCGGTTAATCATCGTTCCCGTGTCGGCTCGCCTGTTATTAAGGTTGTCCAACGCGTTGTCCAGAGAATTGATCGAGGCCTGCGCAAGCGCTGTCGAAGAGAACGAGGCCGACACGCCGAGCGCAAATGAAGACACCTCAAACATCCCCAGCCTCACCACCTGCGTGTTCTCGTCGTTTTCCGCCCCTATCTGCCCTCTGTCCTTCTCTTCCGGGTCAACCGCAGGCTCGTTGAAAAAAAGCCCGTACTTTTTCGGCACTGGCTGCTCGTTGTCTATGATGATTGTCCACTGCCCCGGAGCCGGGTCGGTAATGGTGAAACTCTCCTCGTCCCATCCTCCTGAGCCTGCATATCCCGCCCAGCCTGAATACTGCACGGACGTCGCGCTTGATATCACTGGCGCTGAAACCGTCCCTGCTCCCCCGCCGCCCAGATAGGCGTCCACTCCGGGCGCCCCGTACGTATCGTACAAATATCCGAACGCCTCCGTCCCGTCGGGAGAAAGCAGATTGAAATCCGGAAACGCCGCAGCCCCATCGTACCACGCTCCGAATATCTCCACCACCCCGGCGACGGCCATCGACGCCAAGTCAACGGAAATGTAAACCTGTCCGGCATGCACAAGCGCTCCAGTCCCGCCCGGAACCTCGCTGAAACTCGGCCCGAAAACTCTCACTCCGTTGAATTTCACCGTCGCGTTGATTTGGTTTATCTGATTAACTAACGTTCCGGCTTCGGCCTGCAGCTTCTGTCTGTCATCCGCAGTGAGCGTCGCTTCGTTCGCCGCGCGCACCGCCAACTCTCGTATCCTGTTGATGCAATCGTTTATCTCGGCCATCGCCGAGTCTCTCAATTGCAGATAACTGATGCAGTCCTGCGCGTTCTGGTTGGCTGTCGTCAGCCCTCCCGTACGCGCTTTCATCGATGTCAATATCGCAAGTCCGCTCGGATCGTCCGCTCCCCGGTTCACCTGCAGCCCGGAAGACAGCTTTTCGGCCCCTCCGTTTAGCTTGAGCCCTGTCGCCCTCAGTTGATTGTTGCCTATCATGGAGCTGATATTTGTGTTTACACGCATCTCATTTCCTCCTGATTTCGTCGCTCCGGCATCCTTGACGGAGGATCATCTGTCCGGGCTATTGCGCAATTATTGACACGCGCAACATCAATCCCTCTCAGGCTCGCGCAACGCACATCCGCCGCGCATGCCCGCGATCAGAAACGCTTATTGCCCGGCCATGCCCGCGTTCCGCGCCGCTGCGCGATTCCCGCGAACACGCTTTTCCCCTTTTTCCTTCCCTGTCATCTTTAATCGACATAAAAGCCACGCGACTTAACACCGCCTACAAAATATTTGCTATCGCGCTTCATTATTTCCTCCGGCCGTTGCGCGTTCGCATTCGGCCCCGGCTTCTCGCGCCCGCCACGCGTTTGACTCCACCCCCGCTTCTTATATATCCTTATTGTCGCGGGCGTCCGCGCTCCGCCTCACTTCTATTATTGCGAGGTCTTTATCCCTATGAAAAACCAACGAGTTCTCGTCGTCGCGGCCCATCCTGACGACGCCGATTTCTACTGCGGCGGCGCTGTTGCCTACTGGATTTCCAAAGGAGCCGCGGTCGACTATGTAATTTGCACGGACGGCGCCATCGGCGCGGACTCCGCGGACGTCGTCCCCGCCGAGCTTGCCGCCCTCAGAAAGAAGGAACAGTCCGACGCCAACGCCGCCCTCGGAGTCCGTCAAACCGTCTGGCTCGACTATCCGGACTTCTCCCTACCCGCCGGCGAAAAACTTCGCAAAGACATCGCTCGCCAAATCCGTCGCTTCAAACCTCACATCCTCGCCACCTTCGACCCGTGGCTCCGCTACGAACTCCACCCCGACCACACCGTCGCCGGACGCGAAACCATCTACGCCCGCCTCGCCGCCAGACTCCCTCTCCGCTACCCCGACCTAAATGACGAAGGGCTCCTCTCTTGGCCCGTCGAACGCCTTCTCCTATTTAAAACTGATAATCCAAACACTTGGATCGACACCGAAGACTTCATCGAAACCAAATTCAATACTCTCAAATGCCACGCCTCCCAGTTCAAAGAACTCGCTTCTGACGACACAGTCGGCCTATCCCTCCTCAAACAACTCTCCAAACGCCACCCTGAGACTGGCCGTATCGCCGAACCGTTTAGAAATATTCCTCTGGAAGGTTTAGAAGGTCTTATGAATTACATTTCTCTCTAATCTCTCGTCTGAAAGCAGGCGCAATATGAAATTTCATTCTTCACGTTTTCTTTTCTTCCTTCTTCTATTGGCTTTTTTCTCTATTTCCTCCAGCTTCGCGCTTTGTAATATTTCAATTCAAGATTTCTACGCTTATGATTCCTCTGCTCCTTTAAATCCAAAATTGACTATTCTTGATGAATCTCTTGATTATTCTCTCTATCGTGTCGATTTCGATAGCGTTTGGGGCCGCCGCGTTCCGGCTCTTTATATGGTCCCTAAGAAATGTAACCATCCTAATCCAGCAATTGTATTTGGACACGGTTTTACCGGAAAGAAAGAGGACATGCGTAAATATCTATCCCTGCTTTCCGAAAAGTGCTACTGTGCTATCTCAATTGATATGTGGTATCATGGCGAACGCAACATCGCAAACAAGAAAATGTACAGCAAACATCTCTATCAGATGCGAGAAGGCCTCGCCGGTTCTGTTGTCGATCTTCGCCGTGCCGTGGACTTTCTTGAGACAAGAAACGACGAGGTTGACCACTCACGCATTTCCTATCTCGGCGGCAGTATGGGGGGCATACTGGGCGCTCTCTTGGCCGGGGTGGAATCCCGCATTAAATGCCCTGTTCTTGTCGTTGGGGGGGCAGATTGGTCATATCTGGTCAAGAATAGCATCGTCGTTCAGGTTGACCTCTCTAGCGACGGCATGTCCAGAAGTCTCGCCGATTCGGCCAGACGTATCCTCGCCCCTGTCGATCCTATCAACACCGTCCAACTCATATCTCCTCGCCCCCTCCTCATGATTAACGCCAAACACGATATCCTTGTTAACCCTGCCTCCAATAAAAAAATGTTCCTTCGCGCCAAAGCGCCCCGCAGAATCGTCTGGTTCGCCTCTGGTCACGGCGTGCCCGAAGATGAAACAATGGATATTGTCGTTGATTGGTATGATAAGTATCTACGCAATGACCATGTGCCGGATTTCGATTTTATCAATGAAGGATGGAAAACCGAAGCAGTCAATATAGACATGTCCGCACAACTGCCTCCCGTGTCTGACTCCTTTCCTCTTTCCGAGTATCTTGCATACGACCGCGACCTCCCGCTTATCAGCCTGATAGACCCGATACCCTCTTCCGACCCCTTCGTGTCCAAATTCGCCATATCATTTCAAGGGGTGCGAGATCGCATGGTTTCCGGCATCCTTAACATCCCCTCGCAAGGTTCCAAGCCTTTTCCTGTTGCGGTCTTCATTCATGATATTGGGGACAGTCCCTCAAGCCTCGCTTTGCTTGTGGACACACTAGCCCGCATCGGCTACGCCTCTGTATCCATAGACTCCTACCAGTTCGCGGATAAGCTGTCTGACCCTATTACTGCCATGTCAAACGGCCCTTTCAATGCTAGAAACCTTTATGTACAAACAATTCAGGATAATCTAAGGCTTATAGATTTCCTTGAAAAGTTGAACACCGTCACCACAAGCGGCTTGACCTTTATCGGAGAGGGTTCCGGAGCCTCCATCGCTCTCTCTGCTTCATTTTTAGACTCTAGAATACAAAAGGTGGTCTCGATAGATACACCCACTGATCTGTTAAAGTATCAGCTTTCGAAGTTGTACGATGTAGCCTCTGTTCCTCTGTCTTGGTCGAACGAAAGCTATTCCCGCAATGCTTTTGCGCCTGTTGATCCGTTAAACCTCATTAATAATGCCTCAAGCACTACTATTCTGTTTATCAGAAAGGGTAAATCGAACGAAAACGAATTTCTAAACACCCTGTCCATATATAAAAACGTCCCCGGCGCTTTTTATGTTCCGAACACGTCATCAGATACTTCATCAAGTGAATCTGACATCGGAAGCGCGCTTGCCACAATCGCTTCGTTTATTACTGATGCTCACATTAAAAAGCCAACCGATTCTATTTCTTATTTACATAATATTTCGTTTGTGTCCATAAATGCAGCTAGCGAGCCTGATATATCATCCGTACACGACCCCGTCCCCCATACCTGCTCTGTTTCAAATATTAATGCCAATCTGCCTATTTCCATCGTCTCATCCCCAATCATCATCAACGCGAGAATCGATTGCGCGGCCGATTCACCTGAAACCGTGATCGCTGCCTTATCCGGCGTGAACGGACATGTTTCTTATATCCAGCTTTATGACAATGGACAAAATGGCGATAATGCGGCAGGCGACAATATATTTACCGGCTCTTTCGAAATCCCATCATCAGGCTATGAGTCCTTTGATATAAAAGTCGGCGGCGTTACTAATAGCTGGTATCCATTAGTTGAGAAAACCATATCAAGCGCCCATTGAGTTTTAGTTTATGGTTATTGAGCTTAAAGACATAGCTGATTCAGACATCCCCATAATCAACAGATGGCTGGCTCTTGAACATGTCATGCGACGCTGGGGCAAAGTTACATTTGAAGACCTGTCTGCGCAAGGTCTTGGCAATGCGATCATAGTTTGCGACGGTCTGCCCGTCGGCTATATCCAGTGGCAACATCCTAGTAGAAGCGAACTGGACACCGCTGGCTTGTATGATATCCCAACTGAAACTGTCGACATTGATATATTAATTGGCGAAATCCCTATGCTCAGACGTGGAATAGGGCATTGTGCTGTCCGATGTCTCATCGAACGGATTAATCATCAATTCAGCACGTCTATCGTTTATATGGCTTGTGCTGCGATAGACAACTCAGCGTCTATTAAAATGTTCGAAAAGGCCGGATTCAAACAAGACCGCGTATTTGACGATGCTCCTGACGGCGGGCTTCATGTTCTTTTGCTTTATCGGTTATAATTGTGAATATGTCAATAAAATAGCATATAATAATACAATCATAGTGATATCCACATCGACCTAAAACATATTTATTTTCACTTTTGTAACGATAATTACATTGTTAAGCAGCGTATGGACAGTTATGTCAAATCGTAGATTGATTTGTCTAGATTATATATCTGAAATTTCTCATTCTTTCCAGCAAGTCCCTTGTTTTAATACAATCTAATCGCAGACAAGTCGGTTTAGGACACACTGTCATGAAGTTTGTCAAGACGCTCAAAATCAGCATTGGACACTTCTTTTTTGTGTCAGTTTTGAGACGGGTTCAGTAGTCTAGTTCTGATTGGACAATCGTCGCGATGCGAGAAAACAGCAAGAAAAAACGTCTATCCCGCGACACAGAAAATGTCCTTATATGGCTTGATTGTTAAAAATGCAGGAATGAGGCTTCCGGCCATGGAAGTATTTCGCCGGAGGAAGAAACAAGTGTGATGCCGCGTTCGCGCGGAACAATTTCGCCTATCCTCGTAGCGCGTGTTCCGGCAGACTCGAGATTTCGTTCTAAATCGTCAACTTTTGAAGCGGACGCGGTTATCAGCAGATTAAAATCCTCTCCTCCGCGAACAGCGAAAGTGGCAAAAGGGACATCCGAACGTCTGGCCCATGCGCGGAGATCGGGCGACGTGGGTATTTTTTCCTCGAGAATTACCGCGCCTACGCCGGATCTGGCTGTGAGACGAGGCAAATCCACCGCAAGGCCGTCGCTGAGATCCATCATTGCCGTAGGAGCCAGAGACGCAGAAGCGGCTAGTCCAGCCGCAAGTGAAGGCTCAGGAGCCAGATGGCGGTTGATAAGTCGCTTCATAAAAGGAATAGTGATTTCGGATTTCGGAAACAAACTAAGTATCTGTAGTCCCGCCGCACTGTCTCCGCACGTGTCTGTGACAAGAATAATATCGCCGGGAGCCGCGCCTTTGCGAAGAATCGCGCGATTTTTGCGCGCGCGGCCCAGCATGGCGATATTGACAATAGCCCTGTCCGAGCGCACGGTGTCGCCGCCCGCGATGACGACGCCGTATCTTTCACAAGCGGCGGCGATGCCTTCATAGAGAGATTTTATGAAGTATTCCCTCGCGCGGGGCCTAGCGCCGACGGAGACGACAGCCGCAGTAGGCTTGCCGCCCATCGCCGCGATGTCGCTGACGCTTGCCGCAATCGCTTTCCAGCCCACTTGATAGGGGGATGCCCATTCTAGGTTGAAGTGAACGCCCTCGACCAACAGGTCGGTTGTCACGAGGGTTTCGGAGTCGTCCGCGCTTTCGCAGAGCGCAGCCGCGTCGTCTCCTATCCCGACGCGCACTGGCGGCCCCGGGGGGCCGAGGATGGTTTTGATGCGCTCTATCAGCGCGTCCTCGCCGGGTTGTTCTTTGCCGCGTTTTCCGGCCATCTGCGCGCGCTCTCTCTGTTCCGGGCTTCCGGTCCGTGTGCCGCCGTTCAGCCCTTTTTCGCGCCTGTAGAGTCCTGCGGCGCGTCCGTGTATTCTACATCAAAACCTCCCCGCTGAACACACCCGCCGTCGCGCGCCCTTCCGCGTGTTTAAAAGAATCCGTTTTGTTGTTATATTATTGCCACGCGGCGTTCATCGTCGCGCGGTTCGGAGGGCGCGGTGGAATTGCGGACTATCGCGGACATAGAAACGGTCTCGGCGGCGGAAACCGAGGAGCTTGGGCAGCTCATTGGAGAGGCTCTTGAGCGCGGCGCGTTCATCGCCCTCGAAGGCGATCTCGGCGGCGGCAAAACCACTTTCACGCGCGGCCTCGCGCGCGGCCTCGGCATCGCCTCCAACGTCACCAGCCCCACATTCCAGCTAGTCCGCGAATACGAAGGCCGCCTCGGCCTCTTCCACTTCGATTTCTATCGTCTCGAAACCGCCTCTGAGCTTGTGGATTTGGACATCGGCTACTGCCTCGGCGCGGGCGTAGTCGCGGCTGAGTGGGCGGACAGGTTTCCGCCTCCCGAATCGGACTCCCTGCTGAGGCTCAGGTTCGACTGGGCCGCGGAGAACCGCAGGCGAATCCTCATACAAGCGTGTCCCCGCGCCGCCGCCGCCCTCGAAAAATCGGACTCCCTCCGGCTCAGGCTGTCCGCGCCGCCCGGAGGCGAACAATGAAAATCCTCGGCATAAGCACATCCGGCTCGACCTGCGGCGCGGCCCTGATGCGCGACGGCGCCATACTCGGCTGCGACTCATTTCCGGGAGCTCGCAAATGTTCAGAAGAGCTGATTCCCCGGATGGAGCGCCTTCTTTCCTCCAACGGCCTCGACTTGCGCTCTCCGGACATGTTCGCCGTCGACATCGGCCCCGGCGGCATGACCGGGTTGAAAATCGGCATCGTCACGATCAGAACCCTTTCTCAAGTCCTTTCCATCCCCATCTCTCCGGTATCGTCGCTCGAAGCCCTCGCTCGCTCCGCCCCCGAAGACGCCGCCCTAGTGATGCCTGCCCTGCCCTGTACGAAGTCCACCTTCTACGCCGCCCTGTTCCGCCGCGCGCCCGGCGGCGCTCCCGAACGCCTCTCGCCGGACGCCCTGCTCGACCCCGGCTCGCTACCCTCGCTACTCTCCGCCGCGCCCAGCGTCCAGCCCCTCCACATCGTCGGAGCCGCCCCGGACGCCCTCCGCGCCGCCCTCTCCTCGCTCATCGGCCCCCGCGCCTTCTTCCGCGACCCCGCCGACTCCCGCCCGACCGCCGTCGCTGTCTGTGAAATCGCCGCCTCCGGCCCTGCCCCCTCCCGCTTCTCCGACATCCTTCCGAACTACCTGTGCGTCACTGCGGCGGAGAACAACTTCGGCATAAAAGTCTGACCCGGCCCCCTCTCGCTGCCTTCTCTTTTCTCCAGATTTATCAACATGAAATTTTGTTTGTGAATTTCGCCGATAACTTCGCAATGTTTTCAATGTTTACGCAACATATACATGCTATTAGATGATTCTACCCACTACCAAGTGTGCCATGCGCAAAACTTTTTCTTTTGCGCATGATGCTTTTCACCAAATAGTAAATGGGAGCTTTCATTTAGTTCTTCGTATAATGACTTGAAAATCTTCGGAAAAGATGGTTTGGGGAACTGCTCTTCTTTCTTTCATCTTTTCTCCAAATAAAAAGCGCCGGAGCGGAAATTCATTCCGCTCCGGCGCCGTATATTGCGTCAGCCGTTATCGTCCCTTCGGACTGTTTAGCGCTTATCCGAAAGATTCCTGCCCTTGAAGAAATCCTCCCACAGCTTGTCCGGCAGGTCCGGGTTCAGCTTGAGGTTGGAAAACAGCTTCACGTGAACCAGATTATTTCCCTCGTACTCCATCAGGCCGGCAAACATGCTCGTCTTCGGATCTATGAATATATCCAGTTTGGTGACGCCCCTTCCGGCGGCGGCGGTCTTCGGAGTCATCGTCAGCTTGTAAATCTCCGCAGGGCGGTTGATGTTCTTCTTCATCGTCAGCACGCCGGTTTCCGTGTTGATCTCGAAGTCCTCTTTAACATAAAGCGGGGCTTTTGACACCGCGACATTGCTGTTGTCGAAGAACGTCTGGTAGCGCCCTATGGTCTTGCCGATCGCAATGTCCGGAATCTCGAACCCGCGCAGGTCGCGGATCTCGTCCGGCTTCTTGTGATAAACCTCTTTGCGCGACGCGATCATGAGAAGCTTGAGAGCCGCTTTCCACTGCATCGCTATCGGCATCTTCGCGAACTCGGAATTGCTCAGGTATGGGAATACTATGTATACGTTCTGAGAATCCTTGTGGCCGTAGTTGAACGTTGTGCCGTCCGTATACGCCAGCATGTACGACACGCCCTTGTCGATCAGCGAACCGCTCTCGAAGTCCTCGTTCAGCGAAACACGGTATTTCAACAATGTCTTGCCCGGCTTTCTGAACCGTATCTGAAACACGTTGTAGTCCCAGTCCGGCTTGTCGTCCTCTTTGGCGTACTCTGGAAAATTCTTGATGAACGTCTTCGTCCTCTGCGCGTAAGAGAACAGGTCGCACGAGTACGATTTCACGTCGTTGTCCCACTTCTCCACCACGCCCTTCCACAACTGAGCCGCAGTCGGCTCCGCCGCATCGGCAGGGCGCGCCGCGAACGCCGCCAGCGCGAAGATCGCGCAGACCAGCATACTCGAAATCCAGCTTCTCTTTCTCATGATGCCTCCGTCCCCAATTGTATTTTCCGGCCTTTTTTCATCCGCGCCGCCGTCGGCTCCGCCGCCTTGCCGCGCGATTTTGAATTCTACCCGCAATACGGTTCCTTTTTAAAGATTTTTTTCAAAATTGCCGCTTCCGCGCCTTCTGTTCCCCGAAAAGCCCTCCATTCATCCCTAATTAATGCCCTCTTATCGCCCAACCCTTACACGCCCCGCGATAAAACCCCCCTCCGCCACTCTTGTGCTATAATTCCGGCGGCGCAACCGCGCGACAGCCGCTTGCTCCGGGAGGACGACTCGACATGGTAAAAAGAGACGAATTGATAAACTTCATCAACGACTGCTTCGGACGGGAATTCCGCGCAAATGCCAAACGCAAAGACAACTACGTCAACGGCGTCCAGATAAGAGGCCGCTCAGAGGTGAACACCGTCGCCCTCGGCGTCAGCGCAAGCCTAGATTTCCTCAAACTCTGCCGCAAATCCGGCGCGGACCTCGTCATCATCCATCACGGCATCGGCCTCGACGGGCTGGACCACCACATCTCTCCCCTGCTCAAAAACAGGCTCCGCGAACTCATCGACGGCGATATGACGCTCCTCGCGTTCCACTATATGCTCGACGCCCACCCCGTTTTCGGCAACAACGCCCAGATCATCGAAAAAGCCGGCGCACGCATCGTCGCCCCCTTCCACGACGATTGGGGCTTCGTCGGCGAACTCCCCTCCCCGCTCACCCTAGACTCCGTCATCGCCACCCTATCACGCGTCTTCGGCTCCGAACCGACCCTCTTCCGCAACGGCCCCAAACGCGTCAGAAGAATCGGAACCGTCAGCGGCGGCGGCGCTCCCAGAATGTCCAACGTGGCCGAAATTATCGACTCCGGCGTAGACCTCTATGTCACCGGTGAAGCCAAAGAGGAAATCCCCGCCATCTCTAAGGAAATCAACATCAACTATGCCGCCTTCGGCCACTACAACACCGAAAAATTCGGCGTCACAGCCCTCGGCGACCTGATAAAAAAACAATATCCCGCCCTCGACGTCCGCTTCATCGACGTTCCCTGCGCCCTCTAAAAGCGCCTCCGGCGCAAAAAAAGAAAAACACAAAAGAAAAACCAAAGAGAAACTTTTTCAAAAGTTTTCCCTTGATTCAACCGCCTTTCAGCCCCGTCCCGCCCCGCGCGCCACGCCGCAATGGCTTTTTGTCAATCGCGTCTTGACTACCGGGCATTTTTATTGGAAAATAGGACACTATAAAGTTCTGTCAGACAGCGCATTAAGCAAATCTGCGGCGGTTGAAGAAATGAAAAAACTTCCATGTTTTTTTGCGGCTCTAGTTTTGCTTCAGTCGCGCGCCTTCGCGCAACAAGCAGGAGAAAAACAGGTGTTGTGGGCCGCCGATAAAGCCGGCCGCATCAACAAGCTGACGCTCCTTTCTCAGGTGGAAACTCGATATGTCGACGACTACGACGAGCTATTGGCAATATTGAAAGAACTATACGAAAAAGATTATCCGAAAGAAAGATACCGGACTTTGAGCATGTTGAGCGAGAAACTCGGCTTTTACATCTCAAAAGAAATCGACGAAGACGAATACCTGATTCTGAGCGCGGAAGGCATTGCGGGGTTCTACGATTCTGAAATAAAAGCTATTTACGTGCTCACTTCGGACTTGATAGACACAGTCCAGAAAAAACAGGACCAGCGGCTCTTTGACGAATGCGGATACAAAGAGACGTTTTTTTCAGGATACGGGTATGAAACAGTCAAAGACTGGTATAAACGAAACAGGGCCGACCTTACTCTCGTTCACGAGATGACTCACGCGCTTCAAGACCAGCATTTCGACCTCGAAGGCTGGTTCAAACAATATGAAGCCAACACCGATGCCTCGCTCGCCATCCGCTCGGTAGTCGAAGGTTTCGCCGAGTACACCGAAGAATATTTCCTGTCGCAGATTATGAGCAACAGCGAGCCTTACGTTAACGAAATATATCGTTATTACAACCTCATGCTCTACGAGATTCTCGAGTATCGCAGAGAATGGGAGATGAAGAACGACTCATACACCCCTGAAGATGTCTGCGGAGATTTCGTCTCGTACAGATATAAACTCTCGACTTTCCCGTACACATACGGGCTTGCTTTCATGCAGAGGCTCCACCTCGAGAGCGGGTGGCGCGGCTGGGACAAACTCCAAGACGCCCATTACGACCACCCTCTTTCCACCGAACAAATCCTCCATCTGGAAAAATTCTTCGACAAAAAGAAATTGGACTTCCCCGTCTTCATCGTTCCGCCCGACCTTACCCCTCTCCTGCCCGAGTCTTTCGAGTTCCTCGACACCGATTCTCTGGGCGAATTCCGCATTTATATCATGCTTAAAGATTTGATGTTCTCTTCGGAAGACGCCATCAGGGTTTCCGAAGGCTGGGGTGGCGACAGATACATCGCTTTCATGGACAATAATGAAAAAGACATCTCTTTCGCTTGGCTGACCGTTTGGGATTCCGAAAAAGACGCAGACGAGTTCTTTAACTTCTTTAACGAAAATATTATACATAGAAAACAAATATCCGTGAAAACCGTGCTCAAAAACAAGAATTATTCCGTCTTTCAATCGTTCCGCGACTACTCGATTATCAAGAAAAAAGGAGACATGGTTCTCATTTTGGAAGGCTTCAAGAACAGAGACCTCGCCGAGTCGCTCATCGAAACAATATTGAACGCGGAAACATACAAGGCGGAATACGAGGACTATGAGGTCGTGCCCGATTACTATGAAAAGCCCGAGGATAAAGAAAACGTTTCCAACCGATAATGAAAAGGAGACACAGGAATGAACTGTCCGAAATGCGGCCATCCGGCCCGAGACAAAGCTAAAGTGTGCGTCAAATGCGGCTCAAGTCTAACAAAGTCTCCGCTGGCGTCCCGCTCCCGCCCGACCCACCGCGCAGGCGCTCCGGCTTTCCTGCGTCCCGGCCAAGGCGGAAATTCTATAGCGGACAAACTCTTTAATCCGAAAGACTTCTCTGCCGCCACCGCCGCGCGTCAGCAACTCCCGCTGGCAAAACAGTCTAAATCCACCTACTTGATTATCTGGGCAACCATGTTCGCCGCCCTCCCTATCTACTGCGTGGTCTGGCGGCTAGTCACCCAAGGCAAAAACAGCATGTCCGAAATTCCTGAGTCCTCAGTCTTCGCGTTCGCTCTTGCCGTTATCGCTGTTTTGTGCTTGGGCGCAGGCCTCATAGTTGCCTCTCAATCTCTTTCCCCTGCCAGACTCTGTTTCAGCGATAACAAAGACATGTTGACTCAGAATATTTATACCAACGGCATTATAAGCCTCGCTCTTATAGAGTCAGTCGCCATATACGGCCTAGTTATGGTCTTCGTCGGTTACAACACGCTCTTCTTTTTTCCATTTGTTGCATCAGCCGCAGTCGGACAACTCATTCATCTCAAATTCGCTCTCGACGCATGGCGCTTCCACGCCGCGATCCCCGACGACCCGCCGCAGAATTGAATAAGAAAAACCAAAGAGAAACTTTTGAAAAAGTTTCTCTTTGAATCTCTTCAAAACGTTACAATGGTCGTCGGGAGCGAATCGCTTTCGCGCTTCCTCTCCCGACGCCCCTTGTAAAATCATTTAGAAACAGATTCCAACGAGCCTTCCTATCCGGGCGACCCGACGGGTCGCCCCTACAATTCTTTTCTTGTCAAAATCATTTATGAATTGGATTCCACTGAAAACCCTTTCCCAATATCTTTTCACATGAGGGCGGCGGAGCGAAGGCGCGAACGCGCCCGCTCCGCCGCGCGCATTGAAACGTTTTGAAAGGGATTTTAAGGGAAAACTTTTTCAAAAGTTTTCCCTTAACACACAGTTTCTTTCCTCATTGTGTGAAGTTCAGCGCGGTTTCTGCCGTAGATATAGTATGCGGACGACGCGCGCGGATGTTCGCGCGCGCGCTTTCGGAGTCGATATGACAGGAATGTTGTCTTTCAACGATGTGCGCGTGGCCGACCTGAAAGTCTCGTCGAGCGACCTTGCTGCGGCGCGCTCTTCGGGCGGCTCTCAATTCTATCAGGCCCGCGTCATTGATTTTCAGGATGGCAAAGCCCTGCTCGAAATCAATGGCCGCACAGTCGTCGCCGAATCGAACGTGCCTCTATCCCTTCACGGCGAGTTCAAGCTCTCCGTCAAAGGGTTCGACTCTTCAGGCCGCACCGTTCTTCAAGTGGTGGGCGCGGTCGAGGAAGGCTCGTCCTCCATCCGCCCCCTGTCAAACGCGATGATCTCATCCCGGCTCATGGGGTTCGACCTGCCCGAACACGCCGCCACTCCCGAAGCCGCCCGCTCCTTGCTCCAATACGGAGTCCCCGTCACCAAGCCCAACATGGAATCCATGCTCGCCGCGCTCCCGCAGACCGCCTCCCGCCCCATTATCGAGTTCGCCGCCTCCCTCATCGCCGAAAACCTCCCGCTCTCGCGTGAACTTGTTCAGCTTCTCCCTTCTCTGGCCTCCCAACTCGACTCCATTCCGGCGGATATGAAATCCGTGGGCGACGCCGCTCTGCGCGCTTCGGGCGCTCTGCCGACGGACACAGCCACAACCACAAAAATACCCGCCGAGCTGGCCGCGCTCATTGCCCCGAACGGCGAAGACCCCGCCGAGATTGCCACCCGTCTTCCGGACTTCGTTAAAGCCTTCGTCAATTCCGCCGAATCGCGTCTTGCCGCGCTCATCAAATCGGGTGTCGCCCCGGCTGACGCCTCTGCGTCGGCCCGCGCCGCTTTGGTCGAATCTCTCGCCTCCATGCTCTCGCTCGTAAGCGGCTCTGCGGACTCCGTGCCGGAACACGTCGCGCGCGCCCTGCAAACCCTTATGGCAAAAATCAACGCCGCTCCGGCCCCCGCGTCGGACCCCGCTCAAACATCGGCTCTTGAGACAATTAAGTCCTCCCTGAGCGATTCTATGGCAAAGGCCCTGTCGCCGGACACTCCACCCGTGCTTCAAGCCACCGCCGTCCGCTCCGCCGTCGCTATGGCTCTGGCGCAAACCCTCTCGGCTCAGCCGCAACCCAGCGCCGCCGACGGTGCGGCCGTACCCCTCCCCGCCCCTTCC
>MWCD01000047.1 GCA_002069885.1 bacterium ADurb.Bin236 | reverse complement strand
GTCGCCGCCGCTCTTGAAACCGCCTACGATGAATCTTTTCCGCCTGTCGCGCGCGGCGACGCCCTCTTCCTCGCTTCTCAACACTACCTCGCCGCAGGAGAAAAAAAGACCGCCGCCTCTCTCATCGCCTCTATCGCCGAAAACCACCCCGCAACCGATTCCGCGCGCTCTCTCGATGTCGATCTGACCGGGCTGGAAGACTTTCTCTCCCTCGAACAGCGCCTTGCTCTGGGGTCGTATTTCGTTTCTAAACAGCGCGGGTTCGCGGCTCGCAAATTCCTCTCCCCGGTTAAGAGCAAGCTCGGCCCTGAAGGCATGTTGCTGCTAGCGAAAGCGAATATTCTTTCAGGGGCCGAAAGCGACGCGATCAGGCAGCTCGAACAACTGAACGCAGGCAGCGTTCCGGCGTCCGTTCGGGGCGAGGCATGCATAGCGCGCGCGCGCCTGCTCGTATCGAAAAAAACATATCCGCAAGCCGAAACCCGACTGCTGGGTTGCGTCGCAAATTACGAGAACGTCGAAGCCGAATCTCTGGCCGCCCTCGCCCGCGTCTACGCCGCAACCGAAAAAGAGGAAAAACGCGTTAGGACGCTAATGCGGCTGTTGGAGAAATATCCCGCCGCCGAAAACGGAGACGAGCGCTATCTTTTAATCGCCCGCTGGCATCTGAACAAAGGGGATTACGCGGCGGCTGAGAAATATTACGCGGCCCTCGACCGTTGGTTTCCGCAAAGCCCTCTGCGCGCCGAAGGCGGATTCTGGCAGGCAAAAATTGCTCTGGCGGCAGGAGACGCCCGCGCCGCAACCGCGCATTACAAACGAGTTCAGGCCGAACATCCGTATTCCTATTTTAGCCACAGGGCTGGAACCCGGCTGTCCGGCCAGCTCGGGCTTGCGGACGAATCGGACACAACGCCTGAGTTGACATACGGCGATCTTACGCCCGCCGACTGCGACATCCTGCGCGCCGCGAACGGATTCAGGCGGCTGAGAGTTTTCGAGCGCGCCGCCGCAGAGTACGCCGCCGCCGAGGCCCGCTTCCCGAACGACGCCGCAGCCGGCATCGCCCGGCTCAGGCTCGACGAGAAAAAACATCATCTCTCCGTGAAAGCCGTCGAGCTTCGCGCTATGGCCGACCCTGCCTTCTACCACCGCGTAATGGCCGACCCCGAACTGAACTCCCTGCTCTATCCCCGCCTTTACGAAGACAGAATAAACGCCGCCGCCGCAACAGCCGGACTCGATCCAGCTTGGATATTCTCCATTATCAGGCAGGAAAGCCGTTTCCAGCGCGACGCCGTCTCCACCTCCAACGCCATCGGCCTGATGCAGATAATTCCCTCCACCGGCGGCTGGATCGCCGAAAAACTCGGCGTCTCCAAATTCCGCTCCGACGACCTGTTCGACGTCGATGTCAACCTGCGCTTCGGCGCGTGGTACTTCAAATATCTCTTGGGCAAATTCGAAGGCAGCCCCGAACTCGCCGTCGCCGCGTACAACGGCGGGCCGGGCAACGTCTCGCGATGGCTCCCACGCCTCGGCTCGGACGACATCGACTTGTTCATCGAGCGCATCCCCCGCGAAGAAACCCGCGAATACGTCAAAAAAGTCATGCACAACCATCACGTCTATTCCACCCGCGCCCTCCCCCGCGCCGCCGATTGATTTCTTAATCTGTCCCGCGCGCGCCCGAACGAAATGAATTGTCCCCCTGCCGCGCCCTGTTGAAACGCGCGTCCGCGCTAATATATAATTTCGAGTTGTTGTATGTTTATTTACTTTTCGGAGAGGTGTTTTTCATGAAGCTCACAGGCGGAGAAATAGTCGTCGAATCTTTGATAAAACACGGCGTTCCGTACGCGATAGGAATTCCCGGACACGGGAGCCTTGCGCTGGCGGACGCTTTCATAGGCAGAGAAGACAAAATCAAGCTGCTCCACGCCCGGCAGGAGATGTGCGCCGTCCACATGGCGGACGGCTACTACCGGGCGACGGGAACCCCGCTGATGGTCTTCACATCAATCGGGCCGGGAGCCATCAACACCGCCATCGGAGCCGCCACCGCTTATATGGAATCCACGGCGGTGATGATTATCTCCGGAAACGCGCACGTTCACATGCGCGGCCAAGGCTTGTTGCAGGAGATAGAGCGCGCGCAAGACGCCAACTTCCCGCGAGTTCTCGAACCCGTGGTGAAACGCTGTTGGAAACCCGACCTCGCGGCCAAGCTGCCGACGGTGATGGCGCGCGCGTTCAATCAGATGCTCACAGGCAGGCGCGGCCCCGTGCTCATCGACCTTCCCATGGACGTTCAGGCTGCCGACGCGGATGTCGATCTGCCCGCAGCCGTCGAGCGCCGCGCCGCCGGACACGTCATGCCCGACCCGGCCCAGCTCGAACGCGCCCGCAAACTGCTCGCCTCCGCCAAACGCCCGGTGATACTCGTCGGCGGCGGCGTCCACTCCGCACGCGCATACGACGAACTCCTCGCCCTCGCCGAAGCCGCCGGAGCCGCCGTGGTCTGCACAATGCAGGGCAAAAGCGCCTTCCCTGAAGACCACCCTCTCTACGCTTGGCACACCGGCTCGAAGGGAACCACCGTCGGCCTAAAAATGACTTCCACCGCCGACGTCCTTATCGCCGTAGGCTGCCGTTTCGCCGACGAAACCGCCTGCAGCTACAAAGACGGCGTCGCTTTTTCCATCCCCCCCACGAAACTCATCCACATCGATATCGACCCATCCGAGATCGGAAAGAACTACCCCGTTGCCGTCGGCCTGTGCGCGGACGCAAAACCCGCCCTCGCCGCCCTCGCCGCCTTGCTGAAAGGCAAACGCGGCGACTACCGCAAAACCGCGTTTTTCAAGGAACTGAAAGTGGAACGCGACAAATGGCTCGCCCACGTCGAACGTCTACGCGCCATCAAAACCCCCCTCCCCACCATCTCCCGCCTGCTAGGCGAAATCCGCAAGACCATCGCGCGCGACGCCTTCGTCGTCCATTCCTCCGGCAACACTCAGGCGCAGATACTTCAGGAGTTCCCGTTCTACGTCCCCGGCACGTGCATTACCTCCGGCGGGTTCTCCTGTATGGGATTCGCCCTTCCCGCCGCGATGGGCGTCAAACTCGCTATGCCCGGCAGGCAGGTCGTCGCCGTCGTCGGAGACGGGGACTTCATGATGACCATGCAGGAGCTTGCCACCGCCGTCGAACTCGGCCTCAACGTCGTCACTGTAGTCGCCGACAACGCCGGATGGCTCGCCATCAAAGACCTCCAGCAGGCCGCCTTCGGCAAAGACCGCCCCAGCGGAACCGACTTCCTGATGCCAGACGGAACCCCTCACCTAATGGACTTCGCCGCAATCGCAGCCGGAATGGGTTGCTATTCTGAAACCGTGTCGAAGGCGGACGACATCGCTCCCGCCCTTCAAAGATGCCTTTCAGCGGGCCGCCCGGCCCTGCTCGACGTGAAAGTCCACCGCGATTTCCCGCACAGCGGCAGCCCCGCGGTCGGCTGGTGGGACGTCCCCATCCCGACCTATCTCAAATCACGCCGCGCCAGATACGAAAAGGAAATCAAAGGCGAAAAACTCTGAATAAGGCAACGCGAAAAAGCAAACACAAAACAACTCAAAAACCAAAGAGAAACTTTTGAAATAGTTTCTCTTTGGAATCTCTTGAAAACATTTCACTGGTTGTCGGGAGCGAATCGCTTTCGCGTTTCCTCTCCCGACGCCCCATATAAAATCATTTAGAAACAGATTACACTGAAAACACTTTCCCAATATCTTTTTCCATGACAAGCGCGGAAGGATTATTTCGGCATCATGGTGAAGACATTGTAGAAGGGCAAGTAGACGGCGATGGCAATGAAAGCCACTATCATGGCTATGAACACGGTGATTGCCGGTTCGAGGACGATGAGAAGGCGTTTTATCATGAACTGAATTTCTTTTTCCAAGGCTTCTGCGCAGCTTGTCATCAGGGAAGGTAGTTTGCCGCTTTGTTCTCCGGCGGCTATCATGTAGACAACCAGAGGCGGGAAGTTTGGCGAGAGGCGCAACGAGCTGGACATCGTTCCGCCCGCCTCAACGTTTTCCACCACCCGGTCCAAGTCCTTCGCTATGCCGGCGTTGCCCGCGACCGTCTTGACGGACTCCAGCGAAGTGATGAGGGGCACTCCGCAGTTGAGCATCGATCCGAGGGTGTGAACGGCGCGGGCGATAATCATTCGTTTGTATAAAGGGCCGGCTATAGGCAGCTTCATGACGAACGCCTCGAAATACGGGCGGCCCGCGGCAGTATTCTTCATCAGGAAATAAGCCGCCGCCAACAGCAACGCGAAAACCCCTATCGGGATGACGTTATTTGTCATGAAATGGCTGACGTCGATCAATATCTTCGTAAACACCGGGAGTTGGAACCTTGGCGTCTGTTTGTAAAGCCCCTCGATTGTCGGGACGAATTTTAAGAGTATCACCGCGATGCCCACAACGGCTATGGTGACAACGATTTTCGGGTACACGAACGCGTTGCTTATGGCGCGCCTGAGTTCGAGGTCGCGTTCGAGGTAGCCTGATGTCTTTTCAAGCGATTCTACAAGCGTTCCGCTGATTTCGCCCGAATGGATCATGGCGGTGAACAGGTGAGGAAAAATCTTCGGATGTTTTTCGAAGGCGGCTGACATTGTGGAGCCGTGCTCGACGTCCTCGCGCACTTCCTTGATGATCCTTCTGAACGACAGGTTGGCGGTCTGCTCTTCTATGGCGGCGAGGGCGTCCACCGCCGGGATGCCGCTGGCGACGACCGTGCCTAGGAGGCGGGTGAATATGACCACGTCCGCCTGCGTTATCGCCTGCTGGAACAGGGGAGGCTTGTCCGACGCCGTTTTCTCGTCGACCGACACCACCACATAGCCGAGTTTCTGGAGCCGGAAGAACACCGCCTGTTCGGAAGGCCCGAACAGGGAGCCTTTGAAGTTTCTCCCCGCGTGGTCTCTGGCGATGAAGTTATAGACGGGCATAGGCAGGTTCCGCGCCGGGCGTTCAGTCCATGCTGACGAACACCGAGCGTCTGACTTCCTCGACGGTGGTGACTCCCTCGATGACTTTCCTGAACGCCGAGTGCCGCATGGTGTTCATGCCTTCCTGAATTGCGACCCGGCGCAGGTCGGGCGCTTGTCCGCCCCTGAGGATTAGGTCTTTTATCTTTTCTGATATCGTCATGACTTCGAATATCCCGATCCTGCCACGGTATCCCGTGCCGGAGCAGAACTTGCATCCTTTTCCTTTGTACAGCACGGCGGTTCCCGTCTTGGCGGCGTTCACTCCGAACTGCCCGAACAGTTCTTTGACGTTCACCCGGCAAGGCTCTTTGCAATACGGGCACACCACGCGGACCAGCCGCTGCGCCACCACTCCGATAACGGAGGCGGAGATGAGGTAGTCCTTGACGCCCATGTTTGCCAGCCTAGTGACCGCGCCCGGCGCGTCGCTCGTGTGAAGAGTGCTGAACACTAGATGCCCGGTTAGCGACGCCTGAATTGCTATCTCGGCGGTCTCGGCGTCTCTTATTTCGCCGACCATTATGATGTTGGGGTCCTGCCTGAGGATGGACCGCAGGCCGCCCGCGAAAGTTATCCCCGCCGACGGGTTTATCTGAGACTGGTTCACCCCGCGCAGCTTGAATTCCACGGGGTCCTCGATGGTGACGATGTTCTGCGAGGCGCTGTCCAGCCGGTTGAGCACGGAGTAGAGCGTGGTTGTTTTTCCGCAACCCGTGGGGCCGGTCACCAGCAGCATCCCGTGCGGTTTCTCTATGAGTTGGGCCACCCGCTCGTAGTCTTCCCTGATGAACCCCAGCTTTTCGAGGTTCATGAGCATGGTTTCCCTGCTGAGTATGCGCATGACCACTTTTTCGCCGTTGATGGTGAGCAGGGTGGCGACTCTCATGTCGTATTCGCGGCCGCCCTTGCGGATGGAGATGTGTCCGTCCTGAGAGAGCCGCTTCTCGGTGATGTCCATGCCGGATAGTATCTTGATTCTGGAGACGACGGACGCCTGCGCCTGATAGGGGATGTGCATGACGTCGTGCAACACGCCGTCTATGCGGTATCTGACCCGCATGGCGTTTTCCTGCGGTTCGAGGTGGATGTCGCTTGCGCGCTCGTTGATGGCCCCGTCTATGATGTCCACCACCAGCCGCACCACGGGCGGGCTGTCGACGGTGTCGGCTATCTCGTCGATGACGATGCCTTCGCGCGCGCCCGGCCGGTACTCCTCGACCTGCATGTCCACTATCGTCTGATTGGTGCGTCTTTGCGTTGTGAAGCTCTGGTTTATCGCTAGCTGAATTTCGCTGAGCGAGGCTATCACCGGTTTTGCCTTATAGCCGGTCGTCAACTCGATTTCATCGAGCGCCGAAGGGTCTACCGGTGGGAACACGGCCACCGTCAGCTCGTCATCCTCTATCCTGATGGGCAACGCGTTGTGTCTGCGGACGAAGTCTTCCTGAAGCAGGTGCGGGGCCTGCGGGTCTATCGTTTCTTCAACCAGTTTCACCAGCGGCAGGGAAAGGTGGCGGGAGAGCAGGGAGACGTATTGGTTTTCTGAGATATGGCCGAGGGAAAGCATTGAATGAGCGAGAGCTTGGTCGCCGGTTCCGCGCGCGTTGCGGCGCGCGTGTTCGAGCTTGTCCGCGCCCACCATCCCGCCTTCGAGCGCCAGTTCGGCTATGCCGGTTCTTCCCATGCGTGCGCCCCCCGTTCCTCGCCCCTTCCGGAGCGTCGGAGCGGAGGCCCCTTCAAAATTAGTCTTCGTCTCCGCCTTCGCTGTCTTTCGCCAAGTCGCTAAGGCCGTACTTTTTCATTTTATTATGCAGGCTTTTTCTGCATATTTTCAATAGTTCCGCTGTTTTAGTGCGGCTCCAGTCGTTTTTCTCCAACGCGTCTAAGATTAGCTGCTTTTCCGCTCCGGCAGCTATATTTTCCACAATTTCCTGCAACGAGCCTCCGAATTCGATGGAGACGTCTTGGGTGGACACCGGTTTCGACTCCGCTATCGGCGCAGGCAGGCAGTCTTCGGTTATCAGGTCGCCGGACGACAGCAGCACCGCGCGCTGAATGACGTTCTCAAGCTCGCGCACGTTGCCCGGCCAGTCATATCCCAGCATCCTTTTCATCACCGACGCGGACACCCCGCGCACGCTCTTGTCGAGCCGGGAGTTGTTCTCGGCTATGAAATGGTCAATAAGCAGAGGGAGGTCTCCGCGCCTCGCCCTCAGCGGCGGCAGGAATATCGGAACCACGTTCAGCCGGAAATAGAGGTCTTCCCTGAAAGTCCTGTTGTGCACCGCCTTAGGCAGGTCCTGATTCGTCGCGGCGATTATCCTGATGTTCACGGATATGACCTCGTTGCCGCCGAGGCGCTGCACCTTTCTCTCTTCGAGCGCGCGCAGCAGTTTCGCTTGGGTCATAAGGCTCATGTCGCCTATTTCGTCGAGAAAGAGAGTGCCGCCGTCCGCCTGCTCGAACTTGCCTAGCCGCCTCTGCGTTGCTCCTGTGAACGCCCCTTTTTCATATCCGAACAGTTCGCTCTCCAGCAGCGTCTCCGGTATGGCGGCGCAGTTGATTTTCACCATCGGAAAATCTTTCCTCGGCCCTTTATGGTGGATGATATTGGCGATCAGCTCCTTGCCCGTGCCGCTCTCTCCGTATATCATCGCCGTGATGTCGTTCTTGGCGACCTTCGACACTAGGTCGAAGACTTCCAGCATCTCCTCGCTTTTTCCTATTATTCCCTCGTAGTCGTATTTTTTGTCCAGTTTGCCCTTCAGCTTTCGTATCTCGTCTTCCAGCTTCTGTTTCTGCAGAGCCCGCTTCACAACCACGCGCATCTCGTTGATGTCGAAAGGCTTCGTGAAATAGTCGTAAGCCCCCAGCCTTACGGCGTCCATCGCCACCTCGCGGGAACCGTACGCGGTCATCATTATGACCGGCGTGTCCGGGGTTTTTCCCAACAGGCGCTCCAGCGTCTGTATGCCGTCCATCTTCGGCATCCTCATGTCCAGCAGCACACAGTCGAAGCTGCCGCAGGATACCGCCTCAAGGGCTTCCAGCCCGTTCTCGGCGGTGGTCACCTCGTAGCCCTCTTTCACAAGAGCCTCTTTCAGGAAGAACCGCATGTTCTTTTCGTCGTCCACGATGAGCACTTTATGCACTTGCCGATTCCTCCTCCGCTCGCCGGGCCTGCCGGGCCTCTCCGCTCCTGACTGGCAGCCATATGGTGAACTCGGCGCCGCTTTCCGGCCTGTTTCTCACCCTTATCCGTCCCCCGTGCGCCTCCACCGTCTGCCTCGTTATCGACAGCCCGAAACCTGATCCGTCGTCCTTGGTCGTGAAACTCGGCTCGAATATCCGCGCCATGTCCGCGTCGGCTATTCCGGGGCCGTCGTCTGTCACTTTCAGGACTATCGAGCCTTCCTCTCCACCCTCTGCAGGGGCAAACGACGTCTCCACCCTCACAAGCCCGCGGGACTCTATCGCCTGAAACGCGTTCACGAGCAGGTTCATTATCGCCTGCATCAGATTTTCCCTCTGGCACATTATCTTAGGAAGCCCTTCACCCGGCCTGACGTCCAACTCGATGCTCTTGTTCCGTATCTCGTGCTTCGCCAACAGCAGCGTGTCGTCCACCACGTCGTTCAAAGACTCGTAGCTCCAGCCCTGAGACGTCGGCTGGATGAACCTCAGCAGACGGTCTATTACCCTGTCTATCCGGTCCACATCGCTGAGTATCACGTCCGAATAGTCGCACAGGGACGAGTCAGGCTCCGCGTTCTCCTTCAGCAACTGGGCCAGCCCCCGGATCGAGCACAGCGGGTTCCTCACCTGATGCGCGATGCCCGCCGCCAGTCCGCCGAGAGTCGTCAGCCTGTCCACCACCTGCATCTGATCCTGTATCTTCCTGAGATTTTTCACGTCGTCGAATGAGATTATCAGCCCGATCAGCGTGTCATGCGAGTCCCTAAGGTATGAGGTAGATATCGAAACAGGGATCGCCTCCCTGTTCTCAGTCGTTATTGCCAGTTCCTTGCCGACGAAAGTGGCCCGCTTTTCGAGTGTTTCCTTAATCAAGGTGTGGAACTGGCGGTTTTCCTTGATGTCCGGGATCATCTCGGTGATGTGCCTCCCGATGAGATCGCGGGAATTGACGCCGAGGATGACTTCTGCGTCCGCGCTGGCGGCGGTGATGCGGGCCTTTTCGTTAATCGTCACCACGCCGCCGGACATCGTTTGCAGCAGGTACTTGTTTATGGAGGCGAGCATGTTGTTGAAAGCGGAGCCGAGCATGGCTATTTCGCCGTCGCCGCCGACTTGAATGGAGCGGGACAGATCGCCGCCGGCGATGGAAGCCGCGCCCCCTGCCAGCCGCCTGAGCGGGGCTGTTATCGCGTACGCTAGAGCAAGCCCGACCAGCAGGGAAAACGCTCCGCCGACCACCACCGCGATCGTAGTGTGCTCAATGGCTTTTTCCACGGCCTTCTGATAGTTTTCCACCGTGAGAGGGGTCGGTTTGCCCAGAAGCTCGCGGGTGTTCATGTCCAGAATCACCCAGCCCGTGCCGAGCACGAGCAGCGTCATCAGCACCGGGATCGCGATGCCGAGCCGCAACCTGACGCGCGCGCCGGAAAAGCTCGCGCCGACGGGGCCGACCCGCGTCGCTCGCCTGCCGTTCCCGGCCATTTCCTCAGCGATCGCCATTCCGCGACACCGCCCGGTCAAGTAGCCTTTTTTATCCGCTCGACCACGTCCGCGGGGTTGAACGGCTTCACTATGTAGTTGTCCACTCCGAGATTGATCGCCCGCTCTATCGATTCTATCTGGCTCTCGTCCGCGAGCATGAACACCTTGACCGCTTTCAGCTTCTTGTCCGCCCTTATCCGCGCCAGCGCCTCAAGCGCCGCGCCCCCCGGCATCTCCCCGTCTATCAGCGTCACCCTCGGCGAACTCTTCCTTATCGTCTCCAACAGGTCGTTCCCGTTCTCCGTCGATACTATGTCATATCCCGCATGCGACAGCCTCGCCCTCAACAGCTTTCGCAGACTGTCTTCGTTGTCTATGATGAATACTTTTTTCTTGCTTTTTATCCTGTCTAACAGGCCCATTGTCTTTTCCTAAAATGCAAGTGGCGGGCGGCGCCGCGCGGCTTCTCCGCGCCGACTTCCCCCGCGCGCCGAACTGATTGTATATATATTCTCTCAAAAATTCAATAGCGCGCTCCCGCCGCGGCTTCCTTGCCCGCCGACCTGTTTCCGCTTAATATATCAAAAGCATATTTGTCGAAAAGGAGATCGCGGCATGTCGCACATCGAAAGCACTGTGGCCGAAGACACTTGGCGAGTGTTCAGGATTATGGCGGAGTTCGTCGACGGCTTCAACACCCTGTCACAAGTCGGCCCGGTTGTGACCATCTTCGGCTCCGCCCGCAGCAAACCTAAAGACCCCTACTACAAACTCACCGTCAAAACCGCTAAAGAGATGGTCCGGCAGGGTTTCGGAGTCGTCACCGGCGGCGGCCCCGGCCTCATGGAAGCCGCAAACAAGGGCGCTTCGGAAGCGGGCGGCGAGTCCATCGGCCTCAACATCCTCCTCCCCTTCGAACAACGCGCCAACCCCTACGTCAAAACCCACATCGACTTCCACTACTTCTTCGTCCGCAAAGTAATGTTTCTCAAATACACCCACGGCATCATCGTCATGCCCGGCGGTCTCGGCACCATGGACGAGCTTATGGAGTCTCTCACGCTCGTCCAGACGGAGAAAATCCACAAATGTCCCATCATCCTCATGGGCGCGGACTACTGGGCCGGGCTGGTGCGCTGGATTAAAAAGGAAATGCTCAGAGAGAAATTCATCAACGAGGACGACCTCGACCTGTTCCACGTCACCGACGACCCGGAAGAGGCCGCCCTCATCATCAAGGATTTCAACGTCGATTACGAACACATGAAACTGGACTGAAAGTCGGGCGAGGCGCGGCGGCGTTCGCGCCACCCCAAAGCCCCGCCCCCATTACTGGAGAGAGCGAAATGTACGAGGTCAGCAAAGAAACCACGTTCTCAAGCGCGCACAGCCTTCGCGAGTACGAAGGCCGCTGCGAGGCTCTTCACGGGCATAACTGGAAGGTGAAAGCGCATGTCGCCGCCACGGAACTGGACCGCCTCGGCATGGTGGTCGATTTCAAAATCCTGAAGGCCGCGCTCGAGGAGACCGCCGACCGTCTCGACCACACCCTTATCAACGATGTCCCGCCTTTCGACTCCATCAACCCCAGCGCGGAAAACTTGGCCAAGCATTTCTATGCCGAGCTTTCCGCCAGACTCAACGACGGGCGCGCGCGCGTGTCCCGCGTCGACGTCTGGGAGTCCGAAGGCTCCCGCGCCTCTTATTTCGAATAAGCCCGCCAGCCGCGCTTGTTGTCATTCGGCATTCATCAGCGGCCCGGAACCGAAACGAAAAACCAGCGGGGAATCTCGGCCCGTTCAGCCGGTCTCCCGCGACTGCGCCGAAGGAAACTATTATGGAAAAACATGACGATTCATCGAATATCGACGCGAACGGCTCCGCGAGCCATGCGGGCGAAACAGCCTTCTTGGAGCGCGTGAGCGGCACTTACGTCGAAGACATCCCCTATCACAACATCAAAAGAAGGCTGATCTTCGAGGCCTCCAAACGCCTTATGCCCGCCGCCGGGGGAACCGCTCTCGAACTGGGCTGCCACGACGGTTTTGAAACCGAGCTGCTCTCGAAAATTGTGAATCATCTCGACGTCATCGAAGGTTCGGCGGCTTTCATTGACAAATGCAAGGAGTTGAACCTCCCGAACGTCTCTTTCATTAAGACGCTCTTCGAGGACTACGCAGCGGACGGCATATACGACTTCGTCTTCGCCAACTATGTCTTCGAGCACGTTATCGATCCGGGAGTCGTTCTGCGCATGATACGCAAGGCTTTGAAGCCGGGCGGGTTGCTGTTCGTCGTCGTGCCCAACAACCAAGCGTTTTCCCGCAGGCTGGCTCTTGAGATGGGACTGCTGCAAAGCCTTGAGGGGCTTACCGAAAACGATATCCATCACGGGCACAGAAGAACATACGACTTCGAATCCGCCGTTGCCGGACTGCGCGCCGAAGGGTTTGAAATACTGGAGAAATCCGGAGTGATATTCAAGCCGCTGGCCGATTTTCAGTTGAATCAGCTTCTCAGCCGGGGATTCCTGACGGAGGCGCACATCGAGGCTCTTTACAGGCTCGGCCTGAAACATCCCGACATGTGCGATTCCGTTTTCTTGGCCGCCCGCCCGGCATGAATGCGTTTATCCAGTAGCACATTGATCGGAGGTTGAGTTTGTGAAATGCGAAAAATGCGGAGCCGATATTCCGGAAAACGAAAAGATGGAGCTCCACGGACGGACTGTCTGCGAGGATTGTTACATCGACGCCGTCTCTCCCGCGAAGGCATGCGATCCGTGGGCGGTTCACACCGCAAAATCATGCGTCGGCAAAGGCGGCGCAGGCCCGGAACTCAACGAGGTCCAGCAGAATATCCTTTCCATCCTGAAGGAAACAGGGGGGTGCAGCCCGGAGGCGCTCGCCGACATGCTGCAAATCAAATTATCTCAACTTGAAAGAGAGCTGGCCGCTCTCAGGCACATGGAAAAAATAAAAGGAAAACCCGTCGAAGGCGGCAAGCTGATTATCCTCTGGTGACATGCGACAGCGGCAGAGCGTTTTTATTCAAGAGGTTCAAAGAGAACTCTTCTAATAGTTTCTATTTGCTCACTGTCTTTTTCTTCGTTTATTCAGATGTAAGAAAGTATTTGTTCGGGCAGGAGGTTGTCGCCCATGTTTTTGCCGACCCGCGCCAAGATAATTCTGCCGTCGCGGCCCACCACGAAGTCGCCCGGCAACTGCCACGCGTTGCCCTCCATTTTGCCCTGCATGTGGCCTTTAAGGGTAGCCTTGATGCCGGCGGCGATAGTTTTGGGAGCCAGCAGAGCGTCCAGTCCGCCGCTGCCCACGCCGTATATCCCGTATATTTCCCCCTCCGGGTCGGGGATAAGGTGGAACGGGAACTCGGACGCCGCCTCCGCCACCCGCTCTCGCGGACTTTGCACGAACACGGCCGCGACCGCTCCCTTCGCCTCGAATCCGGCGTATGCTTTTTTGAGGTCCTGAAGAGCGAGTTGGCAGATGGGGCAGCCCGCGTACCTGAGGAACACCAGCGCGACGGTTTTCTTATCCTTGTACGCGGACAACGAGAAAGTCGCGCCCGAAGCGTCCTCGATGGAAAAATCCGGAGCGATGTCGCCTTTTTTTAAAAAAGAATTCGCCGCCATAGTTCCCTCCTTAAAAGAGTCAGTATTTTCAACCCGGATTCGTCGATAGAGCCGACGAACCGGGGCGATTTTAAGGCCGCGACGAGGCCGGTTTCGGGCCGCCGCCGCCGCCGCGCCCGCCATGTCCGCGCCCGCCGGGTTTTCCACCGCCCGGAGCGCCGCCGCTTCCGCTTCGAGGCCCGCGACCTCCGCCACCCCTTCTTCCTGCCCCGCCGCCCCCGCGCCTGCGTTCCGGAACCTCGCTCAGCGTCACGCCGTCGATGCTCATCACAGGCAGCTTCATCTCGATAAGCTGTTCGATTCTTCGGAGGCTGCCGACTTCGTCCGGAGAGGCCAAAGTAATGGCCACCCCGGTGGCGTCAGCGCGCGCGCTCCTTCCGATGCGGTGCACGTAGTCCTCGCACATCCGCGGCACGTCGTAGTTGAAGATGTGCGAGATGCCCGTGATGTCCAGCCCGCGCGCCGCCACGTTCGTCGCCACCAGTATCTTTATCCTTCCGCTCCGGAACCTTTTCAGCGTGTCGTATCTTTTCACCTGATCGAACCCTGAATGGAACGGCACGGCTGTTATGTTTTCTTTCGTCAATAAATCGAACAACTTGTCCGCGCCGTGTTTCGTCTCGGTGAAGACAATCGCGGAGCTGATGTCTCTCGTTTTGAGGATGCGGACGAGGGCCTTGATTTTGTCGCGAGCCTCGACATAGTACAACTCGTGTGAGATGCCCTCGGCGGGTTTCGACCTGCGCCCGATGGACACCTCGACCGGGTCTTCGAGGAACTGGTCTATCAGCGCAGCCACCTCCGGCGGTATGGTCGCCGAGAAGAACATCTTCTGGTATCCGCCCTCCGGCAGGAACGATATGATTTTCCGCACGTCGTCGATGAACCCCATATCGAACATGCGGTCCACCTCGTCGAGCACGAAGAACTTGATATCCGTGAAATCCAGATAACCGTTCCAAGCAAGGTCTATGAGCCGTCCGGGAGTGGCGACCACGATGTCCGCCCCGGCGCGTATTTTCGACACCTGCTGAGAAAGCGGAGCGCCCCCGAACAACACGACGCTTTTCAGCCCCGTGCCAGCGCCCAGTTCCGCCGCCACGCTGTTCACCTGAATGGCCAGCTCCCGCGTCGGCTCCAGAACAAGCCCCCTCAGCCCGCTCCCGCCCTCGGAGAGTTTGTGCAGCATCGGCAATATGAACGCGGCGGTTTTGCCCGACCCCGTCTGCGCGCTCCCCAGCACGTTCTTCCCCTCTATCGCCGGGGGGATAATCTTTTCCTGAATAGGCGTCGCCTCCGCGAACCCGCAGCTTCTGACGCCCTTCATCACTTCTTCTCTCAAACCCAGTTCTTCAAATTTCACAAGCAACCGCCTCTCCGTAGCGCGCTGCCGGTTGCGTTAAATTGACAGATATGGAACAGTTTATCGAACAGAATCCACTCCGCCTCCGGCGATCCGCTTGGATATTATACCCCGTCGCGCGGATAATGCCATCCCGCCCGGTTCGGCGCGGCGCTTTTTTTCGGCTATTGTGGTATGGCCGCGCTATATTTAAAATAATCAAGAATAATATTTGTTTAATCATGTTTTCGGAGGCTTTTATGAAGAAGATAAAAGTCGCTTCGGGGATATACTGGGTGGAGATACCGGAGTCGGACTTGAGGATTCTCTGCGGATGCCCGGCGGACGCCGTGAAACATCTGATAAAGAAGGGACTCGTGCGTCTTGAGGAAAAAAACGGAGTCGCCTGCGAGACCGGGCCGAACGCCATACTGCTGTCCGACCTGCCTTTCCAAAACGAGCGCTTTTCCAACCTTGCCGAGTTCCCCGTTCTGCAGATGTTCTATAAACAGGGCCTCATAATACCGAACCACCCGAACAACACCGGAGCAAAACCGATGCTGATCGGGCTGGAGGAAGAAGTGAAAGCGCAAGCGGAATATATCTACCGGGGAAACTACGGCCTGATTTCAGAAGAGGAAATATTGGACGCCGGAGTTTCCAAAGAAGAAGCCGCGCAGATGATGCGCCTGAAAAAAAGGTTCGCGTTTGACAATATAAAACGCACCGAAGAACTTCTGGAAACAGTTTTTCTTGGAACGGAGCCTGTGGAAATCAAGCCGGGAACATTCATCCGCCGAGCCGCCATCAACGTGTTTGAATTTTCTCGCGGCGAGGAATCCGTGACGGTCAATATCAATTTGGACAAGAACGAAGAGTACGAGCCGTCATACCATCTTGGATTCCATGAGGCGCGCAGGGAGTATTTCTCGGTGATACATTCGGGCGAAGGAGACGGATGGGATATAAACCGCCCGTGCATGGCCTCGATAGTGACTTTTCAAGGGAAGATATATCTGATAGACGCCGGGCCGAACCTTCTGCACAGCCTGCAGTCGCTCGGCATCGGGGTGAGCGAGATAGAAGGAATATTCCACACCCACTCGCATGACGATCATTTCAACGGCCTCACCGTTCTTATGCGCTCCGACCACAGAATCAAATATTACGCCACCCCGCTGGTGCGCAAATCTGTCGTTAAGAAACTCTGCGTCCTCGCGTCAATGGAGGAGTCGCTCTTCGACAAATATTTTGAAACCAAAGACCTCGAAGCCGGCAAATGGAACAACATCGACGGCCTAGAAGTCATGCCTATGTGTTCGCCCCATCCGGTGGAGACAACCACGATGCTCTTCAGGGTTTTGTGGGAAAGCGGCTATAAAACCTACGCCCACCTCGCGGACATCACATCGTTCAAAGTTCTGGGGGGAATGGTCACGGACGACGATTCAAAGAGCGGCGTCACCCGCGAGTATTTCGAGCGGATAAAGAAGGAGTATCTCAAACCCGCAGACCTGAAAAAGATAGACGTCGGCGGCGGGATGATTCACGGAGAGCCGGAAGATTTCATAGGGGACAAGTCTGAAAAAACCATCCTCAGCCACACCTCGCAGCCATTCACCGACAGCCAGAAGGAGATAGGAGAAAACTCCACCTTCGGAGCCGCTGACGTGCTAATTCCCGCAGATCAGGACTACTCCAAAGCCATCGCTTTCAGGCATCTTCAGTCTTTCTTCCCTTCCGCTCCGCCGCACGAGATAAGGATGCTTACGAACTGCCCCATAGATTCATTCAATCCGGGGGCCATGCTCGTCCATAAAGGCGAAGCAAACAAGAATATATTCTTCATTCTTTCCGGGCTTCTCGAATTCATCGCCCCGGATTCAGGCGTCAACAACAAACTCACTTCGGGCGCGATGGCCGGCGAGCTGTCGGGTATTCTGGAGTCCGAAGCCAGAGGCTCTTTCCGCGCGATAAGCTATGTGAAAACAATCAGGATTCCCTCCTGCCTGTACATCGAATTCCTCAAGAGGAACGGTCTTTTCGATGATGTGAAAAAAGACATAGCCAACAGGCAGTTCCTACAGAACACATGGCTGTTCGGCGAGCGCATTTCTTGCCCGCTTAAAAGCAGGATATCGCAATCGATGATCCGGACGGAGCTTAAGAGCGAAACGCCGCTGGACTGCGGCAAAGAGGGCGGCCTGTTCCTGATTGAATCGGGTCAAGTCGAGGTCTCCTCTAATGGCAGGGTCGTGGACGTCATCGGCGAAGGGGATTTTTACGGAGAGGAAAGCGTCGTGTTCGGAGAATCATGCCTGCTTACGGCGCGCGCGTCCCGCGACTCGGTGGCGCACAAGATCGCGCCCGACGCCATCAGATACGTTCCTATAGTTCAGATAAAACTCCTTGAGACGTTTAAGAGGAGAATGGTCGCGGCCGGTCCGCATTTCATATTCGCCTGACGACAAAAGATATGACAAGAGGCATTTTATGAAGTCAACCGACATTATTCAAACAAACGGAAACGGAAAACACAATCCCATAGCGGTTATTGCGGGGGGCTTCTCCCTTGCAGTTTTTATAGGCGCCACCGATTTCCTCACCGGCCCGTATCTGGCATTCTCCATTTTCTATCTGATTCCGGTGATGCTCGCTACATGGTTTGCGGGGCGCGCAGCCGGATTCTGTCTGGCTCTGTTCTGCGCGGCATCTTGGTTCATTGCAGAAAAACTAGACCCACTTCAATATCCTCATTTTCTTATCCCTTACTGGAACGCGTTCGTAAGGTTAGGTTTCTTTCTCGTGTGCTCGTATCTGCTTGCCCTTGTGAAAAGAGCTTTGGAAAAAGAGAAGTCGATTTCTCGAACAGACGCTCTGACAGGCGCCGAAAACTCAAGGTCTTTCTTCGAAACCGCCGAAATCGAAATTGAAAAGATGCGCAGGCGCGGAACGCCCCTTTCGGCGGTGTACATCGACGTGGATAATTTCAAAGGCGTCAACGACACCCTCGGCCACAGCGCGGGAGACAAGCTTCTTTCGATGGTCGTCCACGCTGTTAAACAGGAGTTGAGGAGCATTGACACTATAGCGAGGATGGGCGGCGATGAATTCGCCATCCTGTTTCCGGACACTGACCACGGCGGCGCTGAAAAAGCCACGAACAGGATAAAGAATAAGCTGGACGCGACGATGAGCGCCAACCGATGGCCGGTCTCGTTCAGCGTCGGCGTTATCACCTTCTCCAAACCTCCTTTCTCCGTGAACGAAATGATAAAAGAAGCCGACAGTCTGATGTATGAAGTCAAAAACAACGGAAAAAACGCAATAAAAACGAAAGTCATTTAAACCGACACGAACAGTTTGTCGCAGTCTTTTTCTGAAGGTTTTTGATAAAGCGCGGTTTTTTCCGCCTGCGCGCGCGCGTTGCGTCTGGCGCGGAAAAAACGGTTGTGATTATCTATGTTTGGTGTTATGTTAAAAGCCTGAAAGGCGGGCGGAACATGCCGGAAAGCAAGAAAAGCGCCTCTTCGCCGCGCGGCAAGGCCGCAGGCAAAAAAGCAGCGACGGCCGCCCCGAAGTCCGGGAGCGCGCGCGGCGGCGCAAAATCCGCGAAGCGAAAACTTCGCGCGGCTGTCGTCGGCCTCGGCGACATCTCCCGCCTCCACATGCCCGGCTACGTGGACAACCCGGACTGCGAGCTTTACGCGGTGTGCGACTGCGCGGAAGAAAAAGTCTGCGCCTGCGTCGACTGCTGGTCCCCCCGCAAACATTACGCCGACTTCAAAGAACTGCTCGCCGACCCAAGCATCGACATCGTCGAGATACTCACTCCCCACCACCTCCACTGCGAGATGGTTATCGCGGCGGCGAACGCGGGCAAACATGTCTCCGTGCAGAAACCGATGTGCAACTCGCTTGCCGAAGCGGACAGGATGATAGAGGCCGCCCGGCGCAACGGCGTCATGCTAAAAGTGTTCGAGAACTTCGTCTTCTATCCGCCGTACGTCAAAGCGAAAGAGTTGGTGGCCGCCGGCGAGATCGGCGAGCCGCTCACCGTCCGCTTCAAGCTGGGAACCTGCATGTTCGGCGCGCGCTACTACCCGCTGTCAGTCGAGCTTTGGCACATGCTCGAAGTGGAAAAAGGGATGGGTCAGGCCATATTCGACGATGGATACCACAAGCTGTCCCAAGCGGTAGACCTGATAGGGGACATCGACGTTGTGCGCGGATGGGTTGACAGGTCGTTCGCGTACGCGGACATGCCGGGCGCGCTCATGTGGCGATACAAAAACAGCGACTGCCTCGGCGTGTTCGACCTCGGACTCAGCCCGAACCTTTACAACAAATCAAACTATTTCTCCGCAGACGAGCGGATAGACATAACCGGCTCGAAAGGGTCGATCTCGATAACGAGGTGTTCGGCGCAGATGCTTGACGCTCCCGCGCTTACGCTGGTCAAAGGCGGCCGCAGGATTCTTTTCGACGACATCCGCGCCGACTGGCAGGACAGCTTCGCGGACTCCACCAGACATTTCGCCAAATGCGTGCGGTTCGGCGGGGAGCCTCTGCTCACAGGCGAGCGCGGCAAGAAAATCGTCCAGTTCGCCTACGCCTGCATAATCGCCGGAAAGACTCGCGGCGAAATCCGGCCCGACGACCTGACGGACGACGTTATAGCGGAGCTGAACAAATGAGAGAAAAGCTCCTGAAAATTCAGACGGAGTTTATATACGCGGCGATGACGGGAGCAATGCGGCTGCCCGACCATGTTCTGGCGGCCACGATGAAGACCATCAAGGACATCGCCCGCGCCATGCCGGAAAACCCCAAGGACGGCGGAGAAATGATGATGCGGCTTGCCGAGATGGAGGAATTCTTCAGGATCGGCCCGCCGGATTCGGACGCGCTCCGCAAGATTATCTTCGACGCGCGACCCTCTCAAATCAAATCCGTCATCAGGGGCTACCTTATAAACTACGTTTACGATTGGTGAGCGCGAGGAACGCGCGGACTATGACGATTCTTGAAGACATACTCGGCGGGATATCCGCCGCCGGCAGACGGGAGACCCGCAAGGTACGCGTCGGCATCTTGGGAGAAGGCCCTGAACTGGCCCTCTCCGCCTCCGCGTTAAAATCAGCGCCCGCCGTCTCGTCCGTCGTTTACTACCACCCCGACCCCAAGAAAGCCGCCGCCAACGCGTCCGCGCTCGGACTCGGCTCTCCCGCCTCAGACATCGGCGAACTGGCCTCCCGCGTGGACGCCGCTCAAATGCTCTCCTTCGACGGCAGGACGGACGCCGCGGAATCTCTGTTGCTCTCCGGCAAACACGTCTCCATCCGCAAACCGCTGGCGGAAACCCCGGAGGACGCCGCAGCCCTCGAACGCGCCGCGCGTCGGGGCAAAGCCTTCCTTCGCGTGGACGACGAGGCCTTCTTCTTCCAGCCCATCGTCAAACTCAAACACCTCGTCGACTCTATGGAGATAGGCGAAATATGCGCCGCCAGATTCCGCGTCAATATCGTCGGCGGCGGCTCTCTCGACCCTTTGAAATCCATCCTCGCTTCCTCCAACTACCTCCTTCACCCCTGCTTCGACTGCTTCGCCATCGCCATCCACCTCTTCGGAGACATCGAGTCTGTCATCGCGTACCTTAACCCGATGGACATGAAGCGCGGCGGACAGGGGATGGTCTGCTGCAAATTCAAAGACCCCGGCAGATACGGCGTGTTCGAGCTGACGTACTCCCCGGAAGCGGACATCCGCGCGGACGCCTACCCGTGCGATTTCTCCATCGAGACCGCTGGCACGGACGGCATCATCTGGATGAACCATTTCTACGGAAAGATGACCGAAACCCCGTGGATCGAAGTGCGGAGAGGCAAAAAGTATTACTCCATGGGAATCGGGAGCGGGATGGAAGTGTCGTGGGCGTCCGCGCTCAAAGAGTCCGCGGCGCATTTCGCGTCAAGAGTCGCGCGCGGCGGCGCGCCCGGCCCGGACATCCGCGCGCATGCCCGCGCCCTGAAAGTCCTCCACGCCTCCGCCGAATCCGCCTCCGCAAAAAAAGAAATCTTCATCTGACCCCGACAGCGTAATCATCAAACATTCATAAGTGAAAACTTTATCATTGTGTTTGTTTTATAGTGTAGGGCGGCATCGCCGAATGCCGCCTGTTTTTATAAATATACTCATCGTTGCCAATACACAAGCGCAAAAAGGGGGGGACTGGCAGCGCGCTTCCCAGCGATGCCTGTACCCTCTTTTCGCTCCTTCCAACATCGTTAATAGGTGCCTGTTTCTAGTCATCCGGGCGACCCAGCGGGTCGTCCCCACGGCGATGCCTGTGTATTCATTCCCGCATGTCGTTTTTCATCCGGACGGTTCGCAAATTGCCCGCCGGCGAGTCCGGGGGGCGAGGCGGGGAATACGGGCGTCTTTTCCGTTTGTTGCGCGGGCATGGCATAATAAGGTAACATAAGAGGGACGCGGCGAGGACCGCATGTTAGCCGCGCGCAGTTTCAGCTTGCGAGGTGAACGCCATAGCCGCACAAATCAACCAGTATATCAACAGGACGGACGGCGACAGGGAAACTATCGACCTGAGGTCGAAAAAGAGGATCGCGTTCGTCGGCAGCGGGGGCGCGGCGAAAGCCCTGTGGTATCATCTGGGAGTAATCAAGGCTCTCGAAGAGGAAGGCATCGGGTTGCGCGGCTACGGCCGCCCGCACGAGATTGTCGAGGTGGTCGGCTCCAGCGCCGGCTCTCTCTTCGGAGCTTTCGCCTGCAACAATTTTTCTTACGACACTATCGCCCGCTTCCTCGACGAAAAGGAGTTCATCCAGCACTTCGTCAACTTCGCTCCCCGCGAAAAAGGAAAAATGACGGGCCTTTCTTACTACGACGTGCTGCCGCCGAACATCCCGGACTTCCACGAGCTTGCGGCAAAAGTCAAGGACGCCGCCGACATCGGCAGGTTCGCCGACCTGCTCAACGACATCGGCGAGTACGCGCGCTCCTTCATCCCGGAATTTCTCAGGACGGGCGACATCGAGGCGGGCTATGAGCGCATCCTCTCCGACTACGGCGACGTCAACTATTTCGGCCTCGAAAACTTCCTGCGCGAGATTATCAGATTCCCCGCGCTTTCCAACACTGACAGGATTCAAAAGTATCTGGAAGACATTCTCGAAATAAACGATTTCCACCAGTTGAAGAGGGAACGCGGGATAGATTTTTACGTTATAGCAACCGAACTGGACAGGCCGAGGAAGGCGATATTCGGGCCGAAGCGCTCGCCGTTCACCACCGACCCGTGGGAAGACCGCTGGATAGACAGCGTGCCGATATCGGCGGCCTGCGCGGCGTCCTGCTCCCTGCCCGGCATATACCGCCCCAAACTTCTAACCGTCGAGGGCGAAAAGCTCTTTTTCATTGACGGAGAGGTTAAGAAAACGCTCAGCACGGGCGTGCCCCGCGAGAACGGCGCCGACCTCATAATCATCTCCCACACGCTGGAGCCGTACCAATACGACGAGCGTTGGGGTTCGCTGACGCGGTCGGGCTTCTTCAGCATCTTCCTGCAATCGGTCTATATAATGGTCGCGCAGAAAATCCGATCCTCTTGGCAGGCGCATACGATAAGGCGGCAGGTGTTCGACTATTTCTCGTCGCCGGACTTTCAGAAGGAATTGGACGTGATTCTGAAAGATATGAGGACGGGCGACCGCAGAAAAGCCAAGAAGGCGCTCACCGGATTCCTCAAAGACAAGGTGTGCGAAATCCTGCAAATCGACCTCGACCTTCAGTATCTGTACTTCCCTTCGTCTTCCGAAATTTTCTGGATGGACCACTTCAACATATTCCCGCACTACATGAGGAAACTGGTCAACAGCGGGTACAACAGAGCAAAGCTGATTTTAAAAGACAACTACGAGCTGATAAGCTGACGAGCGCGCGCCCGGCGCGGAAAACGGCATTGATGAGTCGGATAAGGATAAAAGAGAAAGGGACGGCTGCGAAAGCTGCGGCATTTGCGCTGGCGGCGGCGCTGGCGGTCGCGGCAAGCCCTCTTTCGTCCGCGCCGAAGGCGGCCAAACATGGCGGGCTGCCCACGGGAGTGGTTCAGTTCGACACCGCCGCCAACCCTGATGCCGCGCGCGCGCGAATCGAGCGGCCTCAAGCCCGGACAGGTCCGGCT
>MWCD01000046.1 GCA_002069885.1 bacterium ADurb.Bin236 | reverse complement strand
GGATTTCTCAGCGCTCCAACCGCCGCCGCCGTCGCTTTCGGGCCTCGGCGCGGAATACGTCACCGGCCTCTGCAAACACGAGGCGCTAGTTCTAATAACGGTGGATATCGTTAAAGCGATAAATATAGCAAAAGAGATGCTCGGCAAGTATTCATGAAAAACGGAGGTGGCTTTGTATGGAACGCAAGCATGGATTGAGAAGGAAGCTGTTCGCATGGTTCGGAGGCCTAGTTTTCGCCCTGTCGGGGATTGTGGGACTGGGTTTCTTGGGCATCTGGCAGCAATATAAAACGGTCACTCTGGAATTGTCCAGAAGCATGATCTACGGGGACACAAAGGACGCGGTTCGCGAGTTGGACAAGCTGACGAACGCGCAGGGACCGCTCATACTGTCTCTGGACAGGACGTTTCTCGACTATGTCGGCATAGGCGACGACCCGACTCCGGCATACCTCAAGGCGCGCGGCGAGATGGAGACGATGGTAAAGCAACTCGGCGTCTCCGCCAAGTCGGATCAGGACGTCAAGAGCGTTAAAGAGTTTCAGGGCGTGTTCAAGCGCTACAAGGCGTCAGGCGACAAGATATTGAAGATGTCCGAGAACGGCGATTACGACGCCGCCAACCGCGAGGTCGAAAAGAGCGGTTTCACAGAAGACATCGAGACGATGTCCAGCATCCTCGGAGCGCTCGCAAAGGCGAATACCGTCAATAGAACCGAACTCAAACATAAACAGGACATCGCTGGGACTGTGATCCCGCTGATTATTCTTTGCGTTATCGGCATCGTGATAGCGCTAAGCGTCATCACTATTCCGATGGTTACGAAGAACATATCAGTCCCGCTTTACCGTTGCGCGGAGTTCGCCGAATTGCTGTCCAACGGAGACCTGACAAAGAAACTTGTTTTCAAACCTAACAGGATAGTGACCGAACACAGTGAGATAGGGCATCTGTTCAACAGCCTCAGCGACATGTCGCAGAAGCTCCACTCGATGCTGGAGAACATGAACAAGACGACGGTGCGTGTGAACAAAAGTTCGGTGCAGATAACGCAGGGCGCGCAGTCCATCCTAAGCGGCACGCAGGAGCAGTCCGACTCGATAAACGACGTGACGAACAGCATCCAGCAGCTCACTTCGGCGATAGACACGATAGCGGACAACTCGAAGGCGATGAATTCTTCGGTCAGGGACACCGCCGGGTCGGTGGACAACCTTATCGAGGCCATCTTCAAGATAGACGAATCGGTTGCCGACCTCACGAGCCAAGTGTCGAACACCACTGCGGTCATCGCCCAGATGTCCGCCTCCACCGCTCAGGTTCACAACAGTTCCACCGTCATGGCCGAAGCGGTTCAGGAGACGTCTTCGACCATTCAGGAAATGCTCGCCTCCATTGAGGAAGTCTCCCTCAACGCGAAAGAGATGGACAAGTCGGTGAACGACGCGTCGGGCACGGTGGACGAGATGATGGCGTCCATCAACGAGATGACGCGAAGCATGGACGTGATGAACAATTCGCTCAAGCACGCGATGGTGGACATCGAGGTGCTGATATCGTCGGTGGGCGACGTGGCAAACGACGCCAAGCAAGCCTTCGCGGCGTCCGACGAAACCACCCGGATAGCAAAGTCGGGCGGCAAATCGATTCAGCAGAGCATAGAAGGAATGAAGGGAATCAAGGCGACGGTCAGCGACACCGCCAGAAAGATACGGGAACTGGGCGACAGCTCGGCGCAGATCGGCGACATCATAAACGTCATCCGAGAGATAGCGGATCAGACGAACCTGCTGGCGCTGAACGCCGCAATCGAGGCCGCCCGCGCGGGAGAAGAAGGCCGCGGGTTCAACGTGGTCGCCGCCTCAATCAAGAAACTCGCAGAGCGCTCCACCGAAGCGACAAAGGAAATCGAGCGCCTCATCCGCAACATTCAGAAGGAGACCGAAAAGGCCGTCTCCGCTATGGACGAGGGCGTAAAAGAAGTGGAAAAGGGCACGCACCTCGCGGACCAAGCCGGAACGGCGCTCGCGGACATCGTCGCCAGCGTCGAACGCACGGGCGTTTACATGAAACAGATTTCGGTTGCCACTGAAAAGCAGACTCAGAGCAGCGAGGAAGTCAAACAGGCGATGACCCGCCTCGGCAGCGTCGCCGACGGCATGAACGGCATCACCATTTCCCAGCAGGAAGGCACGAACAGGGTCAGGAGCGCGTTCGATCAGCTCAGCGGAATCGCACAGCAGGTGAAGAATTCCACCATCGAGCAGAGCAAGGCGGGCAATCAGATTTCTCACGCTATCGAGACTCTAAACGGCATTTCCACGCAACTCACGTCCGCAACCAGCGAACAGGACAAGGGCAGCAACCAGATGGAACTGGCGATGGAGAACATCAACGTCCGGGCGCAGGAGATTCAGGACGCCACCCGCAAGCAGAAGGGCGAGGGCGACCGCATCAAGAAACAGATAGAGAACATGATGGAGTTGACGCAGAGGGTAACGGACGCGACGCTGCTTCAGTCGCAGTCCAGCCACAAGATAGTCGAGAAGATGTCGAACGTCGGCAAGATAGCCGTCAACACGACGAACAAGTCGAACGAAGTCAACAAGGGAGCCTCGTATCTCGAAGGCGCGGTAAACAATCTCGAACAGGTTATCTCTCAGTTCACAATCGAGATGTCGGAGCAGACGGTTCCGAAGGAAAAGGGACTGTCGCTTGTGGAGGAGGGCGGCTGAAAGGCGTCCGCGCGGGTCTTTTCCTGACGCCGCCGCCAGAAGGAAGCGGCGTCTCCGCCTCGGCCGGTTGTTATGGCGGAAAAACAGAAGAACATACTCGTCGCCACGAGCGACGAATCTTTGAGGAAGTTTATCGGCGCGCTTGCCAAGGATGCCGGGTTCGCCGCGTTGCGCGCCGCGCCCGGCGAGTCCCCGGCGGACGAAGCGTTGCGTTTTCAGCCTTCGGTGGTTTTGCTCGACGCGGATGAAGACCCGGAAGCGCTCGCCCCGGTGGTGTGCAGAATCATGTTCGAGTCGCCCCGCCCGGCGCTTCTCGTCACGCGAGACCCGGAGAAGTCGAGGGGCCCTGTCTCGAACGCGCTGGCTCTCGGAGCTGCGGGCGCGCTTAATGTCCCCGAAGGAAAACCATACTCATCGCTGACCGACATTCAAAAAGACAGAATGGCTCGGTTGCTGACGAATGCGGCGTCGGCGCGGGTTGCGCGGATGCCTGTCAGAGAGCTTGCCGCGCGGATTTCTTCAATGCGGGACGCGCTCGACTCGGAGACGGCGCGGCGGGATTTTGAAGTCCTTCAGTCCCATGTGAACGGCGCGCGCAGGTTCGATATCGTCGGGGTAGCCATATCGACAGGAGGTCCGAACGCTCTCGGCAGGTTTGTGCCTCTGCTCCCGGCCTCGTTCCCGGCTCCCATTCTGGTCGTTCAGCACATCATCCCCGGTTTTCTGGACGGGATAGTCAAACGCCTGAACGATAGTTGCGAGGTAGCGGTGAGGATGGCAGAAAACGGGCAGCAGCTTGAGCCGGGCGCGGTGTATTTCGCTCCCGATAAAAAACATCTCACGATTGCCCGGACTCCGCAGAAAAAGATAATATCGAAACTGAGCGACAAGCCGGAAGGGCTGCTGTTTTGCCCGTCGGCGGATGTGATGTTCAAGAGCATGGCTGCGGTGGCCGGGTCCCGCTGCCTCGGCGTTATAATGACAGGGATGGGGCATGACGGAGTCGAAGGGCTTGCCGCCATCAAGAAGGCCGGCGGAGTGGCCGTCGCTCAGGACCAAGCCTCCAGCGCCATTTACGGCATGGCCCGCGCCGCTGTTGACGCCGCCGTCGTCGATCACGTCTTCCCTCTCGATAACATCGCCGGCGAGATGTACGGCCTGCTGTTTGATGCTCCCTCCGCGCCCGCCTCTTCCTAAGCTGCTGGCAATGGCGTTATCGGCCCTCGCCACCGGAAATAATGAGTTATCCGGAATAACCTTGATGAAAACTCTATCCTCAATAACGAACACAAGCGTCGCCAAGCGGATAATCGCATGCGCCATATTGTCGTGTTTAATATTTGCGGCTCGCGGCATATCGGCGGACGCTGGGTTTACTGTGATAAAAGTCGAGACGAAAGGGGCGGGGATTCCGAGCCGGGCGTGGATTGACGCGGGAGCTAGGGATGGAGTTGCGCCGGGCATGAAGTTGGAGCTTTTCAGAGGCGCGGCGAGCGTCGGAACCGTCGAGATAACGGAGGCGGGAGCTAAAACGTCATCGGGCTATTTTGAGCCGGGCTGCCCGCAGTGCGCGCCCGTTCAGGGCGACATAGCAGTCCGTTTTTCCGGCTCCGGTTTTACCATTATTCCCCCGCCTATACTGATACCTGAAGGAACAGGCCGCGCCAAGCAGCCGCCCGCCGAAGCTTTTGAGCAACTCGAAGCGGTTTTTAGGGCGTTCGCGTCTGGCGAGACTGACCCGGAGGTCGATGAAGAGGGAGTTGAAGCGGTCGCGCCGAAGCTTCCGCCACCGTGCCCGGCTGTGACGGATGACCTTGCTGACATATCGACCGAATTCTTTCCGTCTCCCGGTGACAGAGTGCGGGTAAGCGGCTTCGGCGACTACGTTGATTTCTGCCTGACGGTGGACGCGCTCGGATATCTGCGTTTGCCAGACGGGTTTAACGTAAGGACGGTTAGGAAGACGCTCGCGGCGGCGGAGAGAGATTTGAACGTTGCGATGATGGAGCGCGGAGGGCAGGGCGGCGCGAAGCTGTCGCTGATGCCACCCGGCGAATCAGCGCCGCAGGTTCATTATTACGTGTCCGGAAGCGTCGTTTTGCCCGGCGTTTACGAAGCGGAGCCGGGGCAGACGGTCGGCTCGCTTATCGCCCGCGCGGGAGGCCCTGCGCAAGACGCCGACGGAACAGCGCTCGTCGTTGAAGACCTATCCGCAAAATGGAACATGAAGCTGCTGAAACCGGAGAAATTGACGGACGGAACATCGGGCGGGTTGGACGCTCCGATTAACGGCGGAGTCGTGTTTCTGCCTTCGTCTCGTGAAAACCTCAACGCTTTTATTAATGAGATATTGATGTTTCTATCTGAGTAGAAACCTTCGTTCCGATTCTCTCACTTGATAAGCCCGAAAGCATTTGCGTGGAAAGTCAGTATGACTCCTACTCGCGAGCGCCAGTAGCGCGCTGTGTGTATCCCGTTGCCGTTCAGTTCGTCGCCTTGAACGATATGCTGCGAAGGGGCGGCGGGGATTCCCATTTCAGCCAGCGCCTCGCTCACTTTTCTGAAAGACTCGAAGTTGTTTCTTCCGGAAAAGAAGTCGTTGTGTCCCGCGTCGAAATATATGTGGACGTCTTTGCGTTTCATGTTCTTGAGGCGCGGCAGCGGGTCGTTGCGCCTGAGGTATTGTTTGTCGATTTTGCAGTTCGAGCCTTTTGACGCGTCTTCGCAGAATATGGAAGCTATTTCAGGCGTCGCGTCTTTCATGTAGCTGAGGAAGAAGGAATCCGAGACCATGTCGGACAAGGTGTACATCGCGCTTAGGGATGTGACGGAAGAAAAGACGTCAGGGTTGCCTGCGAGCAAATTCATTGAGCCGACGCCGCCCATAGAGAAGCCGCCGATTCCGCGCGCGCTCCTGTCCGCTTTCGTGCGGTACGCCGCGTCGATGTGCCCGACAAGGTCCTCCGCGATATACGTTTCATATTGACCGGTGGCGCTTTTGCGTATGCCGTCCACGAATTCAGGGCCGTCCGCGGGCGGCCATGTTTTCTTCCCGTCTCTCCTGTTGATGTAGAAGCTGGAATCTCCATCCGGCATGACCACTATCATCTCAGGCAACGGTAGCGGACATTCGGGATATTCCGCTTTCAAGGCGTTCACCACGCCTTCAGGCAGCCCGACATCGTTTTTCTTGAGGCATGCCAGAAGCGCGTCGTAGTCCGCCACAGTGAACAGGCAGTCCGCTATCTGAGGGACCTGTTCCTGTTCGGGCCAGTGCTTCTCTTCCTCCAAATTGTCTTCTTTGGCGGGATCGTTGCGCACGAAGTTGTAGCCGTGCAGAAGGTAGACGACGGGGAAGCGCGCCGAATCATCCTTAAAATAGCTCGGCGGCAGATAGAATCGGTAAAACTTCTCCGTTCCCAGCGCCTGAGAAAAGAAACTTCCCCTGTCCGGTCTGGCGTCGGACGCGAGAGACGCAACTGCCGAGGCTATCAGGAGCGCCGCCGCGAGCGCAACCGAAAATTTTATTTTTCTCATCTTATTTCCGCCTCCGCTTCAAACATGTCCTTCACTCTTCGTCCGAACCGCCGCCCATGAATCTTTTAAATGTGTTCAGCGTGTGAATGATGACGTTCGGAACGGGAAGGATATGGCCGGAGTTGAACCACACGATTTTTTTCGGGTCGTTTGCCACTTTGTGGAACGCTTCCATCGCCTCGTAAGGCAACAGTTCGTCTTTTTTGCCGTTGATCAGGAGCAGCGGGCGGGGGGTGATGTGCCCGACATACTCAATGGGGTCCACCGGTTTGAGGATTTCAAACGCTTCTTCCAGAGTGTATCCGGCTTCTTGAATCTGCTTCACCACGTCGTTAACTTCCGGGAGTTCGGACTTGTTAAAGACCACGGAGAAATCTCCCGCGCCGTCCGCGAGCACGACCACTTTGAATCTTTCATCGACGGCTGTCGCGATAGCTCCCGTCATGGCTCCCATAGAGATGCCGAAATAGCCGAGCCTGCTGATATCGATGTCGTCGCGGGATTCGAGGTAGTCAACGCCTCTGCGGCAGTCGATGACCTGCTGGGTGATATTCCATCGAGTGTCTTTCACGTTGGGTTCTAGGATGTGGCGTCCCGGTTTTGCCCGCTCGCCCTTATGGATGCCGTCGATAGCGAGCACCGCGTATCCGTATTTCGTCCAGTCCGGCGCGAAAGAGTCGGCAAGACTTTTGTCCGACTGGAGCCAGTGCATGAAGAAGACGACGGGCCACGGCGGGCCGTCCAGTTCGATAACCCGCTTGTTGAACCCGGCTTTCAGTTCCTCGTCCAGCGTGTCGATGTATCCTCGAATATTTTTCGGGACGAACAGGAACGCCGGGACGCGCTCGCCGTTGGCGCTGTCGAAATAGACTTTGTGTTTGTCGTAATGCTGACGTGATTCGATGAGGGATGATTCCGCGTTAAGGGGCAGGGAGCGGTCGTAGTCGAAATCCGCGCGATGCGCCTCGAAGATGGATTGCGCGAAGGCTCCGGAAGCCGAGAGTATCGCCGCCAGCGCCGCAACAAACGTTGTTTTCATGATGCTTTTCATGGTGTTTTTCCGCCTTTCCGCCGAAGCCGCTCAATTGACATTCACTCACAAAAACGTAATAACATTAACATACCGGGCCGTCGAATTCAAACGCCGGGGGCGTTTGAACCGCCGCATTTATAATGGAGGCGGAGGGCGGAATCTTTCACGGAAATCAAGCCCGCGTCAAAGGCGGGCCATAAACAATCGGAGGAACGGCAATGAAGAAACGAATCGGGATGTGCGCGGCGATAGCGGCTTTGGTTCTGGCTGTCTCGGCGGCCGCGCCGAAAACTTCTCTGTCTCAGCAGGCGGCCGAATCGAAGGTCAAAGTCGGCATGATCGATTTCGACAAGGTCATCAGGGAGCACCCGGTGATGGTCAGGTGGCAGATAGAGCTTGAGACCACCAAAGACATGCGCGAAAAAGAAATGGAAAAGAAAATCAAGGAAAACTTCGGAATCACGGATCAGACGGAGCTTTCCGAGGAGCAGCGCGCTCAGATTCAACGCATAATCATGCAGGAGAGCCAGAAGTTCACCGCCGAGATGGAGCCTAAGCAACTCGAAAAAATGAAAGTGGTCGAAGAGGACGTCAAAGAAGTGGGAGCCGTCATCGCCACCGAGAAGAAGCTGGATCTCGTGGTTCTGCGGCACATCGTAGTATTCGGCGCGACGGACATCTCCGACGCCATCATAGAGCGGATAAAGAAGAAGTACAACTAATACTAGCATAAGCATGGCGGCAAGAGGCCGCCCCGGACGCGCGCGCGGCATGTATGCTCAGCGCGCGCAGCGGTTTCAGCCCGCATTGGCGAATAATGCGGGTTAGGCGAGCTCGGCGGACGGGCGTCCACGGCATTTTTGCGGAGGATTTCATTTGAAACTAGGATGCGGCACGGCTTCTTTTCACAGAAAATTTTTTTCCGGCGAGATGGACATCTTCGACTGGATGGTCGTATGCGCGCGCGACCTGAAAGTGTCGGGGATCGAGATATCGGACCGCCATCTGCAAAGCGCGGATGAAGATTACGTATGCAAGGTAAAGAGGGTGGCGGTGGATTTGGGGCTGACGATTTCCGCCTTGACCGTATCGACCGATTTCGGGATTGCGGACGACGCGGCGAGGGACAAGCAACTGGAGGATGGGGAATTTGCGGCCCAACTGGCTGCCGCGCTAGGCGCGCCGATATTGCGGTTCTCGGCGGGAAAGCCCGAGGAAAACAAGGAAGCGCAGTGGGACGAAATGGTCCGCTGCGTGCAGATTATGTGCGAACTAGCCGAGCGCGACGGCATCGTTATGGCAGTTTGCAATGATGCCGAAGACGATTTCATACAGACGTATGAAGACATCGACAGATTGATGACGGACGTCGGCTCGGAATGGCTCAGGCTGGGTCTCAACGCGGACGCGTTCGGCTCGGACGCCGAGGGGTTGACGAAGTCGATGTTCTACACTGTGCACGTCAGCGTTTCCGGAAATTCGAGAGGGTTCGACTGTCCCGCTTTCATACGCACGGCTGCCGGGTTGAACTACCGGGGGTTCGTCTGCCACAGAGGCGAGGGAGCAGAGGACGAAGCAGCGGCGGCCGCGCGCGGAGTGGAGACCCTTCGCGCGCTCATAGCGGGCTGACGAGGACCGCGGGCGGGCGTCCGGTTCGCCCTCATGGAGACGGATATGATAAAAAATATTGCCGCAGCCGTATGCTCGCTCGTTCTCTTTTCGTGCGCGGCGTTGTCAGCCGTTGCTAAGGAAAAATTTGGCGTTCCCATCATGACTGTTGACGAGGTTCGTCCGGGAATGAAGGGCTACGGTCTAACTGTTTTCAAGGGGGCCGAGCCTGAAAAATTCGATATCGAAGTAGTGGCGGTAATAAAAAAATGGCGCACGGGCAACGATTTGATAATAGTGCGCTGTAGCGGAAAGAATCTTGAATTCACGGGCATCGCCGCCGGCATGAGCGGCAGCCCCATGTATATTGACGACAGGCTCATCGGGGCGCTCGCGTACGGGTGGTACTGGCCCAAGGAAGCCATCGCGGGCGTTCAGCCGATAGAACACATGTTCGAACTCTGGGAGATGCCGGAAGCCAAAGGCTCCGCAGGCAAAGCGCAGGAGAGCGGGCGCTCCGCCGCGCCGTTCAGTTTTCTGAACCTCAGAGGCGAGGAGACGACGGCGGCTCTGAAGGAAATCAAAAGGCTGCTCGGCGCTGGCGGCCCGGCAAGCAACTCAGGGCCGGAGCGAGCGGGAGGCGTCGATCTGGCTCCCATAGCCACCCCTGTGGCCACCTCAGGCATAGAAGGCGCGGGCGCGTCGCTTCTGTCAGATTTATTGCTGTCGCGCAACATGACCCCGGTTTCGGGCGGAGGCGCGGCGGGCGCGGCGGGTTCCCCCGGAATCAACGACCTGAAACCCGGCTCCGTGCTAGGCTCTCCTCTAATGAGGGGAGACCTCCGCGCCGCAGCCATCGGCACGGTCACTGTCCGACACGGTGACCGCATCCTCGGATTCGGCCATCCCTTCTTCAACGAAGGCCCGAACACGATTCCTCTGAGCGGCGGCGAAATATTCCACTTCATGTCGACACTTAACTGGACTTTCAAGATAGGGGCGGTCGGAGATGTCTTGGGCAGCATCACCGACGACCGGCTTCCCGCGATTTCAGGAAAAATCGGACTCATGCCGGAGTTCTTCCCGGTTGAAATAAATGTCTCTGACGCCTCGACAGGGTACTCGGCGAAATACGATTTCGAGGTCGCCAGAATAAGGGACATAGACGCCTCTCTGATGTTCGGCGCGGTCTCCACCGCCCTCGAACGCGCGTCCCTGCAATCCGAAGTCACCGCGAAGGTAACCGTAAGCGGGCGGCTGGAAGGATATGACCGCCCGTTCGTTTTCGAGGACGTATTTGCGCAGCCGCCCGGAAGCGTCTATTTCGCGCCCATGTTTTATCTGGCGGACCTTCTGTACAATCCGTTCCGCAAAGTAGATATCAAAGACGTCAGGTTCGACATCGAATTGTCGAGGGAATCCAAGAGTTGCGAGATTTCGGGGGTTAACCTCGTTTCGAGCAAGTTTCGCCCCGGAGACATAGTGAAGGCGGCGGTCAAGCTGAAACCCCACAACGCCGAGGAGTTCATGTCGGAAATCGAGTTTGCGATTCCGCGCGACGCTAGGCCCGGCCCGCTCACCATCGAGTTTGAAGGCGGAGCCTCTTTCTCCGGAGCGCCCACCGCAGCGGCCCCTGAAAACTTCGACCAATACTTTGACACTATCCTTAAATGGATTCCGCAGAATACGCTCTCGGTAAAATTTATCTATCCTGAATTGGGGCTTGCGCTCGGCGGATTCGAGGTCAACGGACTTCCCAAATCAATGGAAGCCTCCGTGAATAAAAGCTTGGCGACGACTCAGAAGCCGTTCCCGAGATACGAGCGGTCAACGCTGAAGACGGACTATGTCGTCAGTGGCAGGCGGCAGATTGTCGTCAACATCGAGAAGGAGTACTGAGAATGAAATCGACTAAGATATTCGTCGCGGCCTTCGCGTTGTGCGCGCTGTGCTCGACCGCTCTGGCAAACACCACAAGCTACTGGTCGCAGGCGGGAGTCGCGCAGTTCTACAAAGGCAAGTTCACAGGGACTGCCCTTACCGACACCGGGCTGATAACCCTCGGCGTTAAAATGGAGCAGACATTTTCGACTCCGGAGCCGAATCTCTGGGCCGCGGCATACGACAACAAGGGCGACTTGTGGGCGGGCAGCGGCAACAAAGCCATACTGTATAGAATTCGCTCCGGAAAAGGAGAAGGCGAAGAGGTTGCCATCCTTCCCGGCTCTGGAATAAGCTCGATAGTGGTAGATAGGAACAACAATGTGTACGCGGCGGTATTTCCCGGCGGCTCGATCTATGTTGTGCGGCCCGGCGCGCGCGCGGCCGTATTCGCCCAGATTCCCGCATCCTTCGTGTGGGATATGAAATTCGCGCCGTCTGGCGACTTGTACTGCGTGACCGGCATGCCCGCCGCGGCTTACAGAATCAATCCATCAGGCATCTTCAAGAACCTTTATGTCAGTTCCACCGAGAGACATTTTCTCTCGATGTTCATGGATGGAGACAAGTTTATTTATACAGGCACAAGCCCGAACGGACTTGTGTTGCGTGTGAACATCGAAGCGGCGGAGAAAGGCTACGCGCCGCCTCCCGAAGTCTCCGCTCCGAGGATGACCACCCCCCGCCCGTCCTCCGACGACGCGGCGCAGGAGGACGAATTCCAGCCTGAACCTTCAATGCCTGTTTCTCCGGACGGCGCGGGCTTTGCCGAAACCGCCGTCGAGCGAGCGCCGGATCCTAGAGTATCAGTTCTCATCGACATGGTGGAAGACGAGGCGTACAGGTTGCTTCCGTGGAAGGACGGGTCGTTCCTTATCGCGGCCAACAGCGAGCAGTCCCCGCAGTCGCCGTCGGCGCAACAGCGTCGGCCCGGACGCGTCGAGCCTTTGAGCTTCATGCTGCCTCCCAAAGTTCCGCAGTCCGGTCAGCAACTGCCATTGAACCCCGCCCGCGTATATCTTGCCGACCCGTCCGGACAGTCCCGCGTCATCCTTGAGATTCCCGACCCGTTCATTCTGTCCATGCTTCCGGCGGGGGGCGACCGCGTTCTCATCGGTTCCGGCAACGACGGCAGGTTCTACAACCTCGACATGAAAAAAGAAACGGCGACGCTTCAGGAGTTGCAAGCGTCCCAGATTCTGGCGATAGTCGGCGAAGGACCGAAGCTCCGCTTTGTCACAGGCAACCCCGGAGCGGTGTTCGCGCCCACTGGACTTATGAATGACCTCGGGGAATTCCTCTCCAGCGTCAACGACGCTTCGACGCCGGCGGTTTACGGAAACCTCGACGCGGTGGCGTTCACTCCCAAAGGCTCTGCGCTTGAATTCAAAACGCGCACCGGAAACACGCCCGACCCGACGGACGGCACATGGAGCGAATGGTCCGCCAAAGAGGGCAGATGGCCTTTCAGGATATCAAGTCCTCCCGGCAGATATGTTCAGTATGGAGCGACGCTTCTTCCGACGACCGACGGGCAGTCGCCAGAACTGCGCGAGGTGAAGGTGTTCTACCTGACGGCCAACCAGCCGCCGAGGATATCTTCGATAAACGTGACGCCCGCGCCGCAGTCGAGAAGGCCCACCGCGCCGCCGTCGAGAACAGGCGCCGCGACCACTCCGCCACAGATGCCGTCAGCCTCCGCTGCGGCTTCCCCCGGAGCCGCTCCGGCGTCCGCAGCAGCCGCCGCGGCGGCCGTTCAGCAGCGCGCCGCAATCGCTCCCGCATCAACAGAGACCAATCTCATCGTCGGCTCGATAGCCGCTTCCAACGACATCTCCGTCCGTTGGTCGGCCTCAGACCCCGATCAGGATTCTCTTCGCTACAGCCTCCAGTTCAGGTCCCTTCCGGACGGCCAGTGGACCGTCCTCGAAAAGGAATTCTTCGAATCGGAGTATCGCTGGAGCACGGAATCTGTTCCGGACGGCAGATACGAAGTAAAAGTGATCGCATCCGACATCGAGTCCAACACAGCCGAGCGCGCCCTTTCCCACGAGGCGATAACCGACCCGTTCATAATCGATCACACCCGGCCGACAATAATTATCTCCGACCTTAAAAAGGAAGGCGCTCTCCACCGCGTCTCCGGCTCGGCGACGGACAACTTCAGCGCGATATCATCCATCGAGTATTCCGTCAACGATCTCAAATGGCGGATGGTGTTTCCCAAAGACGGGCTTCTGGACTCGATGCGCGAGGAGTTCAGCTTCTCGTTCGACGCCCCGGAAGGCGACGGTCCGCACACGCTGATAGTGCGCGCGCGCGACTTCGTAGGCAACACCGGCTCAGTCTCCAAATCGTTCAAGTAACCGAACGGCAACATAAAAACCTGCGCGGCATCGCGCGCGGCTTCGCGCGCTCCGCCGCTTCTTTGCCGCGAGCATTTCCATTAACCCGCAGTTTTCGCTATTATTAATAAACAGCGGCGCGACGCTGGCGCCGCCTGAAAGAATTTATCACAACGGAGGTTTGACCATGAAAGCCGTGATGATGGCGGGCGGAGAAGGAACCCGGTTGAGGCCCCTCACGCTCAACTTGCCCAAACCCCTTGTTCCAGTTTGCGACAAACCGATGATGGAGCACATATTGGAAAAGGCCCGCGACATGGGCATTAAGGATTACATCTCAACGCTCTATTACCTCGGCGACGAAATTATGGCGCACTTCGGGGACGGCTCGGCTTGGGGCGTCAACATGGAATACTCCGTCGAGGAGACCCCGCTCGGAACCGCCGGCGCGGTAAAAATTCTCGAAGACAAACTCAACGACACATTCATAATTCTCAGCGGAGACGCCCTGACTGACATGGATCTTAAAGAAGCTGTTAAGTTCCACAAAAAGGTCGGCTCCATCGCCACCATCGTCCTCACTCGCGTCGAAACCCCGCTCGAATACGGCGTCGTCATCACCGGCGACGACGGGCGCATCATCCGATTCCTAGAAAAACCGGGCTGGGGCGAAGTCTTCAGCGACACCGTGAACACCGGCATATATATCATCGACCCCGCAGTATTTAAATATATGGTGTCCGGAAAGAACTACGACTGGAGCCGCGACATATTTCCGATGCTGCTCGCGGACGGCATGCCGCTGTACGGCTGCGTCCTCGACGGTTACTGGTGCGACATTGGCAGCCTGAAGCAATACCGAGAGGCGCACGAAGACGCCCTGAACGGCAGAGTAAAAATCTCATTCGGCGGCAAACAGATTAAACGCAAGGTGTGGGTCGGAAAGAACACCGAGATTGCCTCCGGCGCAAAGATTATCGGCCCGGCAATTATCGGCTCGAACTGCAAAATAATGAGCGGAGCGATGATTAACGAGTTCTCCGTCATCGGGGACAACTGCATAATCGAGCCGGGAGCCGGGCTGACCCGCTCGGTGTTCTGGAACAACGTCTACTTCGGGCGCAACTCATCCGCCACCGGCGCGATAGTCTGTCGCAACAACATAATCAGGGAGGACGTCAAGATAGGCGAGGGGGCCATCCTCGGAGACAAGTGCAACGTTGGCAAAGGGGCTGTCATAAAGCAACAAGTTAAGATATGGCCCGACAAGACCATCGTCTCCGGAGCGACCGTCACAAACAGCGTTATATGGGGAGACAACTGGCCGGGCGCTCTGTTCAGCGCGCTCGGCGTCAAAGGCGTCGCCAATGTCGAGATAACGCCCGAATACGCCGCCGCTCTCGGAACCGCGTACGGAGCGTCGCTTCGCCCCGGCTCCCGCCTCATCGTCAGTCGCAGCCCCCACAAAGTCGCCCGCATCATCAAGCGCGCCCTAATCTCCGGCCTAATGTCCGTCGGCGTCAACGTCCTCGACTACCGCACCGTTCCTCTCCCCGTCACGCGGCATATCGTCAGAAAATCAGACGGCGTCGGCGGCATACACATCCGCATATCCCCATATCAGAACGAGATGATACTCATCGAGTTCTACGACAACAACGGCATCAACATAGACACCAACACCGAACGGAAGATAGAAAGCATTTTCCAGCGGCAGGACTACCGGCACGCGCCTCTGGACAGCGTCGGCACGCTTGAATACGACCCGCTCGCCCTCGAACAGTACGCGAGCGATTTCCTCCAGTATGTGGACCTAGACGCCATCCGCGCCAAAAGGTTCCGCATGGTCATCGACTACTCTCACGGCAGCCTCTCCCTGTTGCTGCCCCCCGTCCTCGGCAGGCTCGGCATAGAGGCCATATCCCTTAATTCCTATATCGACCCCAACATGAGTCCCCGCGCCTCCGCCATAGACCCGGACGGACTCAAACAACTAAGCGCCATAGTTCGTTCCCTAAGCGCCGACCTCGGCGTTCTTGTAGACGGCGAATCAGAAAAAATTTCTCTCGTCGACTCAAAGGGCAGGGCGGTTTTCGGCGACAGACTGCTCGCCCTTATGATTGAACTGATAGCCCTTGAAAGAAAAAATCCCGTTATCGCCACTCAGATACGCGCTCCTCTGGCGGTCGAAAAAATTGTCGCCAAGCACAAAGGCAGCCTCATTTACACTAAGTCCAACTCCCGCGACCTTATGGCCGCCGCAATGAAAGAAAAAATCGACTTCGGCGGCGACACCAAAGGCGGGTTCATATTCCCGGAATTCCAGCCTTCTTTCGACGCGATGATTTCTCTGAGCAAAATACTTGAAATCATGGCCAAGCACGACGTTTCCCTGTCCGACGTCAACACGAAAATTCCGGATATACACGTAGAGTCAGCGACAGAGCCTTGCGACTGGGACAGCAAGGGCAAGCTGATGCGGCTGCTCGTGGAGAAATACAAGGGCAAGAACGTGAACCTCACGGACGGATTGCGGATAAGCGCCGGAAAAAAGGGATGGGCGCTCATGCGGCCCGACCCCTCGGAGCCTCTGGTGCACATCGTCGCCGAAGCGGAATCCGCCGCCGAAGCAAAAAAACTTGTCGCGCAATATTCAAAAGTCGTCCGCGAGATAAGCGAATAAGCGCGGCGGGAAGCGCGGCGCGGGCGGTTTCATCCGCGCCGTCTGGAAATATATTAGAGCTAAGTGTAAAATTCAGTTGCGGCGACGACGCTGTTTTAACGGGGCGTAGTGAAGTCAGGTCATCACGCCAGTTTTGGGAACTGGAAACCCTCGGTTCAAATCCGAGCGCCCCGATCCATTAAGAGCAAAACCGGCATCTATGAATGTTGGCGAATTGGGCGCTAGGGACTACAGGCGGCCCTGTTTGCGAAGAGTTTCCTCAAAGAACGGCAGAGTCTTCTTCATGCCTTCCTCCACGCTTGTGCGGGGCTGCCAGCCGAGAACTTTTTTTGCCACCGAAATATCGGGCATTCGTTTTTTCGGGTCGTCCACCGGGATGTCGCTATAAATAATTTCGCTTTTTGAGCCAGTGATGTTGATAATGAGGCGGGCATATTCGAGCATAGACATCTCGCGCGGGTTGCCGATGTTCACCGGGTCGTGATAGTCGGCCTCCAGCAGCTTTATTATGCCGTCCACGAGGTCGTCAACAAACGTGAAACACCGGGTCTGAGAGCCGTCCCCGAAAACGGTAATCGGCTCCCCCAGAAGAGCTTGGCTGCAGAATGCGGGAACGACCCGTCCGTCGTTCACCCTCATCCTTGGTCCGTAAGTGTTGAATATCCGCACAACGCGGGTGTCCAGCCCGTGGCTGCGGTGGTACGCCATAGTCATGGCTTCGGCGAACCTTTTTGCCTCGTCGTATACTCCGCGCGGCCCGATAGGGTTGACGTTTCCCCAGTATGTTTCCTTCTGCGGGTGTTCCAGCGGGTCGCCGTACACCTCGGACGTTGACGCGAGGATGAACTTCGCGCCTTTCGCTCTGGCAAGCCCCAGCGCTTTGTGCGTCCCCAGCGATCCCACCTTCAGCGTCTGTATCGGATAGTTGATGTAGTCTATCGGGCTGGCGGGGCTTGCGAAGTGCAACACCAAGTCCACCTTGCCGTCTATAAAAAGGTAGTTCGTCACGTCGTAGTTGAAAAACATAAACTTTTTATCCATCAGGTGGCTGACGTTGTCGGGGTTGCCCGTAATAAGATTGTCGAGGCAGACGACGTCATGCCCGTCCCTGATGAGTCTATCGCATAGGTGCGAGCCTAAAAAGCCCGCCCCGCCGGTTACAACCGCTCTCATGCCGTTCTCCCGAATCGCGCGCCGCGTCCCCCGGCTCCGCATCCTTTTTATATTACAGGAGGGATAAGCCGAATACAAGGGATATGGCGGCTGCTTCCGCGCCGCGCGAAGCGCGCTTCCGCAAGCGGGCTGCCGTAGGTTATAATCCGCGCATGGCAGCGCCAGAAATCTCAGTGGTTATCCCCGTCAGGAACGGCGGCGCGCGTCTGAACGAAGCTCTCGATTCCATCGCGGCTCAGACATTCGGAGACTGGGAATGTCTGATTGTGGATGACGGGTCGACGGACGGTTCGCGGCGAGCGGCGGAAGAGCGGGCGTCGGCGGACGCGAGATTCAAAACTCTGAGCGTCGGCGGCGCCGGGCTGGTGGCCGCCCTCAATGCTGGGCTTCGCGCCGCAAGCGCTCCACTCATCGCCCGCATGGACGCCGACGATATATCCATCCTTGCACGGCTAGAAGCTCAAGCTGCCCTCATGCGCTCCCGCCCCGAACTGACCCTCTGCTCATGCCTCGTCCGCATGTTTCCCGAAGAATCCGTCGGCGAGGGCATGAAACTCTACGAAGAATGGCTCAATTCGATCGTGGACGAGGCGGACATTCTGAGGGACTTTTTCGTGGAGTCCCCGTTTGCGCATCCTTCGGTGATGTTCAGGCGGCAGGCGGTTATGGATGCCGGGGGATATCTGGACAACGGTTGGGCCGAGGACTACGACCTTTGGATGAGGCTCAGAGAGCGCGGAGCAAGATTCGTGAAAGTCCCGGAAGTCCTCCTACTCTGGAGGGACTACCCCGAAAGGATGTCCCGTTCTGACGCCGCGTACACTTTGCCGAGGTTCAGAAAACTGAAGGCGAAATATCTTGCGGGCGCGTACTTGAACAAGACCAAGGCGGCGGTCATCTGGGGAGCTGGCAGGGAAGGGCGGTGGTGGTGCGCCGAACTATCCATGCGCGGCGCGGACGTGCGACGTTTCGCAGATGTCGACCCTGATAAAATCGGGCGCAAGATAGGCGTCATCCCCATAGTTTCCTATGAGGAGCTTGCGGACAGGAACCCGGACGAATTCATTTTCTGCGCGGTCGGCGCGCGCGGCGCCCGCCCCCTCATCAGAAGCAAACTCCTCGAATTCGGTTATGTCGAGCTTGAAGATTTTATTTTTCTGGCTTGATTCCGGGAGCCGCCGGAGTTCCGAGTTTAGCGGCCGCGCTCTTCTTGTCTGTCAGGTTCGCAAGATACACCCCGGACAACACCGCCGCCGTATACACGAGCAACTGCGCGGTGATAGGCTCTCCGAGCGTCAGCCAAGCGATAACCATTGTAATCACGCATTGAAGATATATCAGGTTCGTCGTGAAGATAATCCCCAGAGTGTCCATGCAGCGCACCCAGAGCGTGAACGCCAAAGCGTGGCATAGCGCGCCGAGATAAAACACTCCGGCTATCGACGCGGGGGTTATGCCGGACAACTTGCCCGAAACCAGTTCGGCGATAAAAAACGGCATCGTCGCGAATATGCCCACGGCGGTGATTTTACGGGTAATGATTATGGGCGACAGCCGCCGGGAGATGTCCCTGCCGATAAGCGTGTAAGCCGTCCATGCCACAGCCGACAAAATGATAAGGACATCGCCCAACGGGTTGAGGTCGAAGTTTACCTTGCCGTTCCAGATGATGAGAGCGCCGCCGGCAAAAGCCACCGCCAGCCCGACCCCGTTTTTCCAAGACAGCTTTGATGAGAAGAATATAGCCGACCCCAGAGCCGTCAGAGCGGGAGCCAGAGATATCAATATTGACGCATTCGTGGCGCTCGTGTGAATCAGTCCGGTGTGCTCGAAGTAAAAGTACAGGAAAAGGCCGGTAAGCCCCATCCCGGCCATCAACCGATTGTCTTTTGCGTCCGGTTGCTGCCCCCGCTCCGTTCTGAACGGCAGTAGAGCCAGCCAGCCCACCACGAACCGCATAAACGCCAAACTCATCGGCGGTATCGTTCCGTCCTTCACCGTCACCCGGATAACGATATATGCGTATCCCCATATAAAAAGGGTGAGAACGCCGAGAAAAATATTAAAAGGCCTGTTTTTCAGCAACTTATTCAATCAAGTTCCGCCTGCGCGTCGCAAGACGCAGCGCTATCCGACCCGCGATATTATAAAGCTTGCGGCAAAAATTCGCGATATCCGCTGAGATATTTACTCGCCGGGCCGCCTGAAGAACGGTAGATGTCCCGTCGTTTGCATTTTTTCCACAAAGAAAAAAGCCACCTTCCTTGGTGGCTCTGTAGGAGGAGTTGCTGTGGCTAGCAGCAACCATGTCAATATATATATCGGAGCGCTGGCGAAATACTTTAGCAGTATTTAAATAATTTTTTTATGCTCGAATCCGTTGTTAGGATAGGGATGAATAAACAAAGAAAAAAACCGGATTCGCCTATAGAGCCGTCGAACCGGGGGACGATTTTCATAGCGGCGAGCTATGTCTAACGCACAAACGAGATTTTGATCGCCATCTACATTCATTGTTTATAACCCGTATGTTCTATTCACTGCGAAATGCGTTTTGTGATCCAAATTTCATCCCCTATTGACATACGCTCCCCAATCCTAACGACGGATGCAGGAAGAAAATAAGAGACCAAGACATTATTTGCTTGAATAAAATTTCTGATAATATAAATAAATCCAATGTTAAAAACGATATCAAAAAGGAAAGTATATATAATTATTCTGTGGATTTTAATTAAATTGAACCAACGCCGCTAGCGGTGGCGGCGTTGGTAAATAGCTGAGGTTTGCTCTTGCGGACTATTCGAGCGATTCGCGCGGCGGGTACTTGTAAACGTTGGCGCCGATGCGGATGTTCGGATGGTTCGGAACGGGCATATTGCCTTCCGTTGTGGCTACCACGTTTGTTTTGCCTGACTTAGAAGCTCCGAAATCCTTTGAGATGTCAATCTCAAGTTTAAGGATATCGCCGTCAAGCGTCATTTTGATGTTTTTCATCTCAATCCCCCGAATATTTCTAATATATATTGCCAATTTAATATTATAAATAGTAAATAAAGTCAATAGAGATAGGAAAATATATATAATCGCCGCTGCGGGCGGGGTGGGTTAGATGCGGGGTATTGGAGTTTCAGGGGTTGAAAAAGTAGCTGGTTCAGCCAGCTGGCTCCGAGGGGGTGGTCGTTGAATCGGCGGGGCGGGGCGGTTCAATTTTCTTTGCTTCGGCCGCAGCCGCTGTTTCCTCGGGTTTGTTGTCTGCCGGAGCAGATATACCCTTTTTGAATTCAGTGATCGCGCTGCCGATGGCTTTGCCCATTTCGGGCAGCTTTTTCGGCCCGAATATCAGCAACGCCACGACAACCACGACGACTATTTCCATTGGTCCCGGCGTAAATGGCATAGTTGACTCATCTCCAAATCAATTTGTCCTTAATTATAAGCGGTCAAAGAAATAAATCAATCGTGAAAAAAATGTGGTCAACCGTCCAAATCGGCCTGATAGGAGCTTCTGACGTTTGGGCCGGATTTGACCCAAGTAAAACCGAGTGAGCGGGCGAAGCGTTCCCAATCGTGAAACTCATCTGGAGAGACATATCTGCGAGGGGGCGGGAGCGCGCGGGACGGGCGCAGGTACTGTCCGATGGATACTCGTTCTACGCCTGCGGCGCGCAGAGCGGAAAGCGCCGCTTCCGCCTGCGCGTCGGTTTCTCCGAGTCCGAGCATTATGCCCGATTTGGTTAGTTGTCCGGGCCGGATGGATTTTGCCGCTTCCAGAATTTTCAGCGACCTTGAGAAATCTCCCTGCGGCCTCATCTCAGGAAACAAGACTTCGACAGTTTCTATGTTGTGGCCGAACACATAAGGAGATGATTGCAGGACGGCGGAGACGCCGCCGGTGTCGCCCTTGAAGTCCGGCGCGAGGACTTCCACGCGGCAATTCGGGGAAGAGCGGCGGATTTCAGAGACGGTCAGCGCGAAATGCGCCGCGCCGCCGTCCGGCAAGTCGTCTCTGGTTACGGAGGTGACGACGACGTATTTGAGGCCGAGGGCGGCTACGGCTTCTGCCACCGACGAAGGTTCCGCAGGGTCGAGCGGGTAGGGCGAGACTGAGCCGACTCCGCAGTACGCACAAGAGCGCGAGCACACCGGCCCCATAAGCAGGAAAGTGGCCGAACCCGCGCTCCAGCATTCGCCCCTGTTCGGGCATTTCGCTTCGTCGCAAATAGTGTTCAGCCCCCTCGCCGAGAGGATGTTTTTCAGATTGACGAAATGTTCTCCGTTTGGGAGTTTCGCCTTGAACCACGAGGGGAGGCGCGGGTTGTTACCGTGTTCGGAGCCGCTCATTTGATTTTTCTTATAGCGAGGTCGGCCGCTTTGGATAGGCAGTCGTAAGTTTGCGACACGGGAGGGCAGTAGGCGAGTTCTACGTCGCTCAACTGTTCCAGCGACATGCCTGAGCTGATGGCGGCGGAGACGACGTTGACGCGCCATGCGGCGCCTGAGCCGACGGCTTGCGCTCCGAGAACTTTCCGGGTGGCCTTGTCGGCTATAACCTTCACGGTGATCTCGCGTCCGTTCGGATACCAGTCGGGTCTGGTGAGGTCTTTGAGTTTGCCGATGACGGGGTCGAACCCGGCGGCGACGGCAGCTTGAGAGGTGAGTCCGACGGCGGCAATTTCCATCTCGCCGACTTTGGAGACGAAAGCGCCGACGACTCCTTTGTAGGTTTCGTCTGCGCCCGCCGCGTTGGCGCCCGCGATTGTTCCTTGCCTGTAGGCGATGGTCGAAAGCGGCATCCAGCAGCGATGTTTCCGTATGAGGTCGAAAGTTTCCGCGCAGTCGCCGACGGCGTAAACCGAGGGGTCGCTGGAAAGCATTTTTTCATCCGTGACTACGCCGAAGCGGGAGACGTTTAGCCCGGCGTCCGCCGCGAGGGCCGAGTTGGGCCTGACGCCGGCTCCTACCACGACGATGGAGCAGGGAACGGTTTCGCCGTCCACAACCGCTTCCTCCACTTGCGTTGAGCCGCGAACGGCCTGCACGGAAGAGCCGAGCCGAAGCGCGATTTTTTTCTCTTCAAGGTACTGTTGGAGGATGGCCGCCATGTCGGGGTCGAGCGCGCGGGGGAAGACGCCGCCGAGAGTCTCGACGACGGTTGTTTCGCAACCCATGTCCGAGAGCGCTGAAGCGGTTTCCAGCCCGATGGCGCCCGCGCCGATTACGAGGGCCTTGCCTATCGCGCGGGCGGCGGCGCGCAGTCGGGACGCGTCTTCCGGCGTCGCCACCGTGAACGCCCCTTTGCCCAGCAGCGCTTCAAGTCCTTCAACTGGCGGGACAAGCGGTGTAGAGCCGGTGGAAATAATCAGTTTGTCGTAAGCAAAAAATTCCTCGTCGCCGCTGAAAGCGCTGTGTGCGCGGACGGTTTTCTCGGCGAGGTTTATGTTGTCAGCGATGTAGTTTTTGTAGTGGGCCACCCGCATGGCTTTCATGTTGAGGTCGTGTTTGAGGCTGTCAATGCTGCCGATGGCCCCTTCCACGGCGTAGGGGATGCCGCAGGGGTGCATGAGGTCGTAGTCCTTGCGGTCTATCACTACGATTTCAGCGTTGCGGTCGGTTTTTCTGGCCGCCAGAATAGCGGCGAAACCTCCGGCTCCGAGTCCAACGATGACAATCTTCGCCATAACGGATCAGCCTTTCTTGGGGAGCGAGTCCGCGTCAGTGGCTTTCAGATGCGGCGTGCTCTTTGTACTGCTCGGCGTTCATGAGGGCGTCCGCGGCTGAAGGGTCGCTCATCTTCAGCTTGAAAATCCAGCCTTCGCCATAGGGGTCTTTGTTAATCAGTTCCGGGGCGTCTCGGAGGGCGTCGTTGACTTCGATTACTTCGCCGGATACGGGGGCGTAGACGTCTGAGACGGCTTTGACGGATTCGACGGCGGCGATGGGCTTGCCGGCTTCCGCCGAGGCGCCGATTTCGGGCAGCTCGACGAATACGACGTCGGTGAGTTGATGCTGGGCGAAATCAGTGATGCCGACGGCGGCGACGCCGCCTTCCGCTTTCACCCATTCGTGGTCTTTGGAATACTTCAGTTCGTCAGGCGCGTTCATTTAGAACCTCCACGGTATGCTATAAAGGGCCGCGCGACAATCTCGGCGGCGTATGGCCTGTTGCGGATTATAACAGAAACGGAGCCGCCGATGGAAGCGGCGGGGG
>MWCD01000045.1 GCA_002069885.1 bacterium ADurb.Bin236 | reverse complement strand
CAGGACGGCAAAGTGCCTCTCGAAGACCAGCTGAAAGTCGGCTTCATGGCGGCGTACAACGAGCGCGTCGGCGCTGCCAACTGAAAAAAAAGAAAGGAAAACGGAGGTAACCCATCATGGCATATCTCAATGCAAACCATCCCGGCCTCGCTTACGGCGACGGATACATGCAGGGCGCGGGCGGCATGGGGCAGTTCGTGAAGGCGGTCGGGAACGACACCTTCGCGGTGAACACCGACCCGGCGGTCCCGTCGTTCGGAATCCTCATGAAGGACTATGTCGACGGCGAGATGCCGAGCATCTGGAGCGGCGGCGGCGTGTACGAGACCGACGTGTTCAGCGGCACGATCAACCCGAACGAGCTTCTGAAGATTGACGGCACCGGCAAACTCGTCGGCGGCGGCACGAGCGCCAACGCGGTCGCCCAGGCGATCAGCGTGGCCGGCGGACTTCTGAAGTTCAAACTGCTCGTTTAACCCAAACGGAAGGAGGAACAACCCAGCATGGAAACGAAAAAGGTCAACACGAACTCGCAGGAGTTCATGGAAACGATGGCAAAGCTGATGCGCGAGGCGCTGGAATCGCCCGAGGGCATGAGGGCGCTCGCGGCCGCCATCGCCGCGCCCATCGAGGCGGACATCGCACGGAAAGAAATCACTTCGCTTCTGCTCACAAAGCACAACCTGCCCAAGGGCGAGCGCGCCGTCTATCAGAAGAAACCTGCTCTGAAGGCGTACTGGATTTCGAAGGAAGGCGAAGCGCGGGAGCAGGAAATCGGCAAGGACGAGATCGAGATTCCGACGCACCGCGTCCACAGCGCCCCGATGGTCGACATTTCAATCCTCAAGCATGGCAACATCGGCACGCTCACGGACATCCAGACGGCGTCCTCGGATGAAATCCGAAAGGAGATCGACAAGCGCACGATCACCGTCGTCTCCACCGCCGTGCCCGCGGCGAACACCGTCACGATCACTGGTGGCGTTCTGACCGAGACCGGCCTGAACGACGCCATCAGCATCCTCGAAGACAAGGAACTGACCGTGAAGTACATCGTGCTTCGCGGAAAACGCTTCAACGAGATGCGGGCATGGGATCTCGACCCGGTCACCCAACTCGAACTGCGCCAGAAAGGCATCATCAAAGTGTACGGCGGCGCGAACGTGCTGCTTACCTCGGCGGCGGACGTGAATGAAATCCTTCTCATCCCCGACGAGGAAATCGGCAAAATGCCCATCCGCGAGCCTCTCACCGCGGAAGCCATCGACAAGAAACTGAAGTTCAAAACCGGCTGGCTCATCTGGAGCGAACTCGGCATGGGCGTTACCCGCCCGGACATCGTGTCGAAAGTCGTCATCCAGCCGTAAGCGGAGGAGGAACGCATGGTCAAGATCAGAAATCTCACACCGGGCATCCTGCACATCCCCGCCGCGAAACTGCGCCTGCAGGGGCACGCGGTCGCGGATGCGCCGGAGATCACGCCCGACATTCAGAAGCAGATTGACGCGGGCCGCATCGCGGTCGTCACGGACGGGGAATCCGCGAAAGCGCCCGCGCCGAAGCTGCCTGAGCAGCCCGCGGATTTCGACAAACTGGACGAGCAGGACGCCATCGAGTACGTCGAGGACGAGACCGACCCGAAGGTGATCCAGTCCATTCTTCAAACCGAACAGCGCGGCGGCGTCATCGACGCGCTCAAGGGACGCCTGAAGGAGATCGGTGATGCTCGCAAGTGATCTCGTCGCGTTGTTGCGGCTCGACATAGGGGACACCGCCGGGGAGATGCTCGGAGACGAGTATCTCACCCGGTGCGTGACCCGGGCCGTGTACGCGGTGAACAAGGACTTCGGCACATCGTTCGCCGTGAACGCCGGGGACATCGCGCCCGACCCGTCCGGGGAGGAGCAGGAACACCTTCTTCTGAAGGCGCACATCAACGTCTGCTCGCTCATGCGCTCGATCACCGCGAACAACTTCTCGTTCCAGAGCGGCGACAAGCAGGTGGACAAGACCAAGCAGCCGTCGTTCTGGGCGGACCTTCAGGGCGATCTGGAGAAGGATTACAAGGATAGCGCGAAGAGCGCCGCCTCAGGCAACGACGGCGGCGGTGTCGTGGACGACCCGGACAACGGGATCATGGCCGCGCCCGCGGTAAGGCCAGCCATCTACGAACACGGGTATGTGGAGGAGCCGGATGTTGCTCTCAAATAAGGACAAGGCATTCATCTCGGAATGCACGGCGGAACTCATCACCAGTTCCGAACGGACGGGCAAGCGGTATGTGCCCGATGCGACAGCCGAGGGAATCTACGGCACGGACGACGCGCCGTTTGTCCTGGACTGTGAGTTCCCGTTCGAGTTCGTGGAGACGCCGACCCAGCTTCTTACAACGCAAAAAACGGACGCGACGATATCAGTCCTTCCGGATCAGGAGATCAACGAGGGTGATCACATCGAATTCGAAGGAGTCCGATACAAGGTTCTGACGGTCGAGTCGCTGAATGTGTTCGGCGTCATCAGCCATAAGGTGGTCACGGTTGCGAGGCTGTACCCATGAGAACGGTCAAATACGGGGACTGGAAGCGGCTGGAGAGGGTTCTGAAGAACTGTCTTCCTGCCCGGATGGAAAAGGCGCTCAACCGCGCCGCGACAAAATGCGCGCTCCTGCTGGTGCGGGAGATAAAGAAAGGGATCAAGGCGCAGGCGCCTGGAGGTAAAACGTTCACGCCGCTCGCGGAAGCGACCATCGAAAAGAAGGGATCGTCCAAGGCGCTTATCGACACCGGATTCCTGTTAAGCGCGATCACGCAGAAGATCGTAAGCGACAAAGCGTTCGTGGGACTTCTGCGGGGCACCCGGAACAATGACGGGGAAGAGATCGTCAACATCGGGGCGATCATGGAATTCGGGGCGACGATCCAGATGCCGAGCGGCGCGACCATCGTGATTCCGGCAAGGCCGTTCCTGCACCCGGTTATGGAGAAGTATCTGCCGGAAATCAAAGCCATCTTCGCGGAGGAAATCTTTGGCCTCATGCATTAGAGAAGTTGTCGAAGCGCTCATAAAAAAGCTTCAGGCCGACGTTACGCCGAACACCGTGCTGGTGCCGATCAACGATTACTACGAGATCAAGCACACGCCGTCGCTTCTCGTGATCGGGCCGAAGCTGGAAGAGAACCGCTCGAAGCGGAACTCCGAAAAGCGCGTCGAGGTGGACAGGGACAATCTCTCGTACACCGAGAGGAACTGGCCCCGGTACTACCATCTGGATTTCGACTTCGTGCTGACGGCGGATACCGGCGCGGCGCTTCTCGACCTGCAGGAAAAAGGCATCGCATTTTTTCTCGACAACCGGGAAATCACCACCGCCGACGCTTCTTTCAGGCTCGTGGAATTGACGCCCATCGGCGGGCTTGAGCGCCCGAATTATTCCAATCTCAGGCAGGCGTCGGGACGATACCGCATTGAGGACGTGGAGGTTTTCGACCATGACGTTGTCGAGGGCAAGATCGTCCTCTACCGGAATTTCCGTCTGTGCGATTTTGGTTCGCGCAGGCTCATCGAGACATACCGACCAGACGAATGAGAGGTGAACCATTGAAAAATGTTCTTCTGAAAAACATCTCCGGCGCGCTGCTGACGGTGAACACCGGACAGGGGCGAAGTCTGCACTTTCTCGCCAGTGAGACGAAAAGCGTCCCGGAGTCGACGCTTGAGAGCAAAGACGCGTTTCGGCTCTTCCGGAGAGGGTTTCTCGCGGTTATGGACGAGAAACCCGCGCCGGAGAAAAAGAAAGGCAAATCCTGATTCAGGAGGTGAATCTCCATGCCCGAATATTTATCCCCAGACATCTTTGTCGAGGAAGGACAGAGCAACCGGCACACCATCGAGCGTGTAAGCGCGTCGGTGGCCGCGTTTTTCGGAATAGCCGAGCGCGGGCCCGTGGGCATTCCCGTCCTCATCACATCCTTCGCGCAGTTCAAGCGGGTCTTCGGCGGTTACATCCCGAACAGCTATCTCGCTTACGCCGTGGACGGATTCTTCAAAAAGGTCAAAGGCCGCTGCTACGTGGTGCGGGTTGTTCATTACTCCGATATCACGGACGCGACGACCGCGACATGCGCAACCAGCGCGACCACTCTGAATGACAGAGCCGTGACGCCCGCGCCGACGCTCGGCGTGAAGGCAATATCCCCCGGCAAGTGGGGCGACGACATTTCAATCAAGATCATTCCCGCGACGACCGCTCCGGCAAATCATTTCCGGCTAAAGGTTTATTTCAAGAACGTCTTCGTGGAGCCGCACGACGACCTGTCGATGAACCCGGCGTCCGAGAATTTCGCGCCCGACCGGGTGAACGGCAAATCCGAGTACATCGTCCTCGAAGACCTCGGCAGCGCGACCGTCGCGCCGGACAACAGGCCATCGGAAGGAACGTATCCGATTACAGGCGGCGAGGACGGACTCACAGGAATCGGCGATGTGGATTACGCGGGAAGCCAGGCGGCGCGCACCGGCGTGTTCGCATTCGATCCCGTGGACGAGATCAACATCCTGTCCTGTCCCGGCATAACCACGCAGACCGTCCAGAACGCGCTCTGCACCTATTCCGAAATGCGGCAGGACTTGTTCGTTATTCTCGATCCTCCGGTCGGCATGAACGTCACCGAGATCAAGGAGTACGTTCAGGACACGGCGGCGTTTAACTGCAAGTATGCCGCGCTGTACTACCCGAACATCAAAATCCTCGATCCGAATTCCCGCAAGGAAAGGATTGTTGCGCCCTCCGGCCAGCTCTCCGGCATCTACGCAAAGACGGATGTCGTGCATGGCGTCCATAAAGCGCCCGCGGGCATCGAGGACGGCGCGTTCGTGGATGTCCTTGGCCTGGAATACCCGCTCGACAAGGGACAGCGCGACACGTTGTATCCGGCGCGTATCAACCCCATCGTCAAAAAACGCGGCGTGGGCGTCGTCGCGTGGGGCAACCGGACGCTGTCCGCTCTTTCCGACTGGCGCTCGATCAACGTGCGCCGCCTGTTCCTGAACGTGGTGGAATCCATCGCGGAAGGAACTGAGTGGGCCGTGTTCAAGCCGAACAACATCGATCTGTGGAAAGACCTCACGACCACAATCACGCTGTTCCTGAAGGACTACTGGCGCGAGGGCGCGTTTTTCGACGGCGGCACGGGCAACTGGCGCGACGCCTTCTACGTGAAGTGCGACGGCGAACTGAACACGCAGGCAATCATCGATCAGTACAAAGTCGTGACCGAGATCGGCATCGCCCCGACCAAGGCCGCTGAATTCGTGATCTTCCGCATCACGCAGTGGGACGGCGGGAGACTCATAGAGGAAACAGGAGGTGGCGCGTAATGCCCATACAGGGAACCGCAATCAATTACTGGGACAAATACGCCTTCATCGTGAAGATCGACGGCGTGGTCCGCGCGGCGTTCAACAAGTGTTCCGGCCTGAAGGCCGAAGCCGAGGTCATCGAATATTCGGAGGGCGGCGCGCTCACGCCGCACAAGCAGCCGGGCACGATAAAGTTCGACGACATCGAACTCGAGCGCGGCATGACGGAAGACGACGACCTCTACAACTGGTGGGATGAGATTTACAACCACTCATCGGGGACGGGCTCGGCGGACGAGAAGCAGTACAAGCGCAAAGTGACAATTGTCCAGAAAGACCGCTCCGGCGCGGAACTGACCCGCTGGGTCATCCCGAAAGCATTCCCCGCCGCGTTTGAAACCGACGACTGGGACAACGAGTCCTCCGAGCACCAGATCACGAAGCTGACGCTGGCGCACGAGGGATTCGAGAAAGAGTGAGGTGACACATGGACCTTTACACAGAAAAAGTAACACTGCCGTCCGGGCTTGAATGCACCATCCGCGAGATGACCGCAACCGAGGAAGGATTTCTCGCAAGCCCGAAGATGCTGAAATCCGGCGAGGCGTTCGAGAAGATTCTCCGCAACTGCGTGGTTGAAAAAAACATCGACCTCGACAACCTGCTCGTGGGCGACCGCTATTATCTGATGCTCGCCATCCGCAGACTGACGTTCGGCGATTCCTACGACTTCAAAGCCCGGTGCGGCTCGTGCGGGCACACGTTCAACGTCGACATCAATCTCGCGGAACTGCCCGTCAAAAAGCTCGACGGCGACCCGGACGCCACGCACACGATCACGCTGCCCCGCACCGGAAAGAAAGTCACGTTCCGGCTGCTTCGCGGCCGCGACGAGAAGAAAATCTCCACCACGCTCCGCAAGAGCCCGCAGGAGATTATCCGGCTGTCGCTTCTCCTGCACACCATCTCCGTGGACGGAGACGAGAACTTTTCGGAGAAATTCTTCGAGACGCTGCCGGGCGCGGACTCGCAGTTCTACCGGAAGGAGATCGATGCCGTCACGTGCGGCGTGGACACCGTCGTGGAGACGACCTGCCCGGAGTGCGACGATGAATTCGATGTGCAGCTTCCGATCAATGAATATTTTTTCTTCCCCGGTACCCGGAAGAGCAAATCATAGAGGAATCGTTCTTCCTCTGCTACGGACGCGGGCCGTTCAAGTCGCCTGAAGAAGTCCTGCGGCTTCCGACCCGCGTCCGGCGGTGGTTTGTTGAGCGGCTCTCCGACCAGTACCGTGAAGAAGAACGCCAGGTGAAGAACGCGGCGAGAAGGAAACGATGAACAACTACGGTCTCGGCATACTCATTCAGGCGAAGGATCAGGCGTCCGCCGTCTTCCAGAAGGTGGAGCGCAACTTCGACTCGCTTTCAAAGAAAAGCGACCTGCTCGCCTCGCGCATGCAGGCGTCCTCGAAAGCGTTCTATGCCGGGATCGGTATGATGGGCGCTGGCGCGACACTGCTCGGCGGCGTCGCCGCGACGATCAAGGTGGCCGGTGACTTTCAGGAAGCCATGATCGGCGTGCAAAAAACTTCCGGCATGACGGACGCGGAGATAAAACAACTCGGCGACCGCTTTGTCGAGATGTCCTCGAAGATGCCGAACAGCGCCAAGGAACTCGCCAATATCGGCGAGATCGGCGGGCAGCTCGGCATCGTCGGTGTCGAGAACCTGTCTTCGTTCACGGACACTGTCGCCAAGCTCGCGTCGGTGTCTGAATTCTCCGCAGAGGAAGGCGGCGCGGCGCTCGCGAAGATCGCCAACCAGTTCAAGATTCCGATCAAGCAGGCAAAGAACATGGGTTCCGTCCTGAACGAGTTGTCCAACATCTCGACCGCCACCGCGCCGACGATTGCCGAACTGACGAGCCGCATGGCCGGAGCGGGAGCATCGCTCGGACTGACCATGCCGCAGATTTCCGCCATCGGCGCGGCGCTCACGGACATGGGCGTCAGTTCCGAGGTCGGCGGCACGGCCATGTCGGACATGTTCATGGAGATGATGAAGCGCACGGACCAGTACGCGAAAGTCGCGGGCGTTTCCACAGCCGAGTTCAAGCAACTCATTGAAAAGGACGCTTACGGCGCGCTGACGAAATTTGCAACCGGACTTCAGAAGTTCGACAAGTTTCAGGTCGCGGACATGCTGACCGACCTCGGCATCGGCGGGGCGCGCGGAACTGATGTGCTGCTCAAATTGGTCGAGGCGAACAAGTCCGTCAACGGACAGCAGTCGCTTCTGGGGCGGTTCGTGGATACGTCCAACAAAGCGTTCGCCGAGGGCACGTCGCTGCAGAGGGAATATGACAACTCTCTCAAAGGCATGAACGCGCAACTGAAAATCGCGTGGAACTCGGTCGTTGCGCTCGCCATCGAGATCGGACAGGAGATGGTGCCTTATATAACGAAAGCGGCGAAAGCGATTTCCTCGTTTGTTCAGGGCATCAAAAAATGGTCGAAGGAACACCCCGGCGCGTTGCGCGGCATTGTGTTGCTTGTCGCGGCGCTTGGCGGACTTCTTTTTGTCGGAGGCGCGATCCTGACATTCCTCGGTGCCATCGGGATGCTTTCCGTGGGGCTGTCGGCGCTTCCCGCGGCCGCAGGCGCGCTCGGAGGCGTCGCCGCCGCTGTCTGGCCGGTCATCGCGGTTATCGCGGCGATGATCGCAGCGGGCGTGGCGATCTACTACGCATGGAAAACCAATTTCGGGGGCATCCGGGATTTCATCATGCCGATCTGGAAGCAGTTGCAGCGGGGATTCCAGAATTTCGTCAATATCGTAAAAGGTGTGACCGCCCTCCTGCGCGGCCAGCCCATCGGCCCGGAACTTGCGAAAAGCCTCAATGCCGCGGGACTCATGAAAACGGTTCAGGGCATCGCCAACTTCCTGAAAATGGCGTGGAGTTTCATCAAGGGATATGTCGCCGGGTTCATTTCCGCGGTGGAGCCTGTTTATAGAAATCTGTTTGACGCCTTGAAACCGATTGTGAAATGGATAGTCGAGGGCTTCAAAATCGCTTGGAACGCCATCGGTAGATTCTTCGCTTTGTTTTCCGGCGAGAGCAAGGGCGCCGGGAACAGCGCCCAGAGTTTTGGGAAGACCCTTGGACAGATCATCGGATTCATCGTCACGCTTGGTACCCGCGCTTTGATTATCATCATCCGGGTTTTGACCTTCATCCTGCCGATCATTGGAAAGATTATCCTTTTCATTTTTAAGGCAATCGTCGCCATCGTGAAATTTCACATCGCCGTGGCGCGGGCCATCGCCGCCGCCATCGTCTGGGTGTGGAATTTCGGAAAAGCCGTCTGGAACGGACTTGTGACCGCATGGAATACAGCGGGGCAATGGATATCGACCGCCATCGGCTTCATCTCAAACCTGATTTCCACGGTCATTCAATGGATTCTTTTCCGGTGGCAAATGTTCAAGCAGGGGATTGTTCTTATATGGACGGCGATTTCCTTCGCGGTTTCCACGGTTATGAATTATGTGGGACAGATTATTTCCACGGTTTTGACGGCGATCCAGTTCCGGTGGCAGCAGTTCAGGATGTTCATCACCATGCTCTGGCAGGCTGTTTCCATGACCGTTATGTTCGTGGTGAACACCATAAGGGGAACGGTCATGGCCGCAGTTGCCGCCATTCAGTTCCGCTGGCAGCAATTCCGGGGCGCGGTCGCCGCTGTGTGGAACTCCATCTCCGCGACGGTGTCAGGCGTTATCGCGGGCATACAGTCCCGCGTGCAGGCGGTGATCACATTTATCACCGGTCTTTGGAACGGCCTGAAAGCCGCCGTCTCCGGTGTGTGGAATTCCATTGTCGGACAGATCAGCGGAGCGGTTGCCCGTATCAGGGCGAAACTCATCGGCCTCATCCCCGACTGGCTTCGCACCGCGCTCAGTTACATCGGGATAAACATTCCTACTGCACCTAAAGAAAAAGGGAAAGGCTACGCGACCGGTGGATATGTTGCAAAGACAGGTGGAATCTCGGCGACGCTCCACGAGGGCGAGGTCATCACCCCGGCTCCGGCAGTCCAGAAAATAGTCCGGTTCGCGGATATGATCCCCGCATCCGGCATCGGCAGCACACAGCCGAACGCTCCGGCGTCGACGACCATCAGCAACCATATCTCGATCAGCCTTCCGAATGTGAAGGAAATAGACCGGCAGTCTGTTGAGGAACTCGCGGAACTGATCATCCGGAAGATCGAGTATCTCCAGAAGCGGAAACGGGAAGCCGGATTCTCGAACGATTTTAATCCAAGTCTCGCGGTGGCACGCACATGAGCAACACAATCAGCTCAATACCGACGCCGGACAAGGGATTCCTCTATTCAGCGGAGGGCGGCGTAGTCCTGGACTTCTCCGTGAATCCGGCGCAACTCCAGCGGCAGGAACAGGCGACATACAACACGAGCCTGTCCCCCGGAGCGCCAGGCGCATTTGTGCAGTACACCGGCGGCGGGGAACGGAACTTGACGTTCGAACTCGTTCTCGATGCCATCGGAACCAAAGCCGGACAAGGCGGCGTCCAGCGGGAGATCGCTATCCTCGAAGCATTCACCTACCCGGACACGAACGATCTGGTCAACGCGCAGTTTGTTCCGCCGCCCCGGGCATTGCTCGGCATCGGCACCCGTATCTGGGAAGGATACGTTTCGCAGATTCAGTTCACGGAAGAGCGGTTCAACGTCCGCATGGAACCGGTTTATGTGAAGGCGCAGGTTACGTTCACACTGGACTTATGGAAAAACTCGACAAGCCAGCGGATGCACCAGACGCGACGCCAGAATCTCGGAAGGTAAATGATGAGCGTTTTTGAAGGTTCCAGATACGAGAAGGTGTTCGTCTACACGAGACGGTTTCGTGATTTTGTTCGGAACACGCTCACGTTCCGGGAGATCGACCGCGCCGTGCCCGCAGGGAGCATTCTGCACACCGTAATGGAAACGGATCGGATCGACAACATCAGTTATCAGTATTACAGCACGCCGGATTATTGGTGGTACATCCTCGACAGGAATCCCGGTGTGGATGCGCTCGATCTTCCGGTCGGGAAACAGTTATGGATACCGCCGTTGCCGCAGGAGTAATGAAATGGCCGTCGTAAATGTCACATCCGCATCCTTCGCGTCGCCGTACTTCGAGATAACGCTCGGCTCGCACTCGCTTTCGCCGGAGGAGACGTCGCTCGTCACGGATGTCGAGATAAAGGACGAGGTGGAAGAAAAAGACACGGCAACCGTCACCGTTAACGACCCGTTCTTTCAGTTCCAGAAGCTGGCGTCGAAAGGCATGTCGGTACGAATCGTCGCGGGGTACTTCATGGGCAAGACAAAGGAATTCATCGGCGAAGTGTCCGGCCTCACGCCGCAGTTCCCGGAATCGGGACTCCCGTCTCTCTCCATCGAATGCTCGGCGAAGTCGAAAAAAGGACACGAGGGACAGGTGAACAAGGCGTGGAAAAAGATGAAGCGCTCCGAGATCGCAAAAAAGATCGCCGGGAAACACGGCTGGACGCCGGACGTGGATGAAACGAAAGAAATCGTCGAGCAGGAATCACAGGCCGGAGAATCGGACGTGGACTTCCTTCGCAAAATGGCGAGGAAGGAAAACTTCACCTTCCGGGTCAAGGGAAACACGATGCAGTTCAAGAAAGCGCCCAACCTCGATGATCAATCTCCGGTCGCGGTGTTCGATTACCGCATCGGAAACCATACGGTGAAAAGTTTCTCTCCCCGCTATGCAAGCGATGAAACCGGCAAGGACGTCGAGGGCGCGACTGTTAACAACAAATCAAAAAAGACCGTCAAGACGAAAAACAAATCGAGCGTCGCCAAGTCGCAGGGAACCAAAGACAGCGGCACGGTGAACAGGGGCACTGCCGAAACGCTCTATCCGTCCGAAAAAGCAAACGCGAGGAAATCCTGAAATGCAGCCCGTCGAACCACACGACGTTTCAAACAAAGACGCGATTCCGAAAGCGCCGAAAGGCGGCGCTATTTCCGGCGTGGGCACGGGCGGCGGCAAAAATGAAGTAGAGACCACGCATTATTTAAAGGATAACGAGATCGGCGGCGCGCTGCCGGACACACAGGAAGGACTCGACTCCGCTTCGGGCGCGAAACATTACAAGAACGAGAAAGCGATGGAAGGCTCGCTCACACTCGTGCGGGGATTCCCCCAGATTAATGCCGGGGACAAAATCACGATCCTCGGTGTCGGGCCGATTTTCTCGGGCGCATGGATAGTTAAAAATCACACGCTCAAAGTCTCGCAGGACGGATGCCAGAGCACACTCGAGCTGACGCGCAACGCGGTCGGGAATTCAGGCGGCGGGTCTGAAACCAGCGGCGGGTTCGAGACGGACAAGATGAAGACAAACAACACGCCTCTCAAGGGCGATAACTTTTCGGAGATGTGACATGCCGTCGTTTGTCGGAAAATTTCGCGGGATCGTCGAGGACAACAAGGACCCGGAACATCGGGGACGCCTGAAGTGCAAGTGCCCTCAGGTGTTCGGAGAGGAAGTCCTGGACTGGGCTCTCCCGTGCATGCCTTACGGCGGGGATTCCGGCACGGGCTTCTTTTCCATCCCCAAGAAGGGATCGTCCGTCTGGCTCGAATTCGAGCAAGGTGACGCGAACCGGCCCGTCTGGGTCGGAATCTGGTGGGCAGCCCCGGAGGATAAGACCGAGGCGGCGGACGTGACACATAAAAAGGAAAAGGAATCTTCCAGCCCATGGGACGAGGCCGAGACCGGCGACGCGAAGCGGGATGTTCCCGACAACCATGCATGGCAAACAAAATTAGGCCACAGAATCGAACTCGACGACACGGACGGGCAGACAAAAATCAAAATCACCGACCGCAAGGGACAACACATCATGATACGGTCGGAGGACGGTAAAGAGAAAATCTATCTGAAGGACGCCGCGGACAACCGCTTCCTGCTCGATGCCACATCAGGCAAGCGGCGCATCCTCTTGCAGGACGGCGCGGGAAGTGTGGTTCTGCTGGATGCTGAAAAGGGAGATGTCTGCATCGCGTCCGCGAAAGACCTGTCCCTTCTCGCCGGAGAGAACCTTTATGTCGGCTGCAAAAGCAACCGCGAGGAAACAATCGGCGGCAATCACAACGTCTCGGTCATGGGAAGCGGCGACTGGGACGTCGCCGGCGCGCTCAAGCTGGCGAAGTCTTCTGGCGACGTGAATATAGCAAGCGGAAGCAAGGCGGCGGCGCGCACGGATGACCCGCTCGCGGCCGCGACGGAAACGGCTGGCGGTTCCGCGCCACATTCGCACGGCCTGTCCTCCGGCAAGGTTGGACAAGGTTCTTCAAAGGTAAAAATCGGGTGATCACATGAGTTCATGCACCGACAACTTAAAAGATTTTCTCGGCGACGAGTTGAAATCCAAGCTCGGCGATGTTCTTAAAGACGCGACCGACAGTTCGCCGCTTGGACTCGCGCAGAAAGCCCTCGGGCAGGCGCAGAAACTCCAGGACACGAAATCCGTCGTGTCTCAGGGCATACAGTCCTTCAAGCAACGGGTAGGATTGCCCGCGGGCCGGATGGACGGACTCGGCGGTCTCAATCTCGGTGAAATCAAACAGAAGGCCGATGCGCTGAAGGCAAAGGCGCAGGAAGTGCAAAATAAGATTGCCGACTTTCAATCGCAGTTTCCCGGATGCGCGCTCGATCCCGACATCATGCAGACGATCAACACGGTCGCGTCTATCGACACACATCTCGATCCCATGAGCATGATCGACACGTCGAAACTGGACGGGGAAATCGCCGATGCGCAGTCTAAGATCGAGGAAGCGACCGATATGCAGGCACAATCGGCTCGGCTTCAGGATATGTTCGGGGTGTCGCTATGAATCTTGGCTATCGGGGCATTTCATTTCCGTTCCGTTTCAACGGCCTTGGGTCGGTAGCTTCCAGCACGGTCGATACGGGCAACCCGGCGCACATCCTTGAGAGCATCCGGCAGATCATCGGCACGCGCCGGGGTGAGCGCGTCCTGCGACCTGAGTTCGGAGCCGACGCGGACAATCTGGTCTTTTCTCCGCAGTCCAATTCCGGCATCCGCATCGCCACGCACAATATCGGCCAGCAGATTCTCCGTTGGGAAAAGCGCGTCGATCTTCAGAAGGTTGAAATCACCCGTATCGAAGACCTCGAAGCCGAGATCAATCTCGATGTCCGAATAAAGGTCACACGCGAGACCGAGGAAATGAAAATACCGATGAAGAAGGAAGAGTAATCATGCCGGAACTCGACGTCAGCCGTCTCGTCAATTTTTCAAAGCAGATCGACTACACCAGTCTGGACTGGCTTTCCTTCCTGTCCGACATGGTGGATAAGATTCCACAGCTCACGCCGGAATGGACGGACTACACCCCGTCGGATCAGGGCATGGTCGTTCTCGAACTGGTGTCTTTCATCCTCGACGCTCTTTCTTATCGGTGCGATGTGATTACAAACGAGGCATATATTCAGACAGCCGTTCTGCGGAAGTCCGTTCTGAACCTTGCCAAGATGATCGATTACACACCGGCGCCTGCGGTATCGGCTGTCACCGATTTAATGTTTACGATAACACCACAGACGATTGATTTTGTGATTCCTGCAGGAACACAGGTTTCCACCCAGCCGACCGGCGTTGAGGAAAGTTATTTGTTTGAGACGATGGACGACCTCACGATTCCGGCTGGACAGACAACCGGCACGGTCGCTGCGATTGAGGGAGAAACCAAGCGAGAAACACTCGGCAGCAGCACGGGACTTCCCGCGCAGTTCTTTGAGTTAAGCTTTAAGCCGCTTTCATACGCGCCGGACGGCATAAGCTCGCTTGAGGTTTATGTCACGGAGAACGGCATCGAGGAACGCTGGACGCTCGTGCCGTCGCTTCTCGACAGCAAGCCGTCTGAAAAACACTGTGAAATCGAGACCGACGAGAACGATATCGTGACGGTGAACTTCGGGGACAACCAGAATGGCAAAACCCCCGCTCCGGGCACAAACAACGTCCGCGCCGTCTATCGTGTCGGCGGCGGCTCTCATGGAAACGTCGGCGCGAATAAAATCAATCGGATGGCTTCGAACATCTCCGAAGTGTCATCGGTTACGAATCCTCTTCCGGCATTTGGCGGCGTGGATAGAGAGACGGTGGAAAGCATCAAGCGAATGGCGCCAAGGATGCTCCGGACTCTCTGGCGCGCCGTGACCGCCGAGGATTACAAAACGCTGGCGGAAGTCCTGCCGGGAGTTGCGAAAGCCACGGTTTTGTGCGCGCCGCCAGGACAAGCGGCGTACTGGGGACAGGTGAATCTTTACATAGCACCTGAAGGCGGCGGACTGCCGACGCCGGAACTCAAACACATGGTCGAGGAATACTTCGCGGATAGAGAGATGTTAAACGCGACAACGGTCGTGTTCGATCCGGTCTATGTGCCGGTGAATGTCTCTCTTGAAGTCGCGGTCAAAGAGAATTACATGCGGCTCGATATCGAGAACGCTGTGCGTAAAGCCGTGCAGGACTTCTTCAATTTCCCCAACGTGGACTTCGGACAGTGTGTGTTCATGAGTGATCTCGTCTCTTCCGTTGATGCAATCGAGGGCGTCCGGTATGTGAATCTTACCATCCTGTCCCGCGATGTAACTGCCGTCGGTAACGTCATCATTGCACAGAATGAGATTCCGCAACTTGGAATGCTCTCGCTTGATGTGTTTGGTGGTATAATTTAAATAAGGTGAAGCGCAATGTCGTCATTAATGCTCGATCTAAATATATACGGTCATATAGAAAGGACAGAGACAAGTCTCTTGTCTCTGAAAAATTGTTTTAAAGATAAGAGCATAGAGAATTATCTATGTCCATGCCACATCGAAGAAACGTGTTTGTCAGGTGAATCGCATATAGTTGCAAAAAGACTAAACAGGCTTCATGATCTGTCAAACAGACCTGTTTTGAAGGAACCTTCCGTTATTGCGGTTAACGAAGTGCTGTCATACCTTGCCAAGAATATACCAGGAAGCACAAATGAACGTGAATACGATGATTCCATATACGGTAATGGAAAAGAATTAGCGGATATCAACCTTAGCCAAATCGGTCTTTTCAAAGGCGTTGGGGTCGATCATCTTGCTGTCGATAGAGTGAAACGGAATAAGAAAATCAATGAATTGTATCAGAACATGTGGAGATTTGAACCTCACTTATGGCATGCCGATGATATAGCTTCAGAAGAGGAAAAACTTGCCTATCACAGATGGCTGACCGATCTGAATACCCAAATAGACAAAATGTCCATTTCATGCATGGAAGATTATATTCATGAAATACGTGACAGAAAAATCGAAGCAGACGAATTTTGCAAATGGAAAAAGACAAATGATAAAGAGAAAGCACGTATTATAGCAAAGCAGGCAAAAGGACACTTTATCCACGAATATATTGATATTCCAATCGTAGGCATCGAGAAAAAGCGTTCAAAGGGTTATCTTGAAGTAGGGTTTGAAAAAGAAAATACAATACTCTTCTTGTTGTCACAAATAAATTGTGATTTTGATTTTGAAAAAGCAAAAGAAATAGTCAAAAAAGTAGATTTCAAGTGTATTCCAAGCTATTGGATTAATATCGCAGTTGCATTGTTGCAGGAACTCAGAACCATCCAAAGCAGCAATGTTTTTGACCAAGGGTATACAACGTATTTCAAAGGATTGGATTATTTTGTAACTGCTGACAAGGCATTTTATGAAATATTGACAAAAGACACTCATGTGATAGGCACATATATGAAAGAGAATGGCATAAAAACAAAAATACTTTATTTCCCAATGGAGAAAAATCTGGAGGGGTTCATTAGAAAAGCTATTTAAAACAGTAAAGAAATAGTCCGGCAGTATTGACGCTTCGAGCCCGGTAACCAGCCCGGTCGCATCGAACTCAAGCCCGGTGATTGAACGGAACATACGCGGTTCCGTTGAATTGCCGGGCTTTTTATTTTGCCCGAAACATCGGAGGTGAAATGCAATGGACGACATCGGATGGGGACTTGGCCCATGGGGGCTCGATTCCTGGGGCTCTAACGAAGATGAATCCGGCGGCGGAACGGACGAGGTCGGCTTCGAGCCGATGGACGGCGTGGTTCTGAGCCCCGGCGTATTCGTGTTCGAACAAACAAACTGAGCAAAACAAAAGGAGGCATACATTCATGGCATTCTCATTCACAGATCTTCTGCATCTGGCCATGCCCGCGAGGGGCGACAAGAACTGGGACGCGGACGTGAACCGCGCTCTTCGCACTATCGACAAGGCGCTCGAAGACCTCGGCGCGAGGCCACGTTTTTTCGACAAACGCACTGTGTCGCCCGGAACGGCGACGGTGACCGGAAGGCAGGTAGCGCTTTCCGGCATTGAGGCTGTTGTCGGCCAGACAAACACCATACTCGACAGCGGGACGGTCACCGTTCCCGCAAACGCGACAACCAAGCCGCGCATGGACGTCCTTTCCGTCAATCCTGAACAGCCCGCCATTCTCGTTCTCACGCAGGGCGATCCCGCGGGCGACATCGACGGCGCGCTCCGCGTGACGAAGATGTACGACCGGAACACATCGGGGCTGGAAGAGCTTCTCAACCCGACCGGCAAGACGGGGACGCTTTTTGCAATCCCGACACTTCTCGCGCATTACGACCCCGCAAACGAAACACTTATCGCTCCGGCTTACGAACTGCCGCTTCAGATGTTCATGCAGGGACCGCCGGACAGTGTTATTCCGAAAATCCTGCGCTTTGATCCGGCGGTGGATTCTTTTACGGACACGGGGGTCGATCTTCATTTCACATCTGCATTCCGCTCGAACGTCGGCGACCTTATCGCCGTGATTCCTCTCGGATGCGTTGCGCCGAATGCCGCTGGGACTGGCGACAGCTACTTTTTCGCGTGCGTCGTGTCGAACGACAGCATTCCCGGCAACGTCATCATCGCGGAGTTCGATGCCGAAACCGGCGCTGTCGTGGACGCGTTCTGGTTCTCGAACGAGGACAACAACGTCTTCTTCTCCATCCCCGGCTTCTGGAAATTCACGGGCGTGGAGTCCGGCGCTCGGACATTCCTCGCGTCCATCCTGCCCCTCACGATGCAGCTCAAATTCGCAAAGCCGGTTATGGCCAGCGTCCGCATTCCAAATCCGCCCTCGGCGGTGAAGATGTTCGGCCAGCCGCTCACATTCGGTTCAATCACCATCCACGCGATGGAAATAGCGGCGGATTCCGTTCGAGCGCTGTCCCCCAAGGGCGACCTTGTCGCACTGCCTGGAAGCGGCATGGACGGCTCCGGCGTACTCATTTCCGGCGCGAGCAGTTCCGAGGAAGGACTTGTCTCGGCCATCTTCCAAAAGAGAAACAACAGCAATGAGACACGTCCCAGCAATTCGCTTCAGGGCGATATCGGCGGAAGCGACGACGGCAACGGATTTGACCCGTTCCCGATCATTCTCGAACTTGCCGGAAATGCCGCCGCATGGAATCTGAACGCCGCGCCCGTTTCGCCGTCCTTTGTTTCCTCCGTATCCGTCATGAACGGCGATCAGATCGCAATGGCCAGCCGCATCAACAACTATCGAACCGAATGGCGCAATCCGACCAACACGCAGATCGAGGTCGTTCTCAACGACGGTCATACGACACCGCCCATCGGCAAAGAGATATTCCTCGCCATCGATGGAAATCAGGATAACACGGAATACGACACGATGTGGTCGGTCGTTGTGCAGACGCTACCCGGCGACGGTAAGACCGGCGTCGTCCTGAACAACGCACACATTTTCCGGGGCGGCACGATCAGCGACTACTACCGCCTGAGCGGGCTTCAGAACAACGGCGGCATGAAGATACGCGCCGGTTACCGGATCATGAACGGAAACAACCACACGGAGCGCGTGCTTCATCTGGACGGTGTCGCAGACGCGGATGTCGGCAAGCCGGTGAAGATCACCTACGACCACGACGGGCTTGAACTCTCCTGTATTTCTTTCATTTGCGATGACGGTGAAATCCGCGAGTGTTACGCGGGATCGGATAATCTCCGCGATCACGTCAACAACGAGTTCCCGGACTGGCTCGGCACGGTTTACCGGGAGACGTGCAAGGGCGACATCCACATCGGATGGAACATCCTCAATTCCAACAACTCCAAGTCCATGCCGCTGGCGCAGGAGTTCACGCCGGTCATCAAGTCGCGCACCGAGAACTATGTCGCGTTCCAGAAGAACAACACCGTTGGCGCTCCCGGCTCCTCCAACACCGTGACTTATGACAAAAACGGCGTCACGGCAAGTTGGCAGGACACGGACGGCGGCAACGATGTGTTCATCTGCAACGACACAACTCTCATTACCAGCAGCGGGCTTCCCGTCCTGGGCGGAGGCGGAACGGATTACACCGCGCTTGACGCGGACGGTTTCAGGTGCGCGGTCGGAACAGATGTTCCGCTTCTCACATCCGACGTCATTGATCCCGCGTATGTCACAGTCGAGTTGCTTCCCTATCAGGAACCGCTCTTCTCCGGGAGACGATACCACTTCCCGTCCGCAATCGCGGTCGCGCTCGGTTCGGCATACCTCAAGGGTAAGTTCTATGCTCCCGGCATTGCGCTCTCCGGTATTCCATATTCGGCCATCTTCGAGTTCTCGCCCTACGACGAGCCCGTGGCGCAGGACGCGCCGTCCGGGCACATCAAGGTCGGTGAAGTCCTCGTGCCACCGGATGCAGACGTGGCGCCTCTCTCCATTCTTACGGGGCCGGACTATTCCGAGGCGACAGTTTCCCGCGCCGATCAGTTCCGTTCCATGCTCGCGGCGTTCAGCGTCATGAATGACCTTCACAATCTCCTGCCCGCGTTTCTTACCATCGCGCCGTTTCTGAAAAAGTAAGGAGCATCCATGCTGACGTCGCTTGATCGCAACAACGCTGTAATCGTGTCCTGGACAAATCCGCCGGGCGCGGCGCGGACCATTCTCGTCAGGAAGACGCGGGATTATCCCCGAAACATCCATGACGGAATCATCGTGTCCGACGCCGCCCCGATGGTGGAGTCCTGCACGGATGCGGAACCCGCGAACGGTTATTTCAACTACTACCGCGTGTTCTTTCAGGATGCCGACGGTGCGTGGATGGATGTGCCTGTGGAGGACGACCGATCTCGCATCCGTTGTGAGCAGTCTTTCGATTACAACGAAAAACTGTACGGCAATCTCCCCGAACTTTACGAGCGCAACGATGAGAATGACGAACTGCGCCGGTTCCTCGGCATCATCGCTTGGGAACTTGAGAAATTCCGGTCACAGCAATCCGGCCTGAACGATATCTCGAACGTAAACGAGGTGCGTGACGATTTGCTTGAACACCTCGCGTGGAACGTAGGCTGGCTTCTGAACCGCGAACTGCCGGTGCTTCGCCAGCGGGCCGAGATAAAACGCGCCGTCGCCATCTACCGAAAGAAAGGCACGCGCCGCGGGCTCATTGATCTCATTCAGGGGATCATGAACTGGGACATGGAGGTCATCAAATATAACCGCAACATTCTCATGACCGGCCACCCGGACAGCACGACGCTCAAAGTAAGCGACCCGAATGTCACGATGAACATGGACACGTCTTCCGACACGGCGGACTACATCCTCGGCGGCGACAAATCACCGGACAGAATCCGCATCAAGATCAAGGCGACTTACGACTTTCACATGTTTGAAAAAGTCCGGAACAAGCTCTTCCGCATCCTTCGCTTCTGGGTGCCCGCGTGCATGAGCGTGATTCTGGAACTCGCCACCTACAACGAGGAATCCGGAAGCATCGCAGACTGGCGACCGGCGCAAGCGGACCTGCTGGCGACAAACTGGCTTCTCACAAACGCTTTCACAGGAAGCGAATGGCAAATTCTCTCGGAAAGGACGACCAACAACATCCTATGGAGAACTCCCCGGTTACACACATCCCCCTGAAGACCTCGTTTTCCATCGAGGGGCGTTTCATGGACGTCGCGCACTTTATCGATGGTCGCTCTGAGATCATCCGCGAGGGACACAACATCGTTACAGATGCGGGACTTGGACTTGTCGTCGGGGCGCTCGGCAATCTGACGAACGGCATCGCGCAGTGGCAGGTCGGAAGCGGCGATCCGGCATGGGACACGGCTCCAGTGGAAGCGGCGGCGGACAGAACGGCACTCGTCATTCCTGTCTTCATGAAGCCGGTTACGGTTTCCTACTGGGACGCCGCGAACAATCGATTCTCACCGTCGCCGACAGACACGATTGATGTTCGGGTCGTCTTTCTCGCCGAAGAAGCAAACGCGCCGCTCCGGGAGTTCGGCCTCGTCGGGCCCGACCCGGAACATGTCCTCTTCAATTACGTGATCCACGAGCGCATCTCGAAGTCCGAGAATTTCAACCTCGAACGCATCATGAGAATCACCGTGCGACGCGCACAGAACTGACGAAAGGAAGTTTTACCTATGGCAAACAGAAGAATACGTCATCTCATAGTCCATCATTCCGTGAGCGCGTGGGGCGACGGCGCAATCATCACGGAATGGCACACTTTACCCAAGCCGAAAGGAAACGGCTGGAGCGCTCCCGGCTATCACGCCGTCGTGTGCAACGGATACCCCAATTACAACTCGTGGAGCAAGCGAAAAGCCATTTCCGCCGCGGACGGTCGCGTCGACCGGATATGGCCTGAGGACAGAATTTCCAACGGCTGCCTCTACGCGAACGCGGATTCACTGCATGTCTGTCTCATCGGTGATTTTGACAAAAACACGCCGACCGAGCGCCAGATGGAAAAACTCACCGACCTCCTCGTGTTCTGGTGCCGGAAGTACGGGCTCGATCCTCGCACTGCCATCTACGGTCACGGCGAGATGCAGCGGAAGATTGGCAAAGAAGGTTACAGCAAAACCTGCCCCGGTAAAAACGTGAGCATGAAAGCGGTGCGCGAAGCCGTCGCGGAGAAGCTTGCACCGCAGGAGGTGAAGAAATGACCGTATCCCGCAATCAGTTTGATGAAACGAAAAACTGGACTGAGCCGGAATGGCAGGAAGGCGTACCAGTCATGGACGCCGATCTGAACCTCGCGATGAAGATCGGCAAGACTGGGCTTCGCCGGGCTGTGTGCGATTTCCTCGGAAACGGCTCCCCGAACGACGGATTCAAACTCTCCGGGACTGTGACTGACCCGACAATCCATGCCGGAAATATATGGATAGCCGGACTCAGGATCGGATTGCCTGAAAACATCCAGGCGTCTGAGCAGCCGAACGCGCCTGTGTCGTTCCCAACGGGAAACGGCATCTGGTTCCTTGATACCGTTGAGCAACTTCTGACGAACGCCGACGATCCGGCGATCCGGGACTACCGGCTTCCCGCGAACGTGGAAACGCCGATCAAGGTGTGGAAAACGGACTGGACTCTTCGCAAAGTCCTCGGCGCGTCGCTCCCGGCACCCGAACCCGACCATTATCACATCGGCATCGCCATCGAGGCCGGCGGCGTCCTCACAGACATCCGAAACGCGGGAATGATTCTCGCCGGAGCCAACACCGGGTATCAGGACAATACCGGCGAAAGGCCGGGAAGCGGCCATCGTCACAAGGATGAGGATATTGATGTAGAAAATCCGAATTTCACCGGTGACACGCTCGAAGAAGTTCTCGACGAGATCGATTCCCGCATCGAAACCGTAGAGGGCGGTATCGGTGTCGTTACGCCTCATGCCACTTCTCACGGCGTTGGCGGTTCGGACCCGGTCAACATCGCAAACCTGTCCGGGCAATGCATACAGGCGCAGGTGTCTCCGGCGCATTCCGGCCTTCACACAGCCGCTTTCAACGGCGGGCTTCCCGTCTCTCCCGACGTGAACGGTAACGCATCTATCGGCGCTCATCTCGCGGATGCCGTCATTCACAGAAAGAATCACAACGATCTTCTCTCCATGCAGGGCGGCGTTCCGACCGAGCGTTATCATCTCGCCCTTGACCTCTACAGCGCCGCAACCGGCGCGGCGGGCGCTAACGCCGCCAATCCTTTCGCCACGGTCGGCGACCTCTCCGGTGTAGCGGCCAAGTTCTCGTCGCCGGTTCAGACAGCGCAGAACCTCCGCGACATCGCGGCTGCCGACCGCTCGGATAAGCAGGTCCGCCTCGTCGAAGACAAAGGCTCCCTGTACCGCTTTGACGAGACCGCCACGGGAGCGGACGACGGCGACGGCATTATCACCCCGACATCCGGCACGGGGCGCTGGTTCAAAATGTCCTCGGCTGTTCCCGACCTCTCGACCGTACTTGCAAAGGGAAACAGCGCGGGAAACAAGCGCATTACCGGGCTTCTCAATCCGCAGTCGGGAACCGACGCGGCCACGATGGACTGGGTGCTCGGCAAAATCGGAGCGGGCGGCGGCACGGCGCAGGCATCCTGGATCGTCATGGACCCGACCGGCGCGCCCGGCACGTATTCGGATTTGCAGCAGGCGATCAACGCGCTCGGAAGCAGCGGCGGAATTATCTGGGTCAAACCCGGCACGTACACTCTCAACTCCCACGTAACAATGAAACACAACACCATCCTCTACGGCCTCGGCTCGATGGAGGAAGGCATCCCGGACGTCATGCCGACGTTTGTTCCCGCGGCTGGATTCACGGACTACTGCATGATCCAGGCGTCGCCCGGAAACAAGTTCGTAAACCTCTGGATCAAGGTTCCGAAAAACAGCATCGGCATCAGCCCCTACCGCTATTACGGCTCCCGGCTCGACGCCGAAGGCTGTTTCATCGAGGCCGAAACCACGGATTTCGGAAGCGATTTCAACGCGACCACCATCGGTATCGGCGGCGAATGGGGCCTCTGGGGACAGGAGATCATGAACGGCAAAATCCGCAACTGCGTGTTTCGGCGGCTGCGGCACGGCGTCTACTGCGAACTGAACAACAACACGGTCATCGAGTACAACAGATTTCAGGGCATCGGCAGTTTCCGGTACGAACTCGATCCCGTCATTTACAACAGCATCAATCAAGGAAGCAACCAGTTCCGGGCGACGACCGCTGTCGTAAACGCGGGACTGATCGCGGAAGGCATGTCCGTGGGATTCAACAACGGCACAAACGGCGAGACGAGAACGATTCAGAGCATGTCCTATGACAGCATATACGGAAACTGGCAATGCACCGTGAACGGAACATTCCAATACAGCTATGACGGTTCGCCCGGCCAGAGTTTCTATAGCCAGCCGCCATCCTCCGGCATCACGGCGGGCGACAACACCTACGAGACGTTCGTGTGCTTCAACTATTTCGACGGCGGCGGGACCAACTATCTCGACATCAACGCCGTGCGTGACGAATACTCCGGCATCGGGCTGCTGAACATGTACATCATCGGAAACACGTCCAGCACATTGTCCGTCAGTAACAACAAACCGACGATCAAGCTCCAGACCAGCCCGTACTCGTTCTCCGGCGGCGACATCCTGTTCGTCAACAACACATTCAGGGGCCAGATATTCATCGACGGCTCAGACGACGTGATGTTTATCGCGGTGGGCAATAACATCGGCTCCATCGACGCCACCGAGTATGTGGGCCGGGTGATTTTCTGCAACAACCTGTGTCACGGGGACGTGAAGTTGAAGAATGCCGCGACAGTTAACGGCAATTACGTTCTCGGCTCGCTTCAGGTCATCAGCGGCACGACGGAAAAGACGCTCGCCGTTGGAAATTTTGTCGCCAGCGGTATGACGCTCGCCGGGGATTACAGCGTCGCGGCGAATAACGTCATCGAGAATGGCGGGTTGAGCGTCGGCGGCAAAGGCTCGCGGGCATCCGGCAACTCGGTGCGCGGAACGTTGACTCTCGGGTTCTGGGGATCGGCGACCGGGAATGTCATCCGCACGACAAAACAGGTCGCCATCAGCGCCATCGTGCCCCGGGCGCAGATCGCCGGGAATGCCTGTCTCGACGAGTTCAGCATCAAGTCTGAAGACGGCAATCAGGAATTCTATGCTACAGGCACATCCTGCACGTTTTACACGGCTGGCGTCGTGGATAGCTTCCAGCCCGGCTACTGCGTCACGTTCCAGAGCAGCAAGGACATCGAGACGCGGATGATCACCGGCGTGTCCGGCAATACCATCTCGTGGGCCGACCCGCTCAATTCCTCTTACGGCGGCTCGTCCAATACCGCGTGGGCATTCACGAATCTCGCGCACATCGACGGCGTGTCGTCACTCTCGGTGGTCACCGGCAACTTCGTGTGCGGGGACATCAATGTTACGGGCGGCGTGAACCTGTCCTGCACGTTTGTGGGATCATCGTGTGTTGTGAACGGCAACCGCGTCCTCGGCATGATGGTCACCACGGCGGCCGCGAAAAAGAACGCGGTGATCGGAAACATCTTCACAAACTCAAAGGCCGTGCAACCCGGCTGGCCCAAGGCATATCCGTTCTCCGGCACGCCCGACAACTCTAACGAAATCGCGCACAACATCATCAACGGCTCGGTGATCTGAGCCTGAAAGGAGTTTTCATACATGAGAACCATTGAAGGAGATTTCGGCGCGTTGTACAGCGCCGCGACGGACGACTATGAGGTGGGCATACCGAAAGTCGCCGTGACCGACCCGGAAGACGGGCAGGAAAAAGTGTTCGGAGAAACCGGGGGGTTGTTCTGTCCGTTCCGCGAGCCGGGTTTTCAGTTCCCGCTCCTCGCGCCGGACGCGCAACGCAAAGTGACAAAGCCTCCCGCCATGCGAAGCCGGATGATCTCCGGAGAAAAACCGATCTACGCGCACGCGATGATTCTCGACCGGGGCGGACCCGTGTGGAACGACACCGTCGTGTGCCACGACCTGATCGTCACGGAGCTGACCGCCGAGGAATGTCTCGGGTTCCTGCACAAAGTCCCGACCCGGCTCATGCAGAGCTACCGCATTGTCGAGTCGGTCATCATCCTGGAGCCGCCCGCCGCGTGGGGGGAAGACTACACGGTTCCGGCATCCGAAGGAGGTGATTGAACCAATGGAAGCCCATAACAACCTGCTGGTGCAGCTCGGCGGCATCCTGCTCACGCTCGTCGTGACGCTGATCGGTATTTTCAAAGGACTTATCCCACAGCTTCTCAGCTCGTTTGAGAAACGCCTCACGGACAAGGACGCAGTTCTGGCGAAACAGAGCACCGCGCTCGACGAGGTGTGCCGGGAAAGAAAGGAACTAACCGAACGGTTCCTCTCCTCGCTCAAGGAACTCGTCGTTCAGAATTCAACGTCCATGACCGAGCTTACGTCCACGTTATCCGAATTCCAGAAAAAGATGGCGGACGACCACGCCGTCCAGCATGAGAACCATCGTGACATTCTCGACCTGCTTCACGACCAGAAGAAACCGAAAGCCCGCGCCGTCGCGGGTTCGCGGAAATCATAAATCCGGGCGCCGCCCGAAAAAACAGGAGGTATTCCATGCACTTCACTACGGATCAGATCATCCAGATCGCCATCGCCCTGATGCCGGTCATCATCGCCGTTTTCGGCATCGTGTTCAAACTCAATCAGAAGGACCGCGAGGAACTGGCGCACGCCGCCGACAGCGCCCTGAAACGGCTCGCCACCGGCGAAATCGATTCCGCGCACGCGAAAGAACTTATTCTCGCCACCGGCATGGTATCAGAAAAGAAAGTCGACAAGGTGCTCGACGCGGTTACGATATCACTCAAGGATAAGAAAGCGCAGATTTTCACAGACAAACTCATTCCCGGCGTCGGCGTGACCGTGGACACCGGCGGGGCGGTGAAAATCGAGCCGTCCGGGCTTCTGAACAAGCTGTCGCACAAAGCCGGGAAGTGGATCAAGAAAACGCTGTAATCAGGCCGCAAACACGGACATATTCCAAACGGGGGTCGGAGCGGTTTCCGGCTCCCGTATTTTGTTGTTTTCAACTCGTTTCAGCCTCCAGATACGCTAAAATAGGTGATAATAGCGTTTAAGATTGCAATTCTACGTTTATCTCATCTTTTTAACATTATTCTTTATAAATTGGCTTGACTTAACCCGCCCCCGGCGTAACATGTGTGTAGAATCAAAAAGCCCTGCAATCAAAGGGTTTTTTACGGAAACGGAGGCGGAAAAACATGGATTTGAAAGACATCAGATTCGGGATCGAGATCGAAACGGTAAGACAGACCCGTGAGAAGGTTGCGCGGGCCATCCAGTCGGTGGTCGGCGGCACGGTGCTGCACACCGGCATGCCGCAGAATCAAGACCCATGGGAGGTCACCGACGCCCGCGGTCGGAAATGGAAAGTGGTGGCCGACGGGTCGCTCACAAACGTGGATGCAAGGTATCGGGCTGAAATCGTAAGCCCGATACTTGTTTACGGGGACATGGACCAACTCCAGGAAGTGGTCCGGGCGGTGCGCGCCGTCGGAGCGCACACGAGCAGCCAATGCGGTGTCCATGTCCACCTCGACGCAGACGCCTTTACCGCGAAAGCCCTCGTCAATCTCGCAAAAATCGTGAATAAACAGGAAGACCTCATTGTTAAAGCTCTCGACGTCAACGAGCGGCGGCTCGCCTCTTACGCGAAAAAAGTAAACGGCGAGTTCATTGAGAAAATTGAAAAGCGGAAACCGAAATCAAAAGACGAACTCAACAAACTCTGGTACGGCTACCAGAATCAAAGCCCGACGCACTACGATTC
>MWCD01000044.1 GCA_002069885.1 bacterium ADurb.Bin236 | reverse complement strand
CATAGAGATCGCGCTTCAGAAATACTATGAGGCATTCGAGAGCGGGTCGCTGACGCCGGAGGAACTGAAAGCGCGTCTGAAACGGCACAAGGGCCGGGTCGAGGAAATCGATCTGGAGATAAAGAACATCCAGAACGAAATCGCTATCTGCCGGATGCGGAAAGAAAGCGGTCTTGAGACGCTCCTTAAAGTGGATTTCAAGCGGCTCAAGAGTATGTACGATGTGTTGCCGTTCGAGCGTCAGAAGGAATTCCTGAAGACGTTCATTGAAAAAGTCGTCATCGACCCGGAGTGGTTTGAAATCCACTATGTCCTGCCGTCAGGCTTGGGCGTGGAACATCTGCTGTTTGAGAGAGGCGGCGACAATGACGGAAAAGGCAGAAAGGCTGGAGGAAGCGATATTAGCGCGGGCGGCAATGAAAATGGTAGCATCCTTGATGGAGGCTGGGATGGCGCAAGCGGAAACGGCAATAGCGTCAGTCGCAACCGCGGCGCGGGAAATGTCAAAAAAACCGTTCGGTTGAACGCATTTTCAGAATCTTGCAAAATTCTTACCTGTGAGAGCGGCGTCTCGGATAAAAACCCCTGTCAAAATTCTGTATCTGATTTTTGCGGACATGACGACAACGCGCCCCGATTAAGCGCGTACAGAAAATCAAGGAAAAACGCTGGAGCGGCGGCGACAGCTCCTGAAAACGCGAAATCCAAAGATCCGCAAGGAATCAAGCGAATTTCTGATGTGGTCAATCAGCAACCAACCGCATATCATTCAAGCTGTGAAAAAAGCGGAGAGGGAGGGATTTTCCGTATAGTCAGTGTTAATGCGGATATTTGGCGATAGGGTCACGCAAGGGTCACGCAAATCTGTAAGATATGTTAGTCATTGCCCCCGGAAACGGGGGCTTTTTTATATGGTTCAATATCTGACAGCATATTAGAAAAAGCATGCTTGGTGAATGACACATACTCATGACGCAGATTCGACCCGCTTTTTAATAAGCATTTTTATTTGGAAAATGGCAATATTTATGATGATGAACATATAGGGGATAAAATAGCATTTTTGGTCGAGGGGGATACACACCCATTGTTGATACTCGATTTTAGCGTTTCGCGCCCACCGGGGTCTTGCAGATGATGATTATATTTCGATCAAGAGGTCGACTCCGTGCTTTGCGGGTCCTTATACCTACATCCTTCCCCCCCGGCGGCTTATGGCTCGTCGATAGCAGTTTTCATTGAATACATAACGGCCATCGAAAAGCCTCGCCTAGCATCACAGGCTTTGCCTGTCATGCTTTACTTGTCGCCGCCGCCCCCCGATATTCGCTCGCGTCCTGCTCGCTCAAGCGGATTGCCCCATGTTTCCCAAACTTAGCCGACATCCTGTCGGCATTCATATCGGGAACGCTCATACGCCGCGATCCCGAACCCTCCGGCTACGCTCAGTTGCCGCGTTGGCTACATGAGCGCCCTCGGTAAAACGCAAGGTATCCGTCGGGCGCATATCGCGGTATCCTGCCCGTTTACCCCTTTGCTCATGTCCGCCGCTTTTGGCATTGTAACCGGTGCTCGGCACCGTCAAGGTTGCTTTCGCTTTGGCGGCATCCGTGCCGTCCGCAGCTTCGCTTCCTGCTGCGCTCCGAAAAAGATTCCGCATACGCTCCTCGCGCAATCTTCTTTCTCCACTTGCCCCTTCGGGTGACAGATCCTGCGCTCCGGTTTTGCTGCCGTCGCCAGCGGGCACCACGCCTGCTGAGTACAAAACTATGGAGGCTCGACATGAAACCGAAATGTCTCGATTGTTCCAACTTGTCCCGCTGGGAGCAGGCTTCAGGAGGCACAGTTCCCAGATGTGCCCGATTAGAAGCCGTCGAAGAAATGATTCGCTCTGAGATGCGATTTTGGAATATCAACGGCAACTGGTCTTCGACGTGGGAATCTGATGAGTCACCCTATTGCTCTTTGGAAGAAGAGCCACAGTATATTTGCGAGGAGGAGGGCCGAGAGGTCGAAGTCGCTATTCAGGAATGGCTCGACAGCCGCTTAATCATTACTGAACGAACAGGCCCGGTTTATCGAAGCATTAAAAGCATAGAAAACGACATACTCTGGAAGTTCTCCTTCTGCACTCAATATTCGCCTAACAATGACGCTGAATCATGGGATGACCCGATCTTTCATTCACACTACGACTATCCTGAAATCCCAGATTCCGACATTGATTCTGCTGAGCCGCTATTTTCATCCCCTCTTGTTAAAGAGATCGAACAGATGGTCGAGAAAATACCCATAGGTCCCCATTGAGAGTTTTTTGCTTCTGATTGGCGATGCGCCTGTCGTCCTCAGTTTGTTTTTTTGAACTTTCGGGCCGACAGGCTCAATCACATTTATGGAGGTGTCCCGATGAGGATACTTGCAAACTTTACAAAGAAGGTCGCAACTGCGCAGTACGAAAACGAAACATACACCGTCACTGTCGAGGCGGAAAGCGAGTTTAACAATGTCGCCGAAGTCGCCGACTACCTTTTTAGTCAGGCACGCGCGGCTGTACAGCGACAGATCGATGGAGGCGCGGCGATGACCACGCCGGAGACAATAATGCCGTCCGCTACCAAACATGACGAGCCGGAACAGCCGAAAGCGCAAAAACAGGCTGCCAGAGGCAACGTTTATTCGATCACGCCCAAGCAAACCGGCTTGATACGTCGCCTGCTCACAGAGAACTTCGGCGGAATAGAAAAGGGAAACCGTTGGCTTGGAGAAGAAACCGGCGTTGCCGATGCGGCGCAACTATCTCGAAAACAGGCCAGCAGAATAATCGAAATACTGATGGACCGCTCGCGCAAGTCCGCTTAGGTGTCATTGCGAAAAAGAGGGTCGGGGCGCGATGTTCCGGCCCTCTTCTTGTTTTGTTTAAACCACAAATCAATGGAGAGATTGTTATGAACGATAAAACTGAAAAACTTGTTAAGGTCATCACCGAACGACAGCAATCCAAGTACGACGCTATCGTCCCGGCGCGCTATGTCGTCTGTAGCCCGCACGGATTCCTTTTCGGTGGCAAACACATAAGGACGACCAACACAGCTGTAAAGCAGCTTTGCGCCACTTGTGGTATTCCCACCCAGTTCTTTATCGAACGAATGAACGAGCGTGAACGATGCGCGGTGTTCAACCGCCTGAACATCCAGCATGCGGAGGTCGAGAGACTTTACCGCTTTCAGAATGACTGCCTATATGGCGTTGTCAGTGAAAGATATAAAAAGATAGATAACATTCGAATCCTCGATATTCTTCAGGCGGCAAGCGATTCCGGCATAGGACTAAAACCTGTAAAATGGACGCTCAATCACGATCATACACGCGTAGTGCTTGTGCCTGAAAACGCAAACGTTGGGGAACTAACGCCCAGCATCACTGTCACCAATAGTGAAAACGGCCTTGCGTCTCTTTCGTTATGGGCGGGCGTTTATCGCTGGGTCTGCTCCAACGGAATGATGGTTCCAGTATCTGACATCGCAAAGAGCCGCTGGATGCACATCGGAAAAAACGACATATCGTTACCTGACATCCGCATCGTGCTAAATAAGTCCTTTGAGTGGACGGAAAAACTCTACGATTCCAAGAGCAGGTATCTATCCACAAAGAACAAATCCGACATTGTGCTAGACATTACCCGAGCGCTAGGTCAGAAAGCAGCTGAAAAAATGATAGAGACGGCTAACAAAAGCTATCATGGCGGCAGGACAATGTTCGATGCGGTCGGCGCCATCACACAGGCAGCACACGCGTTCCGTCCAGCCGTCCAAACGGAGCTTGAACACTATGCCGCTACGCTTCTGAAGGTAGCGTGAGGCGTGCAACGCAAGACAACAATACAGAGTGACGAGCATCGTTGCTTGCCATCTAAACCTTTTTCGGAGGAAATCAAAATGGAACTCTCATCAACCAAGATTGACGCATATCTTCAATGTCCGCTTAAGTACCGTTTTCGGTACATTGATGGCATAGAGCCGGAGGAAACATCGGCTCCTTTAGTGTTCGGGTCAGCCGTGCATGGAACACTGAAACACTTTCACAAGAGGCGCATGGAGGGCAAGAAACTGTCATCCGAAGAGGTAGCTGCTGCGTTCGCTGAGGATTGGGAGGCAGCTTGCGCCGTGCCTGTCAAATGGAATGGCAGCAGTCCTGAGCAGCTTCAGGAGCAAGGCATTCAACTTCTTAATGCCTATCTTGAGGCCGCGCCCATATCAGAGCCGCCGCTGGCAGTTGAACAGAAGCTACACGCGCCGGTCATACATTTAGGAACCGGCGAGATGCTTGATGGCGTAGGATTGGTCGGCATCATCGACCGCATAGACCCCGGCATCCGTCCGGTCGAGCTTAAAACATCAAGCCAGTCCTACAGCCAGCTTCGCGTTGATATCTCGCTACAGTTTACCATCTATTCGTATCTGTTGGCCTACTATCACGAGTGCGACGAGATTGACGGAGATTACGAAATCATCGTTAAAACAAAGACGCCAAAGTTCCAACGTCTCTCTACTCACCGCTGCATCCATGACTTCGACCGCTTGTTCCGCATAATCAAAAGCGTCTCACGCGGTATTGAGTCTGGAATCTTTCACCCGTCGCCGTCTCACATGTTCTGCCCCGGTTGCGATTACGCCAAAGAATGCGTTGCGTGGTAAGTAGCGACATGTAAGCGACTAATCTAGCACAAAGTGTTTGACTCAATGCGCATGACTCGACTTGGTCAAAACTGTTGCGTTCGGTGTTCGCTTGAACAAAATATTTTGCGCGAAGGTATATTTTTGGTTGCTATTGGTTTTTCAATGTGATAACATCAGAATGCTCAACCAAGAGGAGCGCTTTGTCGCTCTTTGTGAAATATAACCCCGTTCCGTTGGCTGTATGGGGCAGCCTCGGCATATCAGGGGCTATGTTTCACATATCTCTTGGTTGAGCAAACCGGGGTTGCCCTTCGGCCAGTGCACACAAGCATTCCATCTAGGACAACCTCTTATTTGCAGGGAGAGACGCAGTGAAATCGTTTTTCTCAATAGTTTTGTCTATTCTTTTTCATTATGTATCAACTTTGGATAGTATCAATCATAACATACGAGCAAAGCGTCTTCGAAACAAAAAGCTGTCATTCGCTCATATCGTGCTTGCCATAGCAATAATCTTTGCTGGCTGTGGCGGGGGAGGACGAACATCTGATAGAGGTGGGAACGCCACGACACCCGGTTCGATTATCCCAACTCCGCCAACATCTCCTTCGACAGCCAGTGATTGCAGTAATAGTAAGATCCGCGTGTCATGGTTCAGTCCATACCACGGTTCTCATGCAACTCTTGATATACAATATGCTGGTCAAACTCAGAGGAGACAGATTCAAGTTATCGGACTTCCTTCTGGTCTTAATGATGTTGTGGCATATCCCTTCGATGGAATAGTACCAACTGCCAACGGAACTACTTTCTTTGCGACAGATATTTCACCTTATACCGGATATAACCTAAGCAGCGTAAAGTTAGATGAATGGACAGACTTAGAAGGTGTTACGTATTATCGCGCATGGATATATTTTTCTCCATGGACCGAAAGCTTGCCTCTACCGTCTAGGCTTAACCTGTTCTCAAAGATTACATGGGCAGGAGGTTCATACAAAGCCTGCTTATCATCCGAACGGCTCGGACTCGGACACATCCCATGCTATGGACCAGATTATCTATCTCTTGATTGCCATCCAGTATGCGGAGACGGCATTACAAGCGTCGGCGAGGAATGCGATGACGGTAACGAGATCACAGAAAAATGTGATTATGGCGAGACTAGTTGCGCCGTGTGCAACGAGTTATGTTTCTACTCTGAAGGAGCTACTAGCTACTGTGGAAACAACAGAGTTGACGCAGATAATGGGGAAATATGTGATGTCGGACTGAATAACGGGTTGATATGCGAGCCTTCTTACGGGGGTTCTTGCGAATATTGCAGTCCAATGTGTTCCGTAATGACTAACCCGGGACCAAACTGTGGCGATGGTAGTGTGCAAATCTATGAGGGCGAAGAATGCGACGAAGGTGCAGCTAATAATGTTGCTTGTTTGCCGGATTATGGTTCAGAATGCACTTATTGTGACTGGACATGTCATTTTGAAACTGTCGCTGCTCCAAGATGCGGCGACGGAAATATTGACCTTGAATCCGGCGAAACATGCGATGATGGCAACGCTGTCACGGAGGTCTGCGCTTACGGCCAAACATCATGTCAGGTTTGCGATTCATCATGCCATCTGGTCGCAGGTGCGACCAGCTACTGCGGCAACGGCGCGACCGACTCCACCAACGAAGAAGAATGTGACGACGGGAATACAGTCACTGAAACTTGCGCTTACGGGCAAACTTCCTGCACGATCTGCGATGCTACATGCCTGAGTGTCGCTGGCGCGACATCCTACTGCGGCGATGGGACGATGCAAGCCGACAACGGCGAAACATGCGATGACGGAAACACAGTCACTGAATCATGCGCTTACGGCGAAGAGGAATGTGTGGTGTGTAACGACTCGTGTCAGCTTGATTATTCCCAAGCTTTGTACTGTGGCGACGATATCACGCAGACTCAATGGGAAGAATGTGATGCGGGGTCGTTGAACGGAATCGATTGCAACCCTGCTTATGGTGATTCATGTTCTTATTGTTCTCGCAACTGTGAGATTATCTCTAACCCGGGGCCGTACTGCGGGGATGGTGTCACGCAAAGCAAATGGGAAGAATGCGACGATGGCCTGTTAAACGGCGACGTATGTTCCAATCCGCCATGCGCTTACTGTGACTGGAACTGTCGAATACAAAGAAATCTCACCGGCCTCTGCGGCAATGGCGTTCTTGACTTATTAGAGGACTGTGATGATGGAAATACCATTTCAGGCGATGGTTGCGACAGTAAATGCCGCATTGAATCGAAGTATCTTGTCGGCGCCTTCACTGTTGATACTTGCGACATAACAATGGAAATGTGGGATTACGGGGCTGAAGACGAAGATAAATATATTCTCTATCACAACGGCGTAAAGCATACACAGGGAGACTATGCGATACTCTATAATAGAAGCAATCCGTTAAGCTTTAACGAACAAATAAACCTCACGCAATGCCATAATGTATTCACTGCGGAATGTGTAAGTCAAGGTCGGTCTGGGCCAAACACCGCAAGGGTAGCTATTCATGAAAGCAGCCAAGGCGAAAAAGATTGGACGATGCACTGTATTCCTGTGTCGCCTGTTGATGGTTGGTATTGGAATCTTAACGATGGAATCTGCACGGCAGGACAAACTGTAAAGATCACAGTTGACGTTGTGAACAATCCTTGCTGTCAAACTCCATGGCCTGTATGCGGAGACGCCATTTTAGACATAACAGAGGAATGCGATGACGGCAATACTATGACTGGCGACGGTTGCACGTCAACCTGCCGGAATGAACCTTCGAATCAACCGCCCACAGCTTCTGTGTCAGCGGATGTTACAACAGGCGATGCTCCGCTTGCCGTCAACTTTACTGGCGGATGCACTGACATCGATGGCACATGTGTTTCTTATCTCTGGGATTTTGGAGATGGCAGTCCTACAAGTAGTTTGCAGAATCCAACTCATGAGTTCTCAGTTGATGGTGTATACATAGTGACGCTGACAGTGACAGACAATGACGGGGCGACAGCGCAAGAAACAATCGAGATAACGATTTTGCCGAGCGGTATAATCAATAACGAATGGATAACAATCCCAGCAGGTGACTTTGTCATGGGCTGCGCGGATGCGGACGGGAGTTGCAATGCCAATGAGTCGCCCAAGCACACGGTGACGCTATCGGAGTACAAGATGCATAAGTACGAAGTGACGAACGCGCAGTACAAGACGTGCGTGACAGCGGCAGCGTGCACCGCGCCGTCAAACGTGAATTCTCAAACCCGCTCGCCATATTACGGCAACGCGACGTATGACAACTATCCGGTAATATATGTGACCTATACTAATGCGAAAGCATACTGCTCATGGGTCGGCGGGCGGCTACCGACGGAAGCCGAATGGGAAAAGGCCGCGCGAGGCCCGTATCCAAGAGAGCCTATATATCCGTGGGGAGATGACGCAGCAAACTGCACACTGGCGAATTATTCAGGATGCACGGGAGACACGGATGAAGTCGGGAGTCATCCGACAGGCGAGTCATATTACGGCCTTATGGACTTGGCTGGGAACGTGTTGCACTGGGTAAACGACAGGCATCTTGACACATATTATCAGGCGTGTGACAACACAAACTGCACGGACCCGAGTTGCGATGTCTCCGGCGCGGGCGGCAAATGCGTTGATCCGCAGGGGCCGGGAACCGGGACCCTCCGGGTTATGCGGGGCGGCTCGTGGAACAACGGCGCCGCGATCATGCGCGCGTCCTACCGCTTCGGCGGCGATACGTCGTTCTCGTACTACTCCGTCGGCTTCCGGTGTGCCAAGGACTAGTTTTAGGGCTTTGAACTTTAGCCTTTCGTCCTTTGAACAGGGTGCAGGGGAAGTGTCACTTTCGCGTAGGAAGATAAACAACAAGTGACTTACAAACCATTCAACAACGTGATTAAGCGAGCATATCCAGTATTTGCCGGACAACTATTCGGAGAAAAGCAAGTAGCTAATATATGGAGCGAAAAGTATCCCCGCCGAAAAAAGACTGGCATAAGCTCAGGCAACCTCTACAAGAAGGGGAGTTGCTTGTCGCAAATCTTTTCACGGAAAATCGTGGAAAAATGATTTTGTGGAGGCGACGACTTAAACGACGGTCTAACTAATGAGCATAATAGACCTTTCGGCATGATTATGAACGCTTTGATAGAATACGACATGAAAGCTATAAATGTAAAATACTGCACACTTATTATGATTATGTTTTTATTTATGACTGTTACTTTATCATGTCAAAGAAATCAAAAAAGCCATGAAAACCAAAAGAATATTTTAGTTGCAAAAGAATCATATATCATAATGGAAAAAGTGCTTGCCGATGCCGTTGATCGCCCACGCACAACAATGAAAATACTTGTTCCTAATACCGTTAAAAGAGAGAGTGTTGATTCCGCGTTGATCCAAGCGCTCGATGATGTGCGGCACAATGATCCAGTACTCATATCTGTGATAATATGGGCATACCGAACTCGTGAAGAGCTTAATGCTTCGAGCTATACAGTCGGAAAACTCGAATGGAGCGCCGATGGAAAGGACTATGCCGGAAAGATTCAGCTCAAACCTAACCCTAAGATTCATATTTTAGTTTTCTAAGAGCGGTGGGGCTGTCGTCAAAAGGGTGCGTTTTTTATAAAAAGAATAGAAATGTAGTCGATTCTTTAATCCGTCATTATAATAAATCCTTAGTTGCAAGATTTCGCGGCTTTTAGTCACTTCACGATAAGCGAGATAGTCCAAAACGAAAAGGCTCCCGGCCGTTAGGCCGCTTCATGCGATCAGCATGACTTGCTATAAACTTTGGATCGTTTTTGGGCTATGTCCGTTACTTGATCTGTGAACCACAATACTCAAAAGGGAGGTTTCATACGGCTCGCTTGTGCCACAAAGATTCGGTTTTGCAAATCTGAAAGGAGCCATTTGCATGCTTGGAGCAATAGCTGGCGATATCATCGGAAGTCCTTATGAGAGGTTCGGAATAAAGACGACAAAGTTTCCATTGTTCAGTGATGAAAGCACTTTCACCGACGACACTGTTCTTTCCGTTGCGATTGCTGATGCCATAATGAACGACATTCCGTTTAAAGAAAGATTATTGTATTACTATCACAGAAATCCAAGTTTAGTCTATGGAGACCATTTTGTTCAATGGGCAAACTCAGACGATCATAAGCCTTATTTCTCGTTCGGAAACGGCTCTGCGATGCGGGTGTGCCCTGTAGGTTGGGCATACGACAGTATCGAAGAGACGTTAAGCAAAGCCAAAGAAACCGCTGAATGCACGCACAATCATCCTGAAGGCATAAAAGGCGCGCAAGCCGTCGCTGCTGCTGTATTCATGGCTCGCAACGGAAAAACCAAAACACAAATAAAATATTTTATTCACACTGAGTTCGGATATGACCTGAACAGAAAACTCGACGACATCCGACCTTTATATCGTTTTGACGTAACATGCATGGGCACGGTTCCTGAAGCTATTATCTCTTTTTTCGAATCGTCTGACTTTGAAAGCGCTATCCGGAACGCTGTTTCCATTGGAGGAGACAGCGACACCATCGCCTGTATCGCGGGCGGTATAGCTGAGGCTTTTTACGGTGGAGTTCCCGAACCTATTCGGTCTATTGTGCTAGATAAAATCAATCTGCCATGGTTCGTGGTGGACGGCGAGCACGTCGTCGAAGAAAATCATTTGTTTGATGTGACAACCGCTTTCTTTGAACGCTACGTCAACACTTAGTCATATTCACAAGTCTATTTTGTCACACACTATCGTCATAATAACCGCAAAAGGAGGGGATATTATGTCTATTAATAACGAAAATCATCGAAAGGTTGCAAAGACCGCTTTTGAAAGGATTGTAATCGGAAAGCCTATTTATCACGGAGGTTTGACTGTTTTTCCTTTGATGTTCCAGCAGACCGACATTCCAGAGCATATATCTCTTGAAAACGCTCTCGAAGACAAAACGGTCGAAATAACAGAGATTTCCGAAGATGGAAGTGTCCCGGAACTGTTATTTGCAAACAACGGGAAAGAACATGTTCTATTAGTGGACGGTGAGGAACTGATAGGAGCTAAGCAAAACAGGATTATTAATCTCAGCATGCTTGTCGCGGCTGAATCAAAACTAAAAATCCCCGTTTCCTGTGTCGAAGCCGGACGATGGCATTATAAGTCCCGGATATTCTCGGCAGGAGCTTTCGCGCCTACATCGATGCGCTCTCGCACTAAATCTGAAACCATGAATAACGCCAGAAGCCGCGGGGTGTATATGAGCAATCAACACCGGGTTTGGAACGATGTCGACAGAATGATGGGGGATCTCGGCACGCATTCTGAATCTTCGGCAATGCACGACGGATATGAGGCTATGTCGTCAAGACTGGCTGAGTATACGGAAATGATGAAACTGCCATCGGACGCGTCAGGATATATTGCTTGTATCGGTAAGCGTGTGTTAGGCGGGGATGTATTTGCGACTTCTGAAACCCTGCAGAAGAAATGGCATAGAATCATCAGGAGCGTTGTTGTCGAGTCCATAAGAACCGGTGTAATGGCTGAGCCGTCAGAGACTGAAGTCGCAAGAGATTTCTTGTCGGCGGCATCCGATTCTATTGCAGAGCCATATTCACCGCCCGGCATCGGTTCCGGTGTCCACATCGAAGGGGACAACGTAATCGGCAACGTTTTGATCGTCGAAGAAGCTGTTTTACATATCTCGATATTCGCTCAAATGTAAATCTTCTCGGTTTCCAGTCGGGGGGAGGATGCTTCACCGGCTATTTTATTTGTATTGTTTGCGAATGTTGTCATTCTGTCACATCTGTCCGCTATAATAGTCATGCCGTTGAAATAGGACTGACAGATAAATATAATGAGGTCACATTTTGAACCTATTCTTTATTGCTACAAAGTCCGCCGCCGCACCTGTTAGGAGATAATGATGGATCAGGCCCAAACCAACTGGATTGCCAACTTTATATGGGGCATCGCCGACGATGTTCTCCGGGACCTGTACGTGCGCGGCAAATACCGCGACGTCATCCTGCCCATGACCGTACTGCGCCGCCTCGACGCCGTTCTGGAACCCACGAAACAGGCCGTGCTCGACATGAAAGTCAGGCTCGACAAGTCGAAAATCGTGCACCAGGACGCCGCACTGCGCCAGGAGGCCGGGCAGGCGTTTTACAACACTTCAAAGTTCACTTTGCGCGATCTGAAATCCCGCACCAGTCAGCAACAACTCAAAGCCGACTTCGAGGCCTACCTCGACGGCTTTTCCCCCAACGTTCAGGAGATTCTGGCCAACTTCGAGTTCCGCAACCAGATCCCGCGCCTGTCCAGGGCCGACGCCATCGGCACGCTCATCGAAAAATATCTCGACCCCGCCGTCAACCTTAGCCCCTATCCCGTGCTGAACAGCGACGGCTCGGTGAAGCACCCGGGACTCGACAACCATGCCATGGGCACCATCTTCGAGGAACTGGTCCGGCGCTTCAATGAAGAAAATAACGAAGAGGCCGGGGAACACTGGACCCCCCGCGACGCCGTCAAGCTCATGGCAAAGCTCATATTCCTGCCTGTGGCCGACAAAATCGAATCCGGCAGCTACCTGCTCTACGATGGCGCATGCGGCACCGGAGGCATGCTGACCGTGGCGGAGGAAACGCTGCGGCAGCTCGCCGAGGAACACGGCAAGCAGATCTCCACCCACCTGTACGGCCAGGAAATCAACGAAGAGACTTACGCCATCTGCAAGGCCGACCTGCTGCTCAAGGGCGAAGGCGAAGCCGCGGACAACATCGTCGGCGGCCCGGAACATTCCACACTTGCCAACGACGCCTTCCCGTCCCGCGAGTTCGACTTCATGCTCTCGAATCCACCCTACGGCAAAAGCTGGAAGAGCGATCAGGAGCGCATGGGCGGCAAGAAAGGCATCAAGGACCCGCGCTTCATCATCGAGCACAACGGCGCCCCGGAATACTCGCTGATCACACGCTCCAGCGACGGCCAGATGCTGTTCCTCGCCAACATGCTGTCCAAGATGAAGCACGCCACCGCGCCGGGCAGCCGCATCGCCGAGGTTCACAACGGCTCCTCCCTGTTTACCGGCGACGCCGGACAGGGTGAAAGCAATATCCGCCGCTGGATCATCGAGAACGATTGGCTCGAAGCCATCGTGGCCCTGCCGCTGAACATGTTCTACAACACCGGCATCGCCACCTATATATGGGTCTGCACCAACCGCAAGCCGGAACACCGGCGCGGCAGGGTGCAGCTTATCGACGCCACGGAATGGTACAAGCCGCTCCGTAAAAACCTCGGGAAAAAGAACTGCGAACTGGCCGATGAAGACATCGCCCGCATCTGTGACGTGTTCCTTAAGTTCGAAGAGACGGAACAGTCGAAAATATTCCCCAACAAGGCGTTCGGATACTGGAAGGTCACAGTCGAGCGTCCCATGCGCGTCAGGGACATTGACCCGCAGCGCGCCTATACGCCAAAAGAAATCAAGGCGTTCAAAGACGCGGGCCGCGTGGATGAATCCGCCCCGCCGGTCATCAGGAAAATACACAAGCCCGGCAAAGCGGAGGCGGACCCGGTGCGCGGCCTGTTCCCAGCCACCATTGCCGGCAAAAAGTGTGTTGTGGAATATGAGCCGGACAGCGATCTGCGAGACACCGAGCAGGTGCCGCTTCTCGAAGACGGCGGCATCGAGGCTTTCATCCGCCGCGAAGTGCTGCCGCATGTGCCGGACGCCTGGGTTGACGAGGAATCCGCGAAGATAGGGTATGAGGTCTCGTTCACCCGCTATTTTTACAAGCCCAAGCCGATGCGCACTCTCGAAGAAATCCGCTCCGACATCGTGGCGCTGGACAAGGAAACCGAGGGCCTGCTCGGCCAGATAATCGGCGGAGATAGGTCATGATTGCGGGTCTGAAACCATATCCGAAATACAAGGATTCCGGCGTGGCGTGGCTGGGAGGTATTCCGGCGCACTGGGCACTGATGCCGGGTTTATCCGCATATATTCCCAAACAGATCAAGAACAACGGGATGCAGATAAAAACAGTTCTCTCACTCAGCTACGGGCGGATTATTATCAAGCCTCCGGAGAAACTTCATGGGCTGGTGCCTGAATCCTTTGAGACATATCAGATCATCGACCCCGGAAATATTATCATTCGTGTTACAGATCTCCAGAACGATAAGGTGAGTCTGCGTGTGGGCATTGCACGGAACAAGGGCATTATTACATCGGCATATCTGTGTCTTCGTGTTCACGGCGATATGTCTGCCGATTACGGCTATCTTCTACTGAACGCATACGACCTCATGAAAATATTCTATGGTCTTGGATCGGGTCTAAGACAGAACCTTGATTACAGGGACATAAAGAGACTCCCCATCGTTATTCCGCCCAATGTTGAACAAGCCGCGATCACAAAATACATTAACCATATCGACCGCCTCATCAGCCGCTACATCCGATTGAAGCGGCGGCAGATCGAGTTGCTGAACGAGCAGAAGCAGGCCATCATCCACAGCGCCGTCACGCGCGGCCTCGACCCCAATGTCAAACTCAAACCCTCCGGAATAGACTGGCTCGGCGATGTGCCGGAACATTGGGAGATAAAGCCTCTCAAGAGATGGGTAGTAATAAACCAAAGTAATCTTCCAGAAACAACTGATCCTCTCTTTGAGTTCGGTTACATCGATATAAGTTCTGTGGGGACAGGTATGCTTACTGGGGAAATCCAACGCATGTGTTTCAGGGAATCTCCATCACGAGCACGCAGAATATTAAAGCGTGGTGATGTAATAATATCTACTGTTAGGACATATCTAAAAGCTGTATATTTCATAAAGCAAGACATGAATGATTTGATTGCATCAACTGGATTCGCGGTGCTAACCCCTAAACATGGTATTATTCCTGAGTTTTTAGGTTATCTTGTAATGAATGATAACTTTATCAATAGAGTCACTGCAAACTCTGTAGGGGTTGCATACCCAGCGATTCAAGAAACAAGGATTGGTTCTTTTCGCGTTGCTGTCCCGCCCACGGGAAAGGAGCAAGAAAAAATCGTAAGGTATATTGAAGATAAAACCCAAGACATAGAAAAAGTAGTCAAGAATATAAGTATAGAGATCGACCTCCTCCGCGAATACCGCACCCGCCTGATTGCCGACGTCGTGACCGGCAAGGTGGATGTCCGGGAGATCGCGGCGCGGCTGCCGGATGTCGTCGAGGACGAGCCGGAGCCGGAGGACGACGGCGAACCGCTGGAAGCTGAAACGGAGAGCGGCGCGGAGGACGCGGAAAACTGACTTTGTTTCTTCACCCTATGGGTAAAGAGACCGCTTGACATATCGCCGCCACACGTTTATCATTTACCTGAAGGGTGAAGAAGGGACGAGCACACCGACAGTGATCATCAGGTTCCGGACACGCAAACTTGAAAAGCAGTACGCCAGCCACAAGGAAGCGGAGAAGGCATACGGCAAAGAGGTCGCGCGAAGGTACATCGAGCGCGTCAACATCATCAAATCCGCAAAAAACGTCGAGGCGCTTCAACTCATTCAAACGCTACGGTGCCATGAACTGAAAGGTGAGCGCAAGGGCCAGTGGTCTGTAAGACTGACGGGGTTCCACCGGCTGATCTTCACTCTTGAAGGCGAATGCCTTGAGATTGCCCGCATAGAGGAGGTGAGCAAGCATTATGATGACTGAAACCAGAGTTCACTCGGATTTGCCGATTCCCCCCGGAGAGTTTCTTGAGGAAGTGATCGGGGACCTTGGCATGACCAAGCACGAGCTTGCCAAGAGGATGGGGCGTCCGGCATCCAAGCTGAACGAGATTTTTAAAGGCCGCAAGGCGATTACGGCGGACACGGCTCTGCAGCTTGAAAAGGTTCTAGGTGTGCCGGCTAACATCTGGACGGGGCTTGAAGGAGAGTACCGGCTCATTCTTGCAACACAGGAAGCGGAGCGGGAACGCCGGGAGAGCCTGAAAGAGGAAACAAAATACATAAAACTATTCTGCTATGCCGAACTTGCGAAACTCGGCATTGTCCCGGCCGTGACGGGCGCCATGGACAAAGTGCTGGCCCTGCAGAAGTTTTTCGGGGTGACGTCTCTCGGGAGCGTGCTCACGTTGAGAAGGTATTCTGCGGCGCACCGCTGCGGGCTGGCGGAGAAGAAACGGTCGCCGGAAGCAGTCGCCGCATGGCTTCGCATCGGAGAGCTTGCGGCCGCAAGGATTGAGTGCAAACCCTTCAACAGTGGCAGACTGGAGTCGATGCTTCCCGCTATTCGCCGGATGACGACGGAAGCGCCCGATGCGTTTGTTCCCCGGCTGACCGCCATGTTGGCGAGCGCGGGCGTCGCTCTTGTTATCTGTCCGCATCTTCCGAAAACTTATGCTCACGGCGCGGTATTCCCGCTTGGCGCGGAGAAAGTCGCGCTGATGCTGACGATCAGGGGCAAGTATGCGGACGTGTTCTGGTTTACGCTGTTCCATGAACTCGGTCACATCCTCAGGCACAAGCGGCAGGAAGCGATTGTTGAATATGCAAAAGGCGGCTCCGAGACGGACCAACTGGAACGTGAAGCCGATGAGTTCGCGTCGGACGCGCTCATACCGCCGGAGCAATGGAAGCGGTTCATCAGGCGAGATCCTTTCTACAAGAATAAGATCCAAACGTTTGCGACGGGATGCGGCATAGACGCCGGCATTGTGGTGGGCCGTCTCCACCACGAGGGACTGCTTGATCAGAAGTTCGCAAACGATCTCAGGAATAAGTATGTGTGGATTGAGGATTGAGCGGCAAAAATAAACACTGGCGAGGACATAATGTTGAAGACCGATACATCCGAGAAGGGGCTTGAAACACTCATAGTCGCTTCCCTCACCGGAATGACGCCCAAGCCAGTCCAGGAAGGGACTGTGTGCGAGGAGCCTGCTCATTACGGCGGCTCCGGATGGATATTCGGCAGCTCGAAAGACTATGACCGCGAATACGCCGTCGACCTCGCACAGCTTGAAGCATTCCTGAAAGCCACACAACCGGAAACCGCAAACACCCTCGAACTCGAAACGGACGGCCCGGTGCGACACAAGTTCCTCTCCCGGCTGCAGGGCGAAATAACGAAGCGGGGCACGATTGATGTGCTGCGCAACGGAATCAAGGACGGCCCGCACGACATAGCCCTGTTCTACGGCACGCCGTCGCCGGGTAACCCGGTGGCTGCCGAAAGATTTGCGAAAAACCGGTTCAGCGTCACCCGGCAGCTTAAGTACAGCCGGGACGAGACCCAGCTTGCCCTCGACTTATGCCTGTTCATCAACGGCCTGCCCGTCGCCACATTCGAACTCAAGAACAGGCTGACCAAGCAGACCGTGGAAGATGCGGTGTGGCAGTACAAACGCGACCGCGACCCGCGAGAACTGCTGTTCCTGTTCGGGCGGTGCGTGGCCCATTTCGCCGTGGATGATCAGGAGGTGCGGTTCTGCACCCACCTCAAGGGCAAGGCGTCGTGGTTCCTGCCGTTCAACGTGGGCTGGAACGACGGCGCGGGCAACCCGCCGAACCCGGACGGCATCAAGACGGATTTCCTCTGGAAACGTATCCTGACCCGCGAGGGGCTGACGGATATTCTTGAGAACTACGCGCAAATAGTAGAGTTCAAAGACCCTAGGACCGGAAAGAAAAAGCGCAACCAGATATTTCCGCGCTACCATCAGCTTGATGTGGTGCGCGGCCTGCTTGCCGCGGCGGCGCGGGATGATGTGGGCAAACGCTATCTCATCCAGCACTCGGCCGGCAGCGGCAAGTCTAACTCCATCGCATGGCTGGCGCACCAGCTTATCAGGATCGAGAAGGACGGCGGGAAAATATTCGACTCGATCATCGTGGTCACCGACCGGCGCATTCTCGACCAGCAGATACGGGACACCATCAAACAGTTCGCGCAGGTGAGCGCAACCATCGGACATGCCGAGCATTCCGGCGACCTGCGCAAGTTTATTGAAAGCGGAAAGAAAATCATTATCACCACGGTGCAGAAGTTCCCGTTCATCATTGACGACATCGGCAGCGAACACCGGGGGAGCCGCTTCGCCATCATCATTGACGAGGCGCATTCGAGCCAGGGCGGCCGGACATCGGCGGCGGTGAGCATGGCGCTGTCCGCCGCGGGCGCGGTGGAAGAAGAGGAAACGGTCGAAGACACCATCAATCGGATCATGGAGGCGAAAAAGTTGTTGCCGAACGCCAGCTATTTCGCTTTCACCGCAACACCCAAGAACAAGACGCTCGAAATATTCGGCGAGGCTCGGAACGAAGCCGGGCAGATAAAACATTATCCATTCCACAGCTACACCATGAAGCAGGCCATACAGGAGGGCTTCATACTGGATGTGCTCAAGCATTACACGCCTGTGAACAGCTACTACAAGCTGATCAAGACCGTGGAGAGCGATCCGGAGTTCGACACAAAGAGGGCCAAGAAGAAACTGCGGCGGTATGTCGAAAGCCACGACCATGCAATCCGGCTCAAGGCCGAGATCATGGTCGACCACTTCCATGAGCAGGTGGTGTCTCTGAACAAGATCGGCGGTCAGGGGCGGGCCATGGTTGTGACCAGCGGCATTGAGCGGGCCATCCAGTATTACCACGCCTTCAGTGATTACCTCTCGGAGAGGAAGAGTCCGTACAAGGCCATCGTGGCGTTCTCCGGAGAGCATGATTATGCCGGGAAGAAAGTGTCCGAGGCAATACTGAACGGATTCCCGAGCAGCCTCATTGCAGACAAGATTCAGGAGGATCCGTACCGGTTCCTGATCTGCGCCGACAAGTTCCAGACCGGCTACGATGAGCCGCTGCTGCACACGATGTACGTGGACAAGATTCTGTCCGGCATCAAGGCCGTGCAGACCTTGTCGAGGCTGAACAGGGCGCACCAGCAGAAGAGCGAAGTTTTCGTGCTCGATTTCATGAACGAATCTGACGTCATCGAGGCTGCGTTCGCGGATTATTACCGGACAACGGTTCTCGCCGAGGAGACGGACCCCAACAAGCTGCACAACCTGAAATCCGACCTGGACGGGCAGCAGGTGTACACGCAGGAGCAGGTGGACGAGCTTGTCGCCCTGTTCATCGGCGGAGCGGAGCGGGAACGTCTCGACCCCATCCTCGATGCCTGCGTAGCGGAATATATTGAGTCTCTGGACGAAGACGGACAGGTGAAGTTCAAGGGCAGCGCAAAGGCGTTCCTGCGAACCTACGGATTCCTGGCGTCCATCCTGCCCTACACGAATGCTTCTTGGGAAAAGCTATCAATATTTCTGAACTTCCTTGTAACCAAGCTCCCGGCCCCGGCCGAGGAGGACCTCTCGAAGGGAATCCTTGAGGCCATAGACATGGACAGCTACCGCGTCGAGAAGCAGGCTGTCATCAAAATACAACTGCCCGACGAGGATGCCGAGATCCCGCCGATACTGATTGGCGGCGGCGGCAGGAAGCCGGAGCCGGAACTGGACAAGCTGTCGAACATTATCAAGTCTTTCAACGACCAGTTCGGCAATATTCCATGGACGGACGCCGATCGCATCCATCGGCTGATTACAGAGGATATTCCAACAAAAGTCGCCGCCGACACCGCCTACATGAACGCCATGCAGAACAACGATAAGCAGAACGCCCGCATCGAGCACGACAAGGCGCTCGCGCGGGTCATGACGGCGGTTTTGAAGGACGATACGGAACTGTTCAAGCAGTTCAGCGACAACGACTCATTCCGCCGCTGGCTGACGGACAAGGTGTTCGACATGACCTACACCCAGCCGGAGCCGGGGAGCCAACCACCGGTAGCAGGATAGAAGGCATTATGGCATTAAGAAATGTCACACACATAGCTTTTTCTGATGAATCACATTTCAATGAAGGTCTTTACCGTTCAATAGGAATTGTCTCTATGCCTGTTGATGTATTCAGAAAGGTCGATCCTGAAATGCGACACCTGCTAAAGGAATCTGGCTTAAATGAGTTCAAATGGTCGCGTTTGCGAACAGCAAGGAATAGATTCGCAGCAGAGAAAATATTAAATGTAACAATGAAACACATCTGTGAACGCACAATGCGGATAGACGTTTTGGTATGGGACACATCCGATTCAAGACATCTTATATCGGGACGTGATGACAGCGAGAATCTGCATCGGATGTACTTTCATCTAATAAAGAATGTGCTGCGGGATAGGTGGCCTGATGAATGTATCTGGAGGCTTTGCCCGGATGAGCATAAGGGGATGCGCTGGGATAGTCTCAAAGACGTTCTCGACAATGTGAGTTGGAAACTCGACAGAAGTCGTCTCACCAACGGCATATTTCATAAAGGGTTTGACGCCCTCATTGATCTATATGAAATAGAAAGCATAAAACCTGTTCAATCTAAGGACACGCCATTAACGCAGCTTGCAGACCTCGTGGCCGGCATGGCCGTGTATTCAAGGAAAGAGCATTGTAAGTATCAGGGTTGGTTAAAGCAAATCGGGCCCCAAAATGCCTCTTTATTCGATGAGCCTTATTCCGAAGGCCTTAATAACACAGATATTGAACGATGCATAATCATGAGTTCTTTCAACGATATGTGCAAGAAATACAGACTTGGCGTAAGCATGAATAAATATCATGGATTCAGAACAATGAATCCTAAGTATCCGATTAACTTTTGGTGGTATGTGCCACAGCATGAAGACGACAAGGCGCCAGTGAAGCAGAGACAGATAGACATGTGAGAATAAGAACAGATTGAGACCGGCCCAGTTCGACGCCTGCAACGTCATGTTACGTGAGAATGGCGGCTCCGACGTATATCATCAACGAATGATTCAAAAGATACTAAAATAAACAATGACTACAGTTATAATGTCGTAAAAGATTCTTAGTTCTCATTCATTTGTATCACATTCATTTGTATAGCAAGAGCGTCTGGATTATCTTGCTTCATGATCGACATCAAATGATATGTTTTTCAGCGAAAAATGTTTTTTTCGTCCTTCAAGGAGAGGGAGACACCATTTTCGGGTTGAAAAACGACCCCAAAATAACCACAATCTATGGTGTATGATGATTACTATATCGATTATTAACAATATTTAAAGAAAAAGGCAGCATATGGTAGTAATACTAGACATAATGTCTAATAAACATTGTTAGTGGCAAGATTTAAGAAAAATAGTCATTTTAGTCAAGATAAGTTGCTTTATCATGCTGCAGCAATCAAATATGCAAAATGTATTAAAAGCATATTGAAAGATGACCAACGAAAGCTAATGCTATATATGACAAGTTTTTATTTGCCACACTTGACAAAACTAAAATGCATTATTATGCTTGCTTGTAAAGGTTGATATGCGAATAAAAAAGTTACAGTAACGAGAAAGGCGCAAAACAGTGGATAATAATAAAGATACTACTAGAGATTTGCTTCTTGTTCCAAAACCAAGCATCGATCAAGTATGTCAGATTTTACAAGCAGTATTTTATGGCCCACATAATAACAGAATACAACCGAACGAACTCAAGGATTGGTTGTCACGACTGCTTGAAAGCGGGATTATTGATGACTGGAAGGCGGCTAAGTACGATAAACTTATATCACTCATAGGTAACATTCCTAAAGAAAGTGAAGATAATAATGAATACTATAAAAATGTATCATCTCTACTTGAAAAACTGAATAAGCGAGCGACCGCAGCTAAAATCATTCAAATAATCGCCCTAAGAAGCGGATTAAGACAGATTGCAGCAACAATGAAGGTCTCAGTATCGTTTTTGTATCTCGTTATGCGCCTTCGTCGATCGATTACAGATCCTGAAATGGCAACCACATTGGCAATAATGGGTGGCGTCGAAGTCGACAATGTTCTCGTACGAAGCCGTAGGGGCAGATTTCGATCCAGCAAGCAGACGAAGATAGAACTGGACCATTTTCTATCACGTTCCGACGTGCAGGATATTTTGGCGGGGCTTCGCCTGCTTGACCGTGGCGAAGTAGCCATAGTTCGCCAGTTGGTGCGGAATCTTAAGCGAGGGAAAAAGCCGAATTGATCTACATTGTTGCTTGAATGAAAAATCCCGCCCTACGTTCCCCAACGATACCGGGCGGGATAAAGTGAAAAATACCGGATCGGCTGTGAAGCCGGCGGCATATTATTATTATACCCCATGCCGCTACATCCGTAAATAGGAGGAAGAGTGTTATGTCAACAAACGGAAGAATGAGCGGCGAGAAACAGAAAGAGTTTTTACAAGCAATCTTTAATAACGTGGCGCCGCCCGGCCTGATTGAACTGCGCATTTTTAACGGCAGGAGATCGGCGCCCGAGCAGATTTTCTGTGAGTCTGTCGATGACTGCATCAAAGCGCTGAGCGAAGCCAATCCAACGGACAATGTTTACTTTGGCATCGCGCCACGTTCATTAAGGAGCGGCAAAAAAGACGCCGTTCATGCGATATCGTGCTTGTGGACAGATGTAGACTTCGGCAGCGAAGGGCACAAAAAGGCTTCAACGTACAAAACCCTTGACGAAGCGTTTGCCGCTGTTGAGTCATTTCCCGTCAGCCCGTCAGTTATCGTTAACAGCGGCGGTGGGCTGCACTGCTACTGGCTTTTGGTAAAACCATTTAATACCAGCGATTCAAAAGACCGCGATCTTGTCGAAAGTATAATGCAAGGCATCGCCAAGACACTGCACGGCGACGCAACGCACGATGTGTCGCGGGTATACAGAATGCCGTATACCACCAATAACAAGATTCCTGATAATCCGCGGCCATGCGTGATTCACAAGATGGATTCAAGTTTTCGCTACGACTTGTCTAAACTTGATATTTGCCGCTTTGGTCTTAGCCCAAATATGTTGAGTCATGTGTTCGACAGCGGCCCCGGAGAATACGAGTCGAGGTCTGAGCAGAATCAAGCGGTGATACTTGCACTTGTTAACGCCGGCGCATCTGACGATGAAATAACTCAGGCTGCCGAATCATATCCTTTCGGCGAAAAGTATCGACAGAAAGGCGCCCATGGCCAAGACTATTTGGCATTGACCATAGAAAAGGCTCGTCAGCGCGCCGCCAAGCATCCGATATCGGCGCCTAACAGCAACAAGAGACAGGTTGATATACATTCCGTCGTGAAAACGTTGCTGTCGGAGACCATGCTAAAGTATTTGCCGTCAGTGGGGTTTTACGTCTGGTTGGAAACAGGGGTATGGAGGGCGCGGTCTGACGAATACATCCTACAACTCATCGAAAAGCAACTGCATAGCGGAAAGCGTTTTACTAGGAGCGAGATTCAAGCGGCGTTGATTATTAACTCAAATGTGTTGATGCCGCCGGAACAAAACTTCAATAGCCGCCGCGATCTGTTGAACCTCAAAAATGGCATGTTCAGTTTGGACGATATGACGTTATTGTCGCACAGTCCTGAATATTCGTCTTCAATCCAGTTGGCGGTGTCCTACGACCCAACGGCGCAGTGTCCTCGTTGGTTGCAGTTCCTGCAAGAGGTGTTGCCGAATGAAGAGGATCGAATGATTGTTCAGGAAATGTTTGGCTATTGTCTGACCACCGACACACATCATGAAGCAGCTTTTATTCTGATTGGACAAGGCCGAAACGGGAAGTCTGTCTTGATAGACTTGCTCGTTCATATTGTCGGTGCGGAAAACACCTCGCGCGTTCAGCCGACCGAGATCGGAAAAATGTTCTGTACAATAGGGCTGAAAGACAAGTTGCTAAACGTCTGCAGTGACATAGAAACGCATGAAATAGTCAATACAGGCATGTTGAAAGCTATAATCAGCGGCGAGGCTGTCGAGGACTCTTTCAAACACAAAAACAGGGTGCAGTTCACTCCGTTTGCGAAACTTGTGTTTGCAACCAACACGCCGCCGAGGACAACCGACCGAACAGAAGGATTTTACCGCAGACTGATATTCATTAGCTTCCCAGTTGCGATTCCAGAAGAGCGCCAAGATAAGCGGCTCAAACAGAAGTTGCGCACAGAGACCGACGGCATATTTCTTTGGGCTCTGGAAGGTCTGCGTCGGCTTCGTGAAAATAACGGATTCACGAAGTCGGGCGCCTCGGAGCGTTTCATGGAGGATTTTCGCATCGAGTCCGATCCCCTCGCCCAGTTCATAGAAGAATGCCTCGACACCAGCGACCCAAACGCGAAGACGCCTAAAAATGTCTTATTCGCAAAGTACCAGCAGTGGTCTAACGATAGCGGATATCGACCTCTGTCGGCAGCCATCTTCTATCGGAATCTCAAACACAAGATCGACTTCGCCGAAAGTCGGTCTAGCGACGGCGAAGGGTCGCGTGTCAGATATATCCACGGCGTCAAGATCGTGAAACTGCCTCAAATGGAACCTTATTAAACGTCCGGCCGTCCAAGACGGCCAGGGTGTTCTCTATTTTAAGTCAAACAATTTTGAGGGCAAAGTATGTAGAAAAAGGAGAAGAGAAAGATAGAAATAAAATAGGAGTATCTTGGACATCCTGGACGGTTGGACATGGAAAGAAGGACGGATACTGACTTAGGCTCAAAAAAGGAGATCTTTTGAGAACATATTCTGACTCCGGCATGAGCCGTGCGCCCGTTTTATAGCGACATACGTTGTCGCTACCTTTTTAATCACAAACAACAGCCGGTAAAACTGATTCACCGCCGGCGCGCTGTCCGCCCCAGGAGAATCCGCGAAGCCAGCGGAGGCGGCCCAGCGTCACAGTCGTTAAGCTCGTCCACTGAGTAGCGGCAACCAATAAATCAGATGCCGAGGACGCGCTACCCGTAAGGGAGTGCGTCTTTATGCCTCGAAACAACAACTCAACCTTATCAGCTTCAGATGTTCAAACAATCGTCGAAGTAAGTCGGACTAAAGCAATCAGCATCATTCAACAACTCGGCGGCGCCCAAGACCCAGCCACTGGCCGCTGGCGCGTTGATGCCCGAAGGTTCTACTCATGGTATAATGCCCCCTGCAGCATTGCGAACGCAGAGGGGGGTGAAATAATGATTCAGGTCGATAGAATAGTTTCAGAGATTCAGAAATATGCCGCAGGAGAACAGGTGTCTTTTAGCCTTCATAGACCTCCACGAAGAAGCAACTGGCACATCCGCGTTTATCGGGGCCGACACAGCAAGATCGTCAGTCTCCGAACCACGGACAAAAAGCAAGCAAAGGCAATAGACGCGGAGATCCGCTCACGATTTCAAAGAGCTGTCGTCGAAGGAATCATCGCCACCAATACTAGTAAGTTCTTTGAGCAGTGGCTAGCGGGCAAAGAAACGGAGATTAAACCGAGTAGTCACAAGAAGTATCGCTCGGTTGTCGACAAGGCTCTAAAAGTCATGCCAGCGGAAGTTCATTATGTGAAACGTCAGAATATCGAGCAGTACAAGCAACTGCTAATACGTGAGGGCTACGCGCCTAAGTCCATTCACGAAGAACTGTGCGTGTTGCATTCTGCTTTTGAGAACGCCAAGCTTCTCGGTTACACCAACGTAAATCCATTAGACGGCGTATCAAGGCCAAGCAAGCAGCCAAGGCAGCCGGTCAAGGCTTACTCAGAGGCGGAGCTTGAGGCGTTATTTGCCGAACTGGAGAAGCAGGCTAGGAATGGTCGCAGAGAGCATAGCGATATAGCTTGGAGAACTTACATTGAGTTGTTTCACTGCATGAACTACACAGGCATTCGGGTTTCAGATGCTGTTAAGTTGCGATGGCACAACGTCAGTCTTGCATTCGGAACGATGTCATTTGTTCAGACCAAGACCGGCAAGGACACGCTCATTCGCATCCCGACAGTATATGTCGAGAGGCTGAAGAAGCTGTACGACTCGCAGAACCCGCAGCCGGACGATCTGGTTTATCCCAGCACAACAGGCAACCCCGTCACAGACAACTCTCTGAACGGAGCCATCCGCAAGGCGTTGAAAAACTGCGGTATCACGAAGAAGTCTCCGATCCACGCTTTTCGACATACGGTTGCCATGCGACTGCTCGGAGCCGGTCTGCCGGTGCATGAAGTCGCAAGCCAACTTGGCGACACCGTGGAGACAATCGTGCGCGCATACGTCAAGCCTGTGCTTCCATCACGCGCTGATGTGGACGCTGCTTACGGGCAGGGGTCACGCAAAGGTCACGCAAATATGGAAGAAATGGAAGGTTTTGCGGCAGTCGGAGCAACTAGCGACCTGACCCTTAAACGCCAAGAAACCCGCATAACAAAAGGGATTCTTAGCGTTTGCCAAGAATCCCGGCCTTCTTCTTAAATCCCTAAGCGGAGAGGGCATGCCGCTCTGGAAGATACGGAGAAATGTTTACCGCGAACTCTGGAATTCCGGCTGGCTTTGGAACGGCAACGTGATCCCTCTTTGACGAAATACACCTGTATTTAAGCCTCTTATTATTCTCTTGGGGTTCTGAATCATGGTGCAGCCCGTATATAGAACCCTAAATCTCATAAGCCAATGGAGCCATTTATGAGCCATTGACCAACGCTCCATTTTGTATGTCTCCAGTGGCTCCGTAATTTTCATGGGCTACATCATCCTCCAAGAAAATAAGCATCTGAAGTTTAGAAAGAGCGCATGGTTTTTAGGCTAATGAGATCAATCTTTTCCGCCTTGGCCTTCTCGACCATCCCCTCTGTAAAACCAGACTTTGAAAAGAGCATATATCGCTCCTTTCGTTTTCCCGTGTTCCAGTCCACAAGGGCCGTCTTTTCTTTGAGCTGTTCGAAAATATCAGTGCCTACGGGTTTATTACTCCATTTTACCTCGCCGAAATATATTTCTTTGTTTTCATCATCGAGGGCGACAACGTCAATCTCGTTGTTTTTCCACCACCATCTGCCTATCGAGCTGAACCTGATTTTCCCTTCATTCATAAGAGTATGACAATATTCCTTACAGACATCCTCGAATACCAATGATAGGTGCTGGTCAAAGGTCTCTTTTATCATCCGCAGCACTTCTTTGCTTTTTCCGATTTCGAGCCTACTCTTCATCGGAAACACATATCTGAACCAGAACTCAAAAAACCTGTCATGAAGCCTGTAAAGCCCAAGTTTGCTCTTCTCAGGATATTTCTCCGTCACCGGCACTTCCTTTTCCACGAGTCTCAGACTGCGAAGAATTTCAATATACCGCGATAGAAGGCTCTTTTCAAAACCGGTGTCATTGATAATCTCGGACAGCTTTCTCTTTCCCTGCGCTATCGATCTGAGAATAACAAAATAGTTCCTGGGTTCCCTCAGTTCTTCACGAAGTATGTATTCCACTTCGCTGTATAGAAATGTTCCCCTCGAAAGAATGAGTTCCTCTATGTTCTGAAAAATATCTATGCCTGGGTCGAGTTTTTCAAGGTAGGCCGGGATACTGCCCGTTATCCCATATATCGAGACAAGCTCGTCGAGATTTCTTTTTGGGAAAAACTCCTTCAGTGAGCCGAATCCCATTTCCTTCACTTCAAGAGAACCGGTCCTTCTTCCATAAAGCGGAGCTTTCTGAAAAAGCACTTCTTTCTCCATCATCCCGATGCTCGACCCCATAAGAACGAGGAAAAGCTTTGTGCCTTTAAGATACTGGTCAATCCCCTTCTGGAAAATGGAGGAGATCGCCTTGTTTGAATTTACGAGATAGGGAAATTCATCTATAACAAGGAGCATTCTCTCCTTAGCGTGCCCCTTTATGTATTCGAAAAATTGATACCAGTCATCGAACCCCCGGCTTGAAAGCAGGGGATCATTGAAGAAGGCGCCAGCCTCTTTACCCAGATTTCTCAATTGCTCATTTTCGGCAACACTGTCCGCGAGGAAATATATTGCGGGCTTGTCTTTGATAAATTCCTGAATTAGCCGCGTCTTTCCAATCCTTCTCATGCCATAAACAGGAATGAAATGGAATTTGTCTTCCCCGTAAAATCCGTTCAGGATTGCGAGTTCTTCTTTTCTGTTAACGAATTTCATAGCTCTCGCCTCCAATAAGTATAATCGTGATTAGTATAAACAGGATTATACAATATCGCAAGCCCCATGGCGAGTTTTCAATCACCACATTTCCCAGATATCAAATCTATGGTAACGGAGTTGTGTGATAGAACTTGACATACTTCGCCATTAGAGGCCTTGTTATGAGCCGCGCAAGACGGTAAGCGCCGAGGAGAAGACACTCTTGTCGGTTGCTCGCCACAGCAAATCATACTGGAGGTGGCTCAATGGCCAACATAGAATACATACAGAACGCGATTAACAGATTTTTTGCGGATGGGAAAAGGGAACTTTTGTTGGAGAAAATACCGGCGTCTGGTGAAATAAACGATGTGAATTCACTGGGCCCATTCTGTTTGCCCATATTTTCAGAAATGTGTCAGGGCCAAGAATTCGAAAAGGACATTCTTGCATTTAGAGAGAATTGCAAAAAAGACGTTCTGACAGTGGGCTCATTCAAATAAAATGATTCTGTGGAATTGAGACCTTTACGGCACTCATTATCTCTTTTTCCTCATGGTCTAACTTGGTCCCTACTTAGTCCCTATCTTGGTCATTACACGATCCCAACCAATCACAAATAAATAAATTCCGACTTGGTGCATAACTTAGTGCCGACTTGGTGCCTTTCAGGTTCTGTTATTCCTCTTTTTTTGCAATGTGCATAGAGATTGCCGCCCGACGATACCCTCCATTATGTGTTTTAAGTGGCGTGTAAAAATGTACCAGTTCAGAGGGATGTTATTTATGATGGTGTTTTCTTATTCTGCCTGATAAACAGAGGGCTATTTGGGTGTTTTTAACCAAGAATACGCCGCAAAAATGATGCTTGTGGGACGCTATTTCAACGACATATCCAGCGAAAACCAGCGGGGACGGATTGAAAACGGCAATTACGCGCTGTCCAAGGCTTGTCCCCACTGCGGCGCTGAAAACAGCGTCATCGGAAATGGCCGGCGACTGCGATGGTGCATCGGTTCGAGATCGGCAAAAATCGCTGTCCGTCGCGGAAAATGCGAAAGGTGCCATAAAAGCCAACATCGAACATCACGTGCTCAACGCCTTACGGCATCAGAGGGTTGGATCAGCTGGCGGGGCGGTTGCGTTGCGCTGCGCCCGCTCTGTGCTCAACGCCTTACGGCATCAGAGGGTTGGATCAGGCGTGACCCGCCCGGAAGGAGCAAAAAATGGCAGTCAGTGCTCAACGCCTTACGGCATCAGAGGGTTGGATCAGACGAGACGCGAGTGAAAGCGTTTCTCGCGGCGAAGTGCTCAACGCCTTACGGCATCAGAGGGTTGGATCAGTGCCTTTTGTTAGGGTAACAACTTTCAAATACTCAATCGTGCTCAACGCCTTACGGCATCAGAGGGTTGGATCAGTCTGTCCCCTTCCTCAGGTGTGTGTAGTGCGGAAAGTGCTCAACGCCTTACGGCATCAGAGGGTTGGATCAGACGCCGCCCTCCTCACCCGTGTCCGCCGACTCGAACTGTGCTCAACGCCTTACGGCATCAGAGGGTTGGATCAGAAAATCGAGGAGGGGTTATGAACACATTATTAATGTGCTCAACGCCTTACGGCATCAGAGGGTTGGATCAGTTGGATCAGCTCCTCGACGCCCTCGATTGCGTAGGTTTTCTTGTTGTGCTCAACGCCTTACGGCATCAGAGGGTTGGATCAGGGTTGAGCCGGGGACGCGGCTAGTGGTTCTGGACGAGTGCTCAACGCCTTACGGCATCAGAGGGTTGGATCAGGACCGTCATTTTTAAAAACGTAAAATCCACTAAAGTGTGCTCAACGCCTTACGGCATCAGAGGGTTGGATCAGAGCGCTTACGGCGCTCGAAAATTCGACTGTGGTTTGTGCTCAACGCCTTACGGCATCAGAGGGTTGGATCAGGACCGCGACCGCTTGGAGATTGCCTTTAATCAAATTCAAGTGCTCAACGCCTTACGGCATCAGAGGGTTGGATCAGGCTGGCCGTCGCCGGGGCCGTTTCTGCCGTTTCCATGTGCTCAACGCCTTACGGCATCAGAGGGTTGGATCAGCCGCCGATTGCGTCAAGGCCGCGCGGGTCGGGGTCAATCGTGCTCAACGCCTTACGGCATCAGAGGGTTGGATCAGCCCACTTCAATTTCTACTAGGATTTATACGTTTTTTTGAGGCTGTTTTCAAGCATATATCAGGATTGCTCAAAAAT
>MWCD01000043.1 GCA_002069885.1 bacterium ADurb.Bin236 | reverse complement strand
CGTTGAAGGCCCGCTCCGCGTCACGAAGATGTACGACCGGAACACATCGGGGCTGGATGAACTGCTCAACCCGACCGGAAAGACGGGGACGCTTTTCGTCATCCCGACGCTTCTCGCGCATTACGACCCCGCCGTAGAAACTCTCATCGCACCGGCTTACGAACTGCCGCTTGAAATGTTCATGCAGGGACCGCCGGACAGCGTGATTCCGAAAATTCTGAATTTCGATCCAGCGACGGGTGCTTTCACGGATACAGATGTCGATCTTCACTTCACGTCCACATTCCGCTCGAACGTCGGCGAACTCATCGCCGTGATTCCGCTCGGATGCGTTGCTCCGAATGCTGCGGGAACAGGTGACAGCTACTTCTTCGCGTGCATTGTGTCGAACGACAGTATTCCCGGCAACGTCATCATCGCGGAGTTCGACGCTGAGTCCGGGGCTGTCGTGGACGCTTTCTGGTTCTCGAACGAGGACAACAATGTGTTTTTCTCCATCCCCGGCTTCTGGAAGTTCACGGGTGTGGAATCCGGCGCTCGGACATTCCTCGCGTCTATCCTGCCCCTCACGATGCAACTCAAGTTCGCAAAGCCCATCATGGCGAGCGTCCGCATTCCCAACCCGCCTTCGGCTGTAAAGATGTTCGGCCAGCCGCTTACGTTCGGCACTATCACAATCCACGCGATGGAGGTTGTGACGGATTCTGTCAGGGCTCTATCGGCCAAAGGTGACCTCGTAGCGCTGCCGGGCAGCGGCATGGACGGCTCCGGCGTTCTCATCTGTGGCGCAAGCAGCTCGGAGGAAGGCGCGGTCGGTTCCATATTCAATCAGAACAACAACGACAACGTGACGCGTCCCTACAACTCGCTGCAGGGCGAAATGAGCGGGAACGATGACGGCAACGGGTTTGACCCGCTCCCGATAATTCTCGAACTTGCCGGAAATGCCGCCGCATGGGATTTGAACACGGCACCAGTTTCTCCGTCATTCACATCCGCGGTCGATGTCATGAACGGCGACCAGATCGCGATGGCCAGCCGCATCAGCAACAACCGCACCGAATGGCGCAATCCGACAAACACGCAGATCGAGGTCGTTCTCAACGATGGGCACACCACGCCGCCCATCGGCAAAGAGATATTCCTCGCAATCGAGGGGGATCAGAACAACGAGAAATACGACACGATGTGGTCGGTCATGGTGCAGTCGCTCCCCGGCGATAGCAAGATCGGTGTCGTCCTCAACAACGCACATATTTTCCGTGGTGGCTCGATAAGCGATTACTACCGACTGAGCGGGTTTCAGTACAACGGCAATATGAAGATTCGTGCCGGTTACCGCATCATGAACGGCAACAACTACACCGAGCGCGTCCTGCATCTGGACGGTGTCGCCGATGCTGATGTCGGCAAACCGGTGAAGATCACATACGACCACGACGGGCTCGAACTCTCCTGCATTTCCTTCATCTGCGGCGACGGCGAAAACCGCGAGTGTTACGCGGGCTCGGACAATCTGCGCGATCACAACAACAACGAGTTCCCGGACTGGCTCGGCACCGTTTACCGCGAAACATGCAAAGGGGACATCCACATTGGCTGGAATGTTCTCAATTCCAACAACACCAAGTCCATGCCGCTCGCGCAGGAATTCACGCCGGTCATCAAATCCCGTTCCGAGAACTATGTCGCGTTCCAGAAGAACAACATCACCGGTGCGCCAAGCTCTTCCAACACCGTGACTTATGACAAGAACGGTGCCACTGCGAGCTGGCATGATACGAACGGCGGCAACGATGTCTTCATCTGCGACGACACCACACTCGTATCCAGCAGCGGCCTTCCGGTGCAGGGCGGCGGCGGAACGGATTATACACAGCTCGCCCCGGACGGATTCAAGTGTTCCGTTGGGACAGACATTCCGCTCCTCACAACCGACGTCATCAATCCAGATTACGTCACGGTCGAGTTGCTTCCCTATCAGGAACCAATCTTCACCGGGAAAAGATACAACTTTCCGTCCGCAATCGCGGTCGCTCTTGGATCGGCATATCTCAAGGGCAAGTTCTACGCTCCCGGTATCGCGCTCTCCGGTATTCCCTATTCGGCCATCTTCGAGTTCTCGCCCTATGACGAGCCTCTGGCGCAGGACGCGCCGTCCGGCCACATCAAGGTCGGCGAAGTCCTCGTGCCACCGGACGCGGACGGAGCGCCGCTCACAATCCTTACGCAGCCGGACTATTCGAGTGCGACAGTTTCCCGCGCCGATCAGTTCCGCTCGATGCTTGCGGCGTTCAGCGTCATGAACGACCTTCACAATATCCTGCCCGCGTTTCTCACCATAGCGCCGTTTCTGAAGAAGTAAGGAGCATCCATGCTGACGTCGCATGATCGTGATAACTCGATAATCGTGTCATGGACAAATCCTCCGGACGCGGCTCGGACTATTCTCGTCAGGAAAACGAGGGATTATCCCCGGAACATCCATGACGGAATCGTCGTGTCCGACGCCGCCCCGGCGGTGGAGTCCTTTGTCGACCCGTCTCCCGCGCACGGTTTCTACAACTACTACCGTGTGTTCTTTCAAGACGCATTCGGCGCATGGATTGATGTGCCCGTGGAAGTTGACCGCTCGCGCATCCGATGCGAGATGTCATTCGATTATCATGGCAAGCTATACGGCAATCTCCCGGAACTCTACGAACGAAATGACGAGAACGACGAGCTGCTCCGGTTCCTCGGAATCATCGCATGGGAACTGGAGAAGTTCAGGGCAACACAATCCGGTCTTAACGACACATCCAATGTGAACGAAGCACGCGATGACCTGCTCGAGCATCTCGCGTGGAATGTCGGCTGGCTGCTGAACCGCGAACTGCCGGTGCTGCGCCAGCGGGCCGAGATAAAGCGCGCCGTCGCCATCTACCGAAAGAAAGGCACTCGGCGCGGGCTGATTGACTTGATTCAGGGGATCATGAACTGGGACATGGAGGTCATCAAGTACAACCGCAACATTCTCATGACCGGCCATCCCGACAGCACGACGCTCAAGGTGAGTGATCCTAACGTCACGATGAACATGGATACGTCCGCAGACACGGCGGACTATATCCTCGGCGGCGATAAATCCCCAGACAGAATCCGCATCAAGATCAAGGCGACTTACGACTTCCACATGTTCGAGAAAGTTCGAAACAAGTTGTTTCGTATCCTTCGTTTTTGGGTGCCCGCCTGCATGTCCGTGATTCTCGAACTCGCCACGTACAACGAGGAATCCGGCTGCATCGGGGACTGGCGACCGGCGCAGGCGGACCTTCTGTCAAACAACTGGCTTCTCACAGACGCATTCACATCAAGCGAATGGCAAATCCTATCAGAAAGGACAACCAACAATCTCTTATGGAGAACTCCGTTACTCACATTCCTATGAAAACGGCTTTCACGATTGAAGGCCGTTTCATGGACATAGCGCACTATCTCAATGGCCGCTCCGAAATCATCCGCGAGGGACACAACATCGTGACCGACTCAGGGCTCGGCCTCGTGGTAGGTGCGCTCGGCAATCTGATGAATGGCATCGCACAATGGCAAGTCGGAAGCGGCGATCCCGCGTGGGACACGGCCCCCGAGGAAGCGACCGCAGACAGGACTTGCCTCGTTGCCCCCGTTCTTATGAAGCCGGTCACGGTTTCATACTGGGATGCCGTGAACAATCGTTTCTCGCCGACGCCGACCGATACGATTGACGTTCGTGTCGTTTTCATGGCCGAAGAGGCAAACGCGCAGCTCCGCGAGTTCGGGCTTGTCGGGCCCGACCCGGATCATGTTCTTTTCAACTACGTCATCCACGAGCGCATATCAAAGTCCAACAACTTCAATCTCGAACGCATCATGCGGATCACCGTGCGGCGCGAACAGAACTGACGAAAGGAAGTATCACTCATGGCAAATAGAAAAATTAGGAATCTCATCGTCCATCACTCCGTGAGCAACTGGGGTGACGGCGCTGTCGTCACCCAGTGGCACACTAATCCCAAGCCGAAAGGAAACGGCTGGGGCGCTCCCGGCTATCACGTTGTCATCTGCAACGGCTATCCCAACTACAACGCGTGGAGCAAACGAAAACCAGTCGCGGCCGCGGACGGTCGCGTCGACCGCATCTGGCCGGAAGACAAATTCTCGAACGGCTGCAAATACGCGAACGCCGACTCGCTTCATGTCTGTCTCATCGGCGATTTCGACAAGGATGCACCGACCGAGCGTCAGATGGAAAAGCTAACGGACCTTCTCGCGTTCTGGTGCCGGAAGTACGGACTCGATCCCCGCACGGCGATTTTCGGACACGGAGAAATGCAGCGGAAGATCGGCAAGGAAGGCTACAGCAAAACGTGTCCCGGTAAAAACGTGAGCATGAACGCCGTGCGGAAAGCTGTCGCAGAGAAGATGTCTCTCGCGGAGGTGAAGAAATGACCGTATCCCGAAATCAGTTTGATGAAACGAAAAACTGGACCGAGCCGGAATGGCAGGAAGGCGTCCCTGTGATGGACGCTGACCTGAACCTCGCCATGAAGATCAGCAAGACCGGACTGCGACGAGCGGTGTGTGATTTTCTCGGAAACGGATCACCAAACGACGGGTTCAAGTTATCCGGCCTCGCAACCGATCCCTTAATCCATGCCGGTGACATCTGGATCGCCGGTCTGAAGCTCGAACTGTCGGAAGACGTCCATGCATCCGAGCAGCCGAACGCGCCGGTGGCGTTCCCAAATGGAAACGGAATCTGGTTCATTGACACCGTTGAGCAACTCATGACGAATGCGGAAGACCCGGCGATAAGAGACTACAGGCTCCCCGCAAACGTGGAAACGCCGGTAAAAGTGTGGAAGACCGACTGGACGCTCCGAAAAGCCATCGGCGCATCGCTTCCGACTCCCGAACCCGACCATTACTACCTTGGCATCGCAATCGAGGCTGGCGGCGTTCTCACGGACATACGCAATACAGGAATGATACTCGCCGGGGCGGACACTGGGTATCAGAACCGTGTCGGTGGTCGTCCTGGAAGCGGACACCGGCACAAGGATGAGGATATCGACGTCCAGAATCCAAATTACACCGGTGACACGCTCGAGGAAGTCCTGAATGAAATTGATTCACGTATCGACGTTGTTCAGGGCGGCATCGGTGTCGTCACGCCCCATGCGGCCACACATGGCGCTGGCGGTTCGGATCAGGTCAATATCGCAAACCTGTCCGGGCAATGCACACAGGCTCAGGTATCTCCGGCGCATTCCGGTCTACACACAGCCTCTTTCAATGGCGGACTGCCGGTTTCTCCCGATGTGAACGGGAACGCATCTATCGGTGCGCATCTCGCTGACACGGCCATTCACAGAAAGAATCACAACGATCTTCTTTCCATGCAGGGCGGCACACCGACAGAGCGTTATCACCTCGCTCTCGATCTCTACAATGCCGCAATCGGCGCGGCGGGCGCCAACGCATCTAACCCGTTCGCCACGCTTGGCGATCTTTCCGGTGTCGCGGCCAAGTTCGCTTCGCCGGTTCAGACCGTGCAGAATCTCCGCGACATCGCGGCTGCGAACCGTTCCGACAAACAGGTGCGCCTTGTGGAAGACAAAGGTTCCCTGTACCGTTTCGACGAGACCGCCACGGGAGCGGACGACGGCGACGGCATCATCGCCCCGACTTCAGGCACTGGACGCTGGTTCAAGATGTCCTCGGCGGTGCCTGACCTCTCTACAGTTCTCGCAAAGGGAAACAGCGCCGGGAACAAGCGCATTACAGAACTTCTCAATCCGCAGACAGGAACCGACGCCGCGACGATGGACTGGGTGCTCGGTAAAATCGGCGCGGGCGGCGGCACGGCGCAGGCGGCATGGATCGTCATGGACCCGGCTGGAGCGCCCGGCACCTATTCGGATTTGCAGCAGGCTGTCAATGCGCTCGGAAGCGGCGGTGGCATTATCTGGGTCAAACCCGGCACGTACACCCTCAATTCACACGTGACCATGAAGCACAACACCATTCTCTACGGGCTCGGCTCGATGGAGGAAGGCGTCCCGGATGTAATGCCAACGTTCGTTCCCTCCGCGGGATTCTCCGATTACTGCATGCTCCAGGCGTCTCCCGGAAACAAGTTTCTGAACCTCTGGATCAAAGTCCCGAAAAACAGTATCGGCATCAGCCCGTACCGCTATTACGGCTCCCGGCTCGACGTCGACGGCTGCTTCATCGAGGCCGAAACCACCGATTTCGGAAGCGATTTTTACGCGACCACAATCGGAATCGGCGGCGAATGGGGTGTATGGGGACAGGAGATCATGAACGGCAAAATCCGAAACTGTGTGTTTCGGCGGCTGCGGCACGGCATCTACTGCGAACTCAACAGCAATACGGTCATCGAATACAACCGGTTCCAGGGCGTGAGCAATTTCAGGTATGAACTCGATGATGTCATCTACTCTGCTGTCAATCAGGGCAGCAACCAGTTCCGGGCAACAAGCGCGGTCGTGAACGCGGGATTGATTGCCGTGGGCATGACGGTCGGATTCAGCGACGGCACTAACAGCGATTACAAAACCGTCGTGGATGTGGTGTACGACAGCATGTATGGATTCTACATCTGCACTGTGAACAGCGCGTTCCAGCACGGTTACGACGGTTCCCCCGGACAGAGTTTCTATAGCCAGCCGCCGTCATCCGGGATCACGGCGGGCGACAACACCCACGAGACGTTCATCTGCTTCAACTACTTCGATGGTGGCGGCAACGGCTATCTCGACATCAACGCCGTGCGTAATTCCGACACGAACATCGGACTTCTTAACGCATACATCATCGGAAACACGTCGGAAACGCTGTTCGTGGGAACCGACAAACCGACCGTGAAGCTCCAGACCAGCCCGTACTCCTTTTCGGGCGGCGACATCCTGTTCCTCGGCAACACCTTTGCCGGACAGATATTTGTTGACGGCTCGAACACCGTCGCCTTCATCTGCTGCGACAACAACATCGGCTCGATAGACGCGACGGATTATGAAGGCCGGGTTGTTTTCAACAACAACCTGTGTCACGGGAGCGTGAAGCTGAAAAACGCGGCAACGGCCAGCGGCAACTACGTCATGGGAAACCTGCAGGTCATCAGCGGCACCACGGAAAAGACGCTGGCGGTCGGCAATTATGTCGAGAGCGGGATGACGCTGGCCGGCGACTACAGCGTCGCGGCCAACAACGTCATAGAGGACGGTGGTCTCAGCGTGGGCGGCAAGGGTTCGCGCGCGTCCGGGAATTCGGTTCGCGGCACACTGACCCTCGGCTTCTGGGGCTCGGCGACCGGCAACGTCATCCGCACGAACAAACAGGTCGCCATCAGCGCCATTGTCCCCCGGGCGCAGATCGCGGGCAACGCCTGCCTCGACGAGTTCAACATCAAATCCGAAGACGGCAGCCAGAAGTTCTACGCAACCGGCACATCCTGCACGTTTTACACGGCGGGGCATGTGGACAACTTCCAGCCTGGCTACTGCGTCACGTTCCAGAGCAGCAAGGACATCGAGACGCGAATGATCACCGGCGTGTCCGGCAACACCATCTCGTGGGCTGACCCGCTCAATTCCTCTTACGGCGGCACATCGAATACCGCGTGGGCATATACGAATCTTGCGCACATCGATGGCGTGTCGTCGCTCTCGGTGGTCACGGGCAACTTCGTGTGCGGCGACATCAATGTCACGGGCGGCGTGAACCTGTCATGCACGTTCGTGGGATCGTCATGCGTTATCAACGGAAATCGCGTCCTCGGCATGATGGTTACAACCGCAGCCGCGAAAAAGAACGCGGTCATGGGAAACATCTTCACAAACTCAAAGGCTGTGCAACCGGGCTGGCCGAAGGTTTACCCGTTTTCCGGCACCCCGGATAACTCGAATGAAATTGCGCACAACATCATCAACGGCTCGGTGATTTGAGCCGGAAAGGAGTTTCATAAATGAGAACGATTGAAGGAGATTTCAGAGCGGTGTACAGCGCCGCAACGGACGACTATGAGGTGGGCATACCAAAAGTCGCCGTGACCGACCCGGAAGACGGACAGGAGAAAATCTTTGGCGAGACCGGCGGTCTGTTCTGCCCGTTCCGTGAGCCGGGATTCCAATTCCCGCTACTTGCGCCGAACGCCCAGAGAAAAGTTGTAAAACCTGAAGGACTCCGACGCCGGATGATATCCGGCGAAAAGCCGATCTACGCGCACGCGATGATTCTGGATCGCGGTGGTCCCGTGTGGAACGACACCATCGTTTGCCGTGACATCATCGTCACGGAACTTACTGCTGAGGAATGCCTTGGGTTCCTGAACAAAGTCCCGACGCGACTCATGCAGAGTTTCAGAATCGTTGAATCTGCTGTCGTCCTGGAGCCGCCCACTTCGTGGGGCGAAGACTATACGGTTCCCGTTCCCGAAGGAGGTGAATAATTAATGGAGAACAATCTTCTCGTCCAACTCGGTGGCATCCTGCTCACGCTCGTCGTGACTCTGATCGGAATCTTCAAAGGTCTGATTCCACAGCTTCTAAATTCGTTCGAGAAACGCCTCACGGACAAGGACGCCGTTCTGGCGAAACAAAGCACCGCGCTCGACGAGGTGTGCAGGGAAAGGAAGGAACTGACCGAGCGGTTCCTCTGCTCTCTTAAGGAACTTGTCGTTCAGAATTCCACGTCCATGACCGAGCTGACCTCCACGCTGTCGGAGTTCCAGAAGAAGATGGCTGACGACCACGCAGTCCAGCATGAAAACCATCGGGATATTCTCGATTTGCTTCATGAGCAGAAGAAGCCGAAAGCCCGCGCTGTCGCGGGTTCGCGGAAACAATAAATCCGGGCGCAGCCCGAAAAAACAGGGGGTATATCATGCATTTCACAACAGACCAGATCATCCAGATCGTCATCGCCCTGATGCCGGTCATCGTCGCTGTTCTCGGCATAGTGTTTAAGCTCAACCAGAAGGATCGGGAGGAGCTGGCCCACGCCGCCTCGAGCGCATTGAAAAGGCTCTCCGCCGGAGAAATCGATTCCACGCACGCGAAAGAACTCATTCTCGCCACCGGTGTCGTGTCCGAGAAGAAAGTGGACAAGGTGCTCGACGCGGTCACAATTTCTCTCAAGGATAAAAAGGCGCAGGTTTTCACCGACAAGCTCATCCCCGGGGTGGGCGTGACCGTGGACACCGGAGGCGCGGTGAAAATCGAGCCGTCCGGGCTGATGAATAAGCTGTCGCACAAGGCCACAAAATGGATTAAGAAAAAGCTGTAAGCAAAAACGCAATCCCCAGAGGGAAATACGCAGCATCTATGGTACTGAAACAAACCAAGAACGCCGCTTCAATACCGGGCGGCGTTCTTTTTGTTCCCCCAAATTGATGACTCACTCTGGATTCGAACCAGAACCTTCCCCTTCATCTGAGCATGAAACCTTTTCATGCGCACATGGAGGGGGGCGCACTACCAATTATGCTAGTGAGTCGCAAAGTTCATTAGATATCCTTGCGGCAATTTCTTTGTCCATACCATACTCTGTTCTCAATAGTCCAGTTAACGCATTTTTCATCCGTCTCGGATTATTACGCAAATGATTAAATTGCATTAAAAGAGATTTCTTCCAGTAGCTTTCGGGAGGGTATGATATTTCGCACAACTTCTTCGCAATGTATTTTGTCAGCCTGGAAAATAAAATAAAGTCGTCGAATGTTAGTTCATTGGGTTTATTAGGAGCATCTGTCTGGCCAAATAATGTTTTATGTTCAGGTAAATATTTAACTATCTCGCAGAAGGCATGCAATGGTTTGTTCAAATCAGAGTCTTTGGTATGGATTATCCAATTGCGAACAACGCGGTAATACTGAAAGCAAGTTATGAGGTCTATGCCAATTTTATCCTCCGCCTCTTTCCTGTTGCTCGCGACATTCAGCAAAGTAACGGTTAATGGATCACTATCTTTACGATCACCTGTCCATTCCCTACCATATAGCAATATGTGTTCTCCGCGAAATTCGTGTAAAAAGCGCTCCGCAGATTGGTAAACTGTGACAATGTAGCTTCGCGCTAAATGATGCGAAAGGCAGTCGACCTCAGAAAGATTAACGCAAATATTAAGTTGCTTGGATAAAGATTCGACATAAGCTCGTACATCGTCAGACTGCTTGGCAGAATGTAGAAATGATCTGGCGGCCAACTCTGTAAGTTCGACTAAGGCATCAATCTCGCCGAGGTATCGGAATAAACACCGTGCGGAACGAAAGCTAAAACTGTGCGTGTCGTGGTTGCGTTCATCTGTTTTGACATGATAGTTCGTCTCTGCTTGGTTCATTTTTTCCCTGTTATGGTTTTCCCTGCCAATCATCAGCAATCGGTTTCCAATCCGTTTTTCTTTCGACCGTCCCACCCTCGGCATCTTTGCCAGTCCAAACATTCCAGAAATCCGGGTCGTCCGAATGTGGTTGTTGTGATTGAGGTAAGTCATTCATTCTCACTAGTACAGGCAACTCGGATGCCCATCCCAACAGGATCGCATTCTGTGATGGCAATGATGGAAGTTCCCGTAACAACCCCCTGAGGTTATCAGGAACCAATTTGTGAACAAGTTCCTGATCGCGGTCGTTACTGATTCGATGCAAGATAAAAGTGTTGCACTGGGAAAGAACTGTTTGTGAAAGCTCAGAAGGCCGTTGAGAAGATAGAACAAGGCCGAGGCCGAACTTCCTGCCCTCTCGAGCAATTCGTTCAAACACTTGGCAACATACTGATGCCGCATCTTGATTCTCAACATCTTCCTTGTATCGTTTTATAAATGTGTGTGCCTCTTCCATAACTAGAACCGTTGGGAGAGTCACAACGTTCAGCTTGCGATATCGTTGAAGTGCCTCAAAAACCACGCGAGCAATAACAGATGTGATAATGTGAATTACTTCTGTTGGTACGAGGGACAAATCAATAACTGTTATACAACCGCTCTTTGCTGAATCTTCTCCTATATAAGTATCCAACCATTTTTGTAAAGTAAGATCTTCCGTATCACTAACAATGGACTTCATCCTAGTATCCGCCAAAAGACTTCGAATACGAATCAACATTGTCTCAGCATATTCGGCAACATTTAACATCTCTGCAGTTGCTTCTACGCTACGTAGCAGTGATTCACCTTTGAATTCACGAGGCGCATCAACATCCGTAGGAATTGTGTCCCCTTCGTTGCCCCCAAAAGCAGAATGTGCCAATGAGGCCACACTTAGCAAATTGTCGATTTCCTGCCGAGTGAAATCGAAATGGGCATACGGCAATCTTCTGGGAGAACAAAGATTTTCGATGTTGTCGACTAATGTTTTCAATGCGGTTTCTTCTTCACCTGCTAATCCAGTCAAAACCGGTTCTATTCCGTCCTTCCATTTTGCAAGTTTTTCATAGAACGATTTTGGCTTAGGAAATGCCCCCCAAGGTCCACCTGAGTTTTTCTCAATTCGGATGATACTAAGCATTGTTCTTAGGAAACGCCTAATATCATGACTTTTGTTCTCAGTTGGCTCGGCTTGACCATCCCTTACTGTTCGAAGCGCTTGTATCAATGTTGGTCTCTGGGTTTTTGTACTGGCCTGTGTAAGCGAACACCATTCAGCACTATTCAAAAACCATAGAGGAACCTGAAGTAGCTGTTCAGCAGTGCCATCAGTGGGAGCGACTTTGAATATTCGTGCCTTTGCCGGAGAATTCAAGTCTGAAAAAGCCCTTGAATACTCTCCATTGGGGTCTAAAATTATGAAGCGGGCATTCGGGAATGAACCGCTCATTTTTTTGGCTTGTTCCAATGACCAACGGATGATCCCAGCTACTGAGCAAGATTTTCCGCTGCCTGTATTTCCCAAAATAGCAAGATGCCGACCGAACAAGCGATCTGGATCGATACACACTTCTGCATTGCCAGCAAGAGGACTGATTCCGATCTTAACCCTTCTGCGTTCTCCTGATTCGATTATCGAACGAAGCTGTTTATCGGTCGGCAATAATACACCTGCACCAATTGACGGAAGAGCATCAGCACCGCGTCGGAAGTTATATTCATCTTCCGAGTTTGTTCCAGACGATGCTTTTCGAAGAGTACCCAGTGGATTCAGGCTCATCTTTCGTAATGGATATGGCAAATCTACCAATCCGAAATCCTGCATACCCCGCCGCTTCGGGAATGGGGATCGCTCTACCGTGAGCCATTCAATCTGGCCTACAAGAAAACCGTCGTCCACAGGAATCAGCACGTAACTGTTCACCCGTGGGAAAGAACGTGGTGCGCCAGCGTTTAGAGCGACCGATTCGGGAGCTTCGATATCGAGTGCCACCTTGATCTCGTCTGGTGAAACAAAATCAACGGTGCCAATCCGCAGGCTCCCCGCGTGTTCGAAGGGAGATTGGCTCATGATCCGCTCCCTCCACCATCTGAATCATTCTTATCTTCAAGAGATTGTGATTGCCCGGTAGCCCATCGCGATTTAAGGAGTTCTGCCATGCGGAAGGTGGTCCGGTCAATCGCTGGTTTTGGCAAGTAGTTATCCACCAACGTTTGGAAATCGCCGAGATGGTCGCCGATTAGCAGGGTGATCTGAGCGTGCCGTCCCAGTTTCTCATAAGTCTTCATGATCCGCCCCAACGGATCGCTATACGAAATAACGACAAGATGGGCAGAAGGAATCGTGAGCATGTCTTCTATTACACGATTAATGTGCTCATCGCCAAAACTATAACCAAACGAGATGACTGTACTGTTTGGTCGACAAACAGCGGCAGCAAAATCTCGAAATAGATCGACGTAGGGGTAAGCGGCTGTTTCACGGTCCTTGGCAGAATTTGGATAGATCATAAGTTGCAGTGCGTCTGCGCCTGTAAGTCCAGGAGCTTTCAAGTATGGCTCGATACTCACAGCCCCTAAAGGTAATCCAATGCGTCTGATGGTCTTCCCGATATTTACCCAGTCGAGAGAACCGTGCAGTTTCGTAAATCGAGCGACCCCTTCAAGGTAACGAGGCTCCCCACGTATGCCAGGTGGATTGTAGTGAATATCAACATCGAGCCGGGACGACCGGAATATTGGTGCTAATGAACCAACAAAACGATCAAGCAAATGGAGCCCGGCAAGATCAGCGCCCGCTTCGATAAATCGATCATAGTTTGTCGTAAAAATGTTCAACCTGTCACGCGTTCCAGTTCTACTGGCAAAGCTCATCAAGAAGCTCACAAGATAATTAAATGTCTGTTCGAGGTTCTTACTCTCCGAGGATATCAGCCCATTTTCACATTTCAGGATAGATTCTGCAAATTTGTCAAGAATACAAGTTAGCTCATTCTTGTGACTCACGGCCTTCTTACATATTTCAGCATCACTTTCAGCCAGAATTTCAAGACCGCATAGCAACTCGTTAGCAACACGTATTTGGTCCTCAATGTTGCCGTGAGCACGACCAGCTGCTATAGCGGACTTATTTGCCCCAGCTTTAATTTCAGCATCATAGTCGGTGAATTTTACCGGTTCCATAACTGCGATATCTTTACCAGTAGTCATCCTGTGAAGCGCACACGATAACCCAGATCCCACAAGCAAAGAGAGGTGTTCAGATTGAAATAGCGCTGTCAACCAAGGCTCTATTCGAGGCCGCAGTTTTGTTGGTCCCAAACCCTCGTCCTTCTTGATCCAAGAACATTCACATTCGTCTTTCAATTTGAACGGCTCTGAGCTTCCGGTTGAATCTGTTACAGGGGAAAGACACACTGGAGTTTTGTCATCTCGACACTTAATAATCTGGATGCCGAAATTCGTATTCGCACCTGTTTCACCATCACTCATACGCTTTTCCCTCCTTGTCGCATATCACATCTGCAACTCACTCCCTGCCCGTGAGCAGTTCTTTCATAGACCATCTTCATTCAAACAGTCGTCAACTACCCCTGAATCATCCGGAATCATGCGACACATCCTGAGATGCCAATTACTGACACACAATTCTATCATATAAACTCATTGAATTCGAAATTGTAAGACTAAACAAATCTCTTAAGGTACAGTTTAACCGGCTCGGTTGATTTCTGCCAACCATTAGCATTCAATAACCAATGGTCGGTCAGAAGTTTGATTTCCATGCCGTCTGATTCCGGCTCCCGATTTTTGTTGTTTTAGACACGATTCAGGTTCCATAGACGCTAAAATAGGCTATAATAGCGTTTAAGATTGCAATCCTTTGATTATCTCATTATATCAACATTATTCTTAATAAAATGGCTTGACTTAACCCGCCCCCGGCTTAACATGTGTGTAGAATTAAAAAACCTTATAAACAAAGGGTTTTTTACGGAAACGGAGGCGGAATAGATGGATTTGAAAAGCATTCGGTTTGGGATCGAGATCGAGACGGTCAAAGCGACGCGGGAGAAAGTCGCGCGAGCCATCCAGACGGTGGTCGGCGGCACGGTGCACCACATCGGGATGCCGCAATGCCACGACCCATGGGAAGTCACCGACGACCGAGGCCGCAAATGGAAAGTGGTGGCCGACGGGTCGCTCACCAACGTGGATGCAAAGTATCGGGCTGAAATCGTAAGCCCGATACTTGTTTACGGGGACATCGAGCAGCTCCAGGAAGTGGTCCGGGCGGTCCGCGCCGCCGGAGGGCGCACGAACCGCCAATGTGGAATTCACATTCACCTCGATGCGGCTGTCTTCACCACGAAAGCCCTCGTCAATCTTGCAAAAATCGTCAACAAACAGGAAGACCTCATTGTTAAAGCTCTTGATGTCAACGAACAGCGACTCGCATCATACGCAAAAAAGGTAAGCGGCGAGTTCATCGAGAAAATTGAAAAACGCAAACCGAAAACAAATGAAGAGCTGAACAAGCTCTGGTACGGCTATCAGAATACCAATCCGACACACTATGATATGACTCGATACAGGGCCCTAAATTATCACAACATATTTTACAGGAATACCGTCGAGATGAGGTGGTTCAATGGGTGTCTGCATGCAGGTAAAATACGCGCCTATTGCCAGTTCTGTCTCGCGCTCGGCGCGAAAGCGATAAACAGCAACGCGGCAAGCAGCCGCAAACGCGACCTGAATCCCATAAACAGCAAATACGATTTCCGGGTGTTCCTGCTCGGCCTCGGACTCATCGGAGACGAGTTCAAAACGGCGCGGCATCACCTGCTCGCAAACCTCGAGGGCGACAGCGCATTCAAGAACGGACGCCGACCAAACGAACAGGCGGCGTGACGGAGGGCATCGGAATGAAAATCAGAGTGAAGTTCGGAAAGAACCCTTACAACAACAGATTCACATGCGGCCATTGCCGCGAGCCGTTCGAGCGCGGCGGTTTCTTTATCCGGCTCGAGCATGACGGACAGGTCGTCGACATACCGGTCTGTCCGCGATGCTGGGAATCGGGCGATCTCCTCGAAGGAATGATCGACTTGAGCGCCCATAGCGCGTCACATCCGATTGGGTTGGCGTAAATTGCGAAAGGAGGCGGTTGCAATGCGTATCGAACTGCGGGACGGCGAGAAATTCAGCGGGTCGCCGTTGAAAATCGTTACCCAGATGAAAGGCTCGACCATGTTCTCGGACGTGAAGACCATCCGCGAGTACGTGGACATGGTGCTTCGCAACGCGAAGATGGTGGAGAACGTCGAACTGACGGTGAAGGGCAACACGGACGAGGAACTCGCGCGGTCGCTCGTAAGCGAATTGATTGAGCGCGGTCTCGCGCGGGAGGTATAGGCATGGATGATGACCCCATCGGGAAAATTGAGCGCTTCATCAACGAAGAGAATTGCTACGTGGTGATGGGACAGTTCCGGCGGCTCGGCGTACTGACAAAAGCGGACATTCACAAAGCCATGGGAATGAAACGGGTTGCATGGATCAATTTCATGAAGGAGAAAGCCGGAATCGCCGGGCAGGAAATCAAAGCGGAAGGAGAACGGAATGTCGAATAAGAAGAAGCGGAACGCTCAGCACAGCTTTCAGAATCTGCAACGGAATCTAAAGCCGATTATCACAATTAATGAGCCTGATGAATCGCTTTATGTGATTGCGGATTTCTCGCTTCCTGGCACTTCTCGCATGCGCCGCATCATGTCAAAAAAACTGGCGAATGGAAATATTGATGCCGTTATCTATGAAGGAATCGTCGGGCCTGACAGAATATGCGAAAAGAAATTCAACCTTCTGTACATGAATGATGCGCCGAAAGACAAATTCTGGAAGGCTGTGCAGGCTCTCCAATTTTTATATCAGGCCGCGAGCGGTATCAGTGAAGTCAGAAACTACGAAGGAAAAAGCATGCGCCAGGCGGCGGATTTAATGCGCCAGTTCGATAGCGCCCAGGTCTGGATGGAACCAAAGAAAAGAGAACACAACCTTTGATGGAGTGTAAATAATATGTGCGGATTAACCGGGGTTTTAATTGGCAACAAACGCCGCCGTAAAACGGAACTCGAAGAAATCGGACGCATGTTTACTGAGCTGCTTTTGCTCAATCAGGCGCGCGGGAAAGACGCCGCCGGTCTCGCCATGATACGGCGCGACGGCACGTACTCGCTTTTCAAGCGTCCGGGCCCTGCGGCGAAGCTGGTCATGGAAGAGAAATATTCAGAAATCATCGGACGATTCGATAATGCGACAACCTGTATCCTTGGGCACACTCGATGGAAAACGCGCGGCACGGAGGCGAACAGCCTGAACAACCATCCGATTAGGGCGGGAGCCGTAATAGGCACCGCCGCGGGCACGATCCTGAACGCGGACCGGCTTTTCAAGAAATACCGGCTGCCGCGTGTTGGCGAAGTTGACAGCGAGTTCATCTTCCGGCTCGCGGATAAAAAAGACAGCATCGAGAACTTCACGGCTTGCGTCAGCGACGTCCGTGGCGGCATGTCCGCCGTTTTCACGCGCACATCGGCGCCCGATACGATTCTGGTCATCAAAGGCAACAAGCCGCTAACCCTGTGGTATCACAAAGGATTTCGGGCCGTGTTCTACTCGTCCGAGGAATGGCCGCTCGAGCGGGTCAACGGTGGAAGACAGGATGTCATTCCGCTGGATATCGCTGCGTACACGCTGTCGGCATTCAATGTTGCCGACCTGATGGACTTCCGGCAACACGATTTTTATTTCAAAGGACGGATGAGGAGCTATTCATCATGGGGATATCAAGATTATTTGTCTACGGAAGTCTGATGTCCGGATTCTGGAACCACGAAAGGTACTGCCGCGATGCGCTCACTATTGAGCCCGCTGTCACTACCGGGCGGCTTTATCATCTTCCCTATGGATTCCCCGCGATGTTTGATGCGCTCGACGGGCAGGTCCTCGGAGAGGTCATGACGTTTCCAGATATCGCAAAAACGCTCGAACACCTCGACCGGCTTGAAGGTTATCGCCCCGGCGATAGCCGAAGCCACTACATCAGGATTGAAAAAAGCGTTTCGATCCTGAATGGTGGGAAGAAAGCACCTGCCTGGGTTTATGTGTACCCGAAAGAAAGACAGCGCCCCGATTTCATATTAGTTCCATCCGGTTGCTGGCGAAGATTTCTAATGCCATCGATTCGCTGTGCTTCTTCCCATTTTTAAGGGTTAGCCATTAGTATCTCTGTTATCAGTAAACGATAATCCCGGCCCACTGCTATTAGCAGCATCCTCAAATCACAAGAAACTCATTCAGACGTTTGGCGACAAGTTCTCCCTTCGATGCGCAAGAAATATTCATTTCATTTACAACAAGCATACCAAATATCTTACTCACGGTTTTTGACAGACTCGGCCTGTTTGCGAGTGTCCTGCGCGAGGGCATCCCATCCGAGTGCTTCATACGTTTTTGCGAGGCACTCGTAGGCATCCAGCATGCAGGGGTCAAGGCGGATGGCTTTTCTCAGGCTCTGCTCTGCAAGCTGAAGACATTCGATGTCAGGGGAGTATATGTTTACGTTCCCTCTTGCGCTGTAATAGCATTCCCCCAACTCAAAGTGCGCCTGGGGATCATCGGGCCGGATTCTCACGACTTCGGACAAATGCCGGAGTGCTCTTTCGGTATATTCCCCACCCCAGCCGCGGTTCTGAATTGTCAACACCATCTGTTTATGCAAACGGACATTGTCCGGCGCTTTTTTCAACGCCTGTTCAAGCAGCTCCTCCGCTTTTTCGATGCCGTTTATGTTGAGAGTGTCCTTTCCACCGTATGTCGCACGCGAGGCTGTGTAGATCATTGCCACCCGGCTTATAACATCAATGTCTTCCGGCCATTTCTTCAGCCATGTCTTGCACAATTTCAGCCCCTCGGCCTGATCCTCAAACTGGTCTGTCAGCACTTCAGAGAGGCCGAGACAGTTCGCCGGGTCGTCACTGTTGAGTTCCACCGCTTTCCTGATTGCTTTCAACGCCAGTTCTCTGTTTCCCATTTTGAAATAAGTGTCGGCGATGTGTCTGTGGGTTGCAGCCCTGCCGGGATTCAGCCTGATGCTTTCCAGTTGCTGTGCGATTGCCAGATCGAACTTTCGCAGCCCGGCAAGGGCACGCCCGTAGTTGTCCCTGCAGATCGGGTTTTGCGGGTCAAATTCCACAGCCTTTTCGAGTGTTTTTACCCCCATCAGGTACAGCCCGCAATTCACATATAACGCTCCGAGGTTGTTGTGAGCTTGGGCAAACTCAGGCTTGATTGTCACGGCCTTACTGTATGCTTCGGCGGATTCATTCAAACGATCCATTTCCCCCAGCAACATTCCGAGCTTGAACGGGACGTAAGGTTCATCCGGGAAAAGACTCTCCGCCTTTCTGAGGGTCATTAGTGCATCGTCATGGCTTCCAGTTCCGGCGTAGGCCTGAGACAGCAGCAGATGTGCCTCAACATTGCCGGGAAGCAGTTCCGCGGCCTTCAAGAGCGCGTTCACTGCCTCCTGCATCCTTCCCATTTGAACATAGGCTTTGCCAAGATTCAGGTAAGCGTTACCGTTCTCCGGTTCGTCGCGCAAGATGGAGACAAAGATGTCTATGGCTTTTTGAAATGCCCTAGATTCGAGCGAGCGGGCACCGTCAGTCAGTCTGTCAGCGGGATTATCGCCTTTATTCTTTTCTTCAGATGATATAGGTATCTTAACCATGTCAGAACACCCACAACAATAAAAAAAGCACCGCAATCCAGAACAACGCAGATAGTACGCGTGCGGCGGTTATCATACCCGGTGACGGCGGTGCGGACAGATCGTCTTTAAGCTCTTTCGGAGCAAAATGATACGCGCCGCCGAGATCGTCGTAGTAATCCCTGCCGTCGATATCTCCGTCGTGATCCATGTCGGGAATCATCTGCTCACTTCCGCTTTTTTCTATTGTTCGGTGGTTTTGCGGAGCCCTTGCCCAGTTGCTTGACCTGCTCCACGACGTGGTCGAAGTCGCTGACGGGCTGTGTGGCCTCCAGACTGCGGCGCGCGGCGTCGAACTTTTCGAACTCGGCCTCCGCATGCTCAAGGGCAAGCTCGTGCGACACTTTGCCCGGATTCGCCAGGATATTCTTCTCATTGAATTGCAGGAACGCGTCGAGCCTCTTGATCCAGTCCGCCATGTGCATCGGACGCCGGTTGTCGGCCTGAAGCTCGGCATAGTCCAGATACATGGTCACGATGCGGTCAAGGTCGCTGATTTCCTTTTCCGAGAGGTAATTTTTGGCAATCGTGGCGTCCGCCTTCCGGATGCGGCCGCGCGGAGAATTCTTCCATGTAGTCAGTCCCATGTGCGGCTTGGATGCGTCGGCGCGCTCCACGATGACCTCCGCGGCTGTGTGGCCGTGGATGGCCCAGTGAAGCTTGTTCTGGACCGTTGCGTAAAATGTTTGTGTAATCTCCACGTTTGGGTCGTAGTCGATGCTCGTGGCGTAAATGTCCGTGATCTTCTGGTAAAAGCGGCGCTCGGATGCCCGTATGGCTCTGATTCGCTCCAGAAGCTCATCGAAATAATCTTCGCCGATGTTGCGGCCTTGCTTGAGCCTCTCGTCGTCCATCACGAACCCTTTGACGAGAAACTCGCTGAGGGTGCGTGTGGCCCACTGGCGGAACTGCGTGCCCCGGTGGGACCGGACGCGGTAGCCAACCGCGAGAATCATGTCGAGGTTGTAGAAGTCCACCAGCCGTTCCACCCGTCGGGTTCCTTCCGGTTGAACTATTCGGAATTTCCGAACAGTTGCCTCGGGGGCCAGTTCACCCTCCTCGTAGATGTTGGCTATGTGCTCATTTACGGTTGGCGTGGATTTCTGGAAAAGCTCCGCAATCGAACGCTGCGGCAGCCACACAGTTCCGTCCACGAGCCGGACCTGAATCTTCGTCTGGCCGTCATCGGCCTGGTACAAGATGAACTCAGACGCTGTTTCCGGCTTCATTGGTAGATTACGTTTGTCTTTTTTAGCCATAATTTGTTTCCTCTTGAACTATCTGGAATTATCGAAGAGTTCCCCTTCATCGGCGAAGAGTTGGCCGGTTGAGTCCTTTTTGCGGTGGGTTGTTTTCTTGGGGGCGGGTGCGGCGGACTGCTGGGCGGCGCGTTCGTGGTTCAGGGCGAGCAGGCGTTTGAGGACTTCGCGGCGGGCGTCGGGGCTGATGGTGTAGCGGACGCGGTCGTTCTCGGCAAGGAATTCGAGTTCGTGGAAGTCGTGGCCGAGATCGAGGTCGCTCCAGCCGTAGGCGTCGCGGATGGCGGTGTCCAGTTCCACGTGCAGGCGGCGCAGTTCGAGGATGCCGATATAACCCGCCTCAGCCTCGGCCAGCGGCTTCTTACTGACCTTCGCGACTTTCTCCGAAGAGAGGTCGCAAGCGTGGTACAGGTTGTAGATGTCCGTGAGCCCAAGCCAGAGTTGCTTCATGAGTGCGCGACGGAATTCGTGATAGCGTTCGCCGGTCTCCGCAAGCGTGGGATTTGCCGTCTTCCAAAGGCCTTCGGGAAATGGGAAATTATCAAAACAGTCTGTTGGTGAATAACGAAGTCGTGTTTCAAGTGATCCGCTATACTTTCGCGCCCAAACTTCGTGCAGGGTGGACTGGACAACGGTGTACAGGTCCCATCGGTCCGTGGTGAAGACTTTAAGTGCCTCCGTGAAAACATAGTTGGTAGGGGCAGCAGAGAAATTGAGATGCTTAGTTGTACGAGCAGCCGTGAAGCAGCGAGATAAATGGCTAATTTTTGAGTACATCTCGATTCGAGGACGTAGATACAGCCACCATTTCTCCTTGCCTATCTTGTCATTCTGTTTTTCCCTATCAGGTTTCACTCGTTGTTCTACGATCTGAAAAGGCAATTCGTATTCACGGGCCTTATCCATCGTCCAGTTGAAGAAGTTGATTATGCTTTTTCCTGGTGTCTGACAAGGTTCATTGTTTAATTCATTACCATTTATGATCGGAAAAATCACTTCCTTATAACGCGGATCAGACTGAACGATTCTTTCAGCTTCCTCATGAGAAAGAATAAATCCGTCTGATAGTGGCTTGGACCCCTCATACATGTAGTTGGTATTACTGCCCAAGATGATCGGGGGACCAGCATCTATGTACCCTTCTAAGTGTGCGCTAATTACATTTTCTTCTTTGCCATCCAACAAACATTTGCGATTCCATTTCCCTTTGTGAATAGCAACGAGTGAGACCACCAGATTTGCACGCCCCGGCCATTTGATACCTCTAACAGCGAAATTGATTGCTCCACCATTGGCAATCACCTGTTCAAGACCATCCTTACGAATGTCCCCATCCTTAATTGAGTTTGTTGTTATAAATGCAGTGAATCCGTTTTTGTGCAACAGATTGTAAATACGGCGTACGAAATACGTAACAAGATCACTGAGACCGGTTGGGGCATACTCCCACTTTACAAACTCACAGAAGGGATAGCCATAAGTACCACTAAGATTCGTTCCGCCCATGTACGGTGGATTTCCAAGTATGCAGTCGAATCCGCCGCGCTGAATAATTTCCGGGAATTCGAGGAACCAATGAAAGAATCGTTTCTGATGGGCGAGCGCGAGCGCGGCAGCCGTTCCCTGACCCTGCGGATGATGTTTTCCTGTCCAGTAAAGTCGGAACTCGGCGTCTGTGATGATTTTTGATTCGATATCCTGAGTTTTCGGTAGGTAGAACTGAGCTATTGGGATGCTCGAAATCTGATTGAGCAGCCATGCGTCCGGACTCTGAGTGAATTCGATGTAGCGTTGTTTTTTTGTTTCGATTTCCTCTGGTGTGCGCTCCGGCAGGTTGGAGATGTCCCGCCACCTCGTCAGAATGCCTTCGAGGTATTTGCTGATCTCCGGCGAGAGTTCAAGTTCCGTCTCGACAATCTTTTCGCGTTTCGCACGCTCCATCTTATTGCGCTTGCGAAGTTCCGCAATGGTCTCCTTATCATCGCCTGGCATGGTTTTGAAGGCTTCATCCGGCACACCTCTTTCGACCTCACCGCGTCGCGTGAAACCGACAATGGCGTTCCCACATTTTATGTGGTGGTCGAGGAAATTGAGCGGCATTCCGGGATTGTGGGCTTCGAGCCATAGCGCAACCTTGCAAAGTTCCACGGCAAGCGGGTTGATGTCCACGCCATAGATGCACTCGCGGATGACATCCCTCTGCGCCTCGCGGAACGCTTTAGGTGAAGGTTGGTCTTCCTTTGTGCGAACGATTGCCAGTTCGGTGGCAATGCGGCGGGCAGCGGCGAGCAGGATGTGGCCGGAGCCGCAAGAAATGTCCGCCACGCGAAGCGAGAGCAGAGCCTTCTCTTTATCAGATTCCTTGAGTTTGTCCGCAATGAGATAATCGAGAGAATGTTTGAGAAGCGGCTGCACAAGGTCATCAGGCGTGTAGTGTGAGCCAGTAGCGGCACGCTCGCCACCTTGTGCGAACGCGAATTCAATCCGGTTTCCATTGATGTTAAAAACAGGGTCATATTCCAGCAGTCCTTCATATACGGAGCCGAACTCCTCGACATTGAGCGCGGCGTAATTAACGCGGATGGTCTGATGGGTATCGAGATTCTCGTACATGTTGAGAGCGCGAAGGCAACCGAGAAGGACGTCGTTGCCGAGCATGCACTGGCCGAGTTCGCGTATGGCGTTTGGGCTGAAGAGATCTCCGGCAAGCGGAGCGATGCCGAGTTTTGCGCCGGGGCCTCCAGCCTCGAAGAGGCGGAAAGCAGTGAGCAATGAAAGCCAGAGGTCGTGCTTGCTACGGTCGGCAAGCCAGCGTTTCTCCGACAAGCGGCGGAGACGCTGGAGACTGTAGCAGTCGTAATAGATGTCCCGCTTTGCTTTGTCGGCATCCTTGGGATAGACAAGGTCGCGTTCCTCGATAACGAGCAGAAAGAGGATGCGATAGATGAGACGGAGCAAATGCTGGTAGTAGTCTTTTGGGAGCAGCGTCCCGGAGCTTATGGATTCCCGCAGAGATACGTTATCCGGATGCGAGAGGAATCCGTTTGCGAAGTCGCGGATAGCCTGTTCGACAGCGCGGCTGAGACCGTCGCGGATGCGCGCGCCGGAATCGAGAGAGTCCTGATGGTATCGCTCGATGAGGCTTTCTGATGAGCCTTCGATTGTGGCCGGCAGGCGACTTGCGTGCAGTAGCCGGAACATGACGGCGAAATCGGCGAATAGGCCGTCCGTGAAGATGCGGTCGAGGTCGAATTCGAGATAGGAGAGTTTGACAAGGCGGGAACTATCGCGCAGCAGGCGCAGGAGGCGACCGTTGGTTACGATGCCGTAAAGTTCCTCCTGAAGATTGAGGAACTCCTGAAGCATGGCGTGAGCGGACATGCGCAGGACTGCCTTCTCAGGCTTCTTATCCAGTCCGGAGGGTTCCTTGCAACCGATGATGTGGACGGGAGTCTGTCCGCGATTGGTTGCGCGATGGGAAATGGCATAGGTCTTTCCGCTGACCTCCACGGCACGAGGCTGGTATTCAGTCTGGTATCCGAGGAGTCCGAGCAGCGGAACGATCCAGAGGTTGCGCGTTTCAGTTGTGGCCGGGGAATCGGCTCTGAGGCCATCGACCTTGCGCTGAAAGATGCGCCAGTAATCCTGCGCGTCCGCCCATGCGCGAACGATCGCATCCTTAACTTTTGTGGAGGAATCGAAGCCGAAGTCCACGGGACGCTGGCCGTGGATGTCCTCCAAGCGGTCGAGAATGTCCGGAGAGAGGATTGCGCCTTCTATGCGAATGCTGGGAAAGTTCATTGGGCGCCCTCCGGAAGAAGGACGTATATGCCGAGCAGGTCCATGGGCAACACCGGGTAAACGACCTGAAACCGTTTGCCATCCATTAGGGAACTGAAACGCTCGTGGGCTTCGACAAGTTTCTTTGACTGACGTTCAGCCACAGTGTCGAAATCCGCGACGAGCGTGTCCAGCAACTTGAGTTCGTTGTCGAGGAAATTCGCCCTTGATTGCGGGGACAGTTCGGAAGCCGCGCGCGCATTGGCGAGAAGAGTTTTGGCTTCCGCGTGTTCGAGGAATTCCTTTTGCTGCGGCGTGCCGCGCCAGCCCCAGAGGATCATTTCCTCGGCGACAATCTGCTGACGGCCTTTCTGCTGCTCAATGACATTACGGCAGCGGAAGAGCAGCAGAGTGGTTTTTATGGAAACCTGTTTTGTGCGGATGACGGCGGCGCGAGCGGCGCGTTTGTCCACGCGGGCTATTGTGTTCGCCATCACCAGTTGGCAGAGTTGCTCGACAAATCGGTTATTGCGCCCGAGATAGTGATACCCTTCCGGCGTTGGTGAAAGAAAGCTGATTTGAACTGGATCGCCGGGCGTCAACAGGTCGCGCAACTGCGGCGGCATGTTGCCCATGACGACGCGGTATCCCTTTTTATGGGGAATGACCTGCACGCCGAAAAGGTTGTTGAGCGTGCTGGTGACGAATTCCTCGACGGCTTTGGGGTCGCCGATGGCTTCATCCATCTCTTTGAGGTCGGCTTCAATCTCCTGCGCCTTGATTGCGTTTTGGGCGAAGATGCTACGCGACACTTTTTCACGGGCAGCGGCTTCAGCCAGTTTGCGGGAGACGTTGACCTTGGCCTCGGCAGCTTCGCCGAAGTCCCCGAAGTCGAACGTTATTTGCTGGTCGAACCGACGTGTCTGAATCTGCCTGTTTGGGTTGAGAAGCAATGCCTGAGTAATGGTATCAATGACGCTTTGTGAATCTTCCGGGAATGGCACGCTTATGCCGGTGTCCTTCTTGATTTCGCGCACCTTGCGAAGCAGGACATCGAGCACTATGGCGTCGATTGTTTTTCCTGAACAGTACAGGAGACAGGCTTGCACCTTCTTGGCATTCTGGCCGAAACGGTCAACACGGCCTTCACGCTGTTCGAGCCTGTTCGGATTCCACGGCAGGTCATAATGCAACACAGCCGTGAAATAGTCCTGGAGGTTTATACCTTCGCTCAGACAGTCGGTGGCGATGAGCAATCGTTGTTGGGATTTGCCCATGCCCTCAATCTGCGCTCTCCGCAGTTCGTCGGGCATCTCGCTTGTAATGACTTGCGCATCAAGCTTGGGGAATCTGTTTTTCAGAAACGGGGCGAGATGCTCACCCACGTAGTCGGCTGTCTTGATGTAGCGGCAGAAGATAACTGGATTGAATCCTTGCTTGAGCCAGTCCTCGATGATCATCTCGGCGGATATGAGCTTGTGGTCATGCCCCATGCCGCGCAATGATTCCAACTGTTTGGTGAACTCACGAAGCTGCTGACGCTGGTAGGCGCTCCAGTCGTTGCTTTCAACGACATGGGTGGGGGCATTGTCGCCCTCGAATCCGAACTCGGTGTCTCCGACCGGGTTTTGCTCCGCGTCCACAGCTTCTTCGCTGGTGGCCTTTGTGTCGTCTTCCACAAAAGAGGCAAGGTTGGATAGTCTCGTGTTCAGCATTTCGATTCCGGCAGCCGGGCTGGACATGATGCCACGAAGCAAGGCAAGCGCGGTCCAATACTGAACCTTCTTTTGTCTGCCCTCCGGATCGGGAGCAATCAGTTTGCGGGCAAAGTCGAGGATGTCTTCAAAAAAAGCGGCGTGGTCTTTTGAAAGATCATAAGGCCATTCGGTAGCCTCGCGCACCGGGAACGGCGTTTCCTCTCCCATCCATTTCTCCACGTCGGCGCGCTTGCGCTGAACGAAGTAACGCGCGAGTTCTTTGCGTTCCGGCTGGGTTGAGCTTGGCAGATCAATGGATTCGAATGATGGCTTTATCAGCCCGAGCAGGGAATGAAATTCCTCAGGCTTGCCGCTGTGGGGAGTGGCCGTGAGGAGAATAAGCTGCTGTCCGGGTTTCTTTGCGATGTTGTTTATAAGATGATAACGCTGCTGTTGTGAAGCTGATTTGCCGGCGGGCCGGGCGCAGGTGTGGGCCTCGTCCACGATTACGAGTTCCGGACATTGCTCCACGAACACGCTCGAACGCTGCTGGGATTTGATGTAGTCAATGCTGATAACCTGATAAGGGTAATACTCGTAAACACTGGTGTCGCCGTGGATTTCGCGGTCGAGCCGCGCCTGAGTGCTGGAGCGGATGATGACGGCCTCCAGATCAATTTTAGCCCGGATTTCAGCCTGCCACTGTTCGCAGAGGTGCGGCAGGCACACGACGGCGAAGCGTCTGATTTTTCGCCGTTCAAGCAGTTCCTTGACTATGAGAATCGTTTCGATGGTCTTGCCGACGCCGACATCATCGGCAATGAGCATGCGCACGGAATCCTGGCGCAAAGCCATGATGAGGGGAACCATCTGGTATGAGCGCGGGCGGAATGAGAGCTTGGCGAGACAGCGGAACGGACCGGCTCCGTTTCTGAACGCGAGACGGGCGGAGTCGTAAATCAGCCGCGCCGTGCTGATGTCGCCAAGGTCCGCCGAAGTGGGTTCATTGAATCTGGCATCTTTCGGATTGTCCGATGCAATGCCGAGAGGCATGAAAATGCCGGTGATTTCTTCATCGGAGCCGCCGAGAGGCCTAACGACCAGAAGATCGGGATCATCTGATGGCTGGACAATCCAGTCTCTTCCCCGAAGGGTAATAAGCTTTCCGGGTTGTAGTGATACGCTCATCGCACCTTCCTGAACATGTCGGGCCGCGCCGCGATCTTTTCGGCGAGGTTGTCCCTGTAATAGTAAACCCAGACCTCATCGCCCTTTGCGATGATCGCCTGGCGTTTCTGCTCGTCATCCGCCTGCACGGCGGGGTCGTCATGCGGAGTGCCGTCGCAGAACACCCAGATTCGCGGCTCATAATAAAAGTCCGGCTGGACATATAGTCCTTCCACGCGTTTCTGCGCCGCGTCAGGTAGGCGCAGACCGTTATCATAAAGATAAGAGAGGAACTTCAGTTCTGTCGATGAGTTTGGATCGAGATTGCGGCGCATGTTCTGATACTGTTCCTCATAATTGGCAAACCCGACATTGGTTTGAATCTCAATGTCGCAAATGAGCAGTTTTTCCAGAGCATCCTTTATAAGATGGCGGTCTATGGTTTTGTGGTCGCGCTGGTTGTAATAGCTCAGGAGGTCGTCGTAGGTTGCGGGGCCTTTGTATTCCGGGTCATCATAACGGCAAATGGCAATCGCCTGCTCAACAACCTTGTGGAATACATTCACATCTTCCATGAACTGTGACAGGATGCCGAGACTTCCCTCCGCAGCTTCGTAAAGAAGGATGTTGGGAGCTTCGGGGTCTCCGACAGCGACAACACCTATCTCGCTGGGTTCGACCTGAAACACACTTTCGATGGCGCGTTTCAGAGCATGCTCCAAAGTAACGACGCCTTCTTTTTTGAGTCCAAGCGGCTGGATGGGTTCAATGTAAAGTGAATCCGCAAGGTTGGACGTCCAGAGTTTGATTAGTCGGTACTCCTCTTTAATGTTACTGCCGGGCTCAGGCATGGAACTGCGCCAGTCGCCGGATACCATGCCGATGGGAAAGCCCTCGTTTTTCTGGTACCGCCACTGGTAGTTCACATGTATAAGCCGCGCGGCGGGCACATAACGCAGATTGAGATATGAGTTGTCGCTTGAGCGCACAATGGCTTTCTGCACGCGCTCAAGATTCCCGCCGTCGACGGAGAAGAATGTTTTGATTTCATAACCGCGCGACACCCGCTCTTCCTCCTCACAGGAAATGCGGTCAACTTCGTCTGCGCGGGATTCGGACATTTCCAGAAGATGATGAAGATGCTCTTTGTTTGCGTTGTCGCCAAGGCTCAGGCCGGTGAACGGGCAGAACTCCATGTCTTTCTGATCGTCGGTCAGGAAGTATCCGGCCTTCTTGCTGATTCGCGCATCCGTCAATGCTGATTCGGCGTCCTGAACAACAAGCTGGGAAACCTTGTACTTCCTTCCGTTGTGGTAAATGACATTGAGCGGGCCGAATTCCCTGAGCGCGATGTAGCGCGGTCTGGATATGAATTCGCCGGATGAATCGCCTGTTGGAAGAAAGATGCGAAGTGGCAGACGAGTGAAATTGTATCCGGGCAGGAACCCTTCGGAAGCAAGATACCGGTAAGGATAGAACTCGGACAATTCCGATGACCTGCCGCCGAGATCGTTCCTGAGCAGATCGATTTGCCGCAAGGCCTGATCCTGATTCCTCTTTTGCTTTTTGTACTCATCGCTCCCGTGCTGGAGCGTGCCGCTTTCGATTTTCTGGGACGCGCTGGTTAGGATGGTCCTTGCCGAACGGTACAGCCGCCTCCAGCGATTGAGAGAACCGTCGAGGTGCTCTGCGAGCTTGCTGAGGTTCTGCTCAATCCATTGGTCTGAGTACCAGTTGGATGCCTTTGATTCGAGGTCGGGCGCGAAATCGTTAATGACTCTTTTGAAAGTCGCTTTGAGTTCATTGAAGGTCTTTGGAGCAATCTCAAGTCCGGCAACAACCTGAGACGAAAGCGGAAGCGTGTCGTTGTCGTCCACAATGAACTTCATTATGGATGGCCGGTCGCCTCCCTGTTCATCAGCCTCAAGACCGGGCATGCCTATCTCGGAAACCGCGAGCGCGTTGAGATGAGTCAGAAGCAGTTCGCGGTTGCAAAGGTCGAGCCGGGAAGCCTGCACGGCTCCAGCAACAAGTTCAACCTGTTGCTGAAAATAATGGCGGTCGTGAGGAGAGTAACTGGAGCAGTAGGTAAACACAAGTGCGCCTTGTCCACTTCGACCGGCCCGGCCCGAACGCTGGGCGTAGTTGGAGGGATTTGGAGGCGCATTGCGAAGATGGACCACGCTCAGGCCACCGATGTCTATGCCGAGTTCCATCGTTGGCGAACAGAACAATGCGCTGATTGACTCGCTTCGTATCTTTTTTTCATCAAGGTTTTTCTTGTCGTCGTCGAGATACCAATCCGCTCTGAATCGGTCTTCCCGATCTTGTCGCGCCTCGTTTTTAAGTTGTCCAGTATGGTCTTCGCCGCGCAGTTTCTTCATCTTCGAAAAATCACGCTGGTACATCTCTTTGAAAAAGTAATTGGGCTTCTTTACCTGTTCTTTGTATGCGCGCCGTTTCACGACATCGGCTTTTACATTTTCGCCGTCGCCGATGCTCCAGATAATCTTTTCAATCCTGAGCCGGTAGATCGGAACTTCCTCATTCCCCTCGTTTCTCGCGGTGTGCTTGATGAGGTAATCCGCTTCTTCGAGTTTGCTCATAAGGTGCAGAATAAAGTCGCGGTAGTTCTCGCCTTTGAGGTCAACAGGGAGATTCTGCTGGCGGACATAGAGCTTGATGAATTTACCCAATGCGCTGGCCGGCCCCATGCTTTTTGAGAACAGCTTTGCTGACTTCTTGAGCGTATCGTAACGGATGTAATAAGGCTCTCGCAAAGATTCGTTACGGTCAAGCGTCCATGGGGCGCGCAGTGATTCTCTGAACTCCTTTTCATACTCTTTGATTTTCGACTGCGTGAGAAAGTTTTCGCTGTGGATAGCGAATTCAAGGCGGAAATAATCCAGTATGGTGCAAATAAAATCTTCCCTGTCCTCGTGATTAAGTTCATTCAGAATCGGGGTGTCCTGCCAGAAAGCGTCAGTTTGCGCCACTTCCTCCAAATCCAGATAATCGATGTTCAACAGGCCGCACTGTTCGAGATTTGGGAGAATGATTCTCCAACTGCGTCGCAGATCGGCAATCGCACGGTAAAAGAGAAAAGACTGAAAACACTGTTCGTAAATGCGCCGAACGTTCGCAAGTTGGGGCTCTTCATTTTTTGTGGCGTAATCAAGGAACGGGAGATTTAGGGCTTTGAAAACAGCCTCGCCGAGATTCTTGAAGTTGAGGCGTTTATCCTCCGACTGTTCCAATGCTTTGTAAATTCCCGCCCTCAGTCGTATGACTTGAACGAAATCGTTGAAATGGCCTGCCTGCAATGCGGCATCCTGGCGGTTGTCCGTAAAGCTGAGTAGCTTCTGATCCTTTGCATGATAACCTGCATCATTGAGCTGATTCAGAATGGAGAAGGCGGTTATGGTAGTCGATGTGCTTCTTCCCTCACTGCCCAGCTTCGTGAGCTTTGTTCCTTCGCTCGTTTTTGTGTCGAAGAAAACTCCTCCCGTAGGGTCAAACAGAAGTGGTGACTTCATGAACCAGCCTCGCCATTTCAACGGCTTGGATTCAGAGCAGTTGCCGAATTCGTCGAAGTAAAGTTCGACTGGAAAGAAAGCTTTCTTTTTCGAGTCTGGCGCCAACCCCTTTTTTGTTTTGCGAAGCCATGAATCAGGAAGCAATTCCATGTCTTCTTCTGGCCTCCAGACATCGTCCCCAATAATCAGGTAGCCGTCCGTCGCATCTTCATCTTCATCCGAGCTTTCACGGAACTCACGCGGTTCCAAGCGGTCCCCGGTACGGGACACACAAATAAATTCATGTCCTGTTGCACGGCTGAACACATTTGGAAAGATCGGTTTCTTGTCTGCTTCGTCCTGCTTGAAGAATCCCGGCTCAAGGGTGATGAATCTGTTTTCATCCTGGTCGAGCGTTGTGTAAACCGAGCCAGTCTGTGAAATGAACTGGTGAAGCTTGAATGGCAGAATGGTATAACGCTGGCCTGAGTCCTGTAGCCTTTTATTTGCAAGGCTAATCCATTGAAGCATGTCTGCAAGAAACTTACGGCATTCTGTTTCCGCCATGCCTGATTCCTCGGACAGGCTTGAAACGACATCATTGATGCGCTGGGGCTTGCCCCTTACCAGATCGCCCTCGATGTTTTGGAGAGCAACACGGTTTTCAAGCCAGACGGCTACAGGGTGTGATTTGAGCCGTTCAGAATCTTGCTGCGTATCGATGCCCGACTTGATCGCATCGGCGAGTTCTTTGCCTGTGGGAATTGTCCCTCCATAGGCAAGTGACCGCGTGAGCTTCTCATTGACTACCTGTCCGGATGTAAATTGTTGCCCGAAAAGCGTTGTTGCGACTTTCGCCACCTGTTCTTTCTGGGAAGCAACGCTTCCAACAGAAACCATTGTGGCGGATGTTCCAATACAGGAAACAGTGTTTGCGCAGCGTGAGCGGATACGGCGAATAAGCATTGCCACGTCGGCTCCCTGCCGACCGCGATATGTGTGAAGTTCGTCAAACACAAGAAAGCGAAGATTGGCAAAGATAGCGTCGCGTATGCTTCGTTCTCTGAGCCTCGTTAAAAGAAGCTCCAGCATCATGTAGTTGGTCAGGAGAATCTGTGGCGGCTTCTCACGTAACTTTTTGCGAACTTCCTCTTTTTCCTGTCCTGTGTACTGACCGAATGTAATAGGGAACTCTTTCCCGGTTGCCTTTTCATAGTTGCCTTTGTATCGCGAGAATTCCTCTGACTGCGAATTGATAAGGGCGTTCATGGGATAAACAACAACTGCGGCAACACCCTCGCTGTTTGGATGCAACAACAGGTGGTGGAAAATGGAGCCTATGTATGTCAGCGATTTTCCAGAACCGGTTCCTGACGTTACAACGAAGTCCTTTCCACTTGTCCCTAACCGAATTGCTTCTACCTGATGTTTGTATAGAGAATAACCTTTGAAAATGTCCCGGATGTCTTTATGTAGGGTTCCTGAATTTACGAGATCGTCGAGTTTCTCTTCGGTTTCATAAGATGGATTGAATTGGAGCAATGGCTCTGGCCAGAGCTTCTTCTTTCTCAACTCATCCTCTACAACATTTCGTATGCCTTCATCTGAAATATTAAGGAAGCTGCGGATGTAGTTCTCATAGTCCGATACAATTTGGGCGTGTGTCTGAAAGACATTCATAAGAAATACCCTCGCAAATCACTAAATTTGTTAGCATTGGGCATTAGAAGGAGGCTCTTTAAAAGCGGACTATGTTCGGAGTTTTCAAATTTTACCATATAATCCGATCCTGAACATTCGATATGCCTACATTCTGACCGATCCATTATATATCCAATAAATGTCACAGGCCAATGCTATCATGATCTTTCGGCAGGAATTATATCTGCTGGGTGTGACAAAATAGCACGGATTCGTGTTTATGCGGTCCGTTGTCTTTTCAGAAACAACCCGGTCTCGATTTGCGCAGCCGATTTTGACTGTATTCAACGCCCAGCATTGTTGAGGAGCCTTTATAAAACGATGGTGTGTAAGAAAACATATAAAAAGCTAAAAACAGAGAAAAATAAATGTTTCCGGGATTGACCACCTGACATTTGTCCAGTATAATCATATTGGATTATAAAAGTACCTCGCGGGTTCCCCTGTAGGGCCGACTCCCACGGCC
>MWCD01000042.1 GCA_002069885.1 bacterium ADurb.Bin236 | reverse complement strand
CACCGAGCCGCCTGTGGCTCCGCCTGTCTTGACTGCTACGTTGCCGAGCGGATCAAGTCCGAGCCTGTCGTGAATAACAGCTTCGCCGAGCAACTGATCCCCGAAGTGATCCGCGAAATGCCCGTAATAGCATGTGTGGATATAGCTCTTCAACTCGGCGGGCGTCATGTTTATCATCTCCGCCGCCATTGTCAGCGCTTCCACGCACAATTCCTCTGTCCTTTTCTCCGGAAACGCGCGCCGGAATTCGGACATACCGCCCGTCACCAGATAAACCGGCCGCATCATCTTCGGAATCTTCAACTGCTGCTTACTGAATTTAATCATCTATGCGCTCCTTTCATTTTTTTGCGTCGAAAGAGTCTTCGTTCATTCCGTTCGCCGGAGGAACGAAAGCCATTATATCAAAACGCGCGTTATAGAAGCAAATAAAATATTCAGATTGAGAATCCGCTCGAAGCGCGCGCGATTATCGAAGCATGGCCCTTAGGCCCGCGCGCCTTTTGCGCCGCCCCGCTATTTAAAAAAGTCCTCCCATCATGCATAATATCGAAAGTTTAAATGTAGGAGCGTGGCGGAAATGATAGTGGCGAAATTCGGCGGCAGCTCGCTGGCTAACGCGGCGAACTTCAACATGGTGATGAACACCATCGAAAGCGACGACAGGCGGAAGATTATCGTGGTATCCGCCCCCGGCGCAAGATTCAAGGGCGACACCAAGGTGACCGACCTCTTAATAAAGGCCGCCAAAGCGGTTCCCGGCTCATCAGAGGCCAAGGGCTTCGTCGATGACATCTGCGCGCGGCTGGCTGAGATAGCCGAAGGCGTCGGCGCCGGAACGCAATGCGTCTCCGGGGCGGAAGCCGACCTTATGGGCCGTCTGGCGATGGACGCCTCGCAGAAAGAAATGCGCCTAGACGCGGTGAAAGCGTTCGGAGAAGAATGGTGCGCGCGCGTCATGGCCGCCGCGTTCTCCGCCAGAGGCCGCAAAGCAAGATTTATCGACCCGCGCGAAGCCGGCATGTCCGTCACCACCGAATACGGCAACGCCCGCCAGACGAACGGTTGCTATAAAAAACTGTCAAAACTCGCCAGCTTCGACGGCATCACCGTCGTCCCCGGCTTCTACGGCGGAACCAGCAGAGGCTCCATCGCCACATTCAGCAGAGGCGGCTCAGACCTTTCAGGCTCCATCATCGCCGCCGCCGTCAAAGCCGAAGCTTACGAGAACTTCTCAGACGTTCCCGGAATCTGCGCGGCTGATCCCGGAATAGTCGACAATCCGCGCCTCATCTCCGAGCTTACTTTCAGAGAACTCCGCGAACTGACATATTCCGGCTTCTCCGTTTTCCACGACGAAGCCATTCGCCCGCTCGTCGAACACGCCCCGGACATCCCCATCCTCGTCAGACATTCCGACGGCAGGGACACTTTCACTAAAATCGTCAACGACAGGAAACAGGACGACAACTGCGTGGTCGGCATTGCGGCGGACACGAACTTCGTCAGCTTCAACGTTGAAAAGCACCTGATGAACCGCGAGATCGGCTACGGCCGCAAGCTGCTTCACATCATCGAGAAAAAAGGTCTGTCTTTCGAGCACACTCCTTCCAGCATCGACAGCATATCGGTCATCATCAGGCTCCCCAAGGAATACGACCCGAAAACGAAATCCGTCAACCAAGAGATAGTGGCAGCCAACGAAGCGACGGTCGCCGGGTTGCTGGAAGACATCAAATCGAAACTGAACCCCGCTCCGGACATCGTGAAGGCGGACACCGGGCTGGCTATGATCGCCATAGTGGGAGAGGGGATGAAGGAAAGCGTCGGCACTGCCGCCAAGGCCACAGCAGCCTTCGCCTCCGCGTCCGCCAACATCGAAATGATTTCTCAGGGCGCCTCTGAAATAAGCATCGTCTTCGGCGTCATGGAAAACAGAGTCGGCGACGCCGTCCGCTCCCTGTACAAGACATTTTTTGCGTGAGTTTTTCACCCTCAATCTGAAACCCCGCAAATAAGCCCGGAGGAACGTCCCCCGGGCTTTTTTATTCTGTATAGAAAAATCCAAAAAGCTGGAAAAGGGGGTTTGGGGGAACAACTTTTTCAAAGGTTTCTACCACAAACTTCCATGCCTAAAGTCGCTTTGGTAGCATTTTTCTAGTTCAGTTTGATTTTTCTTTCGTTCAATGTAAAATGCCGTCATCAGGGAGAAGAAAAACGGGCGGGGGATGATTGCGGCGCGCTTTGCCGCCCGCGCGGGAACATCCGACACTCGGAGGCGGTATGACGGAAAAACGCGGTTTATGGGACAGCCGACTTATTTTTATCATGGCCGTGATAGGCTCAGCCGTAGGGCTTGGCAACATCTGGCGGTTCCCTTACGTCTGCTACTCAAACGGCGGCGGCGCATTCCTCATCCCATACATGGTGGCATTGCTCACCGCAGGCGTTCCGCTCCTCATTCTGGAGTTCGGCCTCGGACATAAAATGGGGAAATCCGCCCCTATGGCGTTCGCCGAAATCAGGAAAAAGTACGAGTGGATAGGCTGGTTCGCCGTTCTGATAGGTCTCATGGTCATGACATATTACGGCGTGGTCATGGGATGGTGTTTCAGCTATCTGTATTACTCGATAGATTTAGCGTGGGGCGCAGATTCAAACGCTTTCTTCTTTAAAGATTTCCTGAATCTGTCAGGAGGCATAGGAGAAATCGGCGGAATTGTGCCGATAGCGCTATTCGGACTTTTCCTCTGTTGGCTGTGCGTCTTCTTCTGCATCTACAAAGGCGTTGAAACCGTCGGCAAAGTCGTCCTGCTCACAGTGCCCGTTCCAATCGTGCTGCTAGTCATATTCATCGTCCGTGGCGTCACGCTTCCCGGCGCGGTGGAGGGGCTTAAATTCTTTCTAACGCCTGATTTTTCAGCGCTTGCAAATCCGAAAGTCTGGCTTGCCGCATACGGTCAGGTGTTCTTCTCCCTTAGCATCGGGTTCGGCGTCATGATAGCCTACGCCAGTTTTCTGCCGAAAGACAGCGACATCGTAAACAACGCGTTCATCAGCAGTTTTGCGGACGCGCTGATAAGTTTCATCGCCGGGCTGGCGGTTTTCTCCGCGCTCGGATATCTGGCCGTGTCCACAGGCAAACCCGTCACCGAAGTAGTGTCGAGCGGTCCCGGACTTGCCTTTGTGACGTTCCCGGCGATAATCGGCATGTTGCCATTCTGGGCGTCGGCGTTCGGCGTCCTTTTTTTCCTTCTCCTTCTCACGCTTGGCATAGACTCCGCGTTTTCACTCGTCGAAGCCGGAGTGGCAGGAGCTATGGACAAATGGAAAAACGCCCGCATCGTCGTAAACGCCGCGATATCTTTCATGGCGTTCGCGATAGGCATCATTTATACCACGCGGGCGGGGCTGTACTGGCTGGACATAGTTGATTACTACTTCACCCAATACGGACTTGCGGTGGTGGGCGTGCTCGAATGCCTCATTGTCGGATACGTGTTCGGCGCAAAAAAACTCAGAGACCACGTCAACGCCACATCAGATTTCAAAGTCGGCCCGTGGTGGGACATCTGCATAAAAATCATAACCCCGGCCGCGCTCACAGCCATGTTCATACAGACCCTGATACAGCTTGTGAAAAAGCCCTATGAAGGATATCCGGGATGGGCGCAGTTCGCGGGCGGCTGGGGACTGTTGGCCCTAGTGTTGATAATAGCGGTGGCGCTCTCGCTCGTCAGAGCGAAACAGACAGAGGAGGAATAATATGCCGGTCTCAGCATGGGCGATGCTTTGCTCAATATCAGTCATTCTCGTCGGCGGCCTCGCAACCTTCACCATCATCGCCCTAAAAAAGAAAAAATAATCGAATACCCTCCGCTTTGCCGTTTCGAGGAATTGATTGTTGTTTTCGCTTAGGGCGTAACGCCGGTTTCCGCCATCATCATTGTCATTCATTCCGAGGTAGCACCTTATTTGCGCCATCATTCTTTGTCATTTTTGCCGTCATTCCATTTCTTTTATTTTCGCCATTCCCGCGAAAAGCGGGAACCCATTTTCAACCCGCCCTAAACGCATTATTCGCCCATCAGCAATTAGCAAAACTGTCAACAATCTCGGCCTGACCCCAAATCGTTCTGTCGCGATGTTCGTGCCGTCAGCACTGTATTTCGCTGCTTCGCTCCACATATTTCTGGGTTCTAAAACGTTTTGTGGCCGTGCGTGTGCAGGGCTTTCAGCGCGTTTGAGCTGTCTTGCTCGTACAATATGTCGTCTCCGTAATAAGAGTATTTCGTGACGGCGTCAGCTGTAAACCATCCATGGCTAGAACTTGCAGAATATGCCGTCATCGTCAATGTAGAAATTCTTGAATATTAATCCTTCCGTCTCGCTTACAATAAAAGTCCAAACCCCCGGTCTTGCGATTCCTTCTAGACATGCTTGAATTATTATATCCTCGTTCATTCCAACGTACTTGTTTTTAATGTCCATATTATTGTTGTCAATAAAGCTTATTTTACGGTTGCCTGACATCAGTTTTATGTATTCATGAATCATTGACGTATCTAATGTAAAAGTATTGTTGTCTTTGTATTCTAAAAGAAACTTATTGAATTCCGACTTCTTAAACAAACTATTATTCATATAGGTCAAAAGTTCTTTGTCATATGCAAAGACTCTCACAACATCTAATTCTGATAGCATGCCATTGTCATCGTAAGATGTTATTAGTTCCGCTTTTCCGTCTAACTCCATTTGCAAATACCCATATTTGAAGAATGCTCTATCAAATATTCTATATAGTTTGTCGTTGTATAAAACGACAACACATATGCTGTATATGTGGCCCCGAGGTTGACTTGTACTGTTTAACATGTATATGCTTGCGCCATGAAAGTAGGGTTCGAGAGCGTTATATTTAACCAAATCAATTCCCGACATATCTATTTTCATCTCATTGCCGATAAAGGCTTTATCCCTGTTGTTATAATGTGAGACACAAAAGAAAGAGATAACAAATATCAGGGCGATAATAAAAAAGCCATATATAGTCTTCACTCTTTTCATGATACGTCTTGTTTAAAGTATTTTTTATACAATTTCAACTACAGCCTCCAAGGATATAAGCATTTTCCACTAGGAGCTTCAATGCTTGCACTGTGTATGAAATTCACAATTCCCATATATCTATCACGGCTCAATGACAAATGATCAGCAAGAAGCTTATCACCTTGAACCATCCCTAAAGACTTGTTTGTGCCAAATAGCATGCTATTAATTAAGCCCGCTCCTAGCTGAACATGTAGTAGTTCGTGTCCGAACAATGCCGCAAGTGCAGTTGTCGGAAATGCGTCTCTGTCAAACCATAAGCTATTTACATGTATTATATACTTGTTTTTACTTATAATTTGAATAGCTCCAACTGATATAATATCATATTCGCCAATACTGTTAGGGCTTTTCACGCACCAATTAAATACATTTAGGTCATAAGTACCCTTTAACATGTTATAAACCAACATCTTTCCCAGCCAGCCCGACTCATGAAGAGTAAACAAGCCTTTTATAGCTTCAAAATTCCATCCTTTTCCAGTAAGTGTGAGATGTACGGCAACTTTCAAAAAACCTGCGCTTGCGTGATACATAGCCATCAACGGAACTAAAACAAATCCAACCCAAAATGCAAGCTGTATTATCTCCCCGCTCGGGTCGGTGTAATTCATCGGGTTGTTGGAGACGTAGGCGTAGAGGTTGGGGGACCATTGGGGGTCTTCGGAGATGAAGCGGCCGATGTGGGGGTCGTAGTAGCGGGCGCGGTAGTGGTAGAGGCTGGCTTCCGCGTCCCACTGGCGGCCGGTGTATGCGTATGTGAAGTAGAACTCATGCGCGGGCGCGAAATAGGCGTCTCCGGCCCCGGCCCCGGCCCCGTCGCAAGCCGCGCCGGGCGCGGCGGGGTATTCGGGGGCGGTCGGGCAGCCGTTCACGCTGACGATGTTGCCGAAGCTGTCGTAATCGTTTCGGCGCGCGACTTCTCCCGCTCCGTTTGTGATCTCGCGCACGCTGCCCATGCCGTCTTTGTGGTAGTAGAAGTATTGCGCGGCTCCGGTTTGAGTGTACAGAGGGTCGTCCGTGCCGGGGCCGTGCGTGTGCCGGGCTTTCAGCGCGTTGGAGCCGTCGAACTCGTACAATATGTCGTCTCCGTCATAAGCGTATTTCGTGACGGCGTCGGGCGCGCCGTGATATGCTTCCTTGGGTCATGGCTATCCTCCTCCTGTTGTTTTGTCTCCTAATCTTACAATCAGGAAGTCCCACAGTCCCTATTTATTCGCTTTCATTCAACTACCTCTGAAGTTCACTTGAATGAACAGCATTGATCATCGAAGTAAAAAGTTCTATCATAGTCATTTTTGCATATTTCTTTTGCTTGTTTATATTCTTTACTTTTATATTTCATAAAGCCTTCTTCTATTCTTAATTTTGTTTTGTTCAGTTTACGACAATAATAGCTTACTTCTGTTTCTCTCCCCAATGCGTTATATGTCCTTATGAAATCTATAATCAAGTCGTCTTTATTACCGTAATCGTAATAATCCGTCTCTAATATTATATATAATAATGCTAAAGCGTTTTCATAAATACCATTATTGAATAACATTTCATACTTCATGTGCGAATATCTAGCGGATCTGCTCAATATCGCGCATGCCGCTTCTCCGTTTATCTGATACAAAGCTTTCATTCTTACTTGGTCTTTTTTTATTGGTTCTTTGCATTCAATATAGTATATTGCGTCCATGCTGTTTAATGTTTTTGCAAGCGTTTTAGCTATTGCATGCGCCAGTTCATTTATCAATAACTCTTTACTATTACTCTGTATATTACCATTATCATTATTTGCCTGATATGCTTTTATTAGTGGATATAACGATACGATAGAGGTATATCCAAATACGTTGCTTGACATAAATACATCGCTGACAATACTTTTGCCTTGCCAATAGCTATCTGGCGGGTTTGCAATTGAAGCTAGATCATATCTTAGCAACATGTTGTCTGTAAGTATCAGCGTATAATCTTTTGCGGCATATACATTCTCTATAAATGATATATCGTTCGGAACTGAACTCAACTGATATTCACTATTATAATATTCTGAATGTATCTTGTTGATACTGTCATTAAATGAAGCGAATAGATCGTTTGCCGTCGCGTTCACGTCGTTGCACTCAATATCAGGGTTTACTCTAGCGTCGTTTGCCCTGCAGCGCACATATTTAAGATAAAATCTTGCAGTGTCAAGATAACGCTGTTTATCAATTACGTTGTATTCCTTGTTTTTGCCACAATCTTCATCTGCGCCGCAGATATCCTCTATCATGATTTCGCTTTCTATGACAAAGTCAATGCCAAATCGTCTGAATGCCGCATCATAAATTTGCTTTGCTTTGACCAAAGCTTCCTCATAAAGTTCATCAAGACGATATTGCATGTTTTGTTTATTATTGCTAATAAGCAATGTGCGCACCATATAATTACCATCATAGAATACGGCATGTTCATCAGCATGAGCTGTTAATGCTTTCATAGGCACAAGCAAAGTCACCATAAACAATAGCTTGATATAAAGCTTCATCATATCATGACCTCGGTGAAGACGAACTGCTTGGAGTCCGTATATCAAAAGGTTTATATTCAGGGAGTTTAGGTTCAATTTTAAAGTCAAGAGCATCTGGCACATCTTCTATGATTGGAGTGAAAATGACTTTAATCCTATGTCCCAAATAGAGGATTTCAGGTTTCCATTGTCTTTCGCTACGGGCTGGATCTGCGAGCATGAAGAGAGCATATTGTATCCTGTAAAAAGCTATAGCAAAAGCACATCGAAAATCCGACAATGTAATTACTCCGGAAATATATTCAATAAATCTTGTTTGAATGTGAATAATATTGCCTCTTTCTGTTGTAGTGGCAATATCGACAAAATCCTTCCACCAACCAGCAAAACCACCAAACAAAAATTTTAAAAACGAGCCGCTCGGGTCGGTGTATTTCATAGGGTTGTTGGAGACGTAGGCGTAGAGGTTGGGGGACCATTGGGGGTCTTCGGAGATGAAGCGGCCGATGTGGGGGTCGTAGTAGCGGGCGCGGTAGTGGTAGAGGCTGGCTTCCGCGTCCCACTGGCGGCCGGTGTATGCGTATGTGAAGTAGAACTCATGCGCGGGCGCGAAATAGGCGTCTCCGGCCCCGGCCCCGGCCCCGTCGCAAGCCGCGCCGGGCGCGGCGGGGTATTCGGGGGCGGTCGGGCAGCCGTTCACGCTGACGATGTTGCCGAAGCTGTCGTAATCGTTTCGGCGCGCGACTTCTCCCGCTCCGTTTGTGATCTCGCGCACGCTGCCCATGCCGTCTTTGTGGTAGTAGAAGTATTGCGCGGCTCCGGTTTGAGTGTACAGAGGGTCGTCCGTGCCGGGGCCGTGCGTGTGCCGGGCTTTCAGCGCGTTGGAGCCGTCGAATTCGTACAATATGTCGTCTCCGTCATAAGCGTATTTCGTGACGGCGTCGGGCGCGCCGTCGGCGTTGCCGTCTATGCTTTTTGCGGCTCTGCGGCCAAGGACATCGTAATAGTATTCTACCACTTTCAGGGTGGTGTTTGTAGTTTCGTTTGAGAAAACGGCTTTGCGCAGTCGGTCCGAGCCGTCCCAGTGGTAGCGCCATTCGACGCGGGGGTTTGAGGCGTTGGAAAGTTTGCGGACGAGGTTGCCCCGGTTGTCGTACTGATATTGCCAATCGGTGTCGGCTTTGAGCTTCTGGCCGGAAACTAGATAAGTTATAGAAAAACAAGATACAGTCATATATTCGAAAAAGGGCGCTGGCAACGCTGCTTGTGAGGATGTCTGTGTATGCTTTTGGCCTAATGTCATATACGTTGAAATGACATTTCTTGCTGTCAAATGTCGTTCGCTTTAATTAATCGTGTCTGCCAATCCGCCGGGTTCGGATTGTATGGCTTATCGGCTATCAATTAATGGATGATGAATTTTGGGTTTTCTGGTAGAATTGCTCAAAACGTATGCGAGGTGAAAAGATGGCTGGATATTGGAATAAGATACTTGATATCAATCTGTCGAGCGGAGAAATGCGCGAGATTGCCGTTCCCGACGATGATTATAAAGCGTTTGTGGGCGGGTCGGGGATGGGGGCAAAGCTGTTGTTCGAGCGTCTCGACCCGGCGCTGGACCCGCTTGCGGCAGATAGTCCGCTGATAATCACGACGGGGCCTTTGACCGGCTCGACTTTCCCCGGCTCGGTCACGCGCTATTCGGTGGTCGGCAGGTCGCCGCTGACAGGGCTTTTCGGCGAGTCGAGCAACGGCGGGAATTTCGGCGTGACGCTGAAAAGGTGCGGTTTCGACGGCATGATTATCGCCGGAGCGGCTTCCGGGCCTGTTTTGATTGAAATAACGGAGAATAAATGCGAGATAAAGGACGCGGCTGACTTGTGGGGGAAGGACACGTATGCGGTTCAAGCTGAAATCGCGTCCCGCGCGGTTGCGGCAGGCGGAAAGAAGCCTGCTGTCATGTGCGTCGGCCCGGCGGGCGAGAACCTTGTGAAATTCGCAAACATTATGAACGGCGACGGAAACGCGGCGGGCCGTTGCGGCCTCGGCGCGGTGATGGGCGGCAAGAAGCTGAAAGCGATTACCGCTTCCGGAAATTTGAAAGTGGCCTTTGCCGACCCTGAAGGGATGAAGGCGACGAGAGCGAGAACGTCCGAGAAGATAAAGGAAAGCGTGGCGGTGCAGTCGATGAGCGCTTTCGGGACGGCCGGCTCGGTTGACCTCGGCTCGATGGTGGGCGACTTGCCGATTAAAAACTGGTCTCAGGGCACATGGGACGAGGGCGCGGAGAAGATTAACGGCCCGACGATGGCCGACACTATACTGACGAAGACGGCGGCGTGTTTCGGATGCCCTGTGGGCTGCAAACGGGTGGTGAAGATTGACGCGGGGCCGAACGCAATGCTTGAAGGCGCCGGGCCGGAGTATGAAACGGTAGGCATGTTCGGCTCCATGATGCTTGTGCCCGACCTTGAGCATATCGCCAAATGCAACGAGATATGCAACAAGCTCGGTATTGACACGATATCCTGCGGCGGCTCGATAGCGTTCGTGATGGACGCGATGGAGCAGGGGATAATCACCGCCGAAGACACCGGCGGGCTGGAGTTCAAGTGGGGCGGCGCCGAGCAGGTCAAGGCGGTTCTGCCGATGATTGCGAGCCGCGAGGGGTTCGGAGACCTGCTGGCGGAGGGCAGCCGGGAAATCGCGCGCAGGCTGGGCAAGGGCGGCGACCTTCTGGCCGAGGTCAAGGGACTCGAAGCTCCCATGCACGACCCGCGCCCGTACTGGGGAATGGGGCTGAACTACGCTGTGGGAAACAGGGGCGCTTGCCATGTCAACACCGCCCAGATGTTCGCCGAACACGGATTCGCTTTCTACCCGGAACTCGGCCTCAATGACGAGATGCCTCAGTACGAGACGGAGGGAAAGGCGTTCGCGAATATTCAGACTCAAAAGCTGGGCGCGCTGCTCAACGCTTTCTGCACATGCCATTTCCCTTCAATACCGTTCGACGAGCAGGACTATCTGGACATGGCAAACACCGCCACCGGGTTCGGATACACTCTGGACGCGCTTATGGAGGCGGGGGACAGGATTTGGCTGCTCAAGCGCGGCATAAACAACCTGCTGGGAGCCACTAGGGCGGACGACTATCTGCCGAAGAAATTCCTGACTCCGGTGGAAGACGGAGCCGCCGCTGGAATGGTTCCCGACATCGACGCCATGCTGGCCGATTTCTACAGGTTGAGGGACATCGACGAGCAGGGAAGGCCGTCCCGCGCCACGCTCGAAAAAATCGGACTTAACAAGTTGGCGGACGCTCTGAAAGTGTGACGCCGGAACGGACGGGCGGCGCGTCAATATCAAACTAACGGCATTTCGCCTTTGAGGCGGGGAGGGGACATTATGGCTCTTTCGGAATACTTTCAGTTTCATGACAGGACAAAAGTGATATACGGGCCGGGGACGCTCGAAAGCGCCGGCGACGAAGCGCGCCTGCTCGGCGGCTCCAAAGCCCTTATCGTCACGGACGCTATCATTCGGAAACTCGGATACGTGGACACCGCGATAAACAGCCTGAAGTCGGCGGGCGTGGAAGTTGTCGCAATAATCGACGATGTGCCGCAGGATTCCGGGGCGCAGTACATCCAGAACATTTACGAAAAAGTGAAGGGGGCCGCGCCGGACGTCTGCGTCGGCATCGGCGGCGGCAGCGTCATTGACACGCTGAAGATGGTGGCGCTGCTCCTGAAAGAGGGCGGAGACCTGCTGGCTGACCATCAGGGCGCTTATGTTCAGGAACGGCCTATCACCCCGATGCTCATCGTTCCCACGACGGCGGGAACAGGCAGCGAGATAACTTTTGCGGCTGTCATCAAAGACCATGAAGCCGGAATGAAGCTGAGTTACGTGAGCCATTATTTCGGGCCGAACACGGCGATACTCGACCCGATGGTCACGCTGTCCATGCCGCCCAAGATAACGGCGTTTACGGGGATGGACGCCCTGACTCACGCCGTTGAGACGCTGGTCAGCACGGAGGCCAACCCGGTCACGGAGTCGTTGGCGCTCGGCGCGATAAGGATGATAAACAAGTGGCTGCCGGCGGCGGTGAAGGATGGGGAAAATGTGGAGGCGCGGGGCCAGATGCTGCTTGCGTCCTGCATGGCCGGACTCGCTTTTGCCAACTCGCTGGTGGGGATAGTCCACGCGGTGGCGCATTCGGTGGGCGCTGTGGCGGGCGTGCCTCACGGGCTGGCAAACTCCATCCTCCTGCCGTGGTGCATGGAGTTCAACGTGGACGCCGCTGCGGAGAAGTTCGCGCTGGCCGCGCAGGCGATGGGCGTGGCGCTGACGGGCGACGACCGGGCCGACGCGCTCGCGGGCGTGGAGAAAGTCCGCGCTCTCGTGGCCGAAACCGGGCTGCCCGTCAAGTTGAGCGACGTCGGCGTCTCTCAAGACAGCTTCGAGGACATCGCCGCCCTCACTATGGGCGACGGCTCGCTTTTCACTAATCCGCGACCTGTGGAAGACATGGAAGAGGTCGTGGCACTGCTCAAAAAAGCTTTTTAATCCACTTGAAAGGATAAAAAAATATGCCGGTATTCAAAGACACGGAAGACATGTACGCGACGCTTGTGCCGTTTTTCAACAAACTGAAAGACCACCCGGACATCGGGCCGAAAATCATGGCCAGCGGGCTGGTCATTCAGTTCAGGTACACCGACCCTGACGCCGTAATCACAATCGATTGCCCGAAAGAAGTGATAATTCAGGGCGAGATCGAGGGCGAGCCGACTGTGACCATGAGCATGAAGTCGCTCACCGCCCACAAGTTCTGGCTAGGAAAAGTGTCCCTGATGGTGGCCATCACCAAACGCGATATCGTCGCCAAAGGCCCCATCCCGGCCATCATGAAGCTCCTGCCGATTATTAAGAATTCCTACGCCATGTACGAGGAATACCTGAAAGAAATCGGCAAGGCCGACAAGATTACCGACTGGAATTGATTCTAAATCAGCATCGTGAAATTCGCCTTTCAATGGCTCTATTCAAGGCGGTCGGTTTACTTTTGATGTTTGAAATCTATCCTGAGAGGGCAGTTATTTGAAGGTTCTAACGCCTTATTTGCTGATGGCTCTGTTCGGGTTTACGGGCAGCGCTTTCTGGTTCCCGAATTGCGAGCTGACTCTGTCCGCTATGGCGAATGTCGATCAAGTTCCGGCGTTCAAGTTCCTGTGGTGGACCATCAACCTGTCGAACTATAAGGCGGAATCCGGCCTGCTGCTGGGTTTTGCGACAGCCATCGGAAGCACGTTCGGGAGCAGCTTCTTTTATTTCATGGGAAGAGGCGCATTGAAGGTTTCCAAGAAGGTTCAGGAAAAGATAGATAAGACGGATATGTCGAAATATAAGAGAATCGGCGCGCCGGTTATTTTCGTGTCCTCAGTGACAAGCGTGCCGCCGTTGTCGCCGCTTGCTGTTGCCGCCGGAATCATAAAATACCGGTTCTGGAACTATTTTTTCGTTTCGATGGCGGGCAAATTTATCAGATTCACCATTGTTGTTTTTGCGTCAGAGGGGCTGGTCAAACTGATAAAAGGGCTGTTTTGACATGTTTGAGGAGACTGGGAAGTTATTTGATGGGGTGCGCGGGTTTTTTAAAATATATATTGATAATTCATATATATGGTATAATAAGCGACCAAGCGGGCCGGCGGCGACCGGCTCCGGGCGTATCGGGCGCCTTTTGAACTGGAAGAGGTTGAGAAACGAATGAAACGAATAAATATCGGGGGCGGCAAACCGGATAAGGGCGGGAAGAAACCCGCGCCCGGCGCTGCGGCTCCTGAAAAAACGGCGAAGGTCAAGAAAGAAAAACCTCCTCGCGAGAAAAAGCAGCCCAAGCAGAAAGCGCAAAAGGCTCCCTCAGGCGGGGGGCAGGACGCTGGCAAAAAGAAGGTTGTTTTGCTCGTTGTTTTGATAATCGCGCTTGGCGCCGCCGGAGCGTCCATGTACCTGAACTCGCGTTCGTCGGCCCCACCGCCGATGCCTGTGGCGAGGGCGCAGAGACCCGCTGTCGGCGGGCCGGAGACTCAATCGCCTAGGCGAATTCAGCAACCTTCCGAAGATATATTGTCCGAAGGCGCCAGAATGGACGCCGAACAGCCTGCCGCAGAGCCGATTAAAACGACCGGTCCCGCAAGGCGCGGCGGCGGCGGAATTGTGGTGGAACCGCCGGCTCAAGCAAAAAAGATAACTCCTGAGACTTCCGCTCCCGTTCAGGCTGCCCAAGACAGGAGCGCGGTTCGTCAGCCGACCATACCTAAAATTGAAGATTTGCCCAATTTGCCTGAGAGGACGGCTGAAAAGCCCGCGCCTCCCGTTCAGGAACATAAACCAGCAGTCGCAAAAAAGCCTTCAGCGAAACCGGCTGCTGAGCCTGCAAAGGTTGCGTCAGCTTCAACTTCTAATGCAAGACAGCCGAGGATTTCTGCGGCACTGGATGCGAAACCTGTTCCTGCTGCAACGACTCAGCCGAAACCCGCGCGGAGACAGCAGCCGAGCGCAGCCCCGGCAAAGAGAGCCGCGCAGGCCGCTACGGCTCCCGCGCCCGCTCCGAAGGCGGCGGCTAAGCCTGTCTCTTCGCCAGCTCCGGCCAAACCGGCTGTGAAGCCCGTCGCGGCGAAGGTTCAGTCTTCTCCCGCAAAGAGAACAACCCGGCCCGCCACAGTGCAAATCGCCAGAGTCCCGTCGGCATCCTCGGCGGATTCGAGTTTGTTCGACTGGCCGGGCGGACAATCTGCTGGAAGCAGCAAGAGCCTATTCGACCCCGCTCCGAGAGTGGCGGGAACCGAACAGAAGAAAGCTCTAGACGATTTGGCAGCCTCAAAAACTTTCTACAGCGTTCTTATCAGGGAGTCGTCGGATGTCGAAGAACTCCGCGCTCTCGGAAGAAGAATAAATCTCGGGACCGTCAGCCCGGAGATCAAGCAGACGGTCAGTCACGGTCGCAATGTTTACTGGCTCACGGTGGGGCATTACACCACATCGGGCAAAGCGCATAACAAGGCCGAGGAACTGAAATCCCTCGGATTCCAAGCGACCGTGATAAGCGAGAAGTCATATTACTAAACGGGATCGGCATAGCCGACCCGGCAGGCGGTCTTCTTTTTTAGATGCCGCCATTCATACGAAAGTCCGCTCGCTCCGGCAATCGGCGCGAAGACGGGCAGTAACGAAACAAGGGGAATGATGCATGAAGACAGCAGCGGCTGTATTGGTTGTATTTTTAATATTCAACGTGTTTAAGAAGGAAGACGCTAAGACATCAAAAGCGTTTCCGGTCGAAACAAGGCCGCCGGTGGTCGAACAGCAGGCTCCTTCCACGGACGGCGACTCGGTTCAAATTCCCGATGAACAGCAGAAACCGCAACCCGCAATCCGGTACCCGGTAAACGCCAATCTGTCGGCGGAAGCTTCCGCCAGATCCGCCAAGGTTTACAGCTTCGCCAGAACCATGAAGCTCGACCCGTCTATCAATGACGAGCTTCTGAAAAAGATATCCGATTCGATAGTTTTCTACGCGGACAAACATAATATCGACAGCGCACTGGCGGCGGCTCTGATAGCGCGGGAATCCCGTTTCAATCCGAACGCCGTTTCGCCGAGCGCCGCAAAGGGACTCGGACAGCTTATCGACTCTACCGCCGCTAATATGGGAGTTTCCGACCCCTTCGACATCGACCAGAATCTTGACGGCTCCTTCAAGTATTTCAGGCAGATGCTCGACATCTGGCAGGGAAATGACAATCAACTGGTGATGGCTCTGGCAGGATATCTCACCGGGCCGCGAGTGGTCAAGGATTGCAATTGTGTCCCGAATTCGTCTCAACCGTACATCACAGACATTATCAATTATGCGGAGACAATCAGCGGCGGAAAATAACCGGTCTCCATTTTGCATTTTAGTTTGACGATTCAAAAGTAGCGCGCGACGCGCGAAAGGGGTGGATGATTTGGCGGTTGACAAGAAATTCATAGGCAAGCAGTACGCGCCATTCGTGTATGAGGTGGGCAGAGAGAAGATAAAGGAATTCGCGAAAGCGATAGGCGAAACCAACCCGCTGTATCTGGACGAGGAAGCGGCGAAAAAAGGCCCGCATGGGGACATTGTCGCGCCTCCCACTTTTGCCTCGCTTTACGCCGGAGGCCCTGTGGGAGAAATGCTCTACGACAAGGAACTCGCTTTGAATCTGATGATGCTGGTTCACGGCGAACAGGATTTCGAGTTCTTCGAGGTGGCCCGCGCGGGCGACACGATGACGACTAATTGCGTGATTTCCGATATCTCTGAAAAGAGCGGCAAGAGCTTCGTCACCGCCGAGACAATGACCACCAACCAGAACGGACGCCCAGTCGTGAAAGCGCGTTGGACGTTCGTCATCAGAGGATAACCCCGGAGGAGCGAACATGAATTTCGATGACATAAAAGTGGGCGACGCGATAACCGAAGGCAAGCATCCCGTAGGCAAGTACCAACCGCATTACTACGCGGGTGCTTCGCTGGATTTTAACCCGATTCACATCGACCCCGATTTCGGCAAGATGGTGGGGCTGGGCGGAAACATTCTTCACGGTCTTTGCACTCTGGCGTTCGCCGCGAAAACCTGCGTGGATTACGCCGGAGGCGACCCCGCGTCTCTCAAACGTTTGAAAGCCCGGTTCTCTAAACCAGTCAAACCTCTGGAAACGGTCATCGTATCCGGAAATGTTGTCGCCAAAGACGGCGACACTGCGACCGCCGAGTTCGGCGCCAGCACGAACAAAGGCGAAAATCAGGTTCTCACGAACGGCATAGCGGAATTCAGAAAAATATAATAGCTATCCGAACGCATATTATTGTCTGCGATTGAGCGCTCAGTTTTTTGTTGCGCCTCGCCACTGTTTAATTCATTGTTGCGTCGATATAATATGTCCGCGCGAAGGGCGCGAAACCACAACGAGGTGACGGCTATGTCGATATGGATGAAAATAGGACTTTTTTTCACAGGGCTGATTTTCAAAATAAAAAAGATGCTGGGCATAGGCGCGGCGGCTCCCGCGCCGTCCGCTCTTCCTGAAGGCGGTTTTTCTTTCGAGTTGATTAAGAAAGCGGAAGAATTGAACGATTATGACAAGTATCTGGAAAAGGCGAAGACATTGACCGGCGTCGTCAAAATGAGCTGCGGAGACAAGGACGCTCTCATCGAGATGAAGGAAGGCAAATTGAAGGTTATGAAGAGCGGGATCGAGCCGACCGCGACGGTGGCTTTCACAGAGAGCGGCTGGGCGGCTATGACCGCCGGAACGGATGTTAAAACGCTCGTTATGAGCGGCGAGATAAAGTTTTCCGGCAATGTGGCTCCTCTTATGGCGAACATGGGCGCGCTCAAACTGCTTTTCCTTTCCATCCTCGGCAAGCTTGAGAAGAAATAGCGGAAACGATTTTGTGAAGTGCGGATGTATTTCGCTTAAAATCTGAAAAATCTGAATGAAGTGTTAATTATCGTTGCGAAGGAGACCTTCGCAACGATGTGTTGGGTGTTCTCACGGCGGCGAAAAGCGGGTACAGGCATTGCTGTGAGGCGCGCTGCCAGTCCCCGTTTTTCGCATTGGGTCGCCGCCAATAGGGAATACGCTTATGATTGTCTTATTATTTGTAAAAAGACTGGGGATGGTGGACTTGAATTGGGTATGTTCTGGTAGTTAATACTATTGAATGAACTGCATATTCCGGGTTAATCTTGAACATCGAATGGTTCGGTCTTCTCTGAATCTTCAACGAGCTTGTTTATTTTTAATTCCGCGCCGTCCAATATAGACTTGCATGTTTTTATAAGGGAGAGGCCTTCTTCATAAGAGGCTATCATCTGTTCCAAACCAAGTTCTCCGCTGTCGACGCGGTCGACGATTTCTTGGAGTTTTTCGAGGTTTTCTTCGAATGAGTTTTGTTTTTCTTTTTTTGCCATGTGAGACTCCTTAATCAGTCGTCGAACGAAAGAGATTTTTGTCTCTGAGTCGCTGGGGCTTCCGAGCGCACGGTGAAATCGCCGTCGGAGACCGACACGCGAAGAAGCGCGCCGTGCGGGGCTTGAGACGTCGATTTGACGATGGCCCCGGTTTTCGCGTCCGAAACCATCGCATACCCGCGAGCTAATACTCGACGCGGGTCTATTGAGGCTAGTCTTTCCCGCTCATGTTCGATTTGTTTCTTCAGTGTTTCCAGCTTATACGAGACGGAGCGTCTCATAACAGACGCATACTCGTCAAGCGTTTGTTTCCTTCGGTCCAATCTTTCTAAAAATCTTTTCGGGGATAGAGTCAACTCAATATTTTTTAGGGCCGACCGAGTGTATCTGACAGTTTCTATCAGCCGTCGTGAAAGATTGTCGCCGACGACGCGCAACCTCAGCCGAAGCTCATAAATATCGGGAACCGCTATTTCCGCAGCGGCGGAAGGAGTGGGAGCGCGCAAGTCCGAGACGAAATCTATGATTGTCTCGTCGATTTCATGTCCGACGCCGCTGATAACCGGGATGGGGCAGGCGGCGACGTCGCGCGCCAGAAGCTCGTCGTTGAAGCACCACAAATCCTCGAAGGAACCGCCGCCGCGAGCGACGATAATCAGGTCAACGCCGGGGAGGGCCGCGGCTCTTTTCAAAGCAGTGCGGATATGCGGCGGAGCTTGGTCTCCCTGCACAAGCGTCGGACACACTGTTAGTTCCAGCGCGGGAAATCTGCGTTTAATCACGTTGATGATGTCGCGGACTGCGGCCCCGGTCGGTGATGTAACAACAGCAATGCGCCGGGGAAACATCGGGAGAGTCCTTTTGCGGGAAAGGTCGAACAGTCCTTCGTCCGCAAGTTTCTTTTTCAGTTTGAGGTATTCGAGGAAAAGCGCGCCTCTGCCTGCCGGAGTCATCGAGCGGACATATAGTTGATACTCGCCTCGCTTTTCATACACGCTGACGGAGCCTGCCGCTACCACCTCGTCGCCCTCGGCGGGTTTGAAATTCAGGCCGAAGGCCGACCTAGAAAACATGACGGCGCGGATTTGGGCGTCTTTGTCCTTGAGAGAAAAGTACAGGTTGCCGTTTGCGTGCCGGGTGAAATTCGAAATTTCGCCTCTGACGCTGACCCCTTCGAGAGAGGGTTCCGCTTCAATTGTTTTTCTTACGATGGATGTCAGTTGAGTGACGGAAAGGACCTGTTGTGCTGAGCCGGGGATCGCGCTCATTGTCGGGGGTCCTTTCGTTTAGCCCGGTTTGCGGGGTCTGCGTCCAGTTCTTCCCTGCTGAATTTGCCGAGTATTCCGTTTATGAATTTCGACGCCTGATCGGCTCCGTATTTTTTTGCCAGCAGAACCGCCTCGTTGATTGAAACGCTGACAGGGATGTCTGTCATGTAAAGCATTTCCGCGATGGCGAGCCGGAGAATCGCTCTTTCGACTTTGCCCAGACGGGAGACGTCCCAGCCGATGGAATATTTGCCTATGCGCTCGTCGATGGCGGCTTGGTTGTCGACGACAGAGTTGACCAGTTCTTCAAGATATTTCGAGTCGCGCGGCGCTAGTTCCTCTTCGCCGGCCCTGAATTCTATCACAAGCTTCATGCCTTCTAGGTCGTCGTCTAATTGGAATAATCCTTGCATGGCGACGAGCCGGGCTTTGTTTCTAGACATTAGGCGCTATTTCCCCAAGTAATTGTTTATGAATTTTTTTAGAAAATCCTTATCGTCTATTGCGCGGCCGAAGAACCAGCCGATTATGCCGAGAAGAACCAGAAAAGCCGTCTTAAGAAAACCTATCGTCATAAGGAGCAATCCCACGACGATAAGAAAGACGGCCAGAAAAATTCTGCCGCGGTTCTTAATGAGAAAAATCCGTTCATCGTCCGAAAGCATGTCGACGAGTCCTTTACTGTTCAGAATTGCGCGGTTTTTCTGTTTCCGCTTGAACATCAAATCTGGAAACATCTATGCCCAGCGAATCCTTGAAATAAGCGCGCACGGAAGATTCGAGGCCGGATGTGTAATCGCCGAGGTTGCAGGCGGCCATGTCGAGTTTGATTTTGAGGCGGATGGCAAGAGCGGAGCCGGATTGGGCGAATGAAACCGAGATGATTTTCGCGGGCGGCTGCATATTCCCGGCGAGTCTATCCACAAGACGCTCGAGCGTGACGGCTGAGACAGTAAGCGCGCCATTTTCGGAACGCCGCAATGTGAATACTTTTTCGCTTCCGCCGAAAGCGAGCAGGAAAAGCCCTCTGAAAGAAAGCACGAAGAAAACAGCGGCGACTCCGCCGACAATCATTCTTTCGCGCTGATACTCCAGAAAAGGCCAAACAGTTTCCGTCCCCATCGCGAATACGCCGGGGTCTACGGCGCTGTATATCATGAATGCCGATATAGCGAGGATGACAAGATCGAATAAAAGCCCTATGAGAATAAAGATGACTTTCATTAAGTTCAATCCTGCTCGCGGGATAGGATCGAGTCGGGGAGCTTGATATCGGCGATATGGACGTTGACGGCTCCGACGCTTCTGCCGGTTATGGCCTCGACTCTTTCCTTGACCACGCGCTGGGCCTCCTGCGCGACTTCCATAACGCGCACATCGTATTCAATGATGATATACAAATCTATCTCGAACTTGTCGTCGGCGGTTTTTTTCACATCGACTCCGGAATGAAAATCCCGTTTGCCGGTGGTGGCGGCTTTGATGCCGTCGATGAAAGTCCCGCGCGGACCTACGATGCCTTTGACTCCGCTCATCGCCACTCCGGCGATGGCTCGTATGACATCGTCGAATATTTCGATTTTTCCCTGAGACGCGACCGGATCGCTCATGGCGCCCCCTTGTTTTCTAAAGTTATCCGCAACCGCGACAAGCGGTCAGCGTATTCCATATCATAGCACAATAACGCCGCCGCGTCTTGCCGCGCGCAGAAGGTCATTTGCTCACTCGCTCTATGTAGCGCATAGTGCGGGTGTCGATTTTGACAACGCTTCCAGCTTCTATGAAAAGCGGAACCATGACTTCCGCTCCCGTTTCGAGCCTTGCTCTTTTAAGAGCTCCCTGCACGGTGTTGCCTTTTTCGCCCGGCTCCGCGAACTCGATGACGTATTCCATGAACTGATCCAGTTCGGCCCCTAGAATCTCGCTCCCGTAAAACAGCACGTGCATCGTGGAGTTCGGTTTGAGCAGCTTCACCTGATCGCCCAGAAGGACGGCGGGGATGTGTACCTGTTCATAGGTCTGCGTGTCCATGAACACGTAGCCTTCTCCATCCTGATAAAGATATTCCATGTCTTTTTTGTCGATGCGGAGTTTTTCGATTTTCTCTCCCGCCCGAAAAGTTCTCTCCACCAAAGCCCCTGTGCGCATGTTCCTGACTTTCGCGCGGACGAAAGCCGGGCCTTTGCCGGGTTTGACGTGCAGGAACTCGGTTACTTCGAGGATGTTGTTGTCATACTCGAAGAACATGCCGTTGTACAAATCGTTTGTGGTCGTCACTTTATTGCCCCTCCCGTGTCGCCTCTTCTTTAAGCGCCTTGATTTTCCATAATCTGGCGGCGCGGTCTTTTCCTTTTAAAGGTATTTCTCCCATGTCCTCCGCTTCGGCGATGACATCCGAAGCCGCGTCGTAAACCTTCTGGCTCACAACAATTTCGCCGGGTCCCGCCTTGGCTTGCAGTCGCGCGGCAGTGTTCACAGTGTCCCCGATGGCGGTGTAATCCTGCCTGAGAGACGAACCGAAAGTGCCGATTAGAACATCTCCGCAGTTCACTCCGATTCCCAGATGAATGGGAGTCTCGCCGCGCCGCTCGCGAATCATGTTGACTTCGCCCATAGTTCTGACAAGCTCCACGGCCGCTTTCAGCGCGCGCGCGGGGTGATCCTCCAGAGCGCCGTCGATATTGAACAGCGCCATGACCTCATCGCCTATGAACTTGTTGATAAGCCCCCCGAACCTGATAATTACTTGGGTGACGCTGGTGTAGAAATCATTAAGGAACGAGTTCAACTCCTCAAGCGACAAGGTCTCCGATATTGTAGTGAAACCTCGTATATCGGTAAAGAACACCGTGAGATTTTTCTGTTCTACGGTAAGTTTGTCCTCGTCCTTCGTTTTTATCATCTGTTCCGCGCCGGACTTGCCCATGATTCGGGAGAGCCTCATTCCCGCTCCCGCTTCCGGGTTAATATCGTTCAGGGCGGCCAGATACTTGCTGAGTTTTTTTGTGAGACCGAGTTTTTCAGTTATTTCTATAGCGTTCAGGATATGGCGGGTCGCCGATTTTTTGTCGCTCTCCTCTCGCCAGAACATGGCGAACTCAAAATGCGCCTCCGCCAGTTCGAGAGCCGCAGGATTAAGCTTTTCATGGATTCTGATGCAGTCTTCATAGCACCGCCGCGCCATCTGGCGGCGTTTTGCTTCTCTCAGCACTATGCCTCGCGTAAGAAGTTCGCAGGCGATATTCTCCTGATTCTTTGACGCCTCGAAAACAGATTGCGCTTTGGCGCAGAGGTCGGTGGCTGTTTTAGTGTCTCTTCGGGCGGAGGCGCACAAAGCCATTTCAAGCATGGTCAGCGCCGCCATCTCCCTGTTGTTCACCTCATTGAAAAGGTCCAAGCTGCGTTTGAGGAAATCTTCGGCGGTATGAGACCTTCCCAATAGACGCCTTATCCTTGCCAGATGAAAGTACGAAAACGCCAGCGAATGCTTGTTCTCCGATTTCTTGGCAATGTTGAAGTCCTTGGTGAAAAGAGACTCCGCTTGCGCGTACTCTTCCATCATCACGCAGGCTTTAGCTTTCGTGCTGTACGCCATGGGAAGCTCTGCTTCTATTCCAAGCTTTTCGAGCAAGCTGATGCTCTCGTCAAGAAAGTAAATTGCTTTGTCCAATTCGCCTGTAGACAGGAAGTTGACTCCGATGCTTCTGAATGTGCGGGCGGTCTCATAAACGGCTCCAGCGTCCTCGAAAGTTTTCAGAGCTTTCTTTAAGGCCCGCTCGCTCTGCATGTTCTGGCCGCGTTCGGAATAGATTTCGCCCAACAAGCGATACGTCTCGCCGATGGCGGTGTCCGCCGGTCTGTTCCTCAGCAACTCGATGCTCTGCTGGAAATGTTCGACGGCGGCGTCGAATCGCCGCGCGCGCGCGCTGATAAAGCCTAACTGATTCCTTATCAAAGCCATCAATCTCTTTGCGTCCGCATCGTCGGGCAGGGAAGTGGACAACATGTCCAACGCTTCCTCGAACAGTTTTGTTCCTTTTTCATCTGATCCACGCTTTGACAGGGCAAGTCCGAGATTGTATTGCGCGACGCAAAGGGCGAAAATATCGTTGTTTTTTTCCGCGATTTCAACAGCGCGAGAAAGTTCAACCGCGGCATCTTCATATTTTTTCATGTGAGTCAGGAAAGTGCCCATTCCTATGCGCGCTAGGGCTGCTCCGCGAGGATGGGACACTCCGGTGCGTTGAAGCAGCTCCGCGGCTTCACGGCACAGCTTGTCCGCCTCTTCCCACCTGCCGCGCATGTCCAATATCGATGCAAGAGATATATCGGAATCAATCCGAGCGGCGACACATTCTGCAGTGTTGGGAAGTTTCTGAAAAATCTTTCTGGCCGACGCCAACAGAACAGCCGCGTCAAGGGATTTGTTGTTCTTTATCGCTTCAATCCCCGAATTCCTAAGAGTTGAAACCGCTTCTATGTATGATTGAAAAGCTTTATCAGCCATAGACAGGCGGGAGACGGCGTCGCCGAGCGATAATAAAAGGTCGGATTTCACCAACGCTGTTTCAACGTCCGTCGGTTCAGGAGACGATTTAACTCCATGCTCGAAAGCCGCGATTGCGGGAGCGGATTTTCCCTCGGCCGCAAAAAGTCTCCCTACTGCCAACGCCGACAACATCTGTGGAAGGGCTGATGAGTCGGCCGATGTAGATCTTGAAACCTTTGCCGATTCGGTGATTATTGACTTCGCAGCAGCAGTGTCTCCCGAAGCAAGATAGCTTGATCCAAGTTCGAACGCCGCTCTTAGAAAAAATTCAGGATAGTCGGAGAACGGACCGCGCGCGATGGCCATAGCTTCGGTGGCGCAAGGTATGGCTTTGAGAGGCGAGTCTCCGTCGATATGCGCGCGCGCGAGGCGCAGCAAAAGTCTGAAACGCCGCTCTATTATATCCACCGGCAACTGGCCTGCTGCCCCTCGGAATCTGTCCTCAAGTCCTGAGAGAGCTTGGCGAAAACCTAAAGCGGCGTCATTGTGCCGACCCAAGGCGGCGAGTTCCGTAGACTCGTTTATTAGACTGTCGATATCCAGAAGGCTTCGCGCCACAGCGCTTTCTCCGCTTCTGTAAATCTGCGGCGACACCGGTTCCTCGGCAAGGCTAAGAATTAACGCCTACAGCCGCGGTTTACTTCTGCCCGCAGAATTAGTGGACATAATTTTAACAGAAGAGCGGCAATATTTCATTAATAGCTCCGTTTATTTCAATTCAATGGCGCTCATTGACGCAAGTCGCGGCTGCCGGTAGCTTTCTAAAATCACTTATTCCATTTCATCTAAAACTGTGTATAATGAAAATAATGTGTGATTCGATTTTACTTAATACCAATTCCATGATGAAAATTACAGTTTGTTATGCGCGAATGTTGCGCTGTCTCTGGAGGATTTGTTGATATGACTACAAAGGAAGTTTTTGAGAAAGTCCCTCTTTTCTCTGATTTGACAGGCAACGAACTGGAAGCTCTGAGCAAAGCTTCTACATATAAAAAATACGATAAAGATGAAATCATCATTCATAAGCAGGATGAAGGCGATTCGTTTTTCTCAATTGTGTCAGGCAGGGTGAAAGTCGTTCTGGCAGACGATGAGGGCAAGGAATTCATAGTCGGAATTCTTCAGTCTCAGGAATTCTTCGGCGAACTGTCCTTAATAGACGGTGAACCGAGATCGGCGACTGTCGTAGCCATTGAGCCGACGGAAGTGGTGACGCTCGGAAGAGAAGACTTCATTAAACAGTTCACGAGCCATCCTGATATAGCAATTAAAGTGTTAAGAGTGCTGGGAAGACGCTTGAGGAATGCCAACGAGAGCATGGAGAGCTTGGTTTTTCTGGATGTTTGCGGAAGGTTGGCTCGGATTCTTCTCGACATGGCAAGAGAAGATGGGATTAGTTCGGCGGAGGGTATTGAGATTAAGGTGACACACAAAAGAACCGAATTGGCGAGTCTTGTTGGAACCACTAGGGAGACGCTCACGCGAGCGTTAAAAACTTTGGAGATGATGGGTTATATAAATATAAAGAAAAATTCCTTCATTATAAAAAGCGCGGACGGACTGAAAAGCAGAGTATATTAGACAGATTTCTCAAGCTATGCGGAGAGGGTGTGACAATTATCACATGGCATCGGTGAGCATAGTCACATACTTTCGGTAACAAAAGTTTGATAATGTAATAGGTTTTTTGTGATTTTAATTAAATGAGTAAGCATAGAATACAAAATCTGGATGGAGTAATGAGAAAAAAATGCTCTTCCATAAAAGAAGTGACTATGGTAAAATTGTTTTGTTAGTATAACGACAATATGGCACAATGTCTTATGTTACATAGCATCACCACAACTAATTATCACTGTTACATTTACTTTTTCGAAAAACTTAATAAGCGGGGGTCGTTCAATGTGTAAAAGGACGATTAGGTTTGTTCCAGTAATGATTCTTTTTGTTCTAGCGGTGGCGTTGTACGCGGCGCATCTCAGAGCGCTGCCGGTAACGGCGTCGTTGCAGAGCGTCACAGGCGACGTGCAGATTATGTTGCCCGGAGGTTCGTGGCAGCCCGGCACGGTCAACATGTCCCTGCCAAGCGGGACACAAATAAAAACGGGCGCAAAGTCATCCGCCACGGTTAAGTGGAGTTCTTCAAACACATTGAAGATTAACCCTTTTACAAACTTCACGATTAAGGATATCGACATTGATCCGAGGACAAAAACGGTCACGTCGAACCTTGATTTGATGACCGGCAAAGTTAAGGCGAAGGCCGAGAAACTGCACAACCCAAGTTCGGAGTTCTCGATTAGCACTCCGACCGCGGTGGCAGGCGTTCGCGGAACCGAGTTCGACATGGAGAACACCCCTGAGAACACAACTAGCGTCACGACAAGGACAGGCTCGGTTGAGGTTATGTCTCAGGGACAGTCGGTTATGGCGGTTCCCGGCACGCAGGTGGTTGTTCAGCCGAACCAGCCTCCGGCTCCCCCGGTTCCTATCTCCAACGAAGAGATGAACGCTTGCGAAGTCGACGAGGACTGCATGTCACATAAGTGCGTCGACGGACAGTGCGAAGGCGAAGAATCCGCCATGCAGAGCGGTGGATGCCGCGTTATCGAAGCAGCTTGCACAACGGGCAAAGACTGTTGCAGCGGAAATTGCGCGGATGGCGTTTGCGCGGAGAAAGCGGCAGACCAGACTGCAGCCGCCTGTATTCCCAACGGTTCGGCCTGCAAAGCCGGCGACGAGTGTTGCAGCAAAAACTGTGGCGTAGGCGGCGTGTGTGTAGCTCCGCCTGCAGCATCCGGTTCCGAAACAGCCACCGGCACGGTTGCCGTGGCAACTTCAGATGAAGAAGACGCTGACGAGGAAGAGGAAGAGGTAGAATGTTTTGTGGAGTTGTCCAAACCTGAGGACGGCGGCTCGTATCCTCTGACGAAGGGAACGGTCACTGTTTCAGGAAAGACAATCGCTGGAGCTACCTGTGTTTTGGGCGGAGCCTCTGTCACTGCCGGATCTGAGGGGGCGTTCACCTCGGAATTCACATTGGCGTCGGCAGGAGACACAACGGTTTCAGTCATTTGTTCAAATTCGGATGGCACATGCAAAGCGGAAGCCAAAGTGACCATAGATGCAGTCGCTCCTCCGAAACTGGAAATATCAAACCCGATAGAAGGTTTTATGCAGTGTCCGTGGATTCCGATTTCAGGCATGACGGATCCCGGAACCAACGTTTATATTAATGGTACTTCAATTAAAGGGAATCCCAAGGCGACAATCGGCGCGGACGGTTCGTTCGCGCTTGACGGATTTTATCAGCAGGATTGCACCAAGCCGATAGAGTTCGTGGCAAACGACCAGTTCGGTCAGACTTCCAGATTGGTAATCAATTCCGGAGCTACGACAAATGCCGCCGCGATGGGCGTCAATATTCAGAACGTTGACGTGTTGCTGGTTCCGAGCGGCGTGTGGGTAAATGGTCAGACTTCCGTTCAAGCGGTAGCGACAGCAAAATCCTCCACTCCGTTCTCCGGCGCGCTTACTGTGACGTTCACGGACGGAAACGGAGCCTTCCTTGGAAGCAGAACGCTGATGCCGATTGCAGGAGCCACTGCGGCGAGGGAAGACGGCTCTTCCGCGGCGAGAACGAGCGGACAGACCGGCGCTTCCAACGCTTACTACGCTCAGGCCAGAATGACGATTTTCAGCGGCCCGGCCAATCCTCTCATCGTGAGAGCCAGAATCGGCGACATATCCGCATCTGTCCCTGCTGAAAACGCTATTGTTCTTCGCGGAATCGTTTGCACAAGAACCGCGATGGTTGTCGGAGATGGAATCGACAACGACTGCGACGGCAGAATCGACGAGGACCCGGTCGACGGTCTTGATAACGACGGCGACGGGATCAAAGACGAGGATTCGCCTGCCATTGGAGCCAAATGCGATAGCCGATTAAGCCAAACTTACTGTGACACCCTGACAAATGAGCAAGCCGCACAGATAGGAATGAAGTGCGACAATAGAATCGATGACGACCGCGATGGACGCGTGGACGAGGAATCGCCCGACGGAATCGACAACGACGGCGATGGTCTTATCGACGAAGACCTAAAGTGCGTTTGCGATCCCACCGACCAGTACGCGGACTGCGACCTTGACGGACTCAGAAACGGTCTTGACTGCAACGCAAACAAATGGGAATCTGCTCCGGTCAGGCGCGACAGCGCGCTTTGCGCCGTGAGTTGTAACGCTCAAGCCTTGCCCGATGGTGACTGCGACGGCGACGGTCTGCTGAACGCTCAGGAAATGGCCCTAGGCACAGACCCATATAAAAAGGATACTGATGGAGATAACTATACCGACCTGCAGGAAGTTCAAGCCGGAACCGACCCGCGCAAAGCCGAGGACAACCCCGGAACCAGAACTTATCAGACGGTGACTCCATCTGCGGCGGTGTGCGTCGGCGGCCAGATAAAGACCCCCGAAGGCAACTGTATATGTCCTTCCGGCACTATGTGGAGCTCATCCGCCCAGTCGTGTCTGGTCGCGAGCTTTGCTCAATGCGCCTCTAATCAATATTTTGACGCGGCGGTCGGCGGATGCGTAAGCTCGTGCACGGGCGGACAGGTCGCAGACTCGTCGATAGGCAGATGTTACTGCGCCACAGGCTTCCTCGGCGCGGAAGGCTACTGTCTGCCGGCGTGTCCCACCGGGATGACAGGCGACCCGGCGACTCGCGCATGCGTGTGCCAGACCGGATTGTATTATGACGTTTCATCCAATGGCTGCTTCGCCACTTGTTCGGGCGGACAGGTCATTGATCCAGTTATGAAGCAATGCGTGTGCCCCACCGGCACATCTCTCAGCGCGACGACCAGAACATGCGTCGCCAACGCTTCGGCCACCATCTGCCCGACGGGCACGGCGGGCGCGGGGTGCGACTTTGCCATAGCGAGCAGAGACTGCGACGCGGACGGCATACTCAATGTGAATGACGCGAATCCCTGTGTTAATGAAACAGGCGTGGTGGTCACTGAATCAGGCACGTTCCAGAGACTTTGCCCGGAAGGAACGGACGCGGTGGGTTGCGACCTTATGACCAATCCCGACTGCGACCTCGATGGCGCTCCGAATACTTCGGATCAGTGTCCTTGCAGAGTCGGAACCGCTGCCACTAACTATTGTCCCACTGTAGCAGTAACATGCCCCACAGGGCAGTATCTCGATCAGTTCTACGGAACATGCCACACGACATGTCCGGCTCCGAAAATCGGAGACCCCGCGAATATGAGATGCGTATGCGGTCCCGGCACGGCGCTCGACATAAACACCGGACAGTGCGTCAGCAGTTGCCCGGTTGGAATGATAATGGGGCAGAACGGCGAATGCGTATGCGGCCCGAACGCTCCTTTGATGGACCAGTTTACGGCTGCTTGTTCTGCGAATTGTTCGGGCGGACAGGTGACAAATCCTGAGACGCCCGGAATGTGCGTTTGCCCGCAAGGTTACGGGCCGAATTTCACCACAAAACAATGCGTTATTAATTGTCCTGCCGGAATGATTGCGGGAGCAAACGGCTGCGTTTGCGGCCCCTCGGCTCCTTATATGGATCCGTTCAATCAAGGCTGTCTGACAAGCTGCACGGGCGGGACTGCGGCGAACGACCCCGCGATGCCCGGAATGTGCATGTGTCCGCAAGGGACATATCCGGACTATGCGACCGGCCAGTGTAAAAGTTCCTGTCCCGACGGAATGGTTTTCAGCGGCGGCAATTGCGTATGCGGCGGCTCCACGCCTTTCATGGACCCATTCTTGGAAACTTGCGTGGCAAGCTGCACAGGCGGAGCTGTGGCTGATGATCCTGAAATGCCCGGAATGTGCATGTGCCCTGAAGGGACATATCCGGATCAAGCCGCAGGCGAATGCATGAGCATTTGCCCCGACGGCATGGTGTACAGCGAAGGAAGTTGCGTGTGCGGCGGCTCCACGCCTTTCATGGATCCGTTTATTGACGGTTGTTCGGCAGAATGCACTGGCGGAACGGTTGAAGACCCGATGATGCCGGGCTTCTGTGTTTGCCCGCAGGGCACGAATCCCGATTTCGGATTGATGGAATGTGTTTCAGTTTTTGATCCTTGCGAAATTTATGGCGATCCCGGGATGTGCGAAACAGACGCGAATTGTTTCTGGGATACCTCGAAGTCCAGATGCAATTTCGATGGCGGCATTTGCGGCGCCTATGACATGAGCGCGTGCATGTCCAATACGGAAGATTGCTACTGGAATGCCGCCGAGATGGTTTGTTTGGAAAACAGCGGAAAGGTCTATTGCGGCGCCCATACGTATGAAGAATGCAATATGGATCCCGCCTGTCAATGGAATATGGATTTCTGCGGCGAGGCTCAAGGCGAAATATCTTGCGGCGAAATACTTAACGATGTTGACTGCTCGAACACGATGGGATGCATGTGGGACGGGATGTACTGTGTGATGGACATGGGCGGTTCATGTTCACAATACGTAAATTCTGGAATATGCGACCAAACCCCCGGTTGTAGCTGGGACTATGACTTCGGCGTTTGCGAGGATGTGATTGACGAATGCGCCGCTTATTCGGATATGCCGTCTTGTAATGGAGATATGAGTTGCGGATGGAACAACTACGCTGGAACTTGTTTCTCGCTCGAAGGCGACTGCACTGATATTCATAGCAACGACATGGATTGCGTCGCCGATGAAAGGTGCGAATGGAATTCGATGTCGAACACATGTGTGTTCAAAATGTCAGAAGTATGTTCGACATACACGGATATGGGCATGTGCGAGATGCAGCAGGGCTGTATGTGGGACGGCACATATTGTATTGATGACATGGGGCCTGACTGTTCGATGATCTACAACGATGTCGATTGTACGAACACCATGGGATGTATGTGGGACGGTATGTACTGTGTGACGGACGGCGGCGGCTCCACGTGTCCGATGATGATGGACGAATCATCGTGCAACGCGACGATGGGTTGTTACTGGAACGGGACTATGTGCATGCAAGACATGGGGCCCGACTGTTCGATGATCTACAACGATGTTGATTGCGGGAACACGATGGGTTGCATGTGGGACGGAACATACTGCGTCGAAGACATGGGCGGGCCGGAGTGCTGGAATATACTTAATGAATCTACTTGCAACGCGACAATGGATTGCTTGTGGGACGGCACATACTGTATTGAAGACGTTGTTAATCCCGAATGTTGGAATAATACAGACGAATTCTCATGCAACGGCATGATGGGGTGCATGTGGGACGGGACGGCCTGTGTGCAGGACATGGGGCCTGACTGTTCGATGATTTACAACGATATTGATTGCGCGAACACGATGGGCTGCATGTGGGACGGGATGTACTGTGTGACGGATGGCGGCGGTTCCACGTGTCCTATGATGATGGACGAATCATCGTGCAACGCGACGATGGGTTGTTACTGGAACGGCGCTATGTGCATGCAGGACATGGGGCCCGACTGCTCGATGATTTACAACGATGTCGATTGCGTGAACACGATGGGCTGCATGTGGGATGGGATGTACTGCGTGGCTGACGGCGGCGGCTGCGGCGCTATCTTGGACATGTCGATGTGTCAGACAACGCCCGGATGCTCTTGGGACGCTATGTACGGCGAGTGCTTTGAAGTGATTGACGATTGCGCCGCTTATCAAGATATGCCGTCTTGTTCTGGCGACATGAGTTGCGGATGGAACAACTACGCGGGAAATTGTTTCTCGCTCGAAGGCGACTGCACTGATATTCATCTCAACGACATGGATTGTGTCGCCGACGAAAGATGCGAATGGAATGCGATGTCTACCACCTGCGTGTTCAAAATGTCCGAGGTATGTTTCACTTATACGGACATGAATTCGTGCAACACGCAACAGGGGTGCTTGTGGGATGATGTGGAGCAGATATGCGTCCAAGATATCGCTCCGCCGGAGTGTTTCAACATTTTTAACCCGATGGATTGCGACAACACGTTCGGTTGCATGTGGGATGGAATGTATGCCCAATGCGTGCAGGATTTCGGCGATGTATGCTCACTGCATGAGAATTCAATCGATTGCAACAACGACGCCAACTGTTATTACGACGGAGTGAACGGATGTGAAATGTTGGACAACGGAGGCAATTGCGGATTTTTCGGCAGCGACCAAGTCCTATGCGAACTTCACTCTACGTACTGTCAGTGGAACACCTATGGCGATGGATATTGCGAGGCGTTCGATCCCGGACCCGGTTGCTACAACTATCCGGGCGAGTTTGATTGCGACGCCGCACCGGGATGCTATTGGAGCGCTGGCGAAACGGCTTGTTTGGAAATCATCCCCGGTGAATGCTGGAACTACACCAGTCAGACGCAATGCGGAAAAGACTATCTCTGTACGTGGGATGTGGACCAGTGCGTTGTGGCCGGCGGTCCCGACTGCTCAATGATTTACAACGATATCGATTGTGCGAACACGATGGGTTGCATGTGGGACGGGATGTACTGCGTGCAGGACATGGGGCCTGACTGCTCGATGATATACAACGATGTTGATTGCGGGAATACGATGGGCTGTTACTGGAACGGATATGCGTGTGTCGAAGACATGGGGCCTGACTGCTCGATGATATACAACGATGTTGATTGCGGGAACACGATGGGCTGTTACTGGAACGGATATGCGTGCGTAGAAGACATGGGTCCTGACTGCTCGATGATATACAACGATGTTGATTGCGCGAATACGATGGGCTGCATGTGGGACGGCTACCAGTGTGTGATGGATATGGGCGGAGCTGACTGCTGGAACATCTACAACGATATCGACTGCAACGGAACTATGGGATGTTATTGGGACGGATATAACTGCAACATGGACACCGGCAATTGTTATGATTACTATTCTGAAAGTTTTTGTGAGAACAACGAAAACTGCTACTGGAACGGATATAGCTGCACCGATGACTTGGGTTGCGAATCCTACACCATCAGCGACTGTTATTACAATGGTTGCGAGTGGAACGACTATTATGGTCAATGTTTGGAAAGCGGAACGGGTTGCGCTGCTTTCAATGGCGATGAATACAGTTGCGGCAGCTCGTTTGATTGTTACTGGGACGCGGGCAATCAGTTGTGTGTAGCGCAATGCGGCGTGGGCTTACACTGGAACGGCTACCAATGCGAGGAAGACACCGGGACATGCGCGGATTATTTCGAGTATAACGATTGCAACGCTACGACCGGATGTTATTGGGACGGTTATGGCTCAAATCAGTGTCAGACGCTTGTTCACGGCAGCCAATGCGAGGCTTATGGATTTGAATACTCATGTAATCAAAATCCTGATTTCTGCGAGTGGTACTCGAGCGGCGGTCCATACGGAAACTGCGGCCCGATAGCCGTCGATTGCTCGGCATACGAAGAATTCGGCGGGCCTAACGCTTGCATCGCGTCTTCATTGGAATGTGAATGGAACTTCAACAACGGAACATGCGTGCCTGAAGGAATGGCTGGTTGCGGCGTTTATGAGAATAATGGCGATTGCGACGCTCAGGTAGGCTCTTGCGAATGGAATTACAACGAAAGCATATGCGTGAATTTCGGGACGGCCGGCTGCGCCAGTTACGGCTGGGACGAATCTACAGCATGCGATAACGAGCCATATTGTGTATGGGATTCATACTATGGAGTATGCAACACGCAATGGGATTTGTTGTGCGGAAGTTATACTGAGCCGACGAGTTGCAACATGGATTTCGGATGCGTCTGGAATCCCGGCGATCCCGGCAATTGCATGGAAATGAACAGCGAGATGTACTGTTCGACATTTATGGACGACGCTTCATGCGAGGTTCATAGCGCCTACTGCAACTGGTATTCTGCATCGAATGTGTGCGCTGAGGCATATTATGAATGCGGTTATTACTCGCAAACTGATCCCGCCACGTGCAATTCCGATCCTGATTGCGAGTGGTTCTATGGCGAGGAATTCTGCGCCAATCAAGGCGATGCTGGCTGCTTCAAGTACGGGCCGTCGGACCAAGTCGCATGCGATGAAGATGCCATGTGTGCTTGGAACGGATATATGTGCGACCAAGATCAGGGCGCTGTCTGCTCGCAGTACTACGACATCAATACTTGTAATTGGGAAGGCTGCTTCTGGTACGGCGATCACTGCGGAGCTAATCCGTGCATGGATCAGAATGACCCTTACGCTTGCAACGAGTCGCCGTATTGCTATTGGTCTTATGAATATTGCGAAGCCGGAGAGGATAGCGGTGAACCGTGCTCAGCGCTAAGCATATCGTATTGCGATGCTTACGGCGGCGG
>MWCD01000041.1 GCA_002069885.1 bacterium ADurb.Bin236 | reverse complement strand
GGTTTCTGCAAGGTCGCGCCCGCCGAGCGAGTCGAAATCAATGTCTCCGGGCACGTATCCGGAGGCTTGGAAGATGCGGCCCATAACCCGGTTCTGAGCCTCGATGGCGTCCGCGAAAAGAACGGTGTAATAGGGGTTGAGCACGGCGCAAGCTCTGCCGTGAGAGAGGAAATCGATAAGCTGGAACGAGCCGAGGTGGCCGCCGTTGGTGCCGCCTTTTTCCACCGCGCCAGTGGCCGGGTTCTGCTTGGAAATCATAATAGCGTATCCGCCGAGGTCGGTTCCGATGCCGAGAGCCGCGCGCGGCTCCATCTCCCTCGGATTGGCGAGCACGGCCGGGAGCGCGTCCACAATCAGGCGGGTCGCCGTCTCGGTGATGACTCTTATTTCGTCGAAGTATGATTTGCCGGTGGCGCCCATGAAGACTTCCCAGCAGTGGGCGATTCCGTCCAACGCGCCGTCGAGGGTGAGCGCGAGCGGCGCTCCTGCGGTCGTCCTGTAGTCGAAAACCGCGGCGGGCGGCACAAGGATGTCGTCCACGATGAGCTTTTTCGCGCCTGTGGCCGGGTCGGTGATGTTCGAGTATTTCGTAAGGTGCGCTCCGGAACTTGCGGCGGTCTGCGCGGCCACAACCGGAAGCGGCTTGCGGTCTTCTTCCGCGGCAATGGCGGACACCGTGTCGACGCCGAAATACGGTTCCAGATCGTTGCCGTCGAAAACGGCCAGAGCGGAAGCGGCCTTGCAGGCGTCGATGGTGCTGCCGCCGCCGACGGCCACTATGCAGTCGGGTTTGGATTTTGCGACGGACATGGCGATTCTATAAACGTCTTCGCGGGGCGCGTTCGGGCGCGCGCCTTTTTCGACTGAGAACGAAACGCCCGCCGAGTCAAGCCCGTCTGCCACTTCGCGCATGAACGGCATCAGCCATTCGCCGCCCGGCTCTCCGAACTCCGCCGCCACCACGAGCGCTTTCTTCCCGTATCTGGCCGCGTAACCGCCCGCCGCTCCAAGCGCGCCTTCGCCGAATGTATAGTTGTCGCCTTTCCATTCCTTCAGCAGCTTTTCGCCCATCTCTTTGTAATCTTCGCTCATCCTGCCGTTCCTCCGGTCCGTCTGTTTGACAGTGAATATTATCGGCTCATTCCCGGAGATATTCAAGAAACATAAGGATAAGAAAGCGCTGATTATTTTTAATAATCCCGAAAAAACCTAAAGAAGAGTTTTTCACCCTCAATCTTCTTGCGCCATCGAACAAAGACAAGATCATTGCGGCGCTCCCGGCGAAATTTGACAAACCGCATTTCAAAGCGCCGCAATTTCGCTCGCTGTGTTTTTCTTTATATGAGAATTAAACGAGGATGCTATCAGGCTAATTACGAGCGGCGTTTTTCTTGCCGAAGTCGCAGTGTTTTATCATGCCGCATTCGCCGCACTTGGGTTTTCTGGCGTCGCAAATCCTCCTGCCGTGCCACACAAGCTGGTTGGAGAAATCCGTCCACATCTTCTGAGGGATAAGCTCCATGATGTCGAATTCAATCTTAACGGGGTCGGAGTTTTTCGATAGGCCGGAGCGCTGGGCGATGCGGGACACATGGGTGTCCACTATCACGCCGGGAGTTCCGAATGCGTTGCCGAGCACGACGTTGGCGGTTTTGCGCCCGACGCCGGGCAGTTCCACCAACTCTTCCATCGTCCCCGGAACTTTGCCTCCGTGTTTCTCGATTATCGCCGCGCAGCAGCCTTTGATGTTCTTCGCTTTGTTCTTGAAGAAGCCAGTGGAATGAATGTCTTTCTCAAGCTCGCCGAGGTCGGCGTCCGCGAACGCTTTCACCGTCCTGTATTTCTTGAACAGGTCTTTGGTGACGATGTTCACGCGTTCGTCCGTGCATTGAGCCGAAAGAATGGTCGCCACGAGAAGTTCGTGCGGTTTGGAGTAGTCGAGCGAGGTGGTCGCGTCGTCGTAGTTGGCCTGTAGATACTCCGCTATCGCAATCGCTTTTTTCTTTAACGCCGCAGACATCGTTCGTCTCCTCCGGTCAGCTTTTTAAAGTAAGTCTATTATATATATAAAATTTCTGGCGACAATAGACACCTGTGCCGGTGGCCGCCCGGATTTCGGGCGCTATTCTTTGAGAAAACAGCAAAAACGGGGAAAAATTAGAGGGTTTCAAACGCTGGTGAATATGTTTTTTATTCACCGCGCGATGGAAGGGAGAAAATTGAAAAAACACCTAGCAAATAAAAGAAAATTTTTTATGCGGCAGATGAAGAAGCTATGGATTCTGAAAAACGCATGGTGGGTGAATAAAAAACACATTCACCAAATTTCATAGCAGATTGTGATTTTTTTCTCAAGAGGGGCCGGGGGGTGAATATGTTTTACATGCGCCTGATGTGAAAATCTGACGCGCAAATTCAGGTTAAAAAACAATATAAAATAAATATGCCTTTATGAGAAGGATTATTTATGGCGTTGCCGGGTTGGGCATGGGCTTGGCGCTAGGCTTGATATATTAATAGGCGCAGGCTGAAGGAAGCCGAAAGGGGTGAAAAAGATGGAAAAGATAAATAAAAACAACAGTGAAAATAGAGAGGAGGCAAAGACAATGAAAGCGATCGGATACGCGAGCGGAATGTACGTTGACAACGAAGGCAACGTGGTGGACAGAGGGGAACAGAAGAAAAGGATCGAGGCATACGCGGAGGCCAACGGAATCGAGATAGTGGCGATGTACGAGGACGTTGACGAATGCGAAAAGGTGATGGACCGCCCGGGGATCAAAAAGATGCTCGAAGAGGCCAACGAAGCTGAAGTGGCTCTGGTGGAGTGTGTGTGGAGCCTCGGCAGGACGCGGGCAGTGGTGTCCCCGTTCATGAAAGCTCTGGACAGCAAGGGGCTGAAGCTTGAAGCGGCGACAACCTGCTTCGATGTGACCAGTCAGTTCACGAGGTTCTGGTACGGCAAGTCGGGTTCGCAGACGTACGCGGCGACCCGGAAGGCGATAGATGTGGAGAAGCCGGTCGGCGTGAAAAAGTAAAGGGACGGACAACACAGAACATGGGCCGCCCGCAAGGGCGGCCTGTCCATAAAAAAACTCATCCGGGGAGGGACATCAAAAATGGATATGGCGCATAGAGAATATTACTGGCACGTGCATCACCACTGGGTGATGTACATCTTCATGATCACTTCGTTCGCTGTTTTCGGTTACGGCGTGTACAAGAAAATCATGCAGTGGAAAGCCCTGAAGCCCGCCAACGAGCGCTTCGGCGACGTTGTGGGACGCGTGGTAAAAATGGCGGTCGAAACGGTCATGCAAAGACGCGTCCGCAGAAAACTCATGCCGGGCGTTTTTCACTCGATGATCTTCTGGTCGTTCATCATGCTGGCTATCACGACTGCTATACTGACCGTCGAAATTGACGTTACGAAACCGCTTTTGGGGCTGACATTCTTTAAGGGCAACCTCTATCTGGCGGTCTCTTTTCTGGCGGACATAGCGGGTTTCTTCCTCGTGGTCGGCCTTGCGATAGCTATCATTCGCAGATATGTTCTCAAACCGAAGACGCTGCAAACCGACTGGCAGAACGCGTACATGCTCGGCCTGTTGCTGTTCATCGCTCTCGGCGGGTTCGTTCTCGAAGGGCTGAGAATTCAATTCGCGGGCGATCCGTGGTCGGCGTACAGCCCGTTCGGGTTTGCCGTCTCCAAGGCGATGGGCGTTTTCTCCGAAGCTTCCGTGCCGGTGGTTTACCCGCTCGTGTGGTGGACACACGCGCTGGCCACCTTCGCCCTCATAGCTTCTCTGCCTTACACCAAATTCTTCCATATCATGCTCATCCCGGCCAACTACATGTTCGCCAACGACAAGCCGAAAGGCTCCCTGCAGAGGGAAGACCTCGAAGAGCTTTTCTCCCGCGACGATGTCGAGGAGTTCAACTTCGGACACACAACGGCGAAAGACCTCACATGGAAAAACGCCCTCGACTTGGACGCCTGCCTCGAATGCGGACGCTGCGAAGAGGCATGCCCGGTCAGCCAGTGCGGATATCCGTTAGTGCCTCGCAAAGTAGTACAGTCCCTGAAGAAATCGCTCTATAAGATGTATGAAGCGCAGGAAAAAGCCAAAGCCGGCGGCGACGGAGCCAAGGCTGAAGGCGAAGAGGGAGCCGCAGAACAGCAGCCGATCGAACTCGAACCCTTTGTGGGGGACGTGCTGGACGAGCACGGGCTGTGGCTGTGCCGCACCTGCCGAGCCTGCATGGAAGTGTGCCCGGCGATGATCGAGCACATCGACCAGCTCGTCGAAGTGCGCCGATCGGAAGTTATGATGAACGGCAGGCTGCCTGCGGACGCGAAGAACGCCCTCAAGGCGCTCGAACAGCGCGGCAACCCGTTCGGCCCGCAACAGGGCCGCCTCAACTGGATCAAAGGCGAGATGCCCGACATCATCGACGCCGGCGGAGAAACCGACGTGCTCTTCTGGCTCGGCTGCGTCGCCAACTACGACCAAGCCAAACAGCACATCGCCGAAAACATGATGGCCATCATGCGCGCCGCCGGTGTTAAGTTCGCGATGCTCGGCGACAACGAGACATGCTGCGGCGACCCCGCGCGCTGCCTCGGCGACGAAAACGTCTTCCAGAGCCTCGCCAAGAATCAGGTCGAGATACTCAACTCCATCAAGTTCAACCGCATAGTGGTCATCTGCCCCCACTGCCTCAACTCTCTCAAAAACGAGTTCAGCCAGTTCGGCGGCAAGTACGAAGTCGTCCATCACGGACAGTTCCTCACCGAGCTGATAGAGCAGGGCAAGATAAAGCTCAATAAAGAAGTGGCGGGCAAAGTGGTTTATCACGATCCCTGCTACCTGAGCAGGTACGCCGGACAGACCAAACAGCCGCGCAGCGTCGTAAAGTCCATCAAAGGCGTGACCGCCATAGAGCCGAAGAACAAATGCGCAGACAGCTTCTGCTGCGGAGCGGGCGGCGGCAACTACTTCATGGACATGGACCTCGACGTGCCCGGCGACGAACGGCTCAACGTCCGCCGCGCCAAAGAGCTTGCCAACACCGGAGCGGACACCATCGCGGTCGCCTGCCCGTACTGCATGCAGATGATCGAAGACGGCGTAAAGCTCATTGAAATGGAAGAGAAACTTAAACTCAAAGACATTTCCACACTCGTGGTTCAGGCGATGGGCATCGAAGTGAAGCCCGCCGCTCCCGCAGTGGTGGACGCGCCTGCTCAGACCGAACAGGCGAAAGTGGAGAAGTAACCCAAGCGCTGGCGCGGGCGGAACAGTCCCCGCGCGGCGGCAGACAACGATGAATATGGACAGCGTCCGCGGGCGGTCAAAGCCCGCGGACTTTGCCCGTTTCAGCAACCTACCTCATTGAACCGTCCGCAACACGGTTCAAGCTCCAGCGGCTCCATTTCCGAGCCGCTTTTTTTGTTAACCCGGATTCGCCGCGCGCAAGAAAAAAAACGATGAAAAAGATTTCGGCGCGGCGCGGTTCAATACAAGCGATCCGGCTCGTTGACATGTAAAACAGGATGGCTGATACTGTGTTCATATTAAGCAAAAACTTAGGAGGGCAGTTTATGAAGACGAGGCCGATGAAGATTCCGCACATGTTGAACGAGGCGTATGACTACGACAAGCCGGTGCCGTTTTCGCGAGGCACGAGAGTGGATATTAAAGGCATCGCAATGCTGTTCATTTCAGGAACCGCGAGCGTGGATGATCAGGGCCTGAGCATACATCAAGGCGATCTGAAGGCCCAAGCGCGTCGAATGCTGGAGAATGTGACGGAATTACTGAAGTCCGAGGGAGCCACATGGCGCAATGTGGCGCGCACGACTATCTATCTTAAGCACATGGAAGAACACTATCACGATTTGGCTCAGGTCAGGTTCGAATTCTTCAAGGAACAGGGGCTTGAAGTTTTTCCGGCCAGCACATGCATTCAAGCGACGCTCTGCAGGCCTGAACTGCTGGTTGAAATGGAAGCGATAGTGATTCTTGAAAATGAGGATTAAGCGCGCATATAACAGTCAGGCTGAGTGAATGGCAGTTTGCTTAACATAATAATGCGGGAATTTCAAAGCTTAGAGAATTAAGAAAACGAAAATGGGCATGACGAGAAATCTTATATTGGATATTCTGGCTGAACAGAATTATTATGCCGTCATCAAGGCGGTGAATCGCCGACAGCTCGTTTTTTGCGCGATGAAGCAAAAGTGAATTCAACGCGGGGGCTTGATTTTTTTCCGGGGGCGTGGATAATCAGGATAGCTTTAAGCCGGTACGGAGATGCCGGCAAGGTGGGAATCATGAGACGCAACCTGACATAGGCCTGAAAAGCTTCCCTGAGGGGAAGCTTTTTTTATGCGCGCGGACGTTTCGGCGCGCGGAATGGAGGCGGCGCGGATTGAAGTCGAAAACTGTTGAAATAATGGACGAAGAGGGGATCAAGAGGGCGCTGATAAGGATAGCGCATGAGATTCTGGAAAAGAACAAAGGGGCCGAGCGGCTGGCGCTTCTGGGCTTGCAGACGCGCGGGGTCCCCATCGCCGAGCGGCTGGCGGCGATTATCAAGGAAATCGAGGGCGCGGACGTGCCCGTCGGCGCGCTGGACGTCACTCTTTACCGCGACGACCTGTCTCACATGCGCCATCATCCTCAGGTGCGGGCCACAACCGTTCCGTTCAACGTGGAGAACTCGCGGATAGTGATCACCGACGAAGTGATCTACACAGGCCGCACCATCCGGGCGGCGATGGACGCGATAATGGACTTGGGGCGTCCGCAGTTGATACAGCTTGCGGCGCTCATCGACCGGGGTCACAGGGAGCTGCCAATCAGGGCGGACTACGTGGGCAAGAACATCCCGACGTCGCGCCTCGAGTGGGTTCACGTGAGGCTGCGGGAGGTGGACGGCATCGAGGGGGTCACTCTGGGGCGCAGTCTCGACCGCGCCGCGGACGACGAATAATCCCGCCTGAATCGAACACGGAGGATTTATGGATAGAAACCTGATAAGAATTCGCACTCTGGACAAGGAAGATATCACGAAGATACTCGACCAGTCCAAAGTGTTTCTTGAGATATTGGACAGGCCGATAAAGAAAGTGCCGGCGCTGCGCGGCAAAGTGGTGGTGACGCTGTTTTTCGAGCCTAGCACGCGCACGCGGATGTCGTTCGAGCTTGCGGCGAAGATGCTGAGCGCGGACGTGCTGAACTTCGCGGCGAGCACGAGTAGCGCCGTCAAAGGCGAGTCCCTGAAAGACACCGCGCTCACTATGAAGGCTCTCGGCGCGGACTATATTGTGGTGCGGCACACGCACACAGGCGCTCCGGAGTTCATCGCCAAGCAGGGCGACTTCAGGGTGATCAACGGCGGCGACGGTTTCGGCGAGCACCCGACTCAGGCCTTGCTGGACCTGTTTACGATAAGGCAGAAACTGGGCAGGCTCGAAGGGCTGAACGTGGCGATAATGGGCGACATCGCGCACAGCAGGGTGGCCCGCTCGAACATCTTCGCGCTGACCAAGATGGGCGCCAACGTCCGGCTCGTCGCCCCACCCACGATGCTCCCTGTCAACATCGAAAAACTCGGCGCTCAAGTCCACTACCGCCCCGACGCGATTTTCGAGGACACCGACGTTCTCTACCTCCTGCGCGTTCAGACCGAGCGCCAGAAGGACAGCCTCCTGCCTTCCCTCAAGGAATACGCGGAACTGTTCGGCGTGAACGGCGACTTGCTCTCGAAGTTCAAGAAAGACGTCATCGTGATGCATCCGGGGCCGATCAACCGGGGGGTGGAAATCTCCCACGACGTCGCCGACGGGAACGACACTTACATCGAGGAGCAGGTGAGGAACGGGCTGGTGGTGAGAATGGCCGTGCTCTATCTGCTTGAAGGGGGAAAGGAGGCCGCGCATGAAGCTGTTAATTAAGGGAGCGGAGATAATCGACCCGGCGGGCAAAAATGCCGGGCGCAACGATATCCTCGTCGAGGACGGGGTCATAAGGGAAATCGGAAAACCCTCTGCGGCGGGCGCGGAGGTTCTGGACGCGTCCGGGCTGAAGGCGGCTCCGGGGCTGGTGGACATCCACGTTCACTTCCGCGACCCCGGCTACGAATACAAGGAAAACGTTGCGACCGGGCTTCGCGCGGCGTCCGCCGGCGGTTTCACTTCCGTCGTCTGCATGCCGAACACAAAGCCGGACATCGACACCAAATCGGTCGCGAAATACGTGAATGACAAGGCGCGCGCGGCGGGCCTCGGCAGGCTTTTTATCGCGGGCGCGATTTCAAAAAAACGCGAGGGCGCGGAACTCGCCGAGATAGGCGACATGATGAACGAGGGCATTGTCGCCGTCACCGACGACGGAAACCCGGTGATGAACGCGCAACTGATGCGCCGCGCCCTCGAATACACAAAGATGTTCGGCATTCCCGTAATGTCGCACGCGGAGGACAAAAACCTCGCGGGCGCCGGCGTGATGAACGAGGGCATGGTCTCCACCACCATCGGGATGAGGCCCATTCCAAAGGAAGCTGAGACGGTGATGGTTCTCAGGGACATCGAGTTGGCGGCGCTCACAGGCGGGCGGCTGCACCTGACGCACATCAGTTCCGCCGAATCGGTGGACGCCGTCAGGCGCGCCAAAGCGCGCGGGCTTCGCGTCACCTGCGACGTCACCCCGCACCACCTCGTCCTTACCGACGAGTCTGTTATGGGGTTCGACACCGCTACTAAGGTGAACCCGCCGCTGCGCGATGAGAACGACAGGCAGGCGCTCATAGCCGGGCTGCTCGACGGAACAATAGACGCCATCGCGTCCGATCACGCCCCGCACGCCGTCCACGAAAAAGAAGTCTCGTACGACGACGCCCCGTTCGGCCTCGTCGGGTTGGAGACCACGCTGGCGGTCCTTGTCACGCGGCTCGTCGAGACGGGCGCGGCGCCGCTTGAATTGCTGATAAGCAAGCTAACATCCGGCCCTGCCGCGGTGCTGGGCCTGAACGCTGGCGCTCTAGCGCCCGGCGCTCCCGCGGACATCGTTCTTTTCGACCCCGCCGCCGAATGGACGGTGGACGCCTCCAAGTTCTTCTCGAAAGGGCGCAACTGCCCCTTCAACGGCTGGCGCGTCCGCGGAAAAGTCGCTGCCACCGTCGCCGCCGGCAAAGTCGTCTTCAAAGACGGCGCGTTCGTCTGACCGGGGGCGAATGATCGACCTTAAATATGAACAAATCGACGAAGCGCGGCGATGTGTGTCGGCGGTGGCGCCTCAGACGCCCGTAGTCCGGTCGGCGGCGCTCGGCGAGGCGTCGGGCGCGCAAGTCTTTCTCAAACTCGAAAACCTGCTGGAGCCTGTAGGCTCGTTCAAGCTCCGAGGCGCGTTCAACCGGATGTCTCTGTTGACAGAAGAGGAAAAACGCCGGGGAGTGGTCACCGCGTCCGCAGGCAATCACGGGCAGGCGGTGGCTTACTGCGCGTCGCTCTCCGGAGTGGACGCGGTGGTGTTCATGCCTGTGAACACGCCGAAGATAAAAGCGGAGAGCGTGGGCAGGTTCGGGGCCGGGATACGGCTCGAAGGCGCGGACTACGACGACGCGGAGAGACGGGCGCATAAGTTTGAGAGGGAGAGCGGGCGGGTGTTCATCCACCCGTTCTATGACACAGCGGTGATGGCGGGGCAGGGGACGGTTGCGCTGGAACTGATGGAGCAGACGGGGGGAGTGGACGTCATAGTCGTTCCCGTCGGAGGGGGCGGGCTGGCGTGCGGGTGCGCCGTCGCCGCAAAAGATCTCAACCCGAACATACGCGTTATCGGCGTTCAACCTGAAACCTCTGCTCCTTTTGTCGAATCCAAGAAAGCCGGACGCCGCGTGGAGTCTCCCATCGGCGACTCTCTGGCGGACGCTCTCACAGGCGAGATAATCGCAGACGATATGTTCGAGCTTTTCGACTCGCTTGTGGACGAGGCCGCCGCGGTCTCAGAAGCCGCGCTGGCGGACGCGGTTTATATGATGCTCAAAAGACATGGCATCGCGGTTGAAGGAGGCGGAGCGGCGGGCGTGGCGGCGCTGCTCGGCGGCATCCCCGGCGTCGCCGGCAAACGCGTCGCCGTCATCGTCACCGGACGCGGCATCGACCCTTCCGCTCTAGCTAAAATAATCAGAGAAAAAGAAAATGTTTATAACACGGGTTAGCCGTTAGAATTCGTTTCCGATCGGGCGGTCAACGCAAACCGGTTATCTCATAGAGGTTGACCGGAGAACCGTCGAGCAGAGAGGCGAACGCCATGTCCAATCTGCCCTGCGCTCCCAAATCAAAGTTGAAACAACCCCGTTTAAGGATAGGCGGCAGATTCGGCGATGTGCGGTTTCTTGTCCTGAGCGCAAAATCGCTATCTATCAGATATGGATTCTTTTCGAATGTGATATCCGCGACCGGTTCGAGACGAGAGCCTCCGCCGAGGAAGGGGCCGATCCTGCGCTCGACGGCGTCTTTACCGACCCAGAATATCCTTCCGCCGTCTCCGGCCCATTCGCGCAGGTCGGAAGCGAAAGCGGCAATTTTATAATTCTGCGGCATGTTGCCGTAGCGCCGCTCCCTGTCTTCCACCAGAAGAGTGGCTTCCGCCACTTTCCAGTAGCCCAGAACATCGAGATGCTGAGCGACAACCTCGTCGGCGACGACTACCGAGCCGCGCGGCACATTCTGTTCGAGCATGTCCGCGATGCCGGACAGAGCGTTCTGCCGGGTTTTAAGCGTGTTCAGCGAATACTTCGCCTGCGGGACGCCCCATAAAGCGGACAGGGCGATGAGGGTTGCCGCGAGCAGTGCCCCCATAGCCGCTTTTCCGCCGGACAAATCTTTCAGCATCCACACGGCAGCCAGCGTGAAAAGGGGCATCATGGAAAGAAAATACCGCGTGGCTCCCGGATTCGGGTGAATGGTGAACGACATCTGCACCAGCGTGAAAGGGATCGCAAGCGCGGCCAGCAGCGCCCCTGTCAGCCACGTTTCCCTTCGCGAACACAGCCAGACTATGCCGAGCGCTCCGAGAGACAGCGCGAACCCTCCGCCTTCGCCCAACAGTTTCTGAATGTACGAAAGAGAATACAGCGCAAGGTATTCAATTGAAAAGATTCCCATCTCGCCATATTCGAAGACGGAGTAACCCGTGCGCCAGAACGCTCCGTATGTTAAATGATTCCAGACACAGAACGCGGCGATTGGGACCGCCGCGCCGGCGGCGAACGCTGCGGGCTTTTTCCAGAACGGTTTTTCTTTCAACGCTCGCGCCGCCACATATAGGAAGAGCGGCGGCCCTAGAAAACACTCCAGAAGTCTTATCGAAGGTAGGTATCCCGCGAAAAAACCCGCCGCGAACAACCACAAAAACGCCCTCTTCTTGTTCCATCCGGCTTCTATAAACGCCATAGACGCCATCAACATCAACAACGCGGCGATATGCGAATAGCGGTATTGAATATGCTGGTTAAAGAGCGGGTTGAGGACGAACACCGCGAGCGCGGCGAGCGCCCATCCCGGCCCGATTAGCGCGCGGCACAATAGGTAGAACGCCGCCAGCGCCAGCGCCGCCATCACAGGATCCGCCCAATATGCCCCTTCCGGTCCGAACGCCGCGCGAACGGTAGCAAGAATCGCCGGAAATCCCACCGGCCACAAGTTGTCGTACCTTTCTTCCGAACTGTTTCTCCAAGTGTATCCGGTATACTGAGCGCGCGACTCTTTGATTTCGTATGTCCTTCCCTTTTCCGCTATCAGGCGCGCTTGCTTGTAATAGCCGTGAGAGTCCATGTTGGACGTCGCCGGGCGGAAGCACGTCGCTACGATGATGAAATGGGCGATTATGACTGCCGCAGCAGCGACAGCGCATATAACGTCTGTCGATATCCGGGTCGGTTTGCCGGATTCGGCGGAAGACCCTGCGACTGTTTTCTCCCGCTCGTTTTTTCCGCCGGGGCCAGCCTTCGCTTTTTCCTGCTGTTTGTCTTTTCCTGCTTTTTTCTTTTTCATAATCTTCCTCGGTGTCCGCGCGATTAAAAGAAAGTGTTGTTCTAAAACCCGGATTTGTCTAGGCTCCGCCGACCTCGCCGTCGCGCTCTGTCCGGAACTCTCCGGCAATCGATTTTCCGCGCGCAATCATGTCGTGCATCCACGAATAATGGAACTCGGCGTTTCTACCGGCGAGCCTGAGGTTTCTGAACCCTCCTAGATAATCCATCACAACGCGGAGAGGTTTTTCGAAGCCTATCTCCATGACCGGATAGGCGCGTTTAATCCGGCGGACGGCGCAAAACAATATATTGTCTTTTCGGGCGAGATTGGTGGACAACAGCGACTCGGCGACTATATCCGCGATTTCATCGTCGCTCCTGCTCCATGCTGCGTCGCCCTCCGCGCAGGGGATTTCAAATACGAGAGAAGTTTTTCCGGAAGGAGACATTGCTTCCGACCTGTTTTTCGGCTCACAGGCTCTCGTGAAAGGATATTTCGAATCAGGAAAATAGATAGTGGCCGAGCCGGACACCGATTCGACGTCCAGAAACAGCGCGACTAGAATCATATCTCTGAATTTGAGCGAATCTGCGGCGGCGCGGATTCCGGGCGGCGGCGCGGGAGTCATCATCCTGACAAACTCGTCGCATGGCACAGTCGAGACCACCCCTGCGGCGGCCTCCACAGATTTTCCGTTGACTTCAATTTCCGCGATTTCGCCCGCTTCCGCGTGGATGCCGGTTACTGTTGAGTTCAGGTGAATATTCTTGCGTCCGATGAAATCTGCCATCGCTTCAGAGATGGCCGAAATCCCGCCGTCAGGATAATAGAAATCTCCGTCCATGTGCTCTGTTGCGCCCCGAAGTCCCAGAGCCGCCGCAACTACGTTTATTAAATTCATCCCCTTAAGCCGTCCGCCGGACGCCTCGGCGCTGAGGCGCGAACACGGGATGCCCCAGAGTTTTTCAGAGTAATTGAGAAGGAAGAGGTTTGCGAGAGTTTTTCCATATTGCTTAAGCGATCGGCTCTCGAAGTCCGCGGCGTCGCCGCGGTTCAGGGCGCGGCCGAACAGCGCCTCGGCGGCGATCCTCATCGATAACGCCGCCCCGAGTTTCTTAAACGCGTCCGGCGCAGATATCGGAAATAGTATCATCCTTCCTTCGTGATATATGTGGCTGGGAGCGGAAACTTTGCGCAGCCGTTCGCCGAGCAGCGATTTTATTTCCGCTGTGGCATCCGGATCTTTGTCATGCAGCCTGTGCGCGCCCGAATCGTAACGGAAGTCTCCGACGGCGAAAGTCGAGCAGTTGCCGCCGTGTGCGCCGCCTGATTCATATATTGTGAACGGGATGTTCCTTTTTTTTAGGAAATAGCCGCAGGACAGCCCGGCGATTCCGCCGCCGAGTATGGCAACGCTTTGTTTTTCCGTCTCACGCGCCATGATGATTTCCGCAGAGCTTGCTCAGGCCCGAATATCTATAACAACGCTATTGCTGTCCCGCCTTATCTTTTTGCTAAACCGGATTGTACTAAATAAGAGGGATGAAATGAAGTGGCGGGATGAAATCTATCGCAGGGTTCAGCGCGACTACGGTTTCGGCATTCCTTTGCGTCGGAGAGCGCGCGAAGGTAAAATGTGACCGGGGGGCGTATGAAAACAAGGTTTATATGCGTTTTCGCGGCGGCGGTTCTTTTTGTGTCGGCGGTGGCTGCGCAGGAGCATCCGACAGTTGGAATGTTTCCTGAAGCAGTTTTCGACGCGGTGGAGGCCGGAGAGGCTTACGCGGCGGTAAAAGTGGCGGCCCCGGGCTACACGTGGGCAAAAAGCAGGTGGCGGCCGCCTCTAGTAGTATTGCTGAATGGCAAAAAGAGGGCGTCCCTCATCCCTATCAGGGGCGGCGAGGCGGCGGAGTATAAGGTATTCCTCGGACCTGTCGGCGCGGGCAGGCACACAGTATCGGTCGCGGACCCTTCGAAAAAAGAGGGGAGGGTCGTTGTGGAATCAGTGTCGGCGGGCATATTGTATCCGAGGGACGATGGATACGAGCGCATTAGTCGCGCGCCCGTCCTGCTCGGCAGACAGGACAACGAGAGCAGCGACGCGCCGCTCATGATGTGGACCGTTGAAAGCGCGACAGCCTCCGGCATCGCTCTCGAATATACTGTTTTATTCTCCAACGAGGACGGCGGAACAAAGACCGCCGAGTTGATGGCGCGTTACGGCCGCACGGTCGACATCGAATATGTTTACAGAGTCGCTTTCGACGCCGACGGGCGGCTCGTGTCGGAAACTTTCCAAGGTCCCAACCATGAGGAGCTTCCTTTTAATGGCAGAAAAATCGGGGAGCATCCCGTGTTGCGCGTGTGCACTTTCAACAATATGGTTTGCGACGACGGCGATTCGCCATTCGTCTTCATGAATTACCCCGTGGAATTCGATGCGGACGGTGTTAGAGAAAGGATGCTTGACCGTGAGCCGTGGATCAACCGGGTTGCTTTCGAGGAGTTGACAAGAGAGGGCAAACTGACGAAATCGACTCCCGACCCTGAGCGAATGAAGATAGACGATCCGAGGCTGTACGCGCTTGTTGACATTGAAGCGGATGTGCCTCCGGGAGGCCCCGGCATCGAGATTTCGCTGAAAGCGGCTGGCGGCGGGGAGTGGCGCTCCGCTTCTCAAGGCGTCGATGAGATGCGCTTCAAAGGGGCCGGCAAGGCGCGGCTCGGCGTCCTTATGCCGGAGGGTTGCAGCCCGGAAGACATAGAAGCTGTACGGCTAGAAGCTGTCGGAGTCCCCGGTTCCCGCGCGACTATCCTTTCCCTCGGCCCGATAACATTCCTCGACGCTGATTTCAGGCCCTCGCACAAAGAAATCATTTGGAAAAAGAAAAGGGCGCTAGTCGCCGGAAGCGCGCCGGCGATTATAAAAATCAGCGAATAAATATCGCAAACACTAAAGTTGATAAAGAGTCGAATGTTCAAAAAAAAGTACAATCGTGTTATATTACTATTTATGCGGACGCCAATGTATTCCTGATAAGCGCTTTTGCAGAGTGCGCCGCAATTAGCCTGCATTGGTGAAAAATGCGGGTTAGCCCGAAAGCGACAGCTTCGTAGAACATAAGGAGCTATTATTTTCCTTAAGACGCCGCGACTTGTTTCGGCGCCGGGGGAGGCCGGGAGTTGAAAAAAGATTCCAGAGCCGCATTTGTGATATGCGCGACGCTGGCCATGTTAGCATGTGCCGTGACGGTTGCGCCAGCTCCTTCGCGCGCCTTCGCAGAAAAGATAGTCCGGGTCGGCATATACGAGAATAAGCCTAAGGTATTCACCGGAGAGGACGGAAAGCCGGCGGGGTTCTTCGTTGAGCTTGTCGAGGAGATAGGAAAGCGGGAAGGCTGGACAATCAAGTACGAGCAGTGCGAATGGGCGGACTGCCTCAGGCGGTTGGAGGATGGACGCATCGATCTGATGCCGGACGTCGCGTACTCGATAGAGAGGGACGAGAGGTTCGATTTCCACAAGAAGCCGGTGGCCGAAAGCTGGTCGCGGGTGTACACAAGCCCGTCGAAGGCGATAGCCATGATGTCCGACCTTAACGGCAGAAAGGTGGCGCTGCTCGAAGGCTCCATACAGCAGAAGGCGCTTGAGCAGATGGTGGGGGGGTTCGGCTATCATGTAGAAGTAGTCCCCGCGAGGTCGATGGAAGAAGCGTTCAGGATGGTCGCCGACGGGCGGGCGGACGCCGCCCTCACGAACAGGTTCTTCGGCGACTATTTTTACCGCGAATACGGTCTTGTGAAGACGACCATCATCTTCGATGTCGTGGCGTTGCATTTCGCGACCGGGCAGGGACGCAACGCCGACATTCTTGAGACGATTGACAACTGGCTCGGCAGGTGGTTCCGCGAGCCGGACTCTCCTTACTACAGAGCTCTCGCTGGCTGGATGGAGAAACCCGCGGAGAAAACCCTGCCTGCGTACGCAATATACGTGGCCATAGCGGCGGGCGCGGTCATCCTGTTCGCCGCCGCCGCTATCTTCGTCCTCCGCCGCCAGATCGCCGTCCAGAAACGGCTTCAGGCGGAGCTGCGGGTGAGCAGGGAAAAGTACAAAGGCATATTCGACGAGTCTGTCGCCGCCATATTCGTGTTCGACGCTGAAAACAGGTTCATTGACGCGAACCGAGCGGGACTGGACCTGCTCGGTTATCCAATTGAAGAGCTGTCTCTGATAAGTATGACGGATGTCGCTGAAGAACCCTCCGCGCTCCACGCGGGCGAAAGGATTCGCAACCGCCCGCTCGCGCTTAAAAGAAAAACTGGAGAAACTATATTCGTCCTATGCAACGCCAGCCCGATCACGGACTCCTCGGGAAGCGTCATCGGCGCTCTCAGCGCGATGATGGACGTGTCCGACCTGAAGAAAATGGAGGAGGAGAAACAGCGAATCGAGCAACAGCTTCTTCAGTCGCAGAAGATGGAGGCTATCGGGCGGCTGGCAGGCGGCGTCGCCCATGACTTCAACAACATCGTCGCCACTATCAGCGGAACAGCCGAAATGCTCCTTAAATCAGCGACGCCGGATTCCCCGGAATGGGAAAAACTCAAACGCATCCATAAGTCCTGTATGAGGGCAAAAGAACTGTCAATGAAGCTGCTCGCGTTCGCCCGCAAGGAAAAACTCAATGTCAGAACGGCGCGCCCGGAGGAAATCGTAAACGAGGTGGCGGACATGCTGGAAAGCGTGGCCCCGTCAAAAATATCCGTCGTGGTCGAAGCCGACGAAACCGCCAAGATTGTGAATGTTGACGCCAACCAGATTGTCCAAGCCGTTCTAAACATCTGCCTGAACGGCTGCGACGCGATGCCTGACGGCGGAAAACTTACGTTGAAAACGCGGGGAACGCTTATCGACGAAGAGACGGCGTCCGCGCGCGGCGTGGCGGCAGGAGCGTTTTCTGTGATCTCCGTCAAGGATTCCGGCGAGGGAATCGATGAATCGATTTTCGACCGGCTTTTCGAGCCTTTCTTCACAACAAAAGAAAGAGGAAAAGGGTCGGGGCTAGGACTCTCCGTCGCGCATGGCATCGTCGTCGCGCACGGAGGCTTCATCGACGTCCGCGCGCGCAAAGGCGAGGGCGCTGAGTTCAGCGTTTATCTCCCCGCCGTAGACAATACAAAATACGAGTCTCAGGAAAAGGAGCCGGCCGAGCCTGCTCAACGGAATGCATGCGGCACGGCGCTCATCATCGACGACGACAAGGAATATGTCCAGATGATATCAGAAGCGCTCGAATTCTCCGGTTTCAACGTTGCGACCGCTCTCTCCGGCGCGGAAGCGGTGGACTTCTTTAGAAACAATTTCCGCCTCATAGACATCGTTCTTCTCGATATGCTTCTGCCCGAGATGGGCGGCAAGGAAATCTTCGCCGCGCTCAAGGAGATTGACCCCGGCGCGAAAATTGTCATCTGCTCCGGCTACAGCGTCGAAGGGGACGCCTCGGAAATGCTCAACAACGGCGCGCTCGATTACGTCCAGAAACCTTTCGACATCGCAAAAATAGTCTCCGTCGCCATGGACGCCATAGCGCGAACACAAGCGTGTTGATATAGGCGCGGCCATAGTCATTGTTAAAGGGAATTTTGTAACAGATACCCATAGGAAACTTTCAAAAAAGCTTCAAGTCCGCGCCGAAGAAATTTTATTCCATGTATTCGTAAATATGATATAAACAATCGCAACGAAATCATATTGTTTATGATTCTAAGCGGAGCGTTGCGACTGGCTGCGGGAGCTAACTTTCGAGTTCGAGTTGTTTTTTCTGTTTGGCAAGTTTGACGGCTTCGCTTACGCCTTTTTCGCGGACGACTTTGAATTTTAGGCCGAGTTCCGTCATTTTGAAGAAGCGGCGTCCGTAACGGCGCAATTTGGCCGGGTCGATGCGGAGCCCGAGGCCGGGTTCGGTGGGAGGCGCGAGCCTGCCTTCGGAATCCGGAAGTATGGGGGACTCTTGTATGCCGTCCCGCCAGCGGGGGATCCATGAAGGCTCTTCGAGAGGGTATTCAAGGGGCAGGTTTCGTTCCGCGTCCGCCAGCCACAGGTGCATATTGATGATGAGGCCGATGCCATTCGTCCATGTGTGCGGGGAGAAGTCGAGGCCTTTTTCGCGGCAGGCGTCCAGCGTGCGTTTGGCCTGAGAGATTCCGCAGAATGTCGAATCGGGCTGATAGGCGTCGAGGCAGCCTTTCTCAATCATCACCTTAGTTTCGTCCCAGCCGTAGTTAAGCTCGGCGCCTGCGAGGCGGACGCCGGTTTTTTTCGCGCGCAGAGCGGCTAGGCCGTCATAGTCGCGGGAATCCAGAGGCTCTTCGAGCCAGCGGAAGTTGTTGCGGGCGCAGGCGACGGCAAACTCATAGGCGCGCTCATGCGTCCATGCGGGCATCCTAGCCATGATGGTGACAAGCCATCCCTGATTGGCGTCCACGCCCATGATAAGCTTGCCGCTCACCCGCGAGGCGACTGTTTCGACATGGCGGATGTCGTCTTTCAGCTCTATGTTTTTGACTCGCAGTTTTGCTGTTTTGAAGCCGCGCTCGGCCATTTCGAGAAGTTGTTCAGCGCGTTGAGCGGGGTCTCGCATCTCTCCGGTGGAGATGTATGTTTCGACGGGTCTTGCCGATCCGCCCAGCAATTCGTACACGGGTTTGCCTTTGCTTTTTCCCACGATGTCCCAGAACGCCGGCTCGATCCAGTAGTTGCGCCAGCCGAGGTAGCTTGCCTCTTTGAGCCTCTGGTTCGCCGTAGGGATGTCCTCCGGGTCGAGTCCGATCAGGTATCCGCCGATGAGGTCGCCTAGGCCTTCCCGCTCCCTGCCCATAGCCGCGCCAGCGCTCCATCCCTCAATGCCGCACTTTGTTTCCAGCCTGACCAGCGTGAAAGAGTTGTGAGTCTGCGGATATCCGGGTATCCATGTGGGGTAGAATGTTTTTTCAAGCGGGATCTGGACGTGATACAACTCGACCTTGGCGATTTTCATCGGCGTCCTCCGGGGTTGAAATATGGGCCTGCCGGGCAAGCCCATATCAAGTTGTCTGAGCTATTCTAACTCTAAATTGGGCGGGGTTGTAAACAAAAAAGATAAAAACGCGTTGCGCGATGACAAATAGCGCCGGAAAGCGGGCCGGGGCCGGCGCGGATTACTTCGATTCTTCAGGGGCGGCAGGCTCGGCGGTTTTCGCTTCCAGCGCGGCGGAAACGTCCTTTATCATGCCGGGGACGAGGGACATAAAAATGCGGCCCGCCTCGCTGTCGGCAAACCTGCGGATATCCCTTGGGACCCTGCCGTCTCGTTCGGGCAGCGACTCCTCGTCCACCTGTTCCTTTGTCCCGGCGGTGTCTCCCTCGTATGTGTTGAAGAACAGGAATTCCCCTTCTTCGGCGTCGTACAGCACGATTGAAATCTTCATCTTCACCGTTTCATCGTGGGGCGGTTTTGCGTTCTTGTTGATTTTTAGCTCGCGCACGACGCCCGCCGCCAAGACATGCGCCGAAGATGTGGCGGTCGCAGAGTCCAAAGCGTCGAGGTTGAAGAAGACCCTCGGGTCGTCGCCCGCGCTGAAATAGTTGAACCCGGCTTCCAGTCCGGGGTCGGGATACGAGCGCTCCCAGATGGGAAGAACTTCGTATCCGGGGACGTCTTCGAGCGCCGCGTTGAAAATCCGCGACATTGTGTTCTGAAGCCCGAACCGCTCGGCTGTGAAATAGTTGTCTCCGACGGGGATTACGGTGTTGGCCAAAGACTCCCTCGGTATCCTGTCGAGTAGAAAGAAGTCGAACACGGATATGACTCGTTTCTCATCCGCCGCCGACGCGGAGTTACCGGCGGCCAACGCCGCAAAGGCTATAGCACAGACCGCAAAAAGAAGTTTTATCGTTTTCATCTCTAAGCGCCTCCCGGCGGGCGGCGGAAGAAAAGGCGGGCCGCGCCGCTCGGTCTTTATCAATTATGCCCCGGACGGCTCAGCCCTTACACTTCGCCGCGCCGCCCGATAAAGATATTACATTTTTTTTGCCGATGTGTCCAAACGCGGCAAAGCGGGCTCCGTGGAAACCCTTTTTGAAAAAACGGTTTCCACGCAAATTCATGGAAAAAAACATTTAAGCGCGAGTATAATTGCTTCAGCGGAAACTGAAAGGCGGCGCGGGAGAATGCCGGAAAGCAATGTCAGATTTACAGGCGAACACGAACTGGTCGAGCTTGACCTGACGCGCGGCGTTCCTGATGGTTGCTCGGCGGAAAACCTGTCCGCAACAGAGTCCGGGCTGGTTCTGGCATCGAGCGCGGGCCAGTTCGCAGAAAGCGGATGCCTCGAAACAGGGGTTTTCGCTCTGTCGCGGTCCGCAAACGAGCTTGTCATGACATGGAACGGGAACGCTGCCGAACGCTCATCTTTCCTGTTCGAATTCAAAGTCCGCGCGTCCGGCGGGCAGTGGTCGGTATGGTACACGCTGGGCATGTGGAAGCCGGAAAAGCGACTCAAAATGTTCCGCGACGATCCGGAGTATGGGCCTCTGAATGTGGACATCCTCAAGGCAACTAGGCATTTCGACGAGGCGGTCTGCCGCGTTCATTTCAGGTCTTACTACGGAGACAGAACGCCGTCGCTCAGGCGGCTGACGCTGTGCGCGACGGACTCTGCCGCCGAAGGGCAAACGGAAATCGACGCCTCAGACGGCGGAGCGTTTGATATTGCCGTTCCGTGGCTGAGCCAGCATGATCCGGAGACGGTCGCGGACGAGCAGATGCGCAAAGCCGGAGCCTGCGCGCCTACTTCGACAACGATGGTTCTGCGCTATTGGGGCGTCCCGGTTGAAGTGGCCGAGGTGGGCCGCCGCGCGTTAGACCCCTCCGCGCGCATATTCGGAAACTGGGCGTTTCTTGTGGCCGCCGCCTCCGAGTTCGGCTTGCACGGCTGTGTCCGCAGATTCAACAGCCTCGCCGTCCTCGAACGCGTTGTCAGAAACGGCTCTCCGGCAATTGTCAGCGTGTCATACCGGAAAGGGGACCTGACGGCGAAGCCGCAAGCCGAATCTTCCGGCCATCTGATGGTATTGCGCGGCGTCGCCACTAACGGCGACATGATTGTGAACGACCCCGACGCCGCATCCCCGGAGTCAGGCGAAGCCGTTGTGTATCCTAGGCTCGAATTCGCCCGGGCTTTCTTCGGACACGGCGGCGTCGCCCTTGTGATACATCCCTGACGACACAGGACAGTGTTAAGGGAAAACTTTTGAAAAAGTTTTCCCTTAAAATCCCTTTCAAAACGTTTCATGCCAGCGCCAAAGTCGGGGCGTTGCCTCCGCCTTCGGAGCGTATCAAGTGAAAAGATATTGGGAAAGGATTTTCAAGGAAACTTTCCAAAGTTTCCTTGAACCGCCGGAGGCATCTCTTTGGCCGCCGGAGGCGCGGCATAGACTTCTGTTTTGACATCGGCTTTTTTCAAAGTCTTTGAAACAAATAGAGAAAAACATCCGCGCGGGAGGCGCGTTTGATTTCCATGAGGCGGCGTATGGTGTCCCTGCGCGGGGAAGCTCCTATGAGAGAAGCCAGATAGACAGTGTTGCGGGCGCGTCTGAGGGCGGGGTCGGAGAGCGCTTCCTTTATCTCGTCGTAGTGCCGTTCCGGCAGGGCGTCGCCGACGACGAAGTTTACAGACACGCGCAGGTTTTTCATTGAAGAGTTGATGGAGAAAGCGCGGGCAAGCGCCTCGCGGGCGTCCGAAGCTGAGAGCGGCTTTCCGAGGGCCGTCAGCGTTTCTTCGTCCAGCGATTCCAGTCCGACGTTGACGACGGACTCGAAAGGGAGAGCGTCAAGCGTTTTGAGGTCGGCCTTGCGCGCGCCGAGCAGCGCCCCGGCGGAACCGAACATGAACAGCCTCGCCCCGTCGTGATAAGAGCGCGCGAAGTCGAAGCGTTCATAAGCCGCGAGCGCGGCCCTCTCTATCGTCTCAGCGCCCGCCGCGAGAGCATCGTTGCCGGCGGCCAGCAGCGCGTTGTGGTTGACAAGGTCGGCCCCGTAGAAATCCGCCAGAGCGTCTATCTGCGAGAGGACGTTTTCCGGGGAGCGGACGTTGAACCCCGGCCCTCTGAAGCCGCAGAAACCGCACTGATAAGAACAGCCGTCCGCCACCGCAACCGGAACCACCTCGTAATCGACCTCTATTGCGTCCGGGGGCAGAACGGGCACGGAGCAACCGATGATTTCGCGCAGCCGTTCGGCGGACGCGGCGAGGGCATTGCGCCCGTTGCGGCCCGCCAGCGACAGAAATTCGACGGCGCGCGGATGAGAGCCGGGAGGCGGAGACGCGGAGATATCCCGCGCGGCGTCCGCCAGAGAGTCGAAAGCCGCGAGCGCCTCCCCGATGAACAGTCTGTCGAAAGGCCGCTCGTTGAAGACTTCGGGGTCGTCGCGCCCGGTGTACGGCACGTAGTAGGCTCCCGTCAGCGCGCGCGCGGACTCGTACCCGAAGACGGCGTAGTACACGAAATCGTTTGCGGCGGTGCGTTTGAGCCTCTCGCGCGCGTCCGGCCATGCTGGCGGTTTGCCGCCGACCCATTTAAGTTGACCGTTCAGATTGAAGTCGAACTCGAACCCGCGCCACTGGACCCGCGCGAACAGGCCGTAGTCCGCTGGGTAGCTGAGTTTCAGCCAGTCGCGGCGTCCCGCCCCGAAACAAACCTCAATGCCGCCCGCGCGGAATCTCTCCATGGGAAATATTATCCCGCATTTTTCACCGCGCAAAGCCGGGAGAGTCGAAAAAAAAGGGCGCGCTTGCGCGCGTCAGGAGTATATCTTCCAGAGCTTGTCCTGAGAGTAGCTCATGTAGTAGGCGAGGGCTTCGAGCTTGGTGGTCAGGTCGACGGATAGACAGCGGACGTTTTCGTCAAGCTGCACGGCGACCGGCGCGAAATTGAGTATCGCCGTCACTCCGCTCTCGACCAGTTTGTCCGCCACAGCCTGCGCGGCGGCGGCGGGGACGGCGATTATGGCCATCTCTATCTTATTCTGCTTTACGAAATCGTCTAAATTGTCGTACGGCAAAACCGGCGTCCCGTTTATCTCCTTGCCGATTTTCTTCTCGTCGTTGTCGAATATGGCTGCGATGTTGAAACCGCGCTTGCCGAAGCTGTCATAGTTCGCCATGGCCGCGCCGATGTGCCCGGCTCCCACTATCACCACCGACCACTCCCTGTCCAGTCCGAGTATGTACTTCAGTTCCTTGAGCAGGTACTTTACGTCGTATCCCATGCCGCGTTTGCCGAAGTCGCCGAAATATGACAGGTCTTTTCTTATCTGGGACGATTTGATATTGAGCTTGCCGCCGAGGGCCTCAGACGACACAGTGTCTATTCCGCGCTTTGAGAGGTCTTCCAGCGCGCGGAAATAATAAGACAGCCGCTCTATCGTTGTTTTTGGGAATTTGTACTTTTTTCTTCTCGCCATCGTTTTTACCTTCTCACCCATGTGAAAATTTTAACATACGCCGTTAAAATTTTTTTAGTATTCTAATATTTAATTTCCTACGGCTGCCGGACAAGTATGCAATTTCTGATTTCCAATACTTGAATGGTACTCAGAAAAGGGGCGCAAGTCAATCAAAAAAAAGCGCGGCGGCCCGCGCGTGAAGTTGCGGTTTTAAACCTTGCCGTCTGTTTCGCGAGGCGCGGCGGCAGCCGTCTTAGAGGCTTCGCCGGAAGGCTTGGAGCCGCTTTCTTTTATCGATTCCACCACGTCCGTGGTCACGGATTTCTTGACTTGGTCGATTTCGTGTCTGACTTTGAAGTACGAGCCGCCGACTGAGCGGGCCAGAGAGCCTATCCTCGCCGGGCCGAATATCAATATCGCGACGATGGCTATAATTGCTATTTCGAGAGGTCCTAGTCTGCCGAACATTGGAGCCGCCTTTCGCGCGCGTTCCGCGCGCCGGGTTATGCCGGGGTTTTGACTCCCGGTTTATTTGAACGGGTACGCTATCCTTTCGTCGCCCTGCCTGAACGTCACCTTTTCCCTGTCGAAATATTCCATGAGCGGGACGGAGAACTTGCGGGAAGTCCCCAGAATGTCGCGCGCTTCGGCGACGGTTATCTTTCCATTTTTTTCAAGATGTCCGATGATCGCGGCGCGGGCCTTTTCGACGGCGTCCGCGTGAAGGAACGCGCGCGGGCCGAGCTTCACCAGCGTCCCGGCTTCGACGAGAGTGTTGTACACCTCGCCGATGTCCAGCGCGGCGGATTTGATCGCGGCGGCGACCTCGTCTGCGTCCGGCGCGTTGAACTGTTTTTCGGTGTAAATGGCGGAAATCTCCTCGCGCAGCCGCGCCTCTTCCGCCAGCGCCGCCTCGCTGCCTTCTGCGTGCCTTACTCCCCGCTCGGAGACCGATGCGCGCGCGCGTCCTTCCTTCTCCAACGCTTCCAGCGCATACTCGTAAACCTTATTATCGGTTTTCCCGAAATATTTCGTTTTGAGTTCCCTTCGCGACACCCACGGTTTTTTCGGAAACAACCCAAAATATTCCTTCATCCTAGATATGATTTCGCTCTTGAAGCGTTCGAGCGCGGGCGCGGAGATCAGTCTGCCCGGTTCCGGAGCCTCGACCAGCCTGCCTGCGGAGACAAGCGACCGGGCCAGTTCGGAAACTGTTTCCGGGTCCATGTTGATTTTCACGGAGATTTCTTTGGTTTCAGGGGCGGCTAGGCCGAAGTCGCTGACGGCCTGCTCGACGGAGTCCTCCGAGCTGCCGCTCATTTTTTTGCGCAGGTCCGCGCATATCTCTTCTTTGGGTCTGCGTTTCAGGTTGGGCGCGGCATCCAGAACGACGCCGCCGCCGGCTGTTTCCTGCGCGGAGAAAGACCTGATGATGAAAGCGTCCTTGTGAGCGCACACCGCCGGGGAGTCCAGCCTTATTCTGGCCAGCGCCTCGCCGCCGGACTCTACTTTCTCGCAGTCGAGAAGAGACAGGCGTCCGAAAAGCTCCTGAGCGCCGATGTGAACTCTGACGCGAGACCTGTTTTTCAACGGGCGCGAGAGCCTCGGCACGGCGCGCACCGCCGCGTCTATGGTTAGCGCCGCCGTCGCCGCGCCCGGCTGCGCCAGCACGTCTCCGCGCGATATATCGCCGACATCCACCCCGACGATATTGACGGCGACCCGCCTCCCGGCTCCCGCCTCTGCCGACTTTTTTCCGTGAGACTGTATTTGTCTGATTCGCGCCGGGCGGCCCTGCGGCAGCAACTCAAGTTCCTGATCCAGCCGGATGGTTCCGGAGATCAGCGTGCCCGTTACCACCGCGCCCGCGCCCTTCATCGTGAACGCCCTGTCCACCGGCAGCCGGGCTAGACCCCACTCGTTGCGCGGGACAACCTGCGAAGCCACGCCTCGAATCGTCTCGGCCAGCGCCTCGATTCCGCGTCCGTCCGCAGAAGACACCGGACACACCGCCGCTCCCTCCATGAACGTCCCCATCATCGCCTCGCTCACTTCCTCGGCCATCATCTCCACCCAGTCCGGCTCGACTAGGTCGATCTTAGTGAGCGCGATGATGCCCCTCTGGATTCCGAGCAGGTTGCAGATGTCCAGATGTTCGAGCGTCTGCGGCATCACCCCGTCGTCCGCAGCCACCACCATCAGCACGAAATCAATGCCGGACACCCCGGCGAGCATGTTCTTGATGAACCGCTCATGTCCGGGCACATCCACCACGCCGATCACCGAGCCGTCCGCGCCGTCCATCCGCGCGAACCCGATGTCGATCGTTATCTCCCTCTCTTTTTCTTCCGCCAGCCTGTCGCAGTCGATCCCGGTGAGCGCCTTTATCAGAGACGTCTTGCCGTGGTCGACATGTCCGGCTGTTCCCATCACCACATGTTTCATGTGCCCTGTTTCCGTTCCCGCGCGCGGCGCGCATGATTCCACCCGGATTCGCAGATGCCGCCGACACAGCCGGGTTCATTCTAGATGATTATACACGAGCCTGAAAAAATCAAACGCATCCGCTCTTCCGCCGCGCGGCATCCTTGCCGCGCGACGCCTCGCTTAATATAGGTAAAGACAATAGATTATATGCTTTTAATAAATGGTTGACATCGATTTGAAAATATTATAAATCTATCATGCTTATAGCAATAATGTATTGTGCGCGGATAAACGCCGCGTTGAAACGCGGCGAAAAAAAGAGGATGAAAGGAGGCGGAAAGATGAAAGCGGGATTTTTTGCGACACGCTGGGGAATAGTGGCGGTCGGGCTTTTCATCGGAGTGGCCGCCGCGCTGCTGCAGTATTTGGGGAATCCCCCGAACATGGGAGTGTGCGTGGCGTGCATGGAGCGCGACATCGCGGGCGCGCTCGGACTTCACCGCGCGGCGGTGGTCCAGTATCTGAGGCCGGAAATCATGGGTTTTGTGATCGGTTCTCTAATAGCGGCTCTGTTATTTAAAGAATACAGGGCGAGGTCGGGATCTGCCCCGATAGTGAGGTTCTGTCTGGGCATGTTCGCCATGATAGGCGCTCTGGTGTTTCTGGGATGCCCGTGGAGGGCGTTGCTGAGGCTGGCGGGCGGAGACTGGAACGCGTTGGTGGGTATCGCGGGCCTGACCGTCGGGATCGGAGTAGGCGTGCTGTTCCTCAAGGGCGGCTACAATCTCGGAAGAACATATAAGGCGAAGCCTTTCGCGGGTCTGATAATGCCGTTGATAATGGTCGCGCTGTTTGCGATGCTAATGGCGAAACCGTTGTTCGGAAGGGCGAAACAGGTAGTGGACGGGGTGGAGACAATAATCATAACCGGGCCGGTATTTTTCAGCGCGGAAGGCCCCGGCTCGATGGCGGCTCCGGTGGCGGTTTCGCTGCTGGTCGCCATTGCAATAGGTTTTCTGGCGCAGCGCTCCCGCTTCTGCACTATGGGCGCGGTCCGCGATGTCATTCTCACGCGGGACTTCCATCTGGTTTCCGGGATAGTCGCGCTGGTCGTGGCGGCGTTAGCGGCCAACCTTGTGTTGAAACAGTTTCATCCCGGCTGGGAAGGCCAGCCGATAGCCCACGCGAACCATCTGTGGAATTTTATGGGCATGGCTCTTTCAGGACTGGCGTTTTCGCTTGCGGGCGGATGTCCGGGCAGGCAGTTGATTCTCTCAGGCGAGGGAGACGGCGACGCGGCGGTGTTCGTTCTCGGAATGATAGTGGGCGCGGGATTCGCGCATAACTTCACTATCGCAAGCTCGCCCGCCGGGCCGGCTTTATTCGGGCCTGCCGCAGTGGTCATCGGTATTGTTTTTTGCCTGATTGTCGGGTTCGCCATGCGCGAAAAATTCGCCTGATTCGAAAGGGGGCTTACAAAATGAAACAGATAGACGCAAGGGGATTGTCCTGTCCGCAACCTGTCATCATGGCGCGCAAAGGCATGGCAGAGTTGAGCGGCGGCAAACTGGAAGTGCTTGTGGACTCCGTCACTTCGAGAGATAATGTGATGCGGGCGGCCCGGCTTGAGGGCTGCGAGACGGAGGTCTCCGCAAAGGACGATGAGTTCAGTGTCATCATCAGCAAGAAATAACGGTTTAATATATTTCGATAACGCGGCGACAAGCCACCCGAAGCCGCCCGAAGTGGCGGCTTCGGTTTCTTCTTTCATAAACGAAATCGGGGCGAGTCCGGGCAGGTCGGGACACCGGCTGTCCATTGAAGCGGGCAGAATCGTGTTCGAGGCGCGAGAGCTTGCCGCCGCGCTGTTCAACGCCCCGGACCCGATGAGGGTGTCGTTCGGCCTGAACGCCACCGACGCGCTTAATCTGGCGATAAAAGGCGTTCTGCGCCCCGGCGACCACGTCGTCACCGGCGGCATGGAACACAATTCGGTGATGCGCCCGTTGCGCGACATGGAGCGGCGCGGCGTTCAACTCTCCGTCGCGCCGGTCTCGCCGGACGGTCTGCTCGACCCGGACGACATACGTAAAGCGATTCGCCCGAACACACGGCTGGTGGTTCTTAACCATGCGTCGAACGTCACCGGAACCGCCGCGCCCGTCCGCGAGGTCGGCCGCTTATGCTCTGAGTCCGGCCCTCTGTTCCTTGTGGACGCCGCCCAGACGGCCGGTTGTTTCCCTCTGGACATGCGAGCCGACTTCATAGACCTGTTGGCGTTCACCGGACATAAAGCGCTGCTCGGACCGCAGGGCACGGGCGGGCTGGTTGTCGGAGAAAGGGTGAATCTCAACGAGTTCGCCACTTTCCGGCAGGGCGGTACGGGCAGCCGCTCCGAGTTTGAGACTCACCCCGATTTTGCTCCGGATATGTTCGAGGCGGGCACTCCGAACACTGCGGGCATCGCCGGGCTTCTGGCGGGCCTTCGCTTCGTGTCCGGCGAAACAGTCGAAAAGATTCACGCGCGCGACGCCGCTCTGGCTGCGCAGCTCCTATCAAGCCTTAAGGACGTCCCCGGCCTGAGAATCATCGGCGAGGCTCCCGGCTCTCCCCGCACCGCCACAGTCAGCTTCGTCATAAACGGCCTCAGCCCGTCCGATATCGGACTTCGGCTCGACGAAGAATTCGGCGTATTATGCCGCGTCGGACTTCACTGCGCTCCTGCCGCCCACAACTCCGTCGGCTCTTTCCCCGATGGAACCGTCCGGTTCGGCCTCGGTTACTTTAACACCGAGGAACAAATCGACCGCGCCGTATCCGCGCTTAAAGAGATTGCTATGTCGGAGGGGAGTTAAGGGAAAACTTTTGAAAAAGTTTTCCCTTAAAATCCCTTTCAAAACGTTTCTATGCGCGCGGCGAAGCGGGCGCGTTCGCGCCTCCGCTCCGCCGCGCTCATGTGAAAAGACGTTGGGAAAGGATATTCCAAGAGAAAGCCTTTATCCCGCTGACAATCAGGAGATTGCCCCCTGCGGATAGATAATGATTTGTGCAACCTCATTCAATATGGAAATAACGCGGTGTGCGCCGAAACAGAAGCGCGGGCATATCTTCGCCATCCAAAGGAATAATTTTGAAGAGATACCGAAGAAAAGCTTTTGCTAAGTCACTCTTTGGCAGCCGGAGGCCGCAGCCGCGTTTCGGTTTCATTGTGTTGTGCCAACGGGGCGTTTTGAGCGATAATATGAACCCATGGAAAGCGTCAAGCGAGGAGTTGTGGCGTTTCATTCGACGAGCCACGCGATACAGGCGGAGAAGGTGTGCCGCGCGATCGGCGTGGAGGTTAAACTGATTCCCACGCCCCGGCACATCAGCTCCGATTGCGGAGTGGCCCTCAGGTTCGATTATTGCGAGCGGGACCGAATCGTCGCCGCGCTCGCTGAAAAAAACGTCGAGATCAGCCTCGTCGCCGCTCTGGACTGAAAGGCGTGTTTTTAACAATATCCGCTGGCAAACTTGTAATCTTTGTTCGAGTTTCGCAGTTTAAACTATGACGAAGCAGATTGATGTTTAAATTCCAGAATATCGACCGCATCATTCGGCATCGAAGAAATCAGAGCATTGGCTCAAGAATTCTTCAGACATGGAGGATTTGAAACCGAAACCGTTCCAACTGTAAGTCATAAGTCTGAATTGATTATTATTCGGGTTTGACAATAGAAAGGAATCTCCTCTGTGCAAAGCGCATAGAAAACATGAATCGGAGCAGATTACAGAGGCGTCGACAAGCGGCCAAGCAAGAGCGGAACCTCTCCATAACGCATCAAGTCTTTTCTTTGATATTCTGTAAACATAGGGCCTAGGGGCGTGTTCTCCGTCAATCCGGGAAAATTTTTTCTCCACAGCGAACAGAAGGAGTTCATCATCTCGGTATGAAATCCGTCCGCTCGAAAGAGAAATGATTTCTGACGGGCTTGATCTCCAAAGCAGCTTGTTATTAATCCAACCTTCCAAAACAATTTCATTTGGTTGCGAAGACAAAGTTTCGGCGCGCAAGACAATGTCATTTATTTCGAGAGGCGACCTCATGAGAAAAGAGCATTTCATCAAGTCGCTATTCTCTTCCGGCGAGAAGCTTTCAATTATCGGAAATCCGCTGCTTGGCTTCGCAGACGTGCTTGTGGCGGAACAAGCGACTTCACGAGAATCGCTATTCAAATCGCATACGGCCAGAAGACCACGTTTTGCAGCCGTGTACTTCTGATCAAAAACGTGGTTGCCGAGCGAGTAGAAAACAGGTCTGCCGTAGACGCACTCCGGCTTGATGATGACATGCGGATGCGCGCCCAGAATAATGTCCGCTCCGGACGCCACGAGTTTTTTTGCTTCCTCGCGCATAAAAGGAGACGCCCAGTCTCTGAATTCCGCGCCCCAATGCGCGTATACGGCCACAACATCTGAAAGGGCGGCCGCGAGTCTCATTTTTTGCTTCATTTCACGGCTGTCAGCGGTTATTCGCTTCCCCTTTTCGTCAGGGAAAACCGAATATGCAACGATGCCAATGGTTATATCATCAGCTTTTATGAATACAGGCGAGTTCGAGAATCTAATGGGGATCAAGTCGTTTTCGATCAACGAGTCTATTGTGTCTCTAACGCCATCATTCCCTAGGTTTAGGGCATGGTTATTCTCATTGACAAGAGCGGTGAAACCCGCCTTCTTCAAATAGGGGATTCGTATCGGCAAAACGGGAAAGCATAAGTTATTCGGGATGCCGTCTGCGCAGTCGCCGGAACTCCCGACGGCCCCTTCAAGGTTTCCGACGATTATGCAGTCGCAAGTGAAAAAACTTTTCATGCCGTGCCATTGATCGTCATTCCCTGATAGCCGCATTTCCTGTTCAACTAGGCGAGACAGCATTATGTCGCCTGCGAATATGATACGCTTGCCGGGCGACAGTTCGTTTCCTGATTGATCCGAGACAAGAGGCGAACAAAAGATCGTCAGGAACAACAAAGTCAGAAAGGAATAACGGCAGGGCATGAGAGCCTCGTATTCGAATAGAAGTCCAGCGTCCAGTCGATAGGCGACGTCTGGTCGACGATCTCGCGCCATTTACTATCGTCATAAATAGCGTTTTCGACGAACCTGTTATATGTGTAGACGGAGCCTTTCACTACTTGTCTGGCTCCAAAGTGAGGAACTATAAGGTTCCACTCAGCAGGCCGCCCGACAGCGACATGCAAATACGGCAGTTGATTTATGCCTCCACCCGAAACATCCGCAATCTTGGGAATCGGGTCGGGATTTGCAATTGAAAAATCATCGTTTGCAAGGCTTTTAAACACAAGAAAATTGTATTCTGCGGCTCGCCCGGCGTTGAATATGCTTTCATACTCATCTGGAGACAGCGGAAGGCCTGCGATTTGTTTTACGGCCATCTCTCTGTATTTCAGAACGTCTGATTTGCTTTCCTTAAGTCGTCTAATAATGCCGTTGCGAAGGTCATCCTCATAAGAGTCCCATTCGCCAAGATTGACAATTCCTCCGAAGTTGAGTTTCTCTTCGACCATTCTGATTTCTGCGTCGAACAAAGAAGCGATTGCGGAGAAAACGTCGGGATCAGGCTCCACCGCGCCCAAAGGAGGAATCACAACGATTGGCTCGAAACCACCTTCGCCGCATTCCGCGGCTGTTCTTTCATTTACAAGAACGGTGGCGTGCCTGAGCGTGGCCCAACTAGCAAGCCCGGTCTGAAGCCGTTTCGTTTGCCAGAGAGAGTTCGACACTCCAGAATCGGGAGGGCTAACGCTCTCCGCCCACTGAATTCCAAGCGCTTTCAACCACTGCGAATATATCTCTGATTCATCGGGATTGAACTTCGACCATCGGTTTTTCAAATCATTCAGGATATTTACAATAGCAGGCTCCTGTTCGAACAATCCGTATTTTTCAAGAATCTCAAAAGCCGTTAAGCTTCCGGTGACAGCCGGCAACTCCAGAGAGTCCGGGATCATCCTATTTACTTGTTCTTCAGCGGGCCAATCATCGTGGTAAACAACCGAATTTAAAACCTCATTATCGAACCCGAAGGACATCGGGAAGAAACGCGATTTGTTGTCTCTGAGGAGATGCTTGACGTATGATGGGACGTCTCTGTGAACGCCTTCAAAAATAATTGCCGGACTGTGCCTTGATGGCGCTGTAAAAAAAGAGTATGGCTCTATTATGCCGCGCGCTTTTTCTTTCAACTCCTTAGGAAGGTTGTTCAACGAGATGGATTCAGTCTTTTTGAATTCTATGTTCGCAAGATACCGAAACGCTTTGAAATAAAGACTCAGTTCTTTGCTCCTTGTGTAGTGTCCGCGCGGCTTTAAGTCTTCGTACTCAAAATCAACGCCTAGAGTTTCAGAATAAGAGACTCCTTCAGATGCGAGTATTTTTTCAATTTCGGTATTCCGGTCTTCGGAATCGTGTCGCAACCCGTCTAGAACCGCGAATACTCCGCGCAACCTGTTATCAGATTCGGATTCATGCGAAGAGTAATATTTGTTTGCGTCGGAAACGAAAGACCAGAAAGATGGGATGGCTTTGTATCTTTCGAATATTTGGAATATGCCCTCGAAAGACGCGGCGAAAACTTCCCAAAATATATCGGTTGTCACAAGATAAGGCCGGGCGGGAGGAGAGGAATAGTAGTATCCACATCCGTAATTCTCTGATTCGTATAGGTTATATAATTGATCATAATCTGTTTTTCTGAATAAGCCGCCATAGGAATCCAGCAGTTCAAGGTCTTGAGGGCTTTCGATGAACATCCATGCGTTAACTACATCCGCAAGCGGGATGTCTGCCGATTCATAGACGAGTCTAAGCCCGTCTATGGCATTTACAACTCCGATGATGCCTTTTCCGTCTGGAGCCCATTTGGGAGGTGTTTCAAACAGCAGAGAATCTGCGGTAAGTCGGACATGGTTTCCGATATGTGTTTTTACTCCGTTCTCGCCTCGCTTCCACACGGTTAGGCCAATTCCATTAGGAGTGAAAAACACCGCGTCGCCTCGGATGTGATTAATAGGCTTATTTATTCTATGAATCCAATAATCATTATAATCTGAAACATGCAAATAACCGTTAGCGTCTTTCCATATCATTCGAGAACCGACGGGATGGATGTTTTCCGGCAAAGACCAGTCTATCCCAGATGGGTCGAAGTAGTCATTGATTTTCTCGAATGTGCCGGGAGGAAAAAAATCATCAAGATATTTGAACGGGGCGTGGACATTATAAGGAAGCTCTCCGTGTTCAGTTATCGTTCTGATACCGAAGACGCCCGGCTCAAGCTCGACTCCGATGATCAGCCGATGCTGTTTGCCGCCGCCTGTCAAAGGTTCGTCGTACAAGGAAAATGTTGTCGGGGATATCAGAAGTTTTTTGAGTTCTTCTTCAGTCGAGTAGATTATCTGCCAATCGTCAGTCGCCGGGTATTCGCGCCGCCAGACAGCGCTTTTTCCTCCGATTGATCCCAACGCGAAAATCGCTTTGTTTTCAGGATGCCACACGATTGCGCTCATGCCGTCTGCGTCCGGAGCCGGAATGAGCCGCGTTTTTAACGAAGCGAGGTCGGCTTCCAATATCATGTGCGAGTTTTTCGACGTTTCCTCTTTTTTGATAATAAGAAGGGCCAAAGGTTTGCGTTTTGAGACGTCCATGTCCACAACAACGTCTCCGTCCTGAATGAGCAAGGAGACGCTTGCGGCAGGGGATGAAGAAATATTAATATTTGGATAATCGAACTCTCCGCAGAGGGATGCCGCGCAAGCGGTGAGAATTATTGCGGCAAAAGCAAAAAAACAAGCTGACATTTTCATGTTAGTTTCCTTTGAAGAAATTTCATCAATGCCGACAGTATATCATGCGAAAATAGCATTGGCAATAAGAGCGATTGCATGTTGCGGTTTGATAAAAACAACCGGCGGGTCGGTTAATTAGCGGGGAAGGGGGGC
>MWCD01000040.1 GCA_002069885.1 bacterium ADurb.Bin236 | reverse complement strand
CGATATTATGCACAGCAACGAATTATGCGCAGCCGCATTTTATTTGCGGCGGCGTTCGGTGGCGCCCTCACAGCATGTTCACGATAATTACTGTGCATAATTTTCCCCGCTTTAGAGCGTGTCGAGAAACGCCATTATGTCATCGGTGGGTTGCCAGTAGGCAAAACCGGCAGGCTCCGGGGCGGTGATTCCTCCTTTCTCCAAAGTTTTTCTCTTCATTTCCAAATCCGCTTCCGCGTATTGGTGGGTTGTGTCCAGACTGACGTGACCAAGCCAGCTCCGAATGGACTCGATGTCCGCGCCCGACATCAGCAGGTGCATCGCCGTTGTGTGCCGCAAAGTGTGAGGCGAAACGCGTTTCCCCAGTAGTGATGGGCAAATTTCCGAAGCTTTTTCCACGTTCATACGCAGGATGTGCGTCACACCGCCTCGCGTGAGTTTTTCCCCTTGGGCGTTTATGAAAAAACCGTGGCGCGTCCGCTGGTGGGGACACGGCTCATCGCGCCATTGCAGAAGGACTTCGGCGGTTTCCCGCCATAGGGGAACAATGCGGGTTTTTCCGCCTTTTCCATGCAACACGGCCTGATATGGCCGGGAAAGATGTAGTTGATCCGCGGTTGCGCTGGTTGTCTCGGAAACGCGGGCGCCTGTGTTGTACATGAACATGAGCAGCGCGTGATCACGCCTGCCGGTCCATGTGGAGCGGTCCGGCGATGCCTGCAACGCCGACACTTCCTCTTTTGTAAGATGCTCGAACATCGGCCTGCAGTATCGTTTCGCCGGTATCTCGATCACCCTCCGGCACATCGCCACATGCTCCGGGCTTGAAAAAGCGACATAGTGGAAAAACGCCTTGATCGCGGCGAGGCGCTGGTTGCGCGTCCTCGCATTGTTCCCTCTGTCATTCTCCAGATGGTTCAAAAACGCGAGAATGCATTCCACGGCCAAATCATCAACATCGAGCGCAACGGGGGCTTTCCCCGTCCGATCAGATGCAAAGAGAAGGAACATCCTGAGAGTGTCCCGGTAGCTGACCACCGTGTTTTCGCTGGCGCGCAACTGATTTGCCAGCCTGTCATGAAAAAATGACTGAATCAGTTTCAACAGTATCGGTTGGTTTTTGGGTTTCATTCTTCATCCCTCCAGTAGTTTTCGAATCGCCCTGAGGCTCTCGCCATCAATTCGGCTCCGGCAGTGAGGTAGTACGTTGTGTCTTCGAAGTGGGCATGCCCCATGTATGTGCTCAGCGCCGGCAACTGAGCCTGTATGTCATCGTTCGCGTCGTACCACGAAAGGACTCTTCTCACGGCAAACGTGTGGCGCAAATCGTGCAGTCTGGGGCCTTGCCCAGATTCACTGCGAATGCCCGCAGTCCTGGCAAGGTGAATGAATGTTGCGACGACGGTGCTGTAACACAGCCTATTCCGCCGTCCGTTCACAAAAAAGGCATCCTGCTCCGCCCCGAGGAGGAAGCGGTTTCTTGCCTCCATGTATTCTCTCAGTTGCCGTAGCGTGGTATCGTGAACGGGGACGATGCGGTTTTTTCTGAATTTCGTTTCCCTGACGTTAATCAATCCTTCCTTTAAATCGACGTCACGCACATCGAGCTTTATCGCCTCTCCAATACGCATTCCGGTCGACAGGAGAAGCCCGAGAAGCGTGTGGTAAACGATAGGCCGGGGTGAGTTCGCAGGGCCGAGCGCTTTCGCCTGCGAAAGAAGCAGTGCAATTTCTTCGTCTGTGTAAATGTGCGCCGGATGCCGCTCGACGCGCCCGCGAACTGCTTTGGGGTCAAACAACGGGGTGCCGGGATTGTAGACCGAAAGATATTCCGAGAAATTTCGCAGAATTCTGTATCGCTTCGCGTACTGGACTGACGTGAGACCCGGCTTTGAGTATGCGAAGTCAATGGCGATCTCTTGGGTAAGGTCGCCGTCGTATTCTCTCTCACAGACGAAAGCGTCGAACGCCCGAAGTATTGCCTCTTCGACGCGGAAGGCGCGTTCAAAGCCCCGCATGAAACGGAGGTAGCGTTCTATCTGCTCCGCGAAAACGCTCGAAAATTCATGTTTTCGTTTTCTCATCTCAGACGCTCCCTTCTGCTGATTTTTGTTTGCCGCGCTCGCACATGCCGGGAAACGGCATCGCAACATTTCTCAGCCGGTGCGTATCAACTTTCGTGTAAATCATCGTGGTCTGAACACTGGAATGGCCGAGGATGTCGGCGATATCCTTGATGGGCACTTCCGAATTCACGAGTTTTGTTGCGAGGCTGTGTCGCAAAAGATGTGTGCCCTTTTTCGGGGCGTCGATCCCGGCGGCCTGTATGTATCGGCAAACGATGTAAACAAACGAACCGGAGCCTGCAAGCGGTCTCAAAGGCGCTCTCGTGCGTAGAAACAATTCGCGGTATCTCGTCTGCGGACGGCCATTCTTCACGTAGTCATACAGCGCCGCGCAAATTTCCGGCGACAGTGGCAGCACGCGTTCTCGCTTTGATTTTCCCTCCGGAATTCTGATCTGCATTAGACGCCAGTTGATGTCGTCCAGTCGCAGGGCGGCGACTTCCCCGGCCCGCAATCCCAGCATTCCAAGCAGCATCAGTATCGCCCGGTCTCGTTTTCCGATGCTGGTGGATGTGTCAGGCGCAGCGATCAGTTTTTCTATGTCGTGGAAAGGAATGTGGCGCGGCACATCGGCCAGTTTCCAATGGAGTACGGCGGGGACTGTCCGCGCCAGATCATTTTCGACGATGCGTTCCCATCTCAAGTAACGCAGGAATGAACGCATGCTATGTGTGAGGCTTTTGCGCCAATCGAGCGATTTGCGTGTTGGCATCGTGATGAGCAGATAATCATGCACGTCTTTCCCTGTGAGTTTTTCAAGGGCAAGAGTGCCGCGCGTTTCAACTCTTTGTTCGAGGAATTCCCCGATGATACGGTTGTGAAGGCCGATGGATTTTGGCGCGAGTCCCCGGATGCTTCTCAGATGCTCGCAGTACGCATCGAGCATAGTCCGAATCGGATCATCGGCTATTACAGGTTGCTCTTCAGTGATGATGCCGTTAGCTTTCAGGTACGAAAAAACGTGTGTTACCGCGGCGCGGTCATTATTGAACGTCCCTTTGTTAGGACGCTGACAAGAGCATGTCGGAATGTGCTCTGTCAGAAATTTCTCGGCGAGCGCCGATGTGATATCTGCCGCATCAGCGACTCCGACCCACATTGCATACCGGCTGAAATGCCCGGCGCCCCGCAAAAGCTCCCTCGCGGTCCATCGTGAGTATGAACCTTCTCTGAATTTTTCCGCGATGCCATCCATGTGCGGCCCCAATGGACCCACCCGCAGCCATCGCAACGTCTGCGGACTGATGAAATAGTTCTCCAGCATAACGTACCCCTTTCTACCGGTTTGCCCCGGTCGGCGGATTTTTGTTATGCCGGAATTATGCAAAGTAAATTTGCTGGGGAATATTTTCACGCGCATCCCGCGAATTCTCTGTATTCTCGAATGATTGTTGACTTGTAAAAGATGTGGAGCAAACTCATCCCTGACAGGGAGGAGGTGAAGCGGCTGCGCATAATTCGTTGCTGTGCATAATACCGGTTATGAAAAGCTTCTCATAATCGATATTTCAACGGAACGCTCCACGCCGGAAAAATCAAATCATACATTCAATTCTGTCTCGCGCTCGGGGCGAAAGCCATCAACAGCAACGCGGCGAGCAGCCGCAAACGCGACCTGAACTCCATCAGCAGCAAATATGATTTCCGGGTGTTCCTGCTCGGTCTGGGACTCATCGGCGACGATTTCAAGACGGCGCGGCAGCACCTGCTCGCAAACCTCGAAGGCGACAGCGCATTCAAGAACGGACGCCGACCAAACGAACAGGCGGCGTGACGGAGGACATCGGAATGAGAATCAGGGTGAAATTCGGAAAGAACCCATACAACAACAGATTCACATGCGGTCATTGCCGGGAGCCGTTCGAGCGCGGCGGGTTTTTTATCCGGCTCGAGCATGGCGGACAGGTCGTCGACATACCGGTCTGTCCGCGATGCTTTAAATCGGGCGATCTCCTCGAAGGAATGATCGACCTGAGCGTACATAGCGCGTCACATCCGATTGGGTTGGCGTAAATTGCGAAAGGAGGCGGTTGCAATGCGTATCGAACTGCGGGACGGCGAGAAATTCAGCGGGTCACCGATGAAAATCGTCGCACAAATGAAAGGCTCCACGATGTTCTCGGACGTGAAGACCATCCGCGAATACGTGGACATGGTGCTTCGCAACGCGAAGATGGTGGAGAACGTCGAACTGACCGTAAAGGGAAACACGGACGAGGAACTGGCGCGGTCGCTCGTAAGCGAGCTTCTTGAACGCGGACTCGCGCGGGAGGTGTAGGCATGGATGACGACCCCATCAATAAAATCGCTCGTTTCATTGAGGACGAGAACTGCTATGTGGTCATGGGGCAGTTCCGGCGGCTCGGCGTTCTTACGAAAACGGACATTCACAAAGCCATGGGCATGAAACGCCAGGCGTGGATTTCCTATATGAAGGAGAAAGCCGGAATCGCCGGGCCGGAAAACAAAGCGGAAGGAGAACGGAATGTCGAATAAGAAAAAGCGGAACGCGCCGCACAACCTTCAGAACCTGCAACAGAAACTGAACCCGATTATCACGATTGACGAGTCCAAGGGCGAGTCGCTCTTCATGATCGTGGATTTCTCGCTTCCGAAATGGAACCACGTCCGGCGCATCATGTCGAAGCGGCTGGCGAACAGGAATATCACGTCGGTCATCTATGCCGGGACACCGGGGCCGGACAGAACGGTGACGAATAAGCAGAACATTCTCTACATGAACGACGCTCCGGAAGCGAAATTCTGGGAGGCATACAAGGCGCTGGAATTTCTCTACAGAACGGCGGGCGGGACGGTTGAGATACGCAATTACGACGGCAAGTCCATGCAGGAAGCCGCCGCGCTCATGAAAATGCTGGGACACGCCAAGGTGTGGCAGGGAGAAGAGTGCGACAGGATAAATCTTTAAGAGGTGAATCAAAATGTGCGGTTTGACGGGTGTAATCCTCCAGACAAAAAGACGCCGGAAGGCGGAACTTGAAGAAATCGGTCGCATCTTTACCGAACTACTTCTGCTCAACCAGGCGCGCGGGAAGGACGCCGCCGGTCTCGCCATGATTCGACGCGATGGCACATACTCGCTTTGCAAGCGTCCGGGACCCGCGGCGAAGCTGGTCATTGAAGAGAAATATGCCGAGATCATGGGGCGGCTCGATAACGGGACAACCTGCATCCTCGGGCACACCCGCTGGAAGACGCGCGGCACGGAAGCGAACAGCCTGAACAATCAGCCGATCCGCGCCGGCGCGGTCATCGGAACTCACAACGGGACCATCCTGAATGCCGACCGGCTTTTCAAAAGATACCGGCTGCGCCGCGCCGCCGAGACCGACAGCGAGTTTATATTTCGACTTGCGGACAAGAAAGAAAGCATCGAGGACTTCGAGGTTTGCATCAGGGACGTCCGTGGCGGCATGTCCTCCGTTTTCACGCGCTCATCGGCGCCTGATACGGTTCTGGTCATAAAAGGCAACAAGCCGCTGACCCTGTGGTATCACAGAGATTTCCGGGCAGTGTTCTACTCTTCCGAGGAATGGCCACTCACACGAGTTATCGGGATGAGTCGGAGCATCGTGCGGCTGGATGTCGATCTTTTCACCATGTCGGTGTTCAACACCGCCGACCTGATGGATTTCCGACAGACGGATTTGTATTTCAGTTCAAACGGAAGGAGCACAATGTCTTGGCTATAAAACACGTCTTTGTTTACGGAACCTTGAAGGAAGGGATGGCAAATCACGACCGCTTCTGTGGTGACGCGCTCACCATCGAGCCCGCCTTCACAAATGGGCGGCTGTACCATCTTCCTTATGGATTCCCCGCGATGTTCGACGCGCCCGACGGCCAGGTCTTCGGCGAGGTTATGACATTCCCGGACATCAAAAAGACGCTGGAACGTCTCGACAGTCTAGAAGGATATCGTCCGGGAGACAACCAGAACCACTACATTAGGGTTGGAAAAGCTGTAACAATACTCAACAGCCGCAAGACTGTTCGTGCATGGGTCTACGTGTATCCAAAGTCCAGATTACGATTGGATTTCACTCCCATAGCAACAGGCAACTGGCTGAAAAACGCTGATGCAATGAAACGCTGAAGGCGGCTTCCTCAAAACCGGAAACAGTTGGACTACCCGCTGAATTATTCGCTATAATCCATTTACAATGAACAAAGAGCACAGAGAGCGGCTGAAGTTTTACAAGAATTCGTGGCCGAATCTTGATCCCCAGCAGCTTGAGGTTGCCGCTTTCTATTTTGAAATGTGCGAATCTCTGGCACGTAAACTTGGACGGGAATTCCCGTCCGCTCATATCTTTTTTGTTGACGGTTTAGAGAAACCCGGAACCTTCAGCAAAACTTCAACAGGTCACCGTATCATCAGAATCGAGCCCCACCACACGATTGACGAAATGCGCGGAATCGTCTGTCACGAACTGGCGCACCAATATATGGAAATTACGGAAATGAAACATCGGAAATATCACACGAAGAAGTTTTATGAAATATGGTGGGACATGGCATTTCTTGCAATGGAAAAAGGGTACGACGTAAAGATGCCCTTGGGATAAAGACCGATGAGTTGTTTGTTTTTCACCGTTTACCCCACGTTAAAGTGGTCAAACAGTCCAGAAACCAATACTTTCCTGAGACAATTGAAGTTTACCATCAACGAATGAGAAACACGTTTTACGGTATTCCAACAACTCCTTTTCCCAGTCCCGGTGGTTGTCAATTTCCTTCAATCTTGGAAGCAATCCCTGCACAATGAATTCCTGATATTTTGCTTCCGTTATTGCGATCTCAGGATGCTTCTTGATCTGATTTAAAAAGAAATCCGCGATTATTTGTCGAAGCACATTTGAAGCCAACGCATTATCTACTGCGTTCTTTTCTTCGGTTTCGTCCTTAGCGACTGCCGTATCCAATTCGTTTTCAACATCAGTCTTTCCACTCATCATTTTTTCGTATCTTTCCTGTACTTCTGGCCCCGCCGTCTTGACCATGTCCTTCAGTAATTGCTCTGAGATTGCCGTTATCTGCTGCTCTTTGGTTCCAGGAATCGGGTCTTTTTCTACGTATTCAAGGGAGTCGCTGTCCATGTCGATCCATTTGCCAAGGCGTTTTTGCATCTCAGCCCTGAGAAAAAGTGCGCGAAAATCATGCCACATGCCATACATCTCTTGAAGCTTATTCTTGTCTGTACAGTAATCCCCAGAAAGAACCCGGCGCAATATTGTGAGAAATTCTTCTGTCGTATCAGAATCGCCCAAAATATAAGTGAAATTCCTCTGTTTTTTTGAAGTTGCCAGTTTGAATCCGTCTTTATATGCCGAGATGTCATGAATGTAACTCAATCTCAGATCAAAAGTGTTTTGCCCCGAAACAAATAAAAGCTTCTTGTCGGTTATCAATAATTCGCCAGTACCATAAACCACATCCACTTCTTTTTGGAAAGAATACGGCTTCGAGCCACCTAAATATATTCTCGGCCCTCTCCCTTTGGTAAGTGGTATTGAAATGCCAGCATGTCCAGTAACTCGTTCGGTGACGATTTTCCTTTCAATAATCCTACATTTTGCGTACCCATATATCAGTTCGCCATGCGTGCTTATCTCCACATCTCTATATGGTCTGAGGTATCCGCTGTTTAAGAGCGCAAGTTCCCAGAGTCTGAATATTTCCTTCAATGTGTCGTAATTGTCATAAGGCTGCTTAACATTCTCTCTCATCAGAACCAGAATGACCTTCTCTTCACCGGGTGTAATTTCCCGATCCTCAAAAAGTTCATTTATGGCGAGTTTTAGAGCCTTCATAAGCACCAAGTCCATTGGGAAGCACATATTATGAAGAGTCAATATGTTTATCAAGGATTCCTGGAGCAGCGCGTCTTCTTCATCAGATGTCTGTTCCTCCTTGAATGTCATTCCGCCTATGCCACGAATGGTTTCCTTCAGTATTTCAAAATTCTGTTTTCTTTTTGAGAAATCTTCGTTGAATCTTGAAAGATACAAGTTGAGTGCATTGTGGCAATCGGTTGCTCCAGTTAAAAGCGGCAAATCACCGTCCGCAAACGTTATAGTGGTTGTGTCCGCCTCGTTGCTTCCCCAATAACACATCTCGTTTAGCGGAAAAGTCAAGCTGGGCAGGCTTAGATCTGCCGATTTTCTGTCTCTGTAATAGAGTAAATGTGTGTCTGTTCCAACAAGACATCCGCCCTCGAGTTCTCCGATGCCAACATTCCATATCAGAAGACGTATGGTTCCAAATCGAAAAGATCTGAGAAGCTTAAGTTGGTTGAGAAGTTTTTCTCTGCACCAGATATCAAGCATCACTATCGCTTCTTTTGACAATACAGGAATATCAGGATACCTGCTTGAGTAAACATCAGCAACCGAAGCATTTTCTGAATGCTGCTGTGACATGACAGAAACTGATGGTTGGGGTGTGAAGGGAGTTGTTACTTCTCCAACATTCCCGGTTTGCGACTGCGCATTTCCGCTCAATATGGAAAGGTAGTAGGCGAACTCCTCAATTGGTGGTCCGACCCCGATATGAATAACAGTGTTGTTGGAACCGACCTTGAAGATTATTCGATTTATTTGAAGCAGACTCTTCTCATGTATTATCTCACTTATTTCATGTAAAGAAATGACTACACTGGGTTTTAATATGTCCGCACTTGCGCTTCTGTCATAAATCAGAATGTATCGATCTGTGGCTATCAACAAATCGTCAAGCTGAGAGGTTATTCCAACCGCCCATGTTACAAGACAGATCGTCCCATATTCAAACCTCTTGACATTGCGTAGCTGCGAGATAATCCGGTCTCTGCATTTTGCATTGAGCATTACTGCAGCGCCGGGCGTCAATGCAGATATATCTGGATATTTATTCACATACGACACCCTGTTCGCGGGAGCGTTCAATCTCACAAGCCTTTCAGATAATTTGAATGATATTGCTTTTGAGACATTTGTGTTCGTGGCTGAAGTCATATCGCCAGTAACAACGATAGATGCATCCGTAACCGCAGAGCCACAATGCATGCAGAAGCTGTCGTCACCACCAACTGAACCGCCGCACGATTTACAATGCATAATTGTCGGGGGTGGATCAATCTCTTCTGCGATGATCTGGCTCCCACACGTGGTGCAATATTTATCATCTGGCGCTATCTGCTTCCCGCACTTATTGCAATTCATGAATTCCTCTTTATCACAGTTATTGATTCGTTTTCTCTTTTCTGTACAGCCATATCCATGTAATCCCAGCGGCTACAAAGGTAATGATTAAAGAGAACCAGACAAGAATACTCTTCACAGATAGCTTTTCAAACTCGATAAAATTAGCCCCGAATAGAGAGAGTATCAATGATACAGGTATTACAAAGAAAGAAAGAATGTTCATGAAATTGCCCACGAGCATCTGTCGGCGCACTTCCATGTAATTAGACAGCTCTTCACACTGGTTCTTTACTTCATCAAGCAGATTTTCCATTTCAAAAACAATTTTCCAGCGGTGCCATATTAGTTGACCGAGTTCATAGTTTGAACACTGGGTAAAAACGCACTTGTTTACAAACTCCAACAAATCTCTTCTTAATGCCAGATTTCTATTATATGCCTTTTTATCGATGCCGCTCAATTTTTCTGAATTTGAAAGCTCTCTGTTTATTCTCAGTAATATCATTCTTTGCATGACGGCTATAAGGAAGATATCGTAGTAGTATGTTCCAAAGTAGTTTGGCAGCACATGTTCGTTAAAGCTGTCACATGCGCTTGAAAATACAACGCCGCCTTCTTTTGAAAAACCATATATCGCATGCTTCCACATTGAAAAATGGTAGTTCCATCTGTCAAAACCGAATTCTTTGTCAGGGTCGTCATTCAGGATGGAATCTACGTTAGGCGGCCAGTATTGCCAGTATTTGACGAAATCAGTTTCGAGACGATTGTAAATATCCGCATCAATACAGGCATAAGAAAAACACAATACGCGATCATAATAAATGTCGTTCAAGTGACCGAACAATTCTACACCCTCTGTCGTTGAGCTTACATCGGACCAGCCAAGCGCGTCACGAAACTTGTCTAAAACAGAATCAAGCAATTCGGCCATCGAGAAACTTGCTCCACCGTCTGTTATTATGGATGTATTCTTGTTGTTCATCATTCTTAATGATGAATTTAAATTGAGCAGCTTGTCGAAGGTTGGATTCGTATCATTAATCGCTATCTCGAAAGTTAAAAACCCTATTCCAAGATATGAGATTGTGATAGAAGCAGTTCTGATCACAATTGGAATGGGATCAAAGAACTTGCTCGATACGGACAAGGTTGAGCCCTTAATAAGGTCTATAGCTCCCACGTCATATTTGAAATGGCAGATAATATCAGATGGATCATCGACATCAACAAGATGGCCTTTTAGAAGAAAATGGGGGTACCATATTCTTCGTAAGGGAGGGAGAAAATACTCGCTTCTCGCTTTCCAGTCCTCGTTATGAGGATCGTTCAATACTTCCGTGATACCAGATAGGGAAGATAATCTGTTGCGAAGCTTGCCGTATTCTTTTTTCTCGAAAAGAAACGGATAACAGAAGCGCGTAAAATGATTTTTGAGAGATGGGTATGATTGTTGTTCGCTCATTATAAACTCCTAGTGTATCATTGCACATCCGCGAGTGTATCTTTTACTGATTCCCTATATTCGGGATTGATTCGTATTTTGATGTTCGGCCAATCAGAATAGTCATACTCAAGAAGTTGCTCTCGCATTGGCTGATTACATGCTCTAGAGATATATCTTCTTTCGCCCTTTGTTCCCTTCTTTTCGGGGTAGATATCCGGGTATTGCGCCTTGAGACCGCTTTCGACCTCCAGAAGGGAGATAAAAGCATCGTCTTCCTGCAATGAAAATGACCTCATCATCAACAGATAAGTTCTGTGGCCGCCCAACGTTTTATTCAGAAGTATTTCAAGGGCGCCGCGCGTCCACGAAGCCACACGTTTATTTCTAATGGTGCGTGAGGCCACCAGCGCATACTCTTTAATCCATGTAAAATCGTCCAATGACGCAATCTCTTTTTGTTTTGTCCAATATCTGGACAGGTAATGATAATCATGTAAATCCATATCTTGTTTCATCGGTTCAGGAATACTCATGGGGTCAGTAATCCTGAAAAACGCCTTTTTTAATTTACCTTCAGTCCCAATATGCGCGGCCTCTTCAACAGCATTAGAAAATGACCGAAGATCTGCATATACATAAAGCCCCCACTTGGGATCGGTGTACAAAATAATGCCTGGGTCTTCATCGAGCATTTCCTTAAGAATCCTTTTAGCAGCGGAAATGTCAACGCTGGCTCCCGCAGCCAATCCGCAACCGTCCATCCAAGAAAAAGCCTTGAAAAGCTGTATCTGATTTATTGATTTAGCGATAAACCGCTCAATGTACGAGGGTTGGCTATCAGGCTGAATGTCTTTTTCAACAATGAAGAATCCGCCTTGTGCCGCCGGTTCAATTTTGTAACCGCCAATGTCTGATCCATGTGGATTGGGATAATCACTATGTAAAAAATCATCTGGTTGCAAGCGCCACCAGTCTCTCATGTAATTCTTGAGGCCGGACATCTTTCCTGGATAGGAAAGCAAATGCAGCTTGCTCGGGTCTTTGAAATCTGAAACAGCATAGAGACAGCGTAAGCCGGTGCGATCCATCAACTGCTGGCTCCACGTGTTAGAAACTTCAAATCCTTTTACATCGTATTGAACTACAGGGCTGGGAATATTTTGCCACGCAGAGGAAATCACCTTGGTCAAGGCATTCTTTATTGGAAGTAAATCAATGGTCATGCAGTCAATTGATTTCTCTATCCATCCATCAAGAATATCAGCCGCAGACCTTTTAGGCTCTTTTACTTCGGCAAGCATGTTTATATTGATACACGTGTTCAATGGTATTTGCCGAAAACCGAATGGATTCAGTTTCATTTCAATATAAGGTGACTTATCTAACTGTCCTTTTGGAAAACTGCATCCAAGCCACAAGAAGATATTCAGCGGGTTCGTGGTATCGATAACTGCGAAGGGTAGCTGCTTCTCTGATATCTCAAAACATAGGGCGTTCTTCAGCGGCTTGGGAACTACTGTAAATCCTTTCCTCTTTCCAACTGCTTCTACAATACCTTGAAGGTTTTCAATTTTTATATTTCTCACTACCGTATCAAGAGTCGCATCGGTAAAGATTCCCTTGGACACCGCAGTCTTTCGCATTTCATCAAACAATTCTCTTTCTTCCGCATCGAGGCTCATATCCATCCAAATATTTCTCAGATTGAGCCGGATTTCTTCCTCGTCGCTGTGCTTGATAAATAAAGGCATTCTACCGGGATCATCACACACATAGTGGTTTCCCTGCCCGTCAGAATAGGTAATATCGGTACAAATAAGCTCCATTACCCCATGTCTAACGGCGTCATAAACAATCTTGATATCTTCGCATTCACCAGATTTGATTTCTCCGCTGAAAGATTCCGAGCCGGTTTTGTTTTTAAGAGCGTCAGGTGATACGACGCGAAAATGAACATCATGTGCCTTTGAACTTCCAACATTTTTAAGCCTGAAGCTTACGATGACAGGTTGCCCAAGTCTTACCGGATTAGGCTCGACTGTCATCGAAGTTGTCATCAGCGGTCTTAAGGGGTCTTTGCTCAATGGGTCTTTGACTAAAAAACTCAGTCCAGAATAAACCGTTTCCTCAATTTCTATTGTGGTCGCTTCTGTCTCAGTGGGTTGCTCATCAGAATCTCCACCTGAATCGTCCGGCGCATATGAATAACTCACAAAACCATCTGGTAAAATAATCTGGCCTGTAGACTCAGAGAAGATTCTGAACGTCTGGGGGATGCTCTTTTTGTCGCAACTAAGGCTGTCGATTTCCCACAAAACCTCCTGCAATCCGGTCGATGATTCTTTTACTCCCGATGGCAAGGGAATACGAACCTTCACATTCTCGGCATAAAGCTCGCCCATATTTGTCGCTTTCAAAACCAATTCAATATCGTCCGTCTTACCCTTTTTGAGGTCAAAGATATTCTTTTTAATGTCACAAGAAACCGCGATCCGAGGTCTTCTCTTTTCAACCATTCCAAGCAATTCAAGGTGGCTTCGGAATTCTCTAACCAACTCAGGTCGAGAAGAATATCCGTCGATGGTACTGTCACTGACATCCCAGAATCTTTCAGAATCAATATACCTCATACCCATCTGGCCACCAGATGGTCTACTAAACACACCAATGCCGATTTTGTCGGAACCCGCTTCTTTGAAGGCGGCGAGATATGGATGAACACACATCATGTTTTCTGGTTTTCCGCTTGGATGTGTATAAGCGCCATCTATAAGAATCGTGTCCTGATCGGAACCAGCGGTGACCTTGCCGGAAAACATATTGGATTGAACACCTCGAAAATACGTTAATGAATACTCCGCCGCCCCATCAACCAATTTTACGCCCGTTGGGGATAAGAATTCATGCTTCCTCAAGAAATCGAATCCTTTGAAAACTGTAATGAGAGCATTTATACGTCGGGTGATGACTTCCTTATATTTGTCTTCGGGAATTGGCGCTCCATGCGCATCGCTGTTGCGTTCTTCGATAAGAAATTTCACGGCGTTCAGATATTCGTTGTTGCTTTTGTAGACAGCCGCCAGTTCCTTGAAATAGAGCTTATCCCCAAGGTTTTTGGAAAGCGTTTGAAGAACTGACGCCCATTTGCCCAAAGTCATCTCCATACCCGTGTCTTGAATCGCCTTGTTTATTGGGTCAATGCTTCCTTTCTCCTTGCGCGACGACTTGAGGTAACTGGCAAGCTCAACGGATGCAACAAAGCTCATGGCTATTTCAAATGCAATTCGTATGAATTCGTGGGCGCGATTTTCATTAGATGGATTCAAACACTTCTCGACCGCTCTCGCGATTGGTCCGGGAAACTCGGCGGCCACTGTCTCGAGGTAAGTTTTTGAATCATCCATTGGACACCTCTTAAATTTGAATTCTAATTATAACCCACAATAAGCCCGTGTTCTAACGACAACACCCTCGAATAATTACTCATGACATGCCCCCATATCTGACAACCAAATAATCGCTCCAATTCCTGTCGGGAGCATTGCTGACCAAACACGGCAGGAGTTGTTCAGTGTGAAGCCCATGAAAACGTCCGTTGGGAACGAGCCTATTCCACAGCTCGTGAACATCCTTTGCAAACCCTTTGAGCCAGGGGGATGTTATCCTTTCCATCAGTTCATCGTTCGCGCTTGGAACGATGTGAAGAGTGGTGACTATCTCAGCGTCCATCTCGCGGAAATGTTCCATCATTGATGCGAGCAGTTGAAGCCTCATAAGCTGGTCAAAAAGGTCATAGAAAAGCCAGTCGGGGTCAATGTCGCCAAGCCTGATCTGGCAAGCCTGATGAGCGAGATGGGGGCCATAGATTTCCAGACGGTCCTTCCTGCCTCCGCTTATTCTTAGACTCTTCCCCCAAGTGTAGTTTTCAGTGTATTTCCACTCCCCAAGCACGATCTGTATTTTACCATCGTCTCTCAAGAACCGGAATGAGAAGTCCGCGCTTGTGAAGTTCTGTCCTCGCGATCTGGCGGAATCACCAGCCGGAACACCCCCACGCAATTCATGGAGATAGTTCTTGTCGCCGATCCATTCAAAAACCAAAAAAGGTTTTTCGCCGTTGTGAATATCAGCATCGGAAGTAAATGGAAGCACTTCCTTTGCGGGATATCCAATACCCTTGAGCACATTAAGAAGAGCGTCAGGGTTGTCAATAAAAGGGAACCAAGCGTTCACACATGAACACTGCGAACAACAGAGATGGTTGCTTGGACGTCCATTTATGCCCTTGTGCCATGGGATATCCCGTTCCGAAAAGTAACGAATTGCGTTGTTCCTGATAATTGGGTGGATATTTTCATGTGAGTAATCATCGTGCAAACAAAAATCGCGTTCTTTCCGCTGGTATGTGCCTGGAACACATGCTTCCGGGCTGAATAGTCTTGGCTTCAAGGGTACCAAGCGTTTCTTTTCTCTGTCACGAAAAACCATTAAATCTCTCCTTGATCGACCTGCCCGGTGGCATGGTTCAAATCATTTTCGTCTTCGAGCGCGCAGCCACTCCAGTTGTCCGCATACTGGAGAAGCCGGGTCAGCCTCGTTTCCTTATGCGCCACGCCCTGATTTTCCGGGACGTATAAACCATCATGATATCGAATGGCTTGAGCCTCATCCTCGTTAAGCGGCACATGGGTGGATACAAGCATAAGGCTTCGAGTCGCAATATCCATGTACGCGAGATCTTTGTTTACCACGTATCGTATGCCGCGATTCTGAATCTGCCATTTATCAGTATTTGGAATGTAATACGGCTTGCCCGCAAGCCCGACTTTTCCCACATCATGAAATAGACCGGCGATGACACAACTTTCATCGGATATGTCGGGTGAGAGTAACATCTTTATCTTTAGCAGAATTCGCGTTACATTCACGGAATGCTCAAGAAGGCCACCGCTTCGTGACAGGTGAAAGCGGGTTGAAGCAGGAGCTTCAAGCCATGAGGTTTCCTTTCTCAGGAACTCGTCGAACTCGAACACAGACTCTTTTCTCTCGTTTATTAAAGCAAGCAGGTCACTGTAATCCATTCAATTCTCCTATGCCGTCGCGCATTATTCCTTTGGTCTGTCTATCATACCATGCGCCACGATCAGCGCGGCAAGCTGCTCGCCGTCTATGAGTTCTATTCTGATTCCATCACGTTCACAGATCTCAGACGCATAGCCTATAGTCTCTTCGGAATATGAGCCGGAAGTTACAATCCATCCGAGATCGGCGGATTCAGCCTGCATGCCATTGATGAGTTGATCCACAACCCATTTCCCGACCGGAGGCACCGGCTGATAGTGTTTAGCCTGAACGGCAAGAACAAATTTGAATGTATCAGCAATAGAGAACGTCCCTATCACATCGGCACCCTTATCAAGATTTCTGGGTACTATCCTAACATCCCTCGCGCCAAGCCTCGTCAGAACATGGGCCACGAGTTCTTCAAAGCCACGGTCGCTTATTTTTCCTTCTCTTATTTCCTTAAGAACCCGTTCCACCATTCCCTGTTGAAGGTCTTGCTCAAATGTAGTCGCCTTTCCCTTTTCACAGGTTTTCAGCACCTCTTCAATCTCGCCTATCAGGTCGTCAGCGGCGGCGCATGTATTCTGGATATTCATTCTCAATCTCAGCGCGAGATTCACATATTTTCTTGGTATCGGTTTCTTTGCGTTAAGCCATTCAACCGGTCGCCTGAACGCAGTGTCGTCCTTCACTCTATTGGGATCATGGTACGCTTTACCTTTCACTCTCGCCACATAGAATTCAGGGCCGTGTGGAACGACCACAAGATCGCCTTCTCCCATCTCTCTGATGAACTTCCAGATATTCCCTGACGCGCCTCCTGATCTTCGGAATGTCTTGTCCTCGGCGTAGTAGTATTTGTGCATGAAACCGCGAAAATCCTCCCACGAGAGGCTCTCGTCAATCAATTCCGATGCATCGCTCCATCCGATGATGATTTCGTTCGTTTCGATTGCTTCAGGTACTCGGTCTATGCCACTTGGCGCGACTCGAAGAACAAACGCTTTCCGGTCCCTTTCAGGCATCGCAATTTTTCTCCTTCGAAAAAGACTGATACTGCTGAAGCTTAAGTTTTAGCGTGTTCAAGGATATGCCGAGAACCTTCGCGGTCCTCGTCTTGTTTCCGCCAAGCGCGTTAAAAATGCTCAAAACATACCCCATTTCATGCTCGGCGAGCGGTTTGATTCTATCTACGTCGATTTCGGGCAAAGGCCCCATCATGGAATGACTGAGTATCTTATCAAAGTTCCACTCCCCCAGAACGATGGCTCTTAACAAAACTCCCTCCAGTTCTCTCACATTCCCCGGCCATGAATATTTCTTCAATGATTCAATCTGGCTCTTTTTCAGTCTCGGTATTTCTTTATTTCGTTCCAATGAAAGGCGGTAAAGAATATCCTCTGCAATGGGGCTGACATCCTCCGGGCGATCCCTCAAGGCGGGTATTTTCAAGGTGATTTCGTTAATCCGGTAATAAAGGTCTTCCCTGAATCGTCCTTTTTTCACTTCCATCATAATGTCTTTGTTGGTCGCGGATATCACGCGAACATTTACCTTGATTTCCTCCGACCCTCCCACGCGCATGAAAGAACCTTCCTGAAGAACCCTCAAGAGCCTGGGCTGCAACTGAAGCGGCATTTCGGCAACCTCGTCAAGGAAGAGAGTTCCGCCGGCCGCCATCTCAAAAACACCGGGCCGTTTCTCTAACGCTCCGGTAAACGCCCCTTTTTCATGTCCGAAGAGCTTTGTCTCCAAGAGGTTCTCATCGAGATTCGCGCAACTGATCGCAAAGAAAGGGCCTTCTTTTCGCGGGCTGCACTCGTGAATGAGTCTGGCGACGGTTTCTTTGCCAGTTCCAGTCTCACCGATGATCAGAACACGGCAATACGGGTCGTCCCCGACCTTTCCTATCATCCGCTTCAATTCCTTAATCAAGCTGCTCTTGCCAGAGAGACTCCTCGATCCGTAACGACGATGCCTTGACGCAGCCGCTCTGTCCGAGTCGGAAATCAACTCCGGGTTGGCTATCTTCCCGATGATGTTTGGAACAGCGTCATAGTCAAGAAACTTGAAATACCTCTGGATGCTCGAATGAATCAGATCGGCGTAGAATTCAAATCTTTCTCCCTCTTTCTTATCCATAAGATCGGAGAGTGCGGATGAAACCGGATCGGTTATCTGATTTTTTTTGATAACGAGACCTATAAGGCTCTTACTGTCATGTTGAATAAAATCCGCATACTTTCGGATTTCATCTTGGAATTGCTCAAGATATGGTCCCGTGAAATACCATTTGATATGCCACCCCTTGCCTTGAAGCCTTCTGAGTTCATTGAACACGTCCACCGGTTCGCAGTAGATTCCAGGACCGATGATGTGGAGTTCCTTGTCTCTCCGGTTCTTTATCTGACTGAGAGACCATTCAACTTTACCCGCGCTTGTAATATGGATTTCCGCATCAGGGCGCACACGAAACAGCGCCGCCGCCGCGGTAATGCTTTCCATACTGTTGCAGGCGATGAGAATCACTTTTAACCCCGCTCATCTGTATTGGCAGAATTCTATAAGAAAAAGGCTTCTTTATTCAATGTCTCACGCTTTATGTGACTCACGGGGCGAGGCGGGAAAACGGCTCAAAGGGTATGTTTCTTGCAACTGTGAACAGGCATGTAAACAGCAGAAGGGCCTTCAGCAAAGCAGGATGGAACAGCACCGTTGGATTCAATCTTTTTCCAACGGTGGAAAGACCATACGACAAATACCACCCGATCAGGAATGGGATCAGAATGAACAAAAGCAGATTGTAATCAATAGAGGCCGATATGCGTAAATGCAGCAACTCATGAAATGCTCTTGTTGCCCCACAACCCGGACAATACAGGCCGGATATTTCATGCAACAGACAAGGCGGGTAAAAACCTCCCGGATGAGGCTCATGAAAATATAGGCAAACAATCACAAGAAGAATTGCAGGAGAACTGAAAAGAAAAACTGTTCTGTCCCTCATTGTTCATTACACTCACGGCTGTTCCGGGAACCCCATGCAAATGCAAGGCGCGTCATTTCAGACCGAGTTGTGTCTTGCTCTCCATTTTGCCGCCCTGAAACATAAGTTGAACGTTTGCCCCAAGGTCTCCTTCACCATCGCAGCCGTACATGACGGTGTACAGCTCCGTGCCCTTGTCGCCGGACTCGGATTCAAGGGTACACTCTCCTCCGATGATCTCCACGACCTGCTCGTAAGTCATCCCGTTCTGAAGCTTGTCGAATTCGGCTTTCGATATTTTCGCTTCGCTGTTTGTTGGAGATGTATTCGAGCAGCCTGTGAACGCGGGAATCAGTAAAACCGCCAGCAACAAAAGAATCCATCTTTTCATAATTGCCTCCCTGAAGTTTATTTGCCTAATTTTATGACCAGCATTCATCAATGAATTTCCGAAGTCCTGTTTTGTCGAGCATGAAGTGCGAATATATTTTCTTGTTTTGAACCGTGATACATTCCTGTCCCATCATTCCTTTCTCCATAGCTGGCTTCTGTCCCTTTGTTACATTTAGAGCCAGATTGTCAGGGTCGGATGTGACTACTGTGATGTTTCCCGCCTGGATGGTGCGCCGTGCTTTGGAGATGTTCCCCATCGTCACGAGGATAGGGATGATAACGGGACAGAAACAACAACACCCCGCAAGCATGAACCAGAACATATTGCCGACTTTCACAAACACAATTTCATCGCCGACGCTGAAAGCACGGTAAATCACCGGGAAGAGAAATGCCTCAAGAAAACTGTTCCATGAGTATAATGTGCGCTCTGCCTTTATCGCCGTGTTGTTCATTTCCGTCTCCTTTGTTTGGCCGGGTTCCGATCCATTCCGCCCGGGGCTATTTTGCCTTCTGAATATATTTCTTGCCGTCCCATACAACCTGCCATGGGTCCTGCTTGCCCGTGTCCTGATTAAATTCCCGTCCGAAGATATCAAGAAAGCCTTTTGTTGTTGACGGGCCGAATTTAAGGAGTTCTCCCCAGAATTCACCGATCAGCACAAAGTCCTCGTCGCTCTTCTTGTAAATGAGGATCATTGTTGATTCAGGATCGGGAAGCAGAATCACGACTTCCAAAGCTTTGTCACCGTTCAGGTCTATGTTGTATCCGACCGGTTCATCCACGATTTCAATGTACTCTTCTATTGTTATCTGCCTGTCTGGTTCAAAGTCACGCACCTTTTCATTAAGTTTGTCCTTTATGAATGAGGGAAATTCACTGAAGGGCATTTTCTTGAGACTCTTCAACAGGATTCCCTTTGATTTTGAAGGCTTCGCTTTCCCTGCTGACATAGAAACCGCGCCTTGGATGAAAACTAAAACCATAACAACAGAAATGACCAGCAATTTACCTTTCATGGCTGAGTGCCTCCTCGTTATTGCGATCTTATTACATACCGCTCTTGTGTTTAAGCAGCCGATAGCGTTATTTCCGTGGATAAACGCTGTCAGCGTAGTTTTATATTGCGAAATGGGTCTCAACCAACTCTGCTACTTCGCGCAAGAACTCTCTTTTCTTTTCATCAAAAACAACTCGGTTGATTCCTGATGTGATTTCATCATGGCGATGACCGGTTGTCTCTTCCCTTCGGATGATATCGGCAATGTCGACATCAAGAGCTTCAATCAATTGAAAAAACGACTGAAGAGTGGGAACTCGTTCTCCACGCTCAATCTGGCCGATATATGTCGGGGAAAGCCCGGCCTTTTCAGCGAGGCATTCCTGAGTTATGTTGCAAGCTTTCCTAGCGGCCTTGATCCTTTTTCCAATCCATTTGAAGTCTTTCATGCCGATTCTAGTATGCAAAATCCATGCCAGACATCCAAAAGCGATTATTGCTGGCATTTTTGGTTCATTTCACAAAGATCAACAAGGCAGACTATTAGAAACCGACTGTCAGAAGCTGACAGTTTATTTGTGCCAATATCGAAAATAGAGTTTTAATGAGGGGTGATGGGTTGATCAGAAAAGACGTTATGCCTTTTTCCCGCAGATCACACACTTGCCTGCGTGAGCGCTACAGACCATTGCGTAATTCTTTGCCGGCCACTTCTCACAGACACAACACTTTTCATGTCTATTCCCGAAGCCGCATTTGTCACAAATAGCTCCAGGAGATTTCGCGGGCCATTTTCCACATATCACACACTTGTCCTTCTTTGACCCGAACCCATGATCGTTACATGTAAGGGCTTTATATGCCATAAGGCACCATCCGCTCGTAATGAGATTTCAGAAAATTATATCATTAGCTATAGTCAATGTGTTTGCTCAATGAATATCTATTTCCACTGCCTCAACGATTCGGGCCATGGCGATGCAATCATCTTCGTTGTAGTCGATGACTTTTGCAACCTTTTTCTGGTCTCCCGTTTCAAGGTATTCCCAATATAAAACCATCGATTCCATCGCACCCACATCTTTGTGACGCCAGTTAAATCCAAGCGCGGGAGCCACGGATTTTATCGAATACGTAGGCACCGGAAGATACACCTGTGATTTTATGACTTCTTTTAAATCCACGCACGATGCGATAAGGGACTCGATTCTCTGGGCAATTTCAGGATGACGTTTTGCCGCTTCCCTCATTTCTCCGATCTCAAAATCGGTCCAATGAAACAAACAGCAGCCCTCCGGATTTCCTATGTATTCAAAGAATTCTTTGAAAATCCGAGGCTCGTCTTCCATGCCTCTTCCGAGAAAGGAATAGAACATATTCTGCTCGCCGTCCCATGCCCCGATCAGATAAATGTGCGCAGGTTCAGTCGGGTGCATTTCATCGGATGTCTCGAAGTCGAAGTAGATATTGCGACGGCCATGAGGCACCTTTATCTTTGACCCAGGAATCATAACCATCCCGTTCTTTTGATAAGCCATCGCATAGTAATACAAGTCCGTGCCGGGCCGTTCTCCAAGTTTGTCGATAAGTATTTCTCTGGGAATGGTATAGATATCCCTGATACTTTCGACACCCAGCTTTTCTCTTAATGACTTGCGTCCGGCGGGCCCGATGTCTGGCAACAGCGTTAAATCCTTGCGTTCTCGGAGCAGCCGATTTCCATAAACTCTCCACGGCGCATCGGTTTTGTCCAGACCCTTTGGCTCGGGTTTTTCAACGTCGTTTCTGATATTACGAAACTTATCCAGCATTTCATCTATTTTCGAATTTACATCAGAAAACAGGATGTCTTCTTCACTGTCACGCAGGACGACCGTGAATATTTCCGGCGTGTATCCCTGAATCCGACCGAGTATTCTGTTATAAACCGCAGCCTGGAGAACCTGGTATTCCTTCAGGCTCCCAGACCTTTTTATCTCCACGACTCTGTAATGGAAATTTCCCAGGTCGGATGAGACGCTGTTGTCGCGGACAAGAACGTCGGCCTTGCCATAGATACCTTCGGAAAGAAGCCATAATTGGGGTGCGTGAATTGCGGGAATTCCCTCCATCATGGCCTGAATGGAGTTTTTCATAGCCTGAACACCGTACTCAGGTTCAATCTTACGAAAGCCGGGACAATGCTCGGCGACCCATGCGTTTTCGTATTCCACGCCGCGTCTCATTTTGATTTCGTCATACCTGCTTACTTCATCCACAGCCTGATCTTTCGGCGCATGGAATTCACACCAGACCTTGAACGGATCGTGAAGAAGGTCATAGATCATTGACGGTCTGAACATGGAATTGCGGTCCGGCTCCTTGCCGCCGGTGGCTCTCTCAATAAAAGTGTTGATATCGGTCAATTTGCCCTCCAATCATCAATATCCCAACGACTTATTCCTCTACAGGTGCAAGGTTCGGCTTCAGAATCGTTACCTGATCTGTAGTCGTGATTTTCCCTTCTTTGATAAGCCTTATCGGATCAAACAGGAGCAGGTAATTGGGAATGCGGCCGCGCACGACGTTAAGAACGCGCCAGATAGCGTAGGATTCACCTTGATATTCCGCAGTCTTCAACTCATTTCTGCTTATGGGAAAATCGAGTTTGTATTTCCCCCGGGTAGCTTTTACTTCCACCCGCATGATTCGCCATTCTCCAGTGCCGTTGTCCTGGAAAAGACCGAGAATGTCGTATCCGGCGCTTGTCGACCATTCGGCCATGTATATCAGGGATCGCAGGATAGTCCAGTGTTTTTCCTCAGTCCATGCAGCAGGTTCGATATTTTCAAAATAGCCCCATTTAGCTTGCCATTCCATATCCTCGGTTTTCTTTCCGAAATCGTAATACTGCTTTAATTTTTCAAGACATTCACTGGCTTTATCCGGATCGGCTTCCGATAATGATTTCCATCTCAACCTTTGAATTTCAAGAACGAAGCTCTCTCCGCATTCCCCGACCACTCTGTTTCTGAAATTCGCGGCTATAAAGTCTTCCTCGCCGACTGCGTTCCTCCTCTGTTTTTGGGGAAACGGTCTACTTGAATCGGTTTTATGGGGCGCGGTGGTCTCTTGTGTTTCATCTTCTTGCGATTTTTGAAACACGACCGATATCGGGGACGTATTCACCTTGTCTTCGGCGATCAGTCCGCTTACGTATTCGGTGTATTTTTTCACAATTTTCATAGAACGACTTTGTTGTTGAGTACGATGTTGCTCGATATCCAATCGAACCTTTTCAATAAAATCAAATTTCAAGCCGATTCCTTCAGAGGGTACCGTGGGCCAATTGCAGAAAAGCGAATCAACTGAAACTTGCGCGACATGATACCTATTGAGAAACTCCTCCAAACGCTCACGTATTTCATCCAGTGGTTCCGAATCGTTAATCATTTCCTCCAGGCCAAATTCATCCAGGGCATCGAGCAGATCACTCACGGGAAGAGCCACCGAGCTTTTACAGAGCGCGATCACCCATGGGATAAACACATTCAAGACCGCTTTGTTGGCCTCACTGTTGCTGGTTCCGTGTTGCTTTTCCGGATTCAAGCGGTTCCATAGAGATTGTTCTTCCATTGAAAGCGTCATGTATCCGACGTCATCAGGCATGGATACGCTATATTCCGACAGCCATAAATCAATCGGTTTGAGCAGTTCTTTATCAGATGGTTGCCACCAGTATTGGAGTTCTTCGAGGAGTCTCAAGCTGTTGTATGATTCGAATATCTCTTCCCAGTTTATTCCCGGCGATTCGATTCCCTCTTTGTCGGCGACTATGAGCAGCAATTTTTGTTTGCGAAGCTCTTTCATCGCGTTGAAGCGGTGAATATTAGAAGGTATCTTTTTTATGCCTAGGTCTTCGGAAATCGAGTAAAGGGGAACATGCATTCGATTCTGAATAAATTCCAACAATGAATGCGAATTTATAGACAAAGACCGCGATAGTATAGCATGAAGCTCGGCCCTCTCTTTTTCATCAAGCTGACATTCCGGACACCGTCGTGATATTGAACTTAGAATATCCTGTTCAAGTTTGCGAACCTGGCTATCTCTTTCCGCAACAAATTTATCATCCAGTTCTTCTATTTCACGGACCTGATCGCGTGTTACTTCGCATTGGTTGGAAAGATACGAATAAACCGACTCTATGCCGTCGTTATATTGTGTCAGGAGCATTTCAACAGCAATGGTTTGCGCCTCGGCTCCGAGCGCCACGGCAAGCGGACGCGCAAGTATCCGAAGCGGAACTTGGTTGTCCCCACTGAGCGCTGACGCCCGGATAAAAAGCCTTCTCTCTCTTCGGGACTGGGATTCATGTTCGAGTACTACGGGGAATTCCGGTGGGATTTCCTGCGGAGGCGTTCCTCCAATCGAAATTCTCAGCGTCGGAACAACTTCCACTTTCAAGTTTCTGAACATTTCCCAGCGCCGATTATACGTTTCCTCACCGACTTTCAAGCGCTGCGCTTCCGGGATGAATGCGGCAAACGCCCTGAAAGCAAAAAGCGGAGCGCGTAACTTGCCGAGTACGTGTTCTATCTCTTCTTCAATATCTTCATGCCCTTCGAATGCGTTATCTTTACCATCGTCATATCGGATGTCCGCATTGCTCAACAGGTTGATTCCAAGCAGACGGGCAAATCCCTGACTCGTATCGTCGAAAGCGGCCATCTGTAGGAATCTTCTGAAAATCGGATTCTGCGCCCCGGTGTCGTCATAATAAACGCCAAAAATATCGGAACATAACTCCGGGCCGGTTTCATGGTCGTTAATGGTGATAATTCCCGCTTCGCGTATTTTGTTAAGCCAATCCTTCTTTGATTCCTTCACCTCTGATATCTGATCACCGCTTGGTCGTTCTTTGCCGAGCAATACCTGCTGGATTCTTGAGACTACAAACTGATAAAGCGTCAGAAAACCGGGCCCGGGCGGCGGCTCTTTTCCTATTCGTTTACAAAGCATGGAATACAGTTCCACAAAAGCGGGCAATTGGTCCGGGGCAGCATCCTCGAGAATGGGCATTCCCGCAGCGTGAGCTAGAGCCTCGCTGATTTGTCTCGCCGTCACTGAACGAAGATAATGTGCGCTCTGTCTGTCGTGTGTTTTGGACGCGATGTCCTGTCTGGTAAACCAGATGGTGGAGGCGTTTGGAATTGCCTGATCGCGGAATTCGGATTCAACCCATGGGAATCGTTGTAACTGTGAATAAATGAAGGATGGTATTTCCGTGTATGAATTGCCGGGCGAAAGAATTTCAGCGCGGGTGCATTTTCTGATTGTTTGTAACGCCGCCTGCAAACCTTCAATTGTCATTGCCCGCTTGTGTTCATCTGTTGTCAGTTCGTAAAAATGTGGCATCGCCGTGGACAGAGTCAGACGGCAGTTTTCCAACGAATACGAAGACCAGGGGATTTCTTTTTTTGCACGCTCGCAGTGTTCTTTCCATTCATCGGCATCAATGAAATAATGCGGATTCTCTATCGCCGAACCGGCGTCGCTCCAGCGTCCTCCCGTATGATGGATAATTTCAAGTCTTATGCCGTCCCATGCTCCCAATAAAAGATACACATATCGGCGGAAGCGCATTCGCTCCAATTCGATGTCGATGTCATCCGAATCGGAAGTATCAACGTACTGGTCAAAGTACGTGTTCAACAGCTTAATGAACCATGGCGATTCATTTCCGTCCGTCAGAAAAACCTGAGACGTTCCTTCATACGCAGGGCGAATCTTTTCACCCGAATCGCTCAGTTTTCCGGCTAAAATCACATTGTTGCCTTGTTCCCACATATCTCCAACGGGAATGAATGATTTTGAAAGAAAGTAGTAGAGCCGCCAATCCGAGTCGGTACGTTCCTTCAGATACCACGGTCTGAAATCATATTTTCGGCTTTGCACTTTGCCTCTCAAGCGCCGTCTTTCTATGAGCCGAATTGTTGCCTCCAGAAATTCACAATGCTGGCCGTCGCTCAGATTCTGAACGACATCAGGCGTACCGAGCGTTGATTCCGCTATTCGTGTGAATATTTCTTCTGGTTTGAATGGGCGCAGACCGAGCTGTTCCCTGAGAATCGTCCTCATCCGGTCTGTGTCCACCTGTGATACGGATGATAGAACTTCATCCTTCAGAACGTGAACATGGCAGAATGCGGGCAGATCGAGCTTCCCGACCGACTCTTCCATTTCCTCAACGGCCAGATCGTCGTCACCGGCTTCCGCCTGAGATGGCGTATAAAAAACAAGCGGCGCGTCGAAACTCGCTTTTACTGGCTTTCCTTTTTCTGGGTATTGCGGAAGCGGTTGATTATTTTCTTCACCGCGACATGGCAGAACCGGTGCTCTTTTCACTCGAATCCGCTCGACCGCCATCCGCAAGGATTCAGGATCATTATCCGCCAGCCGTGACAGAAGAACGATTAATGCTCCCGCTTCATCCGGAGTAAAATTGAAACCCGAGGGAATGTTTTCAAAAGCGAATGCAAGCGTTTCAAGCGTAATTATATTGCCTGTGAAAAACCCTTCTATATCGGAGAGCGCATTGAGCAGAGCAAGGCTTTGATCTGTCAGACCATCCGGGAAACTTTCGGACTCCGCATGTTGGCCGATTTTCTTAAAAAGGCAATCCGCAACTTGGGCCGCCAGAGGATCGGTAACTGGAGCGCGCCGCAGTTTATTTATCGGTAAAAAAGCGTTCTTGAGATCACGCACAAGTCCTTCATCCGAGAGACGCTTAAGGACTTCACGGATAAACCAGGCCGATAATGCCCCCTGTCTCGACAGCACTTCCAATGTGGGAGACGGCTGTTTTTCCAACTCCGATAGTCGTTCTTTGATAACATCCGTCAGCCTTGGCATCAGAATATCTGGAAGAAAAACATCTGAAAAACGTTCTCGCAGACGAGGTACAACCTCGCAGACAAGATGACCGGCAAGGCTCTCAAGCAACTTCTTGTTGCGTTCTATATTACTCAGAGCTTCGCAGTTAAAATATTCCCTATTGGGACTGAGCATGAAATAACTGTGTATGAAAAACGGGAAACCGTGATTCTCCCTTATCGCCGGATAGAATGTGTAGAAAACACGATCAGCGGAACCGGCTGGACAGGGATGCTTCGCCGCATCCAATAAAAATGCGATTTGTGCTTTTTGTGTTTTCTGGGCAATGTCTGGAATGGGAAATGGGAATACGAGAAATTCCCACTTGTCCTGACCCGGGGTCTTGCGGACAATTCTCATGTCGCCCTGACGCTCGAGAGCAAAAGAAAAACTCTTTTCCGGCGCGGTCACATTTCTACAATGGACTTCACATAGTGTATCCAGAAAAAGAATTTCTTTCTCGCCAAGAGAAGCGAGTCGATCCCATATAAACGCTCGGTCCACGTTGCCGGAAAGGTTGTTTTCGTTACGCTCAAGAACAAGAATCGTGTCGTAATCAGCCTTTTGCAACTCAGTTATGATATCCGCGACGTTTTCAGGCAGTTCATCGATTTCAAACCAAAAACCGATCTTCAACATTGGAATCTTGCTCTTATGACGGTTGATGTAATCGAGGCATCTGTCTTTGTCCGGGGACGCATTTTCTTGAACGAAATGATCGCATATTGCTTTGTAAGTGTGGTGTCCTTCGTATCGGACCTGATAACCACCGGATATCAACCAGAGCCGATTGCATATCTGGTAGATCGAGCGAAACCCGATACCCTTGTTGCCGATGTATTCGCCGCTCTTCTTTGTCGATTCACCCAATCTGCTTATGCTTTCAATGCTGCTGATATCCTGGCGGTCCCCCGGGTCCGGAATATGGCTGAAGGGGGTTCCCGTATTGGCGACGATCAAGCAATTATCCGCCAGCGCGAAAAACACCTTGCCCCTTCCGGGGGGATAACGATCCGGATTGCGTGATGAGGCCTTCTGATATGCGTCGGCCCCATTTTGCATCAGTTCGAACGCAAATCGACCGGCATAGTCCTGTGACGTGTTTTCATCAGCATTGCCGAGGTCGGTCAAATCCTTGAGTGCCTGCATTCCGGATGTGTAATGAGCGACTTTTTCCCGACTCTGTTCGTCAATGTACTTCTTTAATTCGGAATTACTCATCGATACGCCCCTTGCTTGCCATAACCTTTACATTCGCATAAGCATTTTATGGAATCGGTCCCGGCCCCATATCAATGATACATTCACGCTTGCCGAATTGCACTATTCCGCCTGGTTGGTGAATGTCCGTTGGTTTGAAAAGCCCGCTGGTCGTACCGAGGCCACCGGACAAAAAGAAAAATGAAACTTCGACTGAATCGTCGGCCAGAAAAGACACTTTCGGGAACAGGAATTCCGGCGTGTTCTTGAATTCTGTGAAACCGTATTTCTCCGATTTTATCGCATCATAAACCTCGCTCTTTTCCAATACGATCCCTTTGATGTGCCAATCGGAACAGCCGTGCCAGAAAGCGCCGATGTCTTCCAGTTCACGCAGAAAGATGGATTTCTGGAAATACGACTTCGGCGTATGGTCGTGGATGATGTATGAGGCTATTTCGATATCGAGACCGTCCGGCATTGCCTCAGGTTCGAAAACCGGATTTCTGGAGTCGTCGGTCCAATCCGGCAAATCCATATCCGCAGGCATCACAACCGGCCTGAAGTTCCCACCCATTCCGTCGTAAAAGTAATACCCGTCAATTCGGAAACCGTCTTTCAATCGAAGCAAAACGAACTTTCCGAGAAGGGACTTTGCTGCACTACCTCCCCAGATGACAAGCCCTTTCTCAGTCTGTCGATATTGATATTCACCATGAGTTCCAACGGCACCGGTTTCTGCGACTCCCATTTCGTTCGAGGTGTGTGCGATCTCACATCCTGGATTTGGCATTACGGTGTTTTTAATACTGTTTATCCCACCAACCAACCTTCTCACGTAAGTTTTACTGATGGTTTCGAACGCCACTCCCTGTTCAGCGGCCAGAGCCACCGCCACGCAGTGTTTGCAAAAACCGTCATTTTCAAATGAAGGACACAAACAGCGGAACTTGGGGGCGTCCCATCCAGTGATTGTTACGGAATATTTCTTTTCGCCAAGTACCGAGGCCTTTACTGCATCAGCACCCGAAAATTCCAGTGCCAGAACTCTGCCATCATCAAGATATTGCTTCCCTCGTTCCTGCTTTTTAATTCCACCCAGATCAAGGAGAACGCCTGTTTTTATGCGTAATTTCTTGTTTTTTGGTCGTTTTTTGCCGGTTCCCATGTCCATCTATCCCGTAATCTTGCATTACATCCGATTCTATTTTACTCTTAACCTGTGACAAAAAACCCTGACTGGGCAAATTTCCGGCCTCGTTGCAAAAAAAACGAAATGATGAACGGCATTCATAGATTGAAAAAACAATGTGGGGTAGGTTGGTAAAGAAACCAGCGATCAACTGGATATTTCATACTGCTATTGTGATCACCAGGGGGTTCTGATATGGCCCAATATTCTCAGGTGCAAACTCGGAGAGCCCTCTCCGCTGAGCATGAAGGGGCGTTCCGAAAAGGGAGTGCCCCTTTTGTTTTTAGCCTGCATTGGCGAGGAATGCGGGGTAGGCTGATGTGACTGAAGGTTCGATATTAAAGCTGAATTATTTCTAGTTTGTGGTTGTCCGGTCTGTTGAAAATAATATTTCATGTGGTGCATAACCATGCACTGATTGTGATGGAATGGACTTTGTGATGTGCATCAATGTGCATTGTTATCTAATTCACGCAAATTTTCTTATTTTGCTGGCAATAGAGTGATTCAAAAAAGCGTATATTCAAGCCAATAATTAAGTTGTTTAGTCGCATATCAATGAATATCCAGATGGCATAGATTTTGACAATACAATATTGTTTTTTCAATATTTGAGGTGTGTTATGATCAATAATTCCGCAACATACAATAAATCGAGCAGGCTAAAAAAGATTAGATTGCGAAAGGCTTCGTCTTTAAAGGCGATGTCTTTAGCCGTCAGCGCGATAGCGTTGATAATGGGTTTGTTTTTCAACGCGACAGCGGCTAGCGGCGCAACTACTGTTTATGAATTTGACACATGCGCTAGAGGAACAGCTTGCTGGGCATACTTCTGCGATGTGGATATTTTTCCTTTTGCCGGAATTGCGGGCAACAGGAACTCTCAAGTTATCGCGACTAATGCGCAGTATAACAACATTGCCACATCTAACAATGGAAGGTGGACGACGACTGACCCGGGCGCCGGAGATCAGGTGTTTATGTGGTTCGAAATGAATATTGCCGAAGATATTTCGCGGATTGACCAGATAGATTTTCTATTTGAAGGATACACTAACGGAGGAGCAACCAATCATTCCATACATGTGCTAAAAACGGGGCTTGCATGGCAGACTAGCGCCAACTGGACGCAACAGGGGGCGGTGCAGAACATCGCCACAGGAGCTGACACGACTTTTACCCGTTCGATGACAACAGACTTTGCGGATTACGTAAGCGCGACAACAGGCCTGATAACATGGGGGGTTTACGAGTCTCGGGTGTCTGAATCGATGCAGATTGACTTCGTGAGCATGACAGTGACATTCAACGCGCCGCCGGTTCTTAATATTGACAGCGCGTCGCAGACATCTGTGAATGGAAGCGGAGAAGTGACGCTCCAGTATGACCTCACCGACGCCGAACTTGCGGCTTGTTCTCTGCTGATAGAATATTCTTACGATAACACAAACTGGTATCAGGCATATATCAAAAGCGCGTCGCACGGAACGGTGAACAACGCCGGGGTGGGCGCGGGAACATCGACGGGACAGATAACTGCCATAGCGACGAACCGGAACAACGCCACATTCATCTGGGACACTAAGAATGCGAGCAACGAGAACGGAGCGTTCACAGGGGAGGACACAACGGTGTGGCTGAGGGTGACGCCGATAGACCCGAGGGGCAACGGGACGATGGTGTCATCAGGGGCTTTCACCGTGGACAACCAAGGACCGACCGTGACGATAAATGATCCCGCCGCAGGAGAATGGAGAGGATCGAATTTTACAGTCGATGTGACGAATGCAGACTCAGGGTTGGGACTGGGGACATGTTATTACCGGGTGTTAAGCAACGCGGTTCAAACGCTGGCATGGACAGCTTATGTATGCGGGAATGATCCAGTGATAACGGTGGGAGCCGCGGCTAACTGCAGAAATCAGGGCTCAAATATGTGTCAAACGGAATTCTACGGTGTCGATGTGGCTGGGAACACGGGAACGACTGTGACGAGGCAGTTCTCGATAGACTGGACGCAGCCGACTACGGTAATTAACAGCCCTGCGGCTGGTTCTTGGCAAATAGCGGATTTTGCGGTGGATGTGACGAACGCCGACACTGGAGGTTCCGGGCTTGCGACGTGTTATTACAGGGTGGTGAGCAACGCGGTTGAAACGCTTGCGTGGACATCTTATGTATGCGGGAACGATCCGACAGTCACTGTGGGAGGGGCTGCGGATTGCAGGGACGAAGGAACGAATATATGCCAAGTCGAGTTCTACAACGAAGATACGGCAGGCAATACGGGCACGACGCAAACGAGACAGTTTTCTATAGATTGGCAGGATCCGACGACAACGATAAACAGCCCGGCGGCAGGAGCATGCCTGAATAGCAATTTTATAGCGGACGTTACAAATTCTGACGGCAGCGGTTCGGGGCTTAATGTTTGTTACTATAGAATGTTGAGCAATGCGATTCAGACTCTCGGATGGACATCGTACACATGCGGGAATGATCCGTCTGTCACTGTGGGGGCGGCGGCGAATTGCCGCGATCAAGGAACGGATATTTGCCAAACGGAATTTTACAACACGGATATCGCCGGGAACACCGCGACGGCGGAGACGCGACAATTTTCGATAGACTGGACGGATCCGACGATAGGCACGTTCAACCCGGCCAGCGGCTCCTCAATAATGACCACGTCGCCCACAATTACGATGCTTTTATCCGAAGTGGGGACGTGCAGATGGTCGCTTTTAACGCAAGTATACGGAGACATTCCTCCAGCCAACGAGTGCAACGGGGCTGGAACCATGAATATATCTTGTGATGTTTCAGGTCTGGCGCAGGGCGCCAACAGCGTTTATATCGCGTGCGTTGACGGTTGTTCAAATGGGGTTTCACAGGAACTGAACTATACGGTGGACACAGCGGCTCCGACGCAACTGACGTGGGATCCGGACAAGGGCGATATCATCTGCAGCGTCAGTCCGAGCGTGGAAGTCACGACGGACGAGAACGCGTGGTGCAGATGGTCGCTTTCAGACAAGGATTACACGAACATGACCGCTCCGGCGGACGGGACATGTTCGGGAAGCGGCACGCAGACGCTGACATGCGACGTAACGGGTCTTTCTTCCGGAAACAACAATGTTTACATCTCATGCAGAGACACTGCCGGAAACGAGCAGTATTGGCATAACAATGAAAACATTAATTATTATGCGGACCTCGTGCCTCCGATCGGTTTGGCGAACTCCACGCCGACGGACGGAGAGACGAATGTCGACTTCAATCCGACGCTTAAGGTGACGGGCGCGGTGGATGTCGCCCCAATGTCGTATTATTTTCAAATAGCGACGGACGCGCTGTTCACAACGGACTTGCAACAGAGCGGATGGGTGAGCGGGACGGATGAATGGACCGTGCCTTTGGCGTTGACCGCAGACACGGTTTATTACTGGAGGGCCAAGGCAAAAGACACTTGCGGAACGGAAGCTTCATACACCACCGCGTTCACATTCAGGACGATACCATTGACTCCGGTGATAACTTTTGTGAGCTTCAATCAGGCGACAGACGCGTCTGGAGAAGTGACGGTAACATACAATCTAACCGACTTAAACAACGACACCGCAAGGCTCCTTATCGAGTATTCCATAGACGGCGCGACATGGTATCAGGCGAGAATAAAAGACCCTGCGAGCGCGGGAACGGTGGACAACACGGGCGTGAGCGCCGGGACGTCTACCGGGCAGATAACAGGCGTGGCGACTCCACAGGCGGGAGCTACGTTCGTGTGGTTGACGAAGAGCGTCGACAACGAGGGGGGAGCGTTTCTGCTTGAGGACGACACGATATATATGAGGGCGACGACGTTCGATGCCGCGCAGGGCGAAACAAGGGTTTCTTCCGCGTTCAAGGTGGACAACCAAGCTCCGAAGAACTACAACTGCGCCACACCGCCGAACGGCACGACGGGCGTGTCTACGGATCCGACGATGTCCGTGGCGGCGGCGACGGATATTTCAGGCATCGAATATTACATACAACTGGCGGAGGACGAGGGTATAACCACAGGCGTGCAAGTGAGTGGATGGCAGGCGGGACTTACATGGAATCCGGCCACCCTCACGCAGGGAGTAAGGTATTACTGGCATGTGAAAGCAAGAGACCAGTACGGCAATGAAAGCTCTTATTCGACGCCGACTTGGGACTTTTTGGTCGCCGAGGATGAGCCTGACACCTATGTGGCGTCGGCGGTTCAGACTTCGACGGACGGAACAGGAAAAGTGACTGTTACATTCGATATATCCGATCCGCAGAACGATATAAGCTCTATGTTGGTGCATTTCTCGGTGGACGGAGGAACGATATGGAGACAGGCATACATCGAATCGTCGTCGGTGGGAGTTGTAAATAACGCTGGAGTTAATACTGGAACATCGACTGGGCAGATAACGGGGATAGCGACGCCGCAGACGGGAGCCACATTTGTATGGCACACGCAGCACGCGAACAATGAAGGCGGAGCGTATCTTGGAGAAAGCACGGCTGTTTATGTGAGGATTACTCCGAAAGACGGAACTAACACGGGAGCGACGCGGTATTCGATGTTCTTCGCTGTGGATAACGTGGCCCCGATAAACTTGGCGCTTCAATATCCTGAGGATAGCGACACATACATC
>MWCD01000039.1 GCA_002069885.1 bacterium ADurb.Bin236 | reverse complement strand
GTCCGTCTTCCACTGCGGGTAGATCGCGTCGTGCGCGAAACCGAACGCATCGTAGAAACGCTGGGCGAAATTGATAGGCCCGCGTTTTTTCATGTATGCGGCGTTGTGCAGGTGCCAGTATTCCCGAAACAGTCTCATCCGGCGGCGACCTCACGGGGGAATCCTTCCAAACTCAGGAATGTCCGCCGCCGGTCGGTGATCTTGTGCTTCGCGCAGTTCCGAATGCCCCATCGGTCGCCGATGATGATCGCGGTCTTTTTCGCGCGGGTGACTCCGGTGTAGAACAGGTTCCTGTGATGCATGAACGACTGGGATTTGTGAACAATCACAATCCCGCACTCGTATTCGGAGCCCTGGCTTTTGTGGAATGTCAGCGCGTAAGCGAGCGCGACGTCCTTCATATCATCGCGTTCGACCTGTGTCTCACCCTCGTCGAAGAGGATGGTGTAAACACCGGCGTCCGCATCGTAAGACTCGATTGTTCCGATGGACCCGTTCATTACGTTGAGGTCGTAATTGTTGCGAAGTTGAATCACCTTGTCGTGAAGATAAAACCGGGGCCTGCGTCCGGCGGGGACGTCGTCAACATCAACGCCGTGGCATTTCTTCTGAATCAGCCGCTGGAGAACGATGTTCAGGTTGTCGACGCCGAGGAGTCCCTTCTTCATCGGCGCAAGCAGTTGAACGCTGTTGACGATGTGGTATCCGAGTTTCTCGTCGAGGATTTTCTCGTACATGAGCATGATGAAATTCAGGATGTCAGTCTGCTCGGTATATTTGTCGACGAGATACCAGCTTTTCCTTCCTTCATCCGTTTCCGTGTTTCCGGCAACGCGCCCGTCGAGAATGGCGATGCTGTTTTCCTTCAGGAGACCTGCCTGGCGGACGACCTCGTCGAGAATCACGGTGGGGAGCAGACCGTTCGAGAGAATGTCCCGGATGATGTTGCCGGGGCCCACGGGCGGCAACTGGTTGTGGTCGCCGACCAGCACGAGATTCGTCTTCGTAAAATCAATCGCCTTGAACAGGCGGTAGCAGAGCGGCACGTCGAGCATGGAGACCTCGTCCACGATGACGACATCACAGTTGAGCGGGGATTCCTCATTCCGCGCGAACTCATGGCCGTTGTATTTCAGAAGCCGGTGGACCGTCTGTGCGGGCATGTCGACGATCTGCTCGATTCTCTTCGCCGCCTTGCCCGTGGGCGCCGCGAGCGCGACGCGGTAGCCGTGTTCGGCGTACAGACACGCGATTTTGCCGACCACGTAGCTTTTGCCGACTCCCGCGCCGCCCGCGATGAGAACGGCCTTGTACCGCGCGGCCGCGAGATATGCCCGCCGTTGGCAGGGATTCAGTTCCTGCGGAACGGAAGACGAAACATCATCGAGATCAAACTTGTCATTGTTTTGAACAAAGTTTCTGGAAGGTGTCACCAATGAATGCCTCCTGATGATAAATTGACGGGAGCGACACAAGAACGCGGTTGTCGAAGTGGTATTCGGAGAGGGTTTCGGCCTCGATCATCGCATCGAGCCGTTTACTGATGATTTCCCGGCTGTCGAGCGTGTCCATGATGAGGAGTTTGTTCGCCTCGGAAACGAGGCATTCCGATTCAATCCATGTGTCGCCGTCCTGAATGTTTTTCTGAACGAGATAAAATAGCCCCGCGTGTATTCTGTTAGGGTCGTTCTTTGGAACGCCCATTTTAAGGGCGATGACATCCGCTTTTTTGAATCCGTAGCCGGGAATGTCCTCGATGATCTTGTACGGATTCTCCTTCATGAACTGCAGAGCGAAGTTTCCGTATTTGTCGATCAGCGCGTTGATCTGTTTGTGGGTAATGCCGAACCCGGCGAGAAACGTGATCGTTTTATTCAGGGATTTGTATTTGACCCACTCGTCGTGGAGTTGCGTGACGATGTCCGGCGTAATCCCCTTGATTGACAGAAGCCGTTTCGGATCATCGGTGATGATGGTGTCGAATTCCGCGCCGCAGAATTCCGCGATGGCCCGGGCGCGTTGCGGGCCGATGCCCTTCATCGCCGGATTGCAGGTGAGGTAATGAACTATTCCGGCAGTGTCGAACGCCATGTCGTATTCAAACGCCGTGACGCGGAGCTGCGTGCCGTATTTGTTTTGCTCAAACGAACCCCGGACAATTACGGCATCGTTCTCATTCGCGGTCATCGCGCCGCACACACGGATTGTTTCGCCCGTTGAGGTTCGCAGCACGCCGGAAAAGAAACCGTCCCGATTGAAGAACACCCTTGTGACGATGCCGTTGATCGTTTCCTCGCATTTTTTCTTTTTCATTTTCCGATCCTCTCGCCGGTCTGACGCTCGTAAAACTTCGTGAGCAATGTTTCCGTGAAATGAAGCGCGATCTGGCGGTTGCAACAAAAATGGATGGGAATGCCGAACCCGAGATGAATGCCTATCGTCGCGCCTATGACGGATTGCGGGGGAATGTGGCCTTCATACCGGCCCTCGAGGATGTCGGACATCGACGCCTCGACGACGATGGCCTTCAACCGGTAGTGCGATAGCTTCGCCAGTTCCTTTCCGAATCGTTCTTTCCGGTAAATGATGGTCTGAACGTAATCGTTCAATTCTTTGCGCTCGATGGCCGCGACCGCCTCGAAGCCTTCGATGGAGTAATCGCCCGCTTCGAGTTTCCGTTTCGTAACCGGAACGGAAAACGAATAGGGATGTTTCTCTCTGGTATCGATAACAATGACCATGAAAACCGCCTTCGAGGGTTACCGATAGATTTTGATAGGCGGCATTTTCGCCGGGTCCTGGAGTTGGAGATTCCGTTCCCACGTCACGCCGAACATCGGATGCACGGAAAACAAAATCTGCGACGGCGCGCCCGCGACCTGAAGCGTCTTGATTGAAAATTCGCTTCCGCCGACCCAACTGCCGTTTGCGAAGATGCGGCTTTTTATCGCCGCCTCCTGATGGTGGTGGCCGCAGCAGAAGTAGTGGAATCCTTCTCCGGCGCGTCCGAGCATCTTCTGATACCTGGACTCGGAGCGCTCGATCCCGTAATAGGGGATGCCCATCCACGCGCGAATGTCATCGCCGTGGACAAGAAGAAATGAGTGTTTCATCCGCTCCGCGAGCATCCACCATGACTTTGAGATGTGGAATTCAACGGACGGGATGTTTTTCAACTTCTCGGCCAGTATCCAGTAGACCAGATGATCGAAGTTATTCAACGGCGACTGTTCGCCCTTTTTGCCGACGCGCCCGTGATTGCCTACCACGCAGAAACATTTAACTTTCCACGGGTACAGCGCCGCGACCCACGCCGCGAATTCCGCGATCCTGTCCACGGCGAACATGACCTGCTCGACGACATGCATGTCTGTTTGCCGTTCCTGCCCCGGAAAAATTGTCGAACCCTCGACGATGTCGCCAAGAAAAAAGATATTGAAGACCGGGTACGGCGTATTATCGAGGTGGATTTCAAATATCTTTTTCAGGGAGACCTTCAGGAACTCCAGGCGTTCGAGAAAGATGTCGACGTTGTATGCTCCAAGCCCGCCGGATTCCTGTTGGTCCACGATCTGCCCGATCTGGCTGTCCGACCAGAGCAGAATCATCTCCTCGGGTTCGTGCTTTTTGTTAAAGAGAAGTTTTTCCGCGGGCGGCGTCTTCGGCGGCGGGAACGCCTGCACGGCGCGAAGGATGTTCTCGCCGATAATCTCGAACAGGGTGCTTCGTTTCTTCAGGGCCGCGAATTCGGCCATGTCCAGCCGTTCGCGCATCCTGTCCGTGTGTGATTTTTCCGGGGAGCATTCTTCAAGGCGCTCTTCAAGGGCTTTTCGGATCGCCCATTGCGAGATGCCGGTTTCCCGTGCGATGGCGCGTCGGCCCATGCCTTTGTCGGCGAGGGATAGAATGCGCGTTGTTTCCCTGTGTGTCAGTGTTGTTTTTTCCAAAGCGTCACGTCTCCTTGTAGAAAAAAAAGAGGGGAACGGACGGGAGAGGGTCCCGTCCGCCCCCAAAGCGAGGAGGAGATCACTTGAAGATTTCCTGCGCCTGCTGATCCATTTCCCGGTCGATGTTCGCGCCGTCGCCGGAGTCCTGCCTGCCGGAATCGATCAGCTTGTTGAAGTAGATGTTCTGGTTTTCGCCGCGCGTGCGCACGGTGACCTCGATCTTGACGTCCAGCAGTTTCTCGATGTTCTCGGGCAGTTCGGACAGCTTGCCCAATTTCATCCCGCAGGTGAGCAGGTCGTTCTTGAGCCACTTGATGTTGTCCGCGCTCGCGATCATGTTGTTGCGCCACAGCAGACGGCCCACGTGGTTCGGCGCGATGATCTTGAGCGCCCACTTGAGCATCGGCTTGTCCGATGTCTTGGACGCGGTGAGTTCCACCCGGTCGACGACGACCTGGTATTTGCCGTCCGGGACGTTTTCGAAGTCGTGTTCCTCGACGGGCGCGTTTTCGTATTCCTCGTCCCACTGGGACAGGTCGAACTGGTCCTGCTGTCCTTCGTTCTCGTTTTCCTGATCCGTATGATCTGTCATGTTTGGTTACCTCCATTGAGATTTTTTTGCCTTGCAAAAATTACTTCTTTGCCGCAGCCGCCGGCGCGGCGGGCTTGTCGGACGTTGCGGCGGGTTTCTGGCCGTTCGGCGTGCTTGCGGGTGGCACTGCCTTGTTCTTCTGCGCGGCGATGCCCGACTCGTAAGCGGCGGCAAACTTCCGATAATCGAGATCAACGATTGTCGGCAGCGCGCCGCTCCGATCTCCGGCCTCGTAATACTTCGACGGTTTGGTGCGGAGCACCCTGCGGAACGTGGACTTGCCATCCTCGCCTTTGTCCTCGTGCAGGTCGGCGAACAGGATCATGTCCGCCATGCCGAGAATCTGACCCGCCGCCTTGTCCGGGAGTTGCGGCACCGTCTTGAGGTATTTCTCCGTCCGGGTTTCGATCTCGCGCTCCGCAGAGTGGGCGATCATCCACAGGCCGTATGGCTGATTCGCCAGCTTCAGCATCGTCTCGTAGAACATGTTGTTCGCCAGCACGTGCCCCTTGCCGATGGCTTTGAAATCGCCGACGTACTCGACTTTGTGTTTCTCGCACACCGCGCGGCAACAGAAGGCGTACAGGTTGTTGATCGTGTCGATCACGACCGTCTGGAACCCGTGCTTCTCGGTGACGAGTGCGTTGCAGAAATCGAGGAAATCCTGCCAGCTTTGAATCGGCGTCTGATGCACCTCGAGGTGTCCGAGGCCGGGCTCGGTGGCCGCGTACACGGCATTGGGCAACTGAGAGCAGAATGTCGACTTGCCGATCTTCTTTCCGCCGTGAATAAGCACGGTCAGATTCTGGAGATCGTTTTTCCTCGGCGTGGGCGCCTTGGGTAACGTTATTGCCATTGGAATGACTCCTTTCTTTTGATTTGCATTGAATTACGTGAACATCGGTTCGCGCGATTGCGCGGCCTCGTCCAGTTCCGGGTGAATAGGGCCGACGCGGTAACGGTTCTCGATGACGTTCGGGTTGTCGCCGGATACGCAGATGGGAAAAAAGCGGCACGGACGGTTGTAGAGAAAGCAGACGTCCGTATTCATGTACCAGCGGCTGGTGCGCCGGGCGATTAGAAGCTGCTGCGACAATTCCCATATTTCGGCGGTGAGCGTCTCATACTGGCTGCGGGGGATGTACAGCATCTCGCGGTGGAACATTCCGGGCTCGCGGTATTTCTCGGCCAGCCGCGCCGAGTATTCATCGTCTGTCTCCGGCAGCTTCCGCTTTGCGGATGACTTGCCGGACTTGGATTTGGCAATCAGGTCGGCTCGCCGCTGCTCAAATTCTTCCTCGGTCTCGCCTTTGCTCTGGCGTATCAGTGACTTGGCGAGGACGTTGTAGATCACGCCCGCAATGCGGATGTTCATGAATTGCTCGAGGTAATGGGCGTAGAGCGTGACCTGAAAATCGAGCGGCAACTTTTCGATGTAGCTTTTGTCTATGACGGCTGCTGTTTTGTGTTCCAGCAGAAAATATTCGCCGTTGCGCATGACGAGGGCGTCCACCTTGCCCCGCATGTAAAAACTGCGACTGGCCGCGCCGGTGTCCGGGTTGATGATGGGGCACTGGAACTGTTTCTCGACAGCGATGACATCAAAGTCTTCCGATGGGTACGTCTCGATGTACGCCGTTATCATTGCCCGCGCCAGATGCCAGTCTTTTTTCTGGCGCTCGTCCTGCTCACGGCTTGAGAACGCGACGTCGATGTAATCGAAGATGGCGGCGACGACCGCGTCTTTGTCCGCATCGCCGCGCCCGTGCCACCGCTCAAGCGCGCCGTGCATCACCGATCCGAGATACTGCGCCTCGCTTTCCTCAAGCCCCTGCAGCCCGCGGATAAAGCGCAGGTTGTAGTCCTTGCGGCACAACTTGAATGTTTTCAAGCTGCTGCATGTGACCGGGGTCAATTCCTGTGGGTCAAACATAATGGCACCTCCTTTCCACTTGGGTGGGTCAATCTCTCCGGTCGAAAACACCGGCTTCATTGAGTTTCAAAATGGCGATATTCAAGTGCTTGTAGACAGCGGTCTTGGATATGTTCAGTTGTTCGGAGATATCGAGGGGGCTGTATCCGGCTTCACGCAAAAGGAACACTGTCTGCTGAATGAAAGGCAGTTTCTTCAGGTTCTCTTCGAGTAAAACTTTGGAGATTACCCGTTCTTCCACCGAGCCGCATGAACTGTCGTTTGCCGAACTCCATGTGATCTGGTCGCGTGTGATGCACGGCGACGCATCGGAGGCGTCGGAAGCGTCGTCGAACAACTCTTCACCGTATGCTTCAATGAGGTCTTTCCTGTGGTCCAGAAGCCGTCTCTCGCGGGACTTCTCCCTGAAGATGCTCACTTTCTTTTTTGCGATGACCCGCGAGACAAACGTCTTATAACTGCACTGGGACAGGTGCTCCGGATTGAATTCGCGCTTCTTTTTCCACAGGTGACACATCAATTCCTGCTCAAGGTCGGGAACATCGTCCATCGAGAGACCGCAGTTGCCGACCATCTTTCTGGCGGTTGCCCTCGCAAGTTCAACTTCGTAATCGGTGAAATCCTCGTATTTATTTGCTGAAAACATCCTTCGTACCTCCTCATGGTCGCGGCATCCGATGATCAACGCCCTCACTTTTCACTTACCGGGAGTCCGGGAAAAATGACGGGGGGGTGTCCCAAATAAATTTCAAAACCGGCTTCTTGAAGCTTTTTCCGTATCTGCCTGATGTGGTCGTATTGAGCTGTTCTGGAGATGCCACTGTCACGGCATATTTCGGAGATGTGTTCGCGCGTGAGGCGTTCGCACAAAGTTCGATTTCTGGGCGACAGCCGGGACATGATTTTTTGAAGGTCGATTTTGAAGTCTGATAGATCGGATTCCGCTGCGAAGACCGCGCCGTTATTCCACGGCAGTTCCTCCACGGAAACAGTCTGTATGCATTCCAGTTGCGCCCCGTCTTCCTGCTCGACAATCAGGTTCAGGCTTTCCGCACGCCGGTTCAAATCGTTATTCGCCGCATGTCCCGCCTGGAGCATGTCCGCGCATTTCATTTCAACGATGCGATTGATAAAGGTTTTGAATGTCGACCTTGCCGGGTCGTATTTCGACAAACGGCAATAGATGTCGAGGATCATTTCCTGAACGATGTCGTCGTAATCCTCGCTGGTGTATCCGGCTTTGCCGATGAGTTGTTTTGCTTTGATGAGAACCGTTTTTACAATGCGGTCGTCCAGCCCCTCATAACTGTTTTTCATTCCACGCCTCCCGGTGCGATTTGCGGGCGACGTGCCCGCTCGACCGGGATTCGTGAAAATTCACGGAATCAGCGCGAAAAAAGACGCGCTTAAGGGGCGAAAGAATAAATAGAGGCAAAAATAAAGGGCTTTTTCAGCCCTTGTCGTGGAAAATTATTTTTGAGATTATTTTCGGGGCCGGTGAAAATTCACAAGGAATTCACCGGAATGGATGTTACGAGAGGATGTTTGCGCTGTTCATCTATTTGTCCTGCTGTCGGTTATAACGAACCGGGTTCTGTATCCGTCTTCTTTTGAATATGGATGGAACGGACTTTCATTCGTTTGGAAAAATGTTTGTAGGACAGATGAAACGAGAGAAACCTGCTTTTTCAGATTTGCCCGCTCTTTCTGACTACCGATGTTGTCTTTCCATGTAATCTGTCCGTGAAATTGTGCAAAGGCATTTAGCACACCCCACAGATCATTCGGAGTAGTGGGAGTTCTCCTCCCATCGGCGAATCCCATGTCTTCATACGAATACACTTCGCTTCCGGCACCTGAGATGTTTACATCCATTTTTCCACCGTCGTAAAGAGTCATGGCAACCGCCGTAAAATCCTTCCCAGCGGAGAGCGGGAAAGTTTTCACGACGACAGGCGCGTTTTTCGATTTCTTTTTTGCGCCGAGTACGATAGCCAGTTCATCCAGAGAAAAGAGACTGCGGCCATTCGACACATTCATAATTGAACGTAAGCAGACAAAACGGAAATCGCCGAAGCGGCCCGGAGGCTTTTTTAGAGGAATGATTACAACAGGGGAGGGAAGAGAAGCATGACTGCGGATTTCCTTGCGGAGATCATTTCCGCCGGCACGCTCCAGCCCAACCGCCAGAAAAAGCTCGGCCTTCATTCCGTCGATGTTGTTACCGCCAAGACGCCACAATCGTCGTGGCACGATGTTTTCAGATGGTCCCGATGCGCCAAGCGATTTACAGACAAGATGGGCAAGCCGATCCCAGTCAATGCCCCAGCGCCGCAAACGGTCGAGAGGCACGTTCACGCTCCCGATATCATCTCTCGCGCCGCAGTAAACGGTGGCTATCACCGACCCGCCAGCCCTCTTTCTTATGCGGACTTTCTCGATGCAGCGGTTGTCACAGCCGTCGCATTCAATCGCACGGGCATGGTCCAATTCTTTCAGTATTCCATCGGACAGCAGCGCACCTTTCACTCCATCCCGCCAGTCCAGCATTTCACTATCGGCAAAAGCGGCGCTATCCGAGGCCTCGGCGGTCCCCAGAATATTAATTATTGCGTCGCGCATTTATCGATCCCCCATCTCTTCAGGTATTCCTTGACCTTGCGGTGGTTCTCCCCGTCTTTCAACGTGCATGAATCCGGCCATCCTATCTCGAATGTGACGCTGCCGTGATTCCCCTTGCCGGGAAACTTCATCTGAATCGTCGCCTTTTTAACAAGCATCTGGTCCGCTGGAACATTCTCCTTGTTGATGCTTTGGTCGATATGGTCATACACCGCCTGCCTGTTTCCGTTGTTGTCGGGATCGGCTTCAAGCGCTATTTTCCTTCCGCTGTTTCCGACGACGGAAAAACCGAGGCTCTTCACCCTAACGAACTCGACGTTGTCCGCAGGATCGGTGACAAACTCAAAATCGCGGTTTTTGAGGCCGCTCAGGTCGAAAACACGGTCGTTCTTCAGATCAGGTTCCGCGGGTATTTTAAGCACATTGTCCGTGAACATCTCACAGAGCATATCGATCTGGTCTTTTCGGCCTCCGCCGTTTATGCTGAGACGCCCTTCATCGGGGTGGTAGCAGAAAATGATTTCAAAGACCGATTTGCGGATGCGCCTTTGCAGGCGCCCGTCCTCGTCGTAGCACATGTCGGTGGTCGCATAGTCCTCGGGAAAAGCGTGATAGCACACGCAGTCGGGACGTTCATACGTTTCCACTTCGCAATTCCTGCCGCGCGCCTCCTCCCTGAAATATTCAGAGAGAACTCCGGCGAGCGCCGCCTTGGTTTCATCGTCGGTCGCCGGGCGCGCCTTCGGCAGGTTCTTTCTATGCCGCCACCGCGTCATAGTGTCGATGCGATGCCATGTCGAGGCGGATTCGAATACTTCCGGTTTGTTGAGAAACACCCACATGACTTTATCCTCATGTCCATCGATGACGAGCAGCGCGTCGGAGATTTCATCGAAATTGTCCCGCGTTTCGGCAAGCAGCGTTTTGATCCCACCCTCGTAACTGAGAGCATGGATGTCCCTGAAATCGTTTTCAATGCGCGAAGAAACGTCGCGCGGCATCTCCTGGATGGATTTCATTATCGGGCCGCTGTCGGCTTCGCCGAGCGCCGTCAAATCCACCTCTATGGAGATGCCTTTCGCGGTGAAATATCCCGCGAGAGATTCATTGGATGTTGCGATGAGAAACCGTTTCATGGAAAATGTTTTAGACATCGTTTTGCCTCCATTTCAGATTTTTATATGCCAACATTGGCTAAACAGTAAACACAACAGGGCAAAAAAAATGCCCGTAGCTTTCAGTTCGTGTCATCCACACCTCCATCGAAGATTGACGGACCCTGATCCCTGACCTGAATCAGACCCATGCCGATCAACCTGATCTGCATGGCTTGCCCGGAGACCTTGAAGTCCTTAGCTATCTCCCGCGCTATTTCCACGGTCGGCGTATTGTCTTCACCAAGGCCCAGCTTCGTACTCAGGCGACCGATTTCCGTTGCGGCCACGTAAGGCTCGTTCATTCCATATTTCTCAAGCCACGATTTTCTTATCATCTCCTCCGGCATGAGAAGATATCCGGCGAAAACATCAGCCTGCCATTCCATCGGTTCTTTCCTGTCCTTGGCGCGACAAACAATACTCGGTTTATCATCCATGTCGAATAATTTCATTTGTTTTTCATTTGTAAGATACAAATGGCTGTGCAACTGCCAGTGACCTATCTCGTGCGCCACCGTAAATCGGAATCGTCCTTCCTTCTGGGGATACACTTCGGGATCGAGGGTTTCATCAATCAATACTTTTCTGTCGAGAACCCATGTCGCCCCCAGAACTCCCGGCGTCTTGAGCACTTCCGGCAGATCGTCGAAACCAAGCGTCAGACCCAGCAGTGATTCAATTATCTCTTCAGCGGGTACGGGGGGGCTGACAACATCTCCATACTTGCGCCCGTAGTCGCAAAGGGTCTTCACCGCTTCCGCTTCAATCTTATCACGAGGAATGAATTTCACGATTGACGTCATAAGCCCTGGACTACACTTTCTTCCTTTTGCGTATCTGTTCAGTCAATTTCTGTATCTCTTTTTCCGACAAGCCTTCTTCATTCGCGGTTCGGAGAAATTCAGCCATTGCAACCGGCGTTTTCTGAATGATTTTGGGGAGGTCGGGAGATACTTTTCCCGCAAGCGCCAGCAATTCATCAGCGTCCACGCCGAGCAGTTCGGCCATCTTCTCAATCTTTTCCGCTTTCGGAGGACTCATTTCTCCGTTTTCAAGTTTGCTCAGAAATGTCGGACTCAGGTCAACGGCCTGTCCGAACCTTCTCAGGGAAAAAGCAGGATCGTCCCTTTTTTTCGCTTCCCTTAATTCTTTTATTCTTTTTCCAAATTCCTTTATTGCGGTCATTTATTCTCCTTTGATGCGTCCCAAACACCGTACATGTTTACTAAATATAAACACCAAAGACATCCGTGTCAATCCCCATGATTGCAAAAAATGTTGAACGGCCCGGATGTCTCCCCTCGGTAAGTTTATTTGCCCCACCCCCCCGTCATTTTTTCCGCAATCCCGGTAAGTGAAAAGTGAGGGCATTGGTTCTCAATCAGGTCAAACCGGGAAGTGCGGTGTTATGGACGATTTCGACTTTGTTCAGGAAAAACTAAACTACTTTTTCTCCGATGGCGTTCACCGGATCGCGGTTATTCCCAAGGAAGATTCAAGCGGAAATACCGACGTTTCGGATGTGGGCAAATCCGCCGAAAAACACGCATGGGAATCATCAAAAAATGGCTTTACAACTGATAAAAGCGGCTCTAACCTCAAGTGACTTTTAAAGGAAAGGGAGGGGGTAAATGAGCCAGCTTAACAAGAAAAATAGGCCCTGCGCCATCTACGTGCGCGTCAGCACGCAGATGCAGGCCGATGTCGGACTTTCGCTTGAATCTCAGATTGAAACTCTGAGACACGAGGCGGAAAAGCGCGGAAAAACCGTTTACAAGGTTTACAGCGATACCATCTCCGGCGGGACGTTCAACAGACCGGCGTTTCAGGAGATGATGCGCGACACGCAGATCAAGCCGCCGCCGTTCGATCTCGTGTTGACGTGGTCCGTGTCCCGGTTCGGGCGCAATACAATGGAGTCCTACATTGCGACCGAGAAACTTAAAGAACGCGGCGTATCCATCTTTTACCACAAGGAACCGTTCAACTCCGATGACGCGCTCGGCAAGTTGATTATCGAAATCCTGCGGGCGGTTGCCGAATTCTCGCGGCTTGAGTACGTCAAGGACGTGGAGCGTAGCAAGAAACATCTGGCCCGGAAAGGTTATTCCACGGGTGGACCGCCGCCGTTCGGACTGCGCAGATTGGAAATACAGGACAATGGCTGCAAGCGGGTTAAATGGGAGCCGGACCCTGAGACGGCTCCGGTCGCCAAGAGAATCTTTGAAATGTATGCCGAGGGGATGGGATTCAAAAAAATCACCGCATTCCTGAACGAGAAAGGAATAACGACAATACGCGGGCTTCCGTGGCGGTCGTCCTCTTTTTCAAGGATGCTCCGAAACGAAATCTACATCGGGAACGTCGTTTACAACAAAGAGGAAAAAAGAAACGGGCGGTATCACGGCTCCTTCGATACAAAAGACCCGGAGGAGTGGGTCAGGTTCGATGGCGCGGTGGACCCGATTGTGCCGATGGAAATATTCAACCGGGTTCAGATAAGGCTGTCCGAATCGGATAAATCCAAAGCCCAATCACTGCGGTCGCAATATCTTCTGGGTGGTCTGATAAAGTGCAACGTATGCGGGAACTGCTACCACGGATTTACATGCAGAAAAAAGCAGAATGGGAAAGAATACGTGTGGACGAGTTACATTTGTTCATCGCGCGGAAGCTATGCAAAGAAAAGGGACAACAAAAATCTGAACAGGGACGACTTCGATAAATTGATCGTCGACAAACTATTCGATAAGATTCTGTCGAAAGCGAATCTTAGGATGAAACGAGAAAAACGCGCTGATGATGTCAAAGCAATGACAACTGCAAAAAGACAAGAGATAGCCGCGCTTCAGAGGGAAAAAGAAAAAATTGAGATGGCTTTACAGAAATATTACAAAGCATTCGAGGATGGCAATTTGGACCCGGAAAAGCTGTCCGCGCAGGTGGAAAAGCATCAGGGGAATATCAAAGAATTCGAATTCCGAATTTCAGACATGAAAACGACGATTCTGGCGTGTCAGGTGGAAGACAATCAATTTGATGACGCGATTCTGAATATTGATTTTGACAAGCTAAGAGAAATGTTTGACAGGCTACCGTTCGGCAAGCGAAAAGAACTCATGAACACTTTCATCAACAAAATCATCATTGACCCGGAATGGTATGAAATACACTACGGCATCCCATCTGTTTTCGACCCGGACAGATTCCTCGCGCCGGGTTCGGATGACGGCGGAGACGGCAGCGATAGTGGAGGAGACGATAGATCAAGAAACGGCTCCCGCAAACGCGGTAAACCAAAAAAACGCGATAACTGCGAAGATATTTCCGCACAAAAATTCTTTGGTGAAAAACACGGAGAGGGTGGGATTCGAACCCACGTTGACGCAAGCGCCAAATCGGTTTTCGAGACCGACGCCTTCAGCCTCTCGGCCACCTCTCCAGAAGGCAAAACAGCTTTATATTTATAGCGTTTTCCATTTTAAGTGTCAACGCGGCTTTTGATTTCGGGTTCATCCTCTTTGGCAGTTTGCAGATTTTATGCTTTCTTGCTCTCTCACGCCTTCGCTTTTACGTTCCATTGGGACAGCATCAGAAAGAACGGAACGACGGCCAGCGGAGCGAAAATATGGAAGAAATATTGCGTCCCGTACACTCCGGCCAGATAACCGAGGAGCGGCGCTTGGATTGCTGCTCCGATCGAACCGCAGCCGTTGATGAAGCCCGCAGCGGTTGCCGCGCCTTTCCGAGAGCCGAAATCCATCGCGGCCGCTCCCGTCATGATGGAGTCCGGACCGTATATCATAAAGAAAATCACAGACGCTCCGAGTATCATCGGAACTATTCCCATTGAGGTTAACTTTGTTTGAACGACACAGGCAAGGACTAAGCCCATAAACATAATAGCGCACACTGGAGCGCGGCGCGATTGCATCAGCTTGTCCGAAACATACCCCGCGCTTATCGCTCCTAGAAAACCGGCGATCTCAGGGAGATTCGCCATGTATCCGGACTTTATCGGGTCATAACCCAGTTGTCGGGTCATGTAGAAAGGCAGCCAGCCTAGCAGCGCGTACCGTATGAACTTCAGGCAGAAATACGATATTCCCATAAGCCATACCATGTGATGTGAAAGAACTTCTCGAATTACACTGCTGTCCGCCGCTCCGGTTTCGGCTCTTTTATCCGCAGCCGCGCATTCTATCTTTTCTGCTTCGCGTCCCTTGTCGTCGCCGTACTGCTGTTCGGCGGAGGGCAACCCCAACTGTTCCGGAGTGTCCTTATGGAACAATATGTAAATGATGGCGATAGCAAGCAGGAGGAACGCGGGGAATGCGAAGGCTGATTTCAGTCCCCACCGGCCAAGGCAGTAAGTGGCAATGAAACCGGCTCCGAAACTCCCTATCTGATAGCATGTGCTGTAGAAACCCATTATGGTGCCGCGCTCTCGGGTGGCAAACCACTGGGTCATGGATTTCACGCAGTTCGACCATCCGCTCGACTGGACGTAACCGTTTATTCCCCACAGCAGAACCAGCATGATAAAAGCCGGCACAAAACCGAACAACAGGCTCATTGCGGCCGAACTTATCATGCCGATAGACAGCATAACCCGCGCGCCAAGCCTGTCTCCCAATATCCCGTTGAGAAACTGACCGACCGCGTAGAGAGCCAGATACGCCCCCTCTATCCAGCCTAGTTCCGCGACTGTCAATCCATAGTCGTCTATCAGAGATGTTTTGCACACCGATAGGTTTTTACGAGTCAGATAAAACCCGGCGTACACTATCCACAGAATGGAAAAGCTGCGAATCCTGTAGCTAGCAAACTTAGATTTTATTTTTTCCATTATGGTTCCGCCAGTCATGTGTTTGACATTCCGGAATTTTATACCAATCAATAGTCAAAAACCATCGGGATTGAAAACGATTCGGAACCTTGCGCAAATCTCGCAAATTAGCTCTGACGGCAAGCGACTCGCCGATATTGCTTTATCCTGCGGTTTGGAATATATTGATTTTTAAAAAAAGAAAGAGCGAATATGAATCAATCCGTCGAAATCAATTGCGATCCCGCCGAAATGTACCTTGAATTGCTTAAGGGTTGTCTGACAAGGCTTTTGTTCAGCGAATACAATTACGAGCCGGCGAAGCTTCTTCCGGGAGACGTCGGAAAAGTGTTGAATCCGAAGTTGGGAAAGTATCTGACAAAACGCGGAATGCAAATTGTGCGAAGGGTCAAGATTGACGCTGAGGCGAGAGAGGGAGGAAGGGATTGGCCGAGCGACGCGGAAACCATGGTCGGACTAAAGAGGCTCGACAATATTTCATTTTGCGTAAAACAGATTTTGAAGGACGGGATACCCGGAGATTTTCTGGAAACAGGCGTCTGGCGCGGCGGAGCTTCAATCTTTATGAAAGCGGCTCTTGTGGTTTACGGAGGACGCGACCGGACTATCTGGGTCGCTGACTCTTTTGAAGGACTGCCTAAACCGGATGTGGAAAAATATCCCAAAGACAAGGGAGACATGCATTGGACATTCGACAACCTGAGGGTCTCTCTGGAAGAAGTCAGAGGAAATTTTGAAAGATACGGCCTGTTTGACGATAACATAAAATTTCTCAAGGGATGGTTTTCAGACACGATGCCGTCCGCCCCGATTGAAAAGCTGGCTCTTCTGCGTGCGGATGGAGATATGTACGGCTCGACTATGGACGTCCTAGAACCGATGTACCCCAAACTTTCCAAAGGCGGTTTTTTAATCATTGACGATTACGCGTTGGAAGGTTGCCGCGCCGCCGTGCATGACTACAGAAAGCGGCACAGCATCGAAGAAAACATTGTCGACATCGACGGAATCGGAGCTTTCTGGCGAAAATCCTGACTCATTCTGAATGCCGCTCGCTTTCCGGTTGTTGCGAGTAATTTCTTGTTCACTTTTCCGGAACAATTATATTGTTGGTCTGTTATTAACTTTGTCATCAATTAATTGTCTAAAAATTCAATGAGGTTTTTATAGAAATTATAATTACAGTCTTAAGTTTAATCAAACCGAGGTATTTAAATGAACCACAGACGATCCATAAATTTATTCAAACTCACTGGGATGGCAAGTATTTTTTGTTTAATTGCGGGACTCAGTCATTCCGCAAATGCGACTGAGAGCAGAGCGCGAGCAGTTTCTTTGGCCGAATGCATACTGACATCTCTCGAGACAAACCCGGACATATCTGCCAGAAGGATCAGCGCGGACAACGCGCTGCTGAATGTCACGATTGAAGACAGTGAATTTGACGCGGCGTTTTCATCCGGTTTCACGCTCGGCGACGCCAATCGGCCCACGGCCAGTTTTCTTGACGGAGTGAAGCGGTCGACTTTCACCGCTCAGTCTGCATACGGGGCCAAGACGCGCAGAGGAGACTCCTATTCGCTGACCGCTTCTCATTCCCGGACCGACACGAGGCAGGGAGGTTCTGGAATAAATCCCGCAGATTCATCAAACTTGACTTTCAAATATACCCGCCCTCTAGGCAGAGGCTCCGGGCGCGAGTTTAATGAATCGCGTCTTCGAGTGTCTCTTCTGAACAGCGAAATCTCCGGACATCAACTTAAATCGAAGCTGCTGGAAGTTATTTACGGCGTTGAGAAAGCATACTGGGAGCTTGCGTACGCGGAGCGGAGTTTTGACACAAGAAAAGAGGCTCTGGCGCTTGCAGAAAAGACGCTGAAACGAACGCGCGACATGGCCGACGCGGGGGCTTTGCCCGCATCGCACATTGTTCTGGTCGAAGCTCAGACCGCCGCCAGAGAGTTGGAAACAATAGCGGCGGAAGGCGCGTTGGAAAACGCCGCCCTCGAATTGAAAACAATCATGAATATCTCTCCCGGAGACGAATTATGGGGAGCAAAAATAACTGCGTCGGACGCTCTGACGGCCGAGGTGTCTTTTTCGCCGTATCCGTTCGACTCCGCTTATGAGAAAGCGCTCGCGTCCAGACCTGACGTTGTTGCTGCCGCAAAAAATGTTGACGCTCGAATAATTGAGACGTCAGCGGCAAAAAACAGCGCTAAACGCGGTTTCAGTTTCGAGTTTCAGACAAGTCTTGACGGGATGGACAACGGTGCGGGAGGGGCGGCAAGAGACATTATAGACGCTAGACATCCATCCGCGCAGGCGGGATTTACTGTGGATTTCCCTGTAGGCATGCGTTACGCCAAAGCGCGTCTGGCTCAGAGCGAGAACAATGAAGCGTCGGCCCGGCTCGAATATGAAAAGACGGCGCAACGCGCGGCTGTGGAAATTGCAAGGGCAGAGATTGCGCTTGTCACCGCCGCCAAGAAGATAGACGCCGCCCGCGCCGCAACGCGCTTCTCTGAAAAAAAACTTGCCGAGGAAGAGGAAAAACATACTCTGGGCATGGCCGTGACTCAGGACGTATTGGAATATCAGAACGATCTTTTCTCGGCGAAATTGAATGAACTGAGAGCTTTGATTGATTTCAGGGAGGCAGCCGCGGCATATTTGCACACGCTCGGCTCTCTGGCGGAAAGCAGAGGAGTGGATATCGAGTAATCCGGCGATGCGCGCCGAACCATAGAAAAGCAGAGGACAATAAAATGAGAATGACGATGAAAACCAAGATTGCGGCGATGCTGGTTGCGGTGGGAACGATGTGCGCGACGGGGTGTTCCAAGAAAAGCACGCCGGCTAACGAGTCTGCGGGAGCGCCATCCGCCGCGGCGGCGCAAAATAAGCCGGGAGGGCCCGGCGGCGCGGGGCAACTGAAAACCGCGACCGTCGAGATCCGACAGATAAGCCTCAAAAGAGAATACATCGGCGAAGTCGCTCCGGCGTATTCAGTGGAAGCGCGCGGAACGGCGTCGGGATGGCTGGCAAATTTGAAAGTGGACATAGGCAGCAGAGTCGCCGCCGGACAGGAGCTTTGCAGAATAGACAATGAGGAGCTTAAGGCGCAAGCGGAACAGGCGCGAGCCGGAATCGCGGCGGCGGAGTTCGCTCTCGCCAGAGCCGAAGCCGCGCTCGAACAAGTCGGCAACGAGGCGGCGAGGGCGGAATCTCTCTACTCGAAAGGATATATTTCGCAGCGCGAGCTTGAAAGCGCGCAGTCTACGCGCAAACAGCACAAGGCGTCTGTGGACGCGGCGCGCGCTCAATTGGATCAAGCGACGGCGCAGTTGAAAACAGCTCAGTCGCGTCTGAACGACACCGCGATTCGCGCTCCGTTCTCAGGGGTTGTCGCGGAAAGATATCTGGACAATGGCGCTTACGTGTCGCCTTCCAGCGCGATCCTTCGGCTCATAGACGATTCAGAGGCCAAAGTCGTTATTAACGCTGTCGAAGAGGATGTGCCGTGGATTAAGATAGGCGCGGAAGCGGAAGTCACAGTGGACGCATGGCCGGGCCGCTCCTTCTCCGCTAAAGTGAAAAGGGTTTCTCCATCCATAGACAGAAACAGCAGAACGGCCGCGATTGAGATTATTCTGCCAAACAAATCCGGCGACTTGAGAACGGGGATGACGGCAAGAGTCAGGCTGACTGTGGCTCATAAGGAACAAGCTCTCACGCTTCCTGCGGGCGCTCTGAAATCGGACGCCGGCGCCACTTATGTAATGCTGAAAACCGCAGGAGAGCCAGAAAGACGCGAAGTTCAGACGGGGATAAAAACCTCGGAGTCGGTTGAAATCCTGTCCGGGCTGTCGGAGGGAGATGTGGTTGTGGTGGCGGGAACCTCCGCCGGAGGGAGAGGGAATAGATGAGCATATATGAAAAATGCGTCCGCCGCCCAGTCGCCACCCTGATGTGCATTATGGCTGTGATGGCGCTGGGTATGGTCAGCCTTCCCCGGCTGCCGATAGACTTTCTTCCCAATATCGAACGAAACATGATATCGGTGAACACGAGTTACAGCGGAGCTGGCCCGCAGGAAATCGAACGTCTCATTACAGAGCCGATGGAACGGGCGATGTCCACCATCAATAATGTCACCAAGGTGTCGTCGACATCGAAAGAAGGCTCTTCGAGCGTGAGGATAGAGTTCGCTTGGGGAACGAACATGGACGCGGCGATGAACGACGTCAGAGACAAAGTCGGACAGGCGAAAAGAGTATTGCCTGATGACGCGGACGAGCCGACGGTGTTCAAGTTCGACACATCAATGATTCCGGTAATGACGCTTACTGTGACCGGCGACATGTCGGCAGTCGACCTCAAAGAATATGTTGAAAACGAATTGAGATACCGGTTCGAGCAGATACCCGGCGTTGCCGCGGTCGATGTATCCGGAGGGGAAACTAGGGAGATTAAGGTAGACGTCAACGCAGCAAGACTGGCTTCTCTCGGGTTGCCTGTCGACACTGTGGTCGCCGCAATAAAAAGAGAGAACCGGGATGTTCCCGGCGGATATGTGGAGGAAGGCGACAGCGAGTTTCTTGTTCGTGGCAAAGGCGAGTTCTTGGATGTCCACGACATCGGCAATGTGATTGTGTCTAACAAAGGAGCGGCTCCGGTCTATGTTAGAGATGTCGCGAACGTTTATGAAAGCGTGGTGGAAAAACGCTCGGACACCCGACTCATGGGACGCCAAGGCGTGTTAATGACCATCAGAAAACAGTCGGGCGAGAACACGGTGAAGGTGGCGGACAATGTTCGCGCAAAGATAGAACGGGTTAAGCCGATGCTGCCGGAAGGATCGGACATCCGGGTGATGTTCGACACATCTCAGACAGTCAAGGATTCGATTTTCCAGTTGAGGGTTTCAGGCCTTGTCGGCGGCGTGATCGCGCTGTTAATACTTCTGTTTTTTTTGAGAAACGTTCGTTCAACGCTGATAATCTTCACCGCTATCCCCTTCTCTCTTATAAGCGCGTTCATTTTGCTGTATTTCAGCGGTTTGACCATCAACATCATGTCGCTCGGCGGGCTTGCTCTGGGCGTAGGCATGATGGTGGACAACTCAGTGGTCGTCCTCGAAAACATTTACAGGCACAGAGCGGAAGGAATGGGCAGGTTCGAGGCGGCTATAAAAGGTTCCGCCGAAGTGGCGTCGGCGGTGTCGGCGTCAACGTTTACGACGGTTTGCGTGTTCGCGCCTCTTGTTTTCGTAGGTGGGATGAGCGGAATCTTTTTCAAGGAATTGGGCGTTACTGTCGTTGTTTCGCTTCTTGCGTCGCTTGTGGTTTCTCTCACTCTTGTGCCTATGCTTGCCTCCAGATTCCTGAAAGTCCGTTTGGAAAGCTCGCAGACAAGCGCCGCTGACAAGGGGATTTACGGATTATATGGAAAAGCGCTGAAGGGGGTATTCAAATATAGAATTGCCGTGATATTTATAATCGTCGCCATTTTCGCAGGCGGAGCGTTCGTTCTGAAAAGCCGGATCGGGAGCGAATATATCCCCCAAGTTGATGAAGGACAGATAAGCGCCAGTTTCGAACTGCCTGTCGGCACAAAACTTGAGGTCTCATCTCGAGAAATGACTAAGCTAGAAAAAATCATTGCTGAAACTCCTGAACTGACGAACATGTACGCTCAGGTAGGCTCCGGCGGAGGCGGAATGCCGGGAGCTCCCGGCGGTTCAGGCTCTAACTCCGGTTCCTTTAGAATCATGCTTGTTCCTAAGAATGAAAGAGACCGAACGACGACAGAGATTGCGAATGACCTGAGGGAAAAGCTGACGGCTGTGGCTTCGGGCAGAGTTTGGGTGCAGGAGTCCGGATCGATAATGCAGCGGATAATGGGCGGCGGGCAGGAAAGCAGACTCGAGTTGAACATACGAGGACACGATCTTGACGCCGGGGACAGACTAGCGCAAATGGTGGCAAAAATTGTCGACGAGACTCCGGGCGCGGCCAATTCGAGAGTGTCCCGAACTCCCGGAAGCCCTGAGATGAACATTGTTGTGGACAGAGAGAAAGCGGGCGCGCTGGGCCTAAGCCCCGCTGCCGTAGGCGATACTGTGAGAACCTGCTTAGACGGGTCGGTTGCGACTCAACTGAGACGCGAAGGAGACGAAATCGACGTAAGAGTCCGGCTTCGCCCCGAGGACAGACGTGGAGTGGAAGACATCGGCAATATCCTCGTCACAGCGCCCGGCGTAAGCGCCCCCGTTCCCCTCAGAGGCATAGTCAAACAAAGCATGGATTCCGGCCCGGCTCAGATTCAACGAGTGGATCAGGAAAGATACACCTCGGTTTCAGGCTCGTACACAGGCGACGTTCCTATGGGTTCAGTTAACAATGAGATTATGGCCAAAATCAGGAAACTCGATATTCCTTCAGGCTTCTCAATCGATTTCGTCGGAGAGGAAACGGAACGAAGGGAAGCTTTCAAAAGCATGATGCTCGCCTTCATTTTGGCGATTGCTCTGGTCTATATGGTGATGGCGACTCAATTCGAATCCTTGTTGCATCCTCTTTTGATTATGTTCACAGTGCCTCTGGGCGCTCTCGGTGTAATGCTTGCATTATTCATAACGGGAACAAATCTCAGCCTTATGGCATACCTCGGAATAATAATGCTGGCAGGCATCATTGTGAACAATGCCATTGTATACATTGATTTCATTAATAGACTGAGGCGTGAAGGCATGACGCTGGACGAGGCTATTGTTCAAACAGGCAAATTGCGACTCCGGCCTATCCTGATGACGACTCTTACCACTGCTCTCGCTCTAATACCGATGTCTCTTGGATTAGGCGCCGGGTCAGAGATGCAAGCGCCTCTGGGCAGAGTGGTTATTGGCGGACTTCTTGTTGGTTCGATATTGACTCTTTTCTTCATTCCCGCGCTTTATTCTCTGGTGGAGAACTTCTTGGTCAATGCTAAAGCCCGAAGAAAAGCGACTGAGTAAAAATAAACTATGACATAATCAATAATTTGCGCTGAAGACAAATCAACACTGACCATGCGGCTTTGACACGCGCGCTCATGATGGAATAATATATTTATGCGATGAGCTGTCTCGCGCGCTCATAGAAAGGATTATTTATGTTTGGAAAAAGAGGCTCTTGTTGTTGTCTCGCTTCTCTTTTTAGATTGATTTTCAGCTTGATCTTCATGGCTTTCTTGGCGCTTGCAGCCTGCGCCGCTTATCTTCAAATAGCAAAAGCTCCGGTCGAGTTCGATGAATCCGCCGCCGCGCACGTTTCTTTTTCCCCTTTGGAGAAAGTGGTTCCGTCTGATAAGCTTCCTTCAAACTTGGCTCTTTCCAAATCGAACAACAATCTCGATATCACAAAATTCAAGGATAAATACTATTTCGCTTTCCGCTCCGCCCCTACCCACTTCGCGTCTCCAAAAACCACAATCTATCTATTAAGCTCTTCCGACCTCTCATCTTGGCAGTATGAAACCGAGTTCAAGATGGGAAGCGACTTGAGGGAGCCGAGGTTCTTGGCTTTCAAGGACAAGTTGTTTTTCTACTTCTTTCAAGGCGGAGGGAACCCTTTGTCATTCGCTCCTCAGAGCATGTATGTATCCGAGCGCTCGGCGGAAGGCGAATGGTCTCAGCCGAAACCGTTTTACGAGCCGGGATATGTCGTGTGGCGAGTTAAAGAGCGCGGCGGCAAAGCTTACATGAGCGTTTATTACGGAGTCGGACTTTATTCAGACGAGCATCGGGAAGGCTCTTTGCAATTGCTTGTATCGGACGACGGCTTGAATTACGCGCCGGTTGATGGCAAAAAAGTGACCGCCGAGGCTAGCGCCGAAGAAGGCGAGTTCGAGTTTGACGAGGATGGAACTTTGTACGCGACAGTCCGAATGGAGATGAAGGGGGGGCAAGTTTGCTCCGCCCCAAGAGACAACCTGACCGCGTGGAACTGCAAATTCACTCTTTTCAAATATGATTCCTCTCTCATGTTCAGACATGGGAAGGATTTTTATGTGGTGGCGAGAAGAAATGTCGACGGCAAATACAACCGGGAATCAACCATCGTGCCGGAATCTCTACGCTCTAAGTATTACCTTGTCAGATATTCCCTTTCCCGCAAGCGCACCGCGCTGTACCGCCTTGACAAGGAAAAACTCGAGCTTGTCCCTGTGTTGGACTTCCCGTCACGAGGAGACACAGCGTTCTCGGGCATAGTAAAAATTGACGACAATAAGTACTATCTGCTGAATTACAGTTCCGACATCGACGGTTTCGACTGGAGTTGGATATGGGGTCAGATAGTCGGAAGCAATATCTATGGAACCATATTGGAATTCAAATAGATTGAGGAAAGATATCTGCTTTTTCGGATCGGGTTGCCATGAAAACCAGATTGCGCGAAGCTTCTGAAAACGATCTCGAAGCGCTTGTCGAAATGCGAGTAGCCCTGCAGAAGCACCTTGAAGCCCGGGATCCGGAGATATGGAAATTCTCTCAACGCGGCTTTGAGATAGCTCCTCTGGAAGTGAAAGCCAGACTGCGCAGCAAGTCCTCCTACATGGGGGTCGCTGAAGACGAAAACGGCCGCATCCTCGGAATGATAATGGCGGAAGCGGCGCGAGACGAGTACCGTAATCCCGAGCGCTTCGGACACATACACTGGGTTTTTGTGGAAGAAAACAGCCGATGCCGGGGACTGGGTCGATCGCTGGTCAAAACAGCTCTCAACTTTCTTTCGCGGCGTGACATCGAACAAATCACCATCGGATATGTGGTCAACAACCCTGAAGCTCACGCTTTCTGGGACAAGTTGGGTTTCGTCGCTCGAGTCACTCATTCCAGCGCGACAATGAGCGCGCTTGTGAACAAGCTTTCCGCTCCCGAGAAGTCTGAGGATAACTAGGAATAAATGGAGTTAATTGCGCGAGAGATATCATCATGGGAATTCTTCCGCACAAATGCCCGCCGCTGGCCACAGAACCGTTTCTTATACGGCGCGGGAGAGTCGGATGCCTGCTCATTCATGGGTTTACCAGTTCTCCCGCTGAAATGATTTTCTTGGCCGACTATTTGGCGGAACGAGATATTACAGTGAGCGGAATACAACTGGCCGGACACGGAACCACAGCCGATGAAATGGCTTTGACTGGGTGGAGGGACTGGGCTGAATCAGCGGAACGAGGTTTTGCCGAACTGAGAGAAATCTGCGACGAGGTATTTGTCGCCGGACTCTCCATGGGCGGAGCTCTCACTCTTTATCTAGCTTCTAGGCACGAGCTTCCCTCCGCTATTTGCATGGCCGCTGCATCTGAGATTCACGATTGGAAGCTTTTCTTGCTGCCTCTTTTCAAGCGCTTTATTCGTTTCTTTCCTAAAATAGGCGATGACTTTATCGACAAAGAGCAAGCTAAGTATATTGTTGATTATGATTATATACCATTGAACTGCCTTGAGAGCCTCATTGAGTTTTCAGCGGTGGTCAGAGAATGTCTTCCGAAAGTGACTTGCCCCCTTCTGGCGGTTCAAGGCAGGAAAGACAAGCTTGTCCGCCCGGAAACCGCGCAACATATTTATGACTCTGTTTCCAGCATTGACAAACAGATTCTGTGGCTAGATAATTCAGGACATTGCGCCCCTGTCGACGCCCAGCGAGACATCGTTTTTGAAAAAACCCACGAGTGGATTCGCAGCCATTCGCGTCTGATTTCATGAAGTTGAAGCAACATTAATCCGCTTTCTTTCATTCAACCCAAACCCATCGCTTTCATCCGACAATCTTTGATTAGGATTCGGTTTAAAATAAAAACGGGCGGCTTTTCTTCCAGCCGCCCGTATGGTTTCTATTTAGCGTGAGATCGCCAAATGCCGTCGCACAATTACTTGATCGCTATCCTGTTGCCAATCATATATTCCTCTATCTTGTCGATAAATAGAGTGGATATCTTGGCGGAACTGGAAAGCATGCCGACGTCCGTTACTTTCGCTTCGGCAACTTTCTTCTTGTTCTTGAAGATAAGTATGCTCTGTCCGACTTTCAGCTCGGTGTAGCTCAAGGAGAGCATTCCGTCGCCTTCGTGGAAAGAATAAGCGTCAATCATTTCAAGCTTGGCTTCCGGTTCGGGAACCGGTACAGGCTTGGGAGCCGGGGCCGGTTCAACTTTCGGCGCGGGAGCAGGCTCGACCTTAGGGGCCGGAGCCGGCGCGGGCGCGGGGGCAGGTTTCGGAGCCGGAGCGGGTTCAGGCGCTTTAGGCGCGGGAGCAGTATCAACCTTAGGGGCCGGAGCCGGCGCGGGCGCGGGCTGTTCTTTTACCGCTTCCTGTTTCTTTTCGATTAGAGCTATCTTGTCGCCGATCATATAGTCCTGAAGTTTATCTACGAACAATTTTGTGACTTTCGCCGAACTGGAAAGCATCGCCACATTGGTGATAGAAGCTTCGGCGATTTTAGACTTGTTCTTATAAACTGCTATGGACTGCCCGATCTTAAAGTCGATGCTGCTTAATGACAGAACGCCATCGCCTTCGTGGAAAACATAAATATCCAACATTGCAGGTCCGGCTTCCTGAACTTTCACAGGCTCGGCTTTCGGGGCTGCCGGAGCCGGAGCCGGTTTGGGTTCGGCTACAGGCTGCGCTTTGGGCGCTGGCGCGGGTTCTACCGGTTTCGAAGCGGGCTTCTCAGCCTTTTCCGTCTTGGGTTTCTGCTGTTTCGGGCCGAATTCGTATCCGACGGAAACCTTGTGAGTGTCGCCGAGATCAGAGTCGTCATAAGCGTAATCAAACGACCAGCCGCCTGCAAGCTTGGCAAGTCCTACGCCTGCCGTGAGATTCCCATCGTTCGAGCCTAGTCTTACCGCAAGTTGCGGAACAATCCAGTATTCGGCTCCCAGATGGAAAACTTCATCGTCGAGCACATTTGTGTCGATGTCGCCTGCCAGAGTAAGCTTTTTGCATGGAGACTTGTAAGCTACGCCGAATTTCGCGTTCAGCGGAACCTGATCGTCGCCCAACTCTACCGGCACGGCATTCTGAAGGTTCAGGCCTAGCGTCCAGTTGTCGTCAATCTTGTACAGAGCGCCGAGATCCAATCCTATTCCGGATTCGCTGTACGTGAACAGTTTCATGCTCATGTACTTTAGGGTGGCGCCTATCCAGAGATTATCTAGGGCCTTCATCCCATAGCCAGCAAGAAATGACGTTTCCGTCTCGTTGACGAACCCGCCGGGATCTGGTCTGCCGTTGTTTATCTCAACGGCTTGAATGCTGCTAATTGAAGACCTGTAGAACGACAACCCCATGCCAGACTGCTTCCATTCGAGCGGGAACGAAAGAGTTAGCATGTCGGTGTTCATGTCCCATTCATTCAATGATGAGTGAACGGTGTTGAAGCCGACCACATCTACCATACCCAACCCGGCGGGGTTCCAATAGACCGAGTCCGGCCCATCGGTTACTGCCACGAACGCTTGGCCCATTCCTCCGGGCCTCGCCGAAGCTCCCTTGATCAAGAAGTCCACCTGATCCGATGCTTTGGCTGCGATGGTTGATCCCAACAGGAACAACCCTACAACAATTAGAATTGCTGATTTGGCTCTCACGTTGTGCTGCTCCTTTCTTCTTTTAGGCTCCGAATTCGTCCGTCGGAAACCTCTCTTCTCTATATTAACCATTACTTAATCACCGCTATCTTGCCCTTGCTCTCAAAATTAGTTCCGCCGAACGATCCGATAATCCTGTAGAAGTACACGCCGGCAGCCACATAGTCTCCGCCCATCGCTCTTCCATCCCACGGAATCTGATTGAATCCTGCGCTGGAGGCGGCTGTAGTCGTATATACGAGCCTTCCCGTGCTGGAATAAACCTCTATTGTGACAACACCGGGTCTGGACGATTGGAAGGTGAAGCTTGAGCCGGTTCCGGGCAAAACCATCGGGTTCGGCATCGCATACACTTCGTCGAACACGAAGCTGCCCGCAGCCACCATCCGTATCGCGAATGTTCGCGTCACTAGGTTGCCGTGATTGTCAGCCACTTCCAGAGTGAGGTTATAGGTGCCAGCCGCAGGAACGCCGTCGGTATCCCATACGCACACACCTTCCAAGGTTGCCGGATTGAATTCACAACTCGAAGCTCCGGGCACAACCTGATTTCCGCTTCTATGAGCTATTCTCGCGCTTTCCTGCGCGCCATTCACAATTGCCGTTCCGTCAACATACAGCTTGATTGCCGCAAGATCTATCCCCGATGTGTCGGACGGATCGTCGTACACTGAGAAGTTAAGTGTGATATCCTGACCGATTTCAAAGATATCGTTGTCAGCCAGCGATACTTCTATATCCCCGTTTTCCGTCACTGTCAGTGTCGGCGCATGCGTGTCAGCAATCTGGAACGAAATCCTGAAGGAATTCGGCCCGATGATATCGCCGTCCTCAGTCTGGTATCTAACCACGAATTCGAATTCTCCGCCTTCGTCCGACACCAAGTTGAATACTGCCGCGCCAGTTTCATCAGTAACAGCGGGAACATCGAATCCGGACACTTCTCCGGCTACTCTAGCAACTACCCTGCCCGCTCCGCCGTCAATCCTAATCAGGTAAACCTGAACTCCCGGCACCGGGTTGCCCCAATTGTCAAAGATGTGGATAGTAACCGGATATGTCGTGACACCGTCAGCGATAAGCATTTTGAGTATATCGATCTGATCCGTAGTCGGATATTCAAGCACTATCTGTGCAAGGTCGTTTGCGTATGTTGTCGTTCCGGGAAAAGCAATAGTGACAACAGACGCGAGGTTAACCGGGTTCAGCTGTTCTGCGTCAGCTGTCACTTCGATATTTCCAGTCGAGCCGGATTCTTCCTCGAATTCGTCCGTTACTGTAATTGTGGCCGTCAATGTCGCCGCGAATAGTTTGAAATCAGCGGCGGCGAACACCTTTACGCCTGCGTCGCCTAGAACAAACGTGTAATCAGCGGGAATCTCGGCGTCTGCGTCGGACGATGTGAATGTGACAGTTCCCACATAGTCGGTCTTTACATTGCCGATCAGGTCGTACGCAGTGACTGTTATGTCTCCGCTGAATGCCTCTCCTGCCTTAATTGTCGCGGGCGCGCCGGTTATCTCTATAGCCCCGAGAGTCCCCGGATTGACCACTATGATTCCGCCCGTGTCCTCATTGATACTTGTCGCCGTATCCGTCACCACTATGGTGGCAGACGGCGTGGTTCTCAAAATGAACTCCGCTCCCGCAAATATCTTCGCTCCGTTGTCTCCGCCGACGAAAGTGTAGTTGGCGGGCAGCGTCGCTAGCGCATCCTCAGGCGAAGTGAACTCAATTTCGCCTGTGTAGTTCGTCTTGATATTATCCTGCGCGTCATAAGCTGTGACAGTCACCGGATTCGTGAAGGCTATCCCGGCATAAGTCGTCGCAGGCGCTCCCGTTATTGTGAAGTAAGACAACGCTCCTGCGGCAACGTTGATATTGCCTGTGACTTCACTTATAACAGCCACTGCGTCCGTTATCGTTATCGTCTGGTTTCCGGTCGTGTTCAACGTGAACGCGCTTCCGGCAAATGTCTTCGTTCCAGCGTCTCCCACTAAGAACGGATAGTTGGCAGGAAGCGTCGCGGCCCCGTCCGTCGATGTGAACGCTATCGTTCCCGTGTAATCCGTCTTCACGTTGTCCTGCGCGTCGTATGCCGTCACGATTAAGTCATTGGCAGGCGTCGCAAACGCCGTCCCCGCCACAGCCGCTGCGGGAACTCCCGTTATCGTGAAGTATGACAACGCTCCCGGAACCACTTCTATGTTCGCAGTCGTGACGTTAATCGGTCCTACCGCCACGGTGTCTTCAACCGTTATCGTTGCCGTCAGCGTCGGAGCCGTCGCAAGCGTAAATCCGGCCGCTGCGAACGTCTTCACTCCCGCGTCGAGCAACGTGAATGTGTAATCAGCGGGCAATGTTGCATTAGCATCGTTAGATGTGAATGTCACAGTTCCTTCGTAATCAGTTTTAACATTTCCTTCAGCATCCTTAGCAGTTACCGTAATATCGCCGACAAATGGGTCTCCTGCTATTGTGGATAGCGGTTCGCCCGCGATCTCAAGAGTCGCAAGAGGTCCGGGGACAACATCGAGAGCCGCGATTCCAGCGTCCGCTGCTCCGTTATTTGCAAAAGCAGGATTCCCTGCCACAACAACATCAACATCCGTTCCATCTCCGACAATCGGGACCGAAACAGTCACGAAAGCGGAAGCTGCTTTAGAAGCTCCGAGCGTCGAAATGGTGCAATCCACATCCGTCGCGCTGTTAACCACAACGGAATCGCAGTTCGTCTCGCCGACACCTGTGAGAATACTCATTGTGGAAGCTGGAGCCGAAGAACCGCCGGTAAGGGATATATTAACCGTCACCGACTGATCCGTTGAAACCATGAACGGATCGCCGTTCACATCATAAACGTCGATGTTTATGAGTTTGCCTTCGGTGGCGATAATCTCGCCCGTCACGACATCTTCTGTCGCAACAACATAGTCCGCTTCCGGATAGAGTCCTCTACAGGTTATGTTCTGACCAATGACCGGTGTTCCGCCTGTGCAACGGGTTTCTCCGTTGAGCGTTACCACTGTCTGCGTCACGTTGCTGTAGTTAATGGATGCGGCTTGTGTGTCCTCGCCTCCGCCTGTGTTAAGGTCGGTGTATCCTGTCAATGTGCCCGCTGTTAGCGCACCGTTAGTGGCGTTGACGTTGAAGTAATACTCATTGCCGTCCACACCTTCATCCGCGTATGCGGGGGGAACGCCGTTGTGCGCGACCGTCAGGCCTGTCAACGCATTGCCCCATCTGTCGTTCGCCACAACCTTTAGATAGAACTTCTGTCCGGCGCAAGGAATCGCGTAACTGGTCGTGTTGTCAACCGTGCAGTATGTAGCGCCGTCAAATGTTATTACTCTCTGCTGTGTCGTCGCCACAGGAACATTTGAAAGAGAAGTGTCTCTGCCTGTGTTCGACGTGATGTAACCGGCTCTTGTCGATGACACGTCTCCGGCTACAGTGGTGTTAAAGTAATAAGAATTGCCTGAAGAGAACGGAGCGACAGTCGCGCCGTGTCTCACTGTAGTGTCGTTAATCGGATTTCCAAGTTCGTCGTTCACAACGACTTTCAGTTGGAACTTAACGCCGTCTGTTCCTGCGAGCGTAAAATCAGGATTCACAGCGACGCCCGTAACATCAATCGTCTTTCCTTCAACGTCGCAGGAAGGCACGTATCCGGCTCTGCCGTATCTAGCTGAATATGTCGTGGCATCCGTCAGTCCGCTTACATACCATTTACCGCCGTTGAAAGTAGCCGTGCCGACGGGGCTTGCGCCTGTCGCGCAATCTGCGACCGCGTGAACCGTCAACGTGTCCGTTCCGAGCAGCGGAGCAAGTGAATTCCCAAGTTCGTTCTGGACGGCCGCAGCTCCCGTGTCGACAACCATCGGGAAGCTTATCCCCGCGCACGTCGCCGTGTCTCCGGCCGCTATCAGTCCGCCGGCGCAAGTCGTCGCGCCGTTCGTCAAGCTGATAACTGTCTGCCCGTCAACATCAGTACCTGGAGTGACTGTTATCGCAGCTCCGGAAACCGTATGCACTTCCATGTATCCCGACACGCCGCCTTCGAGCAGTCCGGGTGCGGATACCGCATAATACAACTCATTCGTGAGACCGCTGCCAGCCACCGCGCCGGTCCCGCCTATTGTGATGGCTCCGGCGGGAATTCCGGTAATCATGTTTCCTAGAACGTCCTCAACAACCACTTTCACCGGCAACATCAATCCGTCTCCGTCCGCCAACGCCCATTGAGGCGCAAACGGAGTTGCGGATGTATTATCAATAACTATTCCCGTCGTATCGCAAGTCGCGATATATCCGGGTTCTGTCAGTTTCGCAAAATATGTTCCATTGGCAGCAGCCACATACCAGTTGCCGTCCGGGTTCGAAGGAACAGTGACATATGCAGATTCAGGAGCTCCCGCCTGACAATCCACTAGCGAGCCGAACAGTTTAAGCGTTCCCGCTCCATCCAGCGAAGCAAGCGCGTTTCCAAGCTCGTCTTCAACAACCGTTTCGTCGAATTTCACTGTGAAAGGCAACGATTCAGTGAAGGCTATTCCCGCGCTTCCTCCGGCAACAGCCACCGCCACCGGCGCGCTGTCGCATGTTCTCAAGTATCCGCTCTGAGTGTACTGCGGAGTGTAATTGCCGTCCGCGACCGCCGCATACCACGTGTCCGTGTCAAACGTCGGACCTGAAATGTAAACAGCCTCGCCCGTGCAGTCCGGGTTCGAGAAAAGCTTGAACGTGTCCCCGCCCGCAAGAGTGACCGCATCTCCAAGCTCATTGAGCAGATCGCCCTGCGCAAGCTTTACGGAGAATTCGAGTCCATCTGTTCCTGCAAGCGTAAAGTCCGGAGCGGCCTGCGCGCCTGTAAGCGCAGTATCAACATCAACTGTGTCCGCATCGCAAGTTGTGATATATCCGCTCTGTCCGTATTTTGTGACATAGCCGAGACCGTCGGCGACAGCAACATACCAGTCTCCGCCGCTGAATGTCGGGCCGGCGATGGGAACTAGCGAGTTCGTTCCGGCCGTGCAATCCCCTGCCGTCGGATACAATGCCAACGAGCCTGTGCCAACGAGCGTTACGGCGCCGCCGAGTTCATTCTGTACACCCGCGCCCGCGAGTTTCAGCGCGAAGGGCAGTCCTGACGCGCCTGAGAAGACGGGAGACACCGGCGCGCCGGCGGCCGTCGTCGTCGTTATAACAGGAGCTATCGTCTCCATATATCCGGGCAATGCATACTTAATGTACTTATTGCCTGCGGCCGCTGTAGGAGCGATGTAAATCGACCCGCCTGAAATGCGCATAACCGCCGCGTCTGAGGTCGCGCAATCAACCACGTTGCAGACTTCAATCCTGCTGTTATCGATATCAGCCTGAGCAAGCGTGAAAGTTCCGCCGATCTCGTCTTCCAGATTTCCCGCCCCGCTCAGCATCTTTATCTGATAATCCAACCCGTTGCATGTAACTGTCGTGCCTGTGGGAACAAAACCGCCCGTGCTGCATGCGGTTATTCCGGAGAGATTGATCGTAGTGCGGTTGGTGGTTTCTCTCTGTATGCTAGCCAACTGCGTGTCAACTGCCGTACTGATATTCTTAAATCCTAGATTTACGTTATTCGACGCAAGAGCAAGAACGCCCGCCGTGGGAGCCGCGTAATATAACGTATTGCCATCCACTGCCTTCGCGTTGCTTCCGCCGAGAGTTATATCGCTTACTGCAAGCGTGATTCCGAGCGTGTCGAGGTCATTGCCCAACTCATCGCCCACATTCACCATCACGTTGTGCTTAAGTCCGTTGCATGTCGCGCTTGTTCCCGCCGCGACAGAACCGCCCGTGCCGCATGGCGTTGTTCCGGATAGCGTCACAATCGTCTGCTTGGAAACGCCGGGCTCGACGCTCGCAAGCATAGTGTCCGCTGCCGCGTCTATGCTTAGATAACCTTCCTTGCCGAGCGTCAAAGGCGCTGCAACCGTTGCTGTCCACAACAAACTGCTCGCTCCGTTGTTGACAGTCGAGGCGCCACCGTTGAACTGCAATGTCCACGGCGTCGTGAGAGCCGTTCCGAATTCGTCGGCCACATGCACTCTTATCGGATACTGTATCCTGTCGCCTCTGGTTCCTAATACATAATCCCACGCCGTGGAGAAAGTGGGCGACTGCTGAGCTATCGCCGGGCCGACGGTTATCGCGTCCAAATCGACTGTTTCCACATATCCCGCGCGATAGAACCATACGTAAACGGGTGTCGCAACATCAATGTCCGGAGCAAGATACCAAAGAGCCGTAGTGCTGTATCTCGACACTAGCGTGATGTCCGTGCAAGTGTATGTTGACAGATCAGCCGGAGGCGCATTGGAGCAGACCTTAAACTGATCGGACACCAGCAAATTCGTCGGAGCCGCTCCGGATTCCGTAAGGAACGCCCCACCCGTTCTGTTAATCATTATCTGGAATCTGAGGCGGTCGCAGGTGTTGACTGCCCCTGTTGTGATAACTCCGCCGCCGCATCCGGTTCCGACAGCGGCAGTCATGTTTATCTCTGTTCTTCCTGTGTTGTTAACATCGAAAGTGGCGAGAGCGACGTCCGTAGGATCGACGAACCCCCTGTATCCGCCTTGAAGGGCGAAAGTGCCGTCGGTGGCGTCTGGGAAAGTAAAGTAAAAATAGTTTGAATCATACGCCACAGGAGCGATATCACCGGGTATCAATTTCAGCGTCGCTTTCGAAATGTCGGTCAGATAGTTCGTTCCCGCAACCTGATCGCTCATCCTAACTCTCAACTTGTGTTTCAGCGCGGATGTTCCGGTGTACAACGGAGTAAGCGTAGCCGTGCCTGCGAGCGTATAGTTGATCGCCGCAGTGTTGAATTGTCTTCTGACATATCCATCTTTCGAGATATAGTACCGCCTGCTTCCAGTCGCGCCGGGGATGATGTAATAAGTGTCCGTGTCGAAAACCTCAGCGGCGACAGCTTCCGGGCCGCCTGTGCAATACGTGGCGTCCGTGCACACTTCTATTGTTTCAGTTCCGTCAAGAGTAACAGCGGCGGCGATATCGTTGACAACATTAGCGCTGTCGATATGCACCGGGTATCTCAAGCCTCTGCATGTCACGGAGTCCCCGGCGGGCACGTTTGTTCCCGTCGTGCAAAGCGCCGTGCCGGTCAGCGTAACCACCGTCTGAGCGTCCACGCCCGCCTGCACGCTCTGCAACTGCGTGTCGTCGGCGTTTCTAACGTTCAGGAATCCTACCGTTCCGTTATTAAAGCCGAGAGTCATCGCGCCTGCAGTCGGAACCGCGAAATAACTCGTGTTCAAAACTCTCTGCGTCGATGTCTGAGTCGCTATTGTCACAGTATATGAACCGGCCGCATAAACCGCCGCCGGGACTTCCCCTAATTCTGTTTCAATAACAACTTTAATCGAGTGCTTCACCGCGTTCGCGCCGGTATAAGCAAGAGGAACTTGGCTTGTCGTCGTCGGGGCGGCGGCAGCCGATATCGTCTTAACATAACCCGACCTGTACAGCATCACATACGTAGCTCCACCTACTCTGTTCGGCGCTATGTATCTTGTCGTTCCATTGAAAACAGAATTGATAGGAGTCTCTGCCACACAAGCCGTTGAAACCACCGGATCCGATGTCCCTTGGCACACCGTAAACGTATCGCCGGTAACCAGCGTAAGTTCATTCGCGGCGTCCGTTACAACTTCTCCTCCGCCTGACGTCGCTTTAATCTGAAAATCAAAACCATTACAGGTTGTCGTCGCGCTCGCAGGAACAGCTCCGCAAGCAACTACTCCTGTTAGATTAATCACTGTCTGTCCTGAACCGGCGTTAGACGCGTTGATAGTTATGCTGCCAAGGCCCGCGTCGGCTACTGTGTCAACATTGACATATCCTTTATAACCGCCTGCCGCAATTGCCCCCGTCGTCGTCACGGGATAGTACGCGTAGTTGCCGCTAATAGCCACTGCGGAAACACCGCCGATAGTCAGAGTTAGATTTCCCAAAGTGGGAGTCGTCTCAACTGCTCCGCCAAGCTCCGTCATTAACTGGACTTTCACGCCGTAATCAAGGCCGTCCGTTGCTCCCACATATCCGGGTTTCACAACGGCTCCCGCGGCGCTGACCGCTACGCTTGTTGAATCGCAGGTGTTCACATATCCCGCGCTGCTCTTTCCGTATTTCACCCAATATGTGCCGTTTGCTACAGCTATATACCATTTTCCGCCGTTGAATTCACGATAAACTTCTGAAACTTGCGCCGCCTGATTCGTGCAGTTAACTGCGGACGAATAAACCGCCACGAAATCCGTAGCTTCGAGAGTCAGCGCGTCGCCGAGTTCATTCTGAACCGCGTCCACCACGAGCGGGAAACCGAGTCCCGCGCACTCAAGCGTGCCGCCTGCGGCTATTGTTCCGCCAGCGCATTGAACGGCTCCGCCCGTAAGATTCAGAACCGTCTGACCATCAACCGCCGTTCCGGCTGTAACCGTCAGCGCGCCGCTGGCCACGCTCGTATTCTGCCTGTATCCCGGAACTGTTCCGGCAAGAACTCCGCCCGTGTTGTAAAGAAGTTCATTGCCATTTACGAAATCAGCAGGATTGCCACCGAGGGTAATCTGATTAGTCGCTATTCCGTTAATCGGATTTCCAAGCTCGTCCTCGACAACGACCTTGATGGGGTATTTCAAGCCGCTGCAAGTTATTGACGTTCCGGCCGGGTCTCCGCCCGTGCAGGCCGTCGCAGCGTCCAGCGTTATCTCCGTCATATTCCCTGTCGATACGCCGACGCTCGTGAGCGCCGTGTCAAGGGTGACTTTCAAATCCATATAACCGGCGGCTGAAACTGCGATAGCTCCGGGAGTGTTCGTAGTGCAGTAGTAGAAGTTGCTGCCCGCTCCTCCTACCACCGTGCAAGGAGTCCCGTTGTGGGTTACCGTCGCGCCCGCGATGGCAACGCTCAATTCGTTATAAACCTTAACAACAAGGTGGTATCCGAAAGCGTCCGTGCCCGCAACGTTGAAATCGGGATTCACAGCGGCTGTCCAATTTGTCGTTACCGCCGCTGAATCAATGACTCCTGCGTATCCGGGTTTCGAGACGGCCACTTTGTATGAACCCACCGCTACGGCGGGAGCTATATATGCTTTGTTGTCCGCGTTGAATTTG
>MWCD01000038.1 GCA_002069885.1 bacterium ADurb.Bin236 | reverse complement strand
AAATAATTTTCAACTTTTTTTAATTTTTATCCGACCAAAAACGCGCTTCTCCGGTAGGTAATGAATCGAGCGGAGAAAAACAAAAATCCGGGGGGCTGACGGCATGAAAACATCGAACGAAAATACGCCTGTTATTAAAGAGATATCTTCAATTCTGGCGGACGGTTATCTGCGACTCAAGGAGATAAGCGGCGCAAGGCAGAGCGCCGCGCCGGACGGCTGCGGGGACTCTCAAAACGAGGAATAAGCCTTTGTTTGCCTTGATTATTCTTGAATGTCGAGCAACCTGTGACCTGCCGCGTTTAACAGCGCGAGAGCGGAAAACAGGGAGGAATATTTGAAATGTCGGAAACCATCGCAAAGCAGATTCAAGCGCTCAGGCGGATGAGTGTCGCAGACCTGAGGGCGAAATACCACGAGGTTTACGGCGAACACACCCGGTCGGCAAACAAGGATTGGTTGTGGAAGCGAATCGCGTGGCGATTGCAGGAGCTTTCGTACGGGGGTCTGTCCGAGCGGGCGAGAAACCGGGCTGCGGAAATTGCGGACGAGGCCGACCTCAGGTTGCGGGTTCCGCGAAACGCGTTTGACGCGTCCGTGAAGGGGGCGGCGGGGGTTGTCGGCTCTCTGCCCCGCGACAAGCGCGTTCCGGCGGCCGGCGCGGCGATAAGCCGCATCTACAAGGGCGAAAGCCACACGGTCGTTGTTGTGGAAAATGGGTTCGAATACGAGGGGATAACGTATAAGAGCCTCACGGCGGTGGCAAGGAAAATCACGGGGTCGCACTGGAACGGATATTCGTTTTTCAATCTATGAAGCGGAGGCGCTGAAAATGGCGAGAAGAAACATGAGCGTCGTGCGGCAGGAGCCTGTGACGGCTCCTGTCGTGCGGTGCGCGATTTACACCCGGAAGTCCACATCCGAGGGGCTGGACATGGATTTCAACACGCTCGACGCGCAAAGGGAATCCTGCGAGGCGTATATCAAAAGCCAGCAGGGCGCGGGATGGACGGCGCTGGCCGAGCAGTACGACGACGGCGGGTTCACGGGCGGCAACACTGAACGGCCCGCGTTCAAACGCATGATGGCGGACATAAAGGAAGGCAAGGTTGACTGTGTTTTGGTCTATAAGGTCGACCGCCTGAGCCGCTCTCTGTTCGATTTCGCAAAGATTATGGAGTTGTTCGAGAAGCACAACGTGAGCTTCGTTTCCATCACGCAGGAGTTCAACACGAGCACGTCGATGGGGCGGCTAATGTTGAACGTGCTGCTTTCGTTCGCGCAGTTCGAGCGCGAGCTTGTGTCGGAGCGGACGCGGGACAAAATCGCGGCTGCGCGCAAGAAGGGAAAATGGCCGGGCGGCTCGCCCGTTCTCGGTTACGACATCGATCCCGACGCGCGCCGATTGGTCATCAATGAACCAGAGGTCGTGCAGGTGAAGAAGATTTTCGAGCTGTATCTGGAAAACCAGTCCATCATGTCAACCGTTGAGACGCTGAACGATATGGGGATGAGAACAAAGAGCTGGGTGACGAGGAAAGGCGTGATGAGGGGCGGCCATCCCTTCGACAAGGCGCGTTTGCACAGGCTGCTCACAAACGTCGCCTACATCGGCAAAGTGCCGCACAAGGATAAGGTTTACGAGGGCGAACACGACGCGATTCTGGACAATGAACTGTGGGACAAGACGCAGTTTCTTATGATTACGAACGCGAAAACCGGCGGCAAGCATGTCAAAAACAAATACGGCGCGCTGCTGCGGGGCCTCGTCGTGTGCGGCTCGTGCGGGTGTTCGATGATTCACACGTTCACGCAGAAGGGCAACCGGACGTACAGGTATTATCTGTGTTCGAACGCGCATAAACAGGGGTGGAAATGTTGTCCGACGAAAACGGTGTCCGCCGGCCAGCTCGAACAGTTTGTCGTCGGCCGCATCAGGGACATCGGGAAGAATTCGACCATTCTTGAGGAGACGATCAAGAGCGTCATCGGGCAGCGGCGGGATAAGCGGCCCGCGATTATTGCGGAGGTGGAACGGCTGCGGAACGAGATTGAGCGGCTGAAGAAGGAGGGGCGGCGGCTGGTCGAGGGGTTCGCGCGATGCAACTCCGGCACAAGCCCGATTATCGCCGAGCAGATTACGCGAGTTGACGAGTCCATCGCCGAAAAGAACCGGCTCATGAGCGAGGCGCGCGAGCGGCTGCTTCGTTACGAACTGGAAACCGTCGACACTGCGGACATACGGAACGCGCTGGCGGCATTCGATCCGATTTGGGATGTGCTTTATGTGCGGGAGAAGACGCGGATCGTGCAGATGCTCGTGCAGAAGGTTGTCTATGACGGCGTCGCGGGAACGGTCGGAATCACGTTTCACCCGAACGGAATCAAACAGCTTGCAAAGGAGATGGTAAAATGACAGAGCAAATGACGGCGATTGATGCGACGGGAAACGCAGGTGCGGTAGCGGATGCGGTCACAGGAACGCGGGATATGACGGACATGCTGGATAGCGCAGCGCCGGTGGAAAGCGAGGGAGCGCGGGACATGACGGTCGTGTTCAAAGTGCATGTCGGCAGAAAAGGACGGAATAGCGAGTTGCGAGAGGGTCAGGCTGCGCCCGCTCTGCCCTCGCCTGTGGCGTTGCGCACGCCGCGCATAACCAGGTTCATGGCGCTCGCCATACACCTTCAAAAACTGCTCGACGACGGCGCGGTGCGCGACTACGCCCACATCGCCGCCCTGTCCGGCCTCACCCGCGCCCGCATCACACAGATAATGAACCTCAATCTCCTCGCACCCCGAATCCAAGAAGACATCCTCTTCCTGCCCAAAATCGCCCGCGGCTCCGACCCCATCTCCGAACACACCCTCCGCTCCATCGCCCTAACCCCCCGCTGGGACTTGCAGCTTAAAGAATGGAAAATGCTCACTCAAAAAATCAGTTCGTAATCTTGAGTCTTCAGAGCAACCATCCACCCAAGTCTCCCAGAAACGATTGACAGCAACTGCCATTAACTGTAATTTATGAACTTGTCATTCGGTTTTGTCACATGGTTCGTGTATAATCGAGCGAGAGGGGTTTCCAATGGAAGAGGCAACAGACAAGGTCTTCAACATCGATGAGTTAGCCACATACCTGAAGATCCCGAAGTCAACGATCTACAAAATCGTTCGTGAAGGCAAAATTCCTTCTCAAAAAATAGGTCGTCACTGGCGTTTTCGGAAATTTGCGATTGACCGATGGCTTGAAGAAACACGGGAAGAAAAACCTGTCACAGGAGAAAGTCATTAATGGCAGAGCCGCTTGCAGATCAAATTGTGAGAAAAATCGACCAAACAACCGGGCTGTACAACCGCCTTTTGGTAGTAGTTGGCCCGGCAGGATCAGGGAAAACCAGCGCCATCCAAGATGCACAAAAACGAACTGGCGCACCGATGGTCAATGTCAATCTTGAGCTTTCAAAGAGAATGCTCGATTTGACCGAACGACAACGCGCTCTTCAACTCCCTCGAATTTTATCTGATATCGTGAATTCATCGAAGGGCGACACAATCCTTCTGGACAACATTGAAATTCTGTTTGATGTATCACTCAAACAGGACCCGCTACGGCTTCTGCAAGGTCTTTCAAGAAACAAAACAGTCGTTGTGACTTGGAATGGCTTGAATGAAGGAGAACACATCATTTACGCAGAACCCGGACACTCTGAATTCAAGCGTTATGCAATACAGGACTTTCTGGTGGCGGGATCGGATGTAATTGAATAAGATACTTAACATGACCAACAGGGAGAAATTGACATGAAATACGGAGACCTTATCAAATTCGAACCAATCGAATCCGTTGTTCAGCTTCGAGATGCCGACGAAATGACCGCTGCCCGCCAGCTAATCAGCACTTATGTGATATCGAACGAGATGGCGGAAAAGCTTACCGGACTCGTTATTCCCCAGCTTCAATTTGAGCAGCCAGCCGACAACAAAGGGCTGCTCGTCGTTGGCAATTACGGAACAGGTAAATCTCACCTCATGTCGGTAATATCCATACTCGCGGAGAATGATGAACTCGCCACGCAGCTCAACAACCGCGATGTGGCTGATGCAGCCGTGAAAATTGCTGGACGGTTCAAGGTAATACGAACTGAAATCGGCGCCACCATGATGTCTTTGCGCGACATCCTTGTGGCCGAACTTGAAGAACATCTTTCTTCAATGGGTGTGTCATACTCCTTTCCGCCCGCGGACAAAGTGCCTAATAGCAAACGGGCATTCGAAGACATGATGACCGCATTTCACCAGAAATATCCGCATCATGGTCTGCTTCTGGTTGTGGACGAGTTGCTCGACTACTTACGAACACGGAAAGACTTGGAACTTATCCTTGATCTGAATTTTCTCCGCGAGATTGGTGAAGTCTGTAAAGACTTGCATTTCCGGTTCGTAGCGGGTGTTCAAGAGGCAATTTTCGATAGTCCTCGGTTCTCCTTCGTATCAGATAGTATCCGTCGAGTGAAAGATCGCTTCGAACAGGTTTTGATCGCTCGCAAAGACGTCAAGTTTGTGGTGGCCGAAAGACTCTTGAAGAAAACAGGAGAACAGCAGGTCAAAATCCGCGAATATTTAACTCCTTTTGCAAAGTTCTATGGAAACATGAATGAAAAAATGGACGAGTTCGTCCGGCTTTTTCCTGTGCATCCTGACTACATCGACACTTTTGAACGAGTTTCAGCAGTGGAAAAACGTGAAGTTCTAAGGACACTCTCGGTCGCAATGAAAAAAGTTCTCGACAAGGAGATTCCGCAGGATCGACCTGGAGTAATCGCATACGACAGCTACTGGTCTTCACTTCGCGAGAATCCGTCATTTCGCGCTGTGCCGGACATCAGAGCGGTTATTGACTGCAGCCAAGTTCTTGAATCACGCATCAAGCAAGCATTTACACGTCCTGCATACAAAGACATGGCTGTTCAGATTATCCATGCTCTCTCGATTCACAGACTTACCACTGGTGATATTTATTCATCCATTGGCGCTACACCAGAAGAATTACGTGATGGACTATGTCTTTACCAAGACGGCATTGAAGACTTAGGCGGAGTTCCTGCTGATGATTTGCTCACACAAGTGGAAACAGTTCTAAAGGAAATCCACAGAACGGTGAGCGGGCAGTTCATTTCGTCAAACACGGACAACCGGCAATATTATCTCGACCTCAAGAAGACCGATGATTTTGACGCTTTGATTGAAAAAAAAGCAGAGTGCCTTGATTCATCTCAACTCGACCGATATTACTACGAAGCATTAAAACGGGTCATGGAATGCACAGACCAGACCTACGTTACCGGCTACAAAATCTGGCAGCACGAGATCGAATGGATCGAACGAAAAGCCGCCCGCAAAGGGTACCTTTTCTTTGGTGCGCCGAATGAGCGGTCCACTGCGATACCCCCACGCGATTTTTATATTTACTTCATCCAGCCATTGGAACCGCCGACAGAAAAGTATGAAATGGACGCAAGAGATGTGATTGTTCTTCTTAAGAACCCAGATGACGCTTTCCGCACATCTCTTCGCAATTATGCAGCGGCGCTCGACATGGCGTCCACTTCCTCCGGTCACGCAAAGTCCACCTACGAATCTAAAGCATCGGGCTTCCTGCGGGATTTAGTGCAATGGCTTCAGAAAAACATGGCCACGGCTTTTGATGTAACTTATCAAGGGCGAACGAAGTCTCTCACGGAATGGGCAAAGGGAAAATCTATCCGGGAGTTATCCGGCATTGCATCCCATGAGCGCATCAACTTCCGTGATCTTGTAAATACCATAGCGGGTATTTGCCTGAGCACACACTTCCAAGATCAGGCGCCGGAATACCCTTTCTTCTCGATACTTATCACCGGAGCCAATCGGAGCCAAGCGGCACAAGATGCATTAAGAGCAATTGCCGGGCAAAATCGAACGAAACAAGCCACGGCGGTTTTGGATGCTCTGGAACTATTAGATGGAGATAGAATTGATCCATACCGGTCAAAGTACGCCAAGGTCATTCTCGAAATCGCAAAGAAGAAAGGCCACGGACAAGTCGTTAACCGATCTGAACTGATTCAGGAAGTTCTCGGCGTCGAATTCCTTTTGCCTCAGAAGCTGCGGCTTGAGCCTGATTGGGCGATTGTAGTTCTATCCGCGCTCATATACGCTGGTGAAGTCGTACTGGCAATTCCGGGCAACAAATTTGATGCGACCGGTCTTCAACAACTTGCTACAACAGGAATCGAAGAACTTACCCAATTCAAGCATATTGAAAGACCGAAGGATTGGAACCTTCCCGCTTTAAAGGCGCTATACGAGTTGCTGGGACTCACTCCTGGCATGGCACAACTAGTTACCCAAAGCAAAGAGGAACCGGTTCAGGAATTGCTAAATAAAATAGCAGGAATGGTTCAAAAGCTTGTGTTCGTTCAGCAATATCTGCAAACTGGTATTATTTTCTGGGGTAAAACCTTGCTTACCGAGGACGATGTCCAGAATCTCCGCACGCGTCTTGATGCTACGAAGACATTTCTCGAATCACTTCAGCCCTTTAATTCCCCCGGCAAGTTAAAAAACTTTCGTTACGAAGTGAAAGAGATAAGTAGCCATAGCGATGGGTTGAAAGCAATCGAAGAAATTGAAGCATTACAAGAATTTGTAGCCGACCTCGGTTCAACAGCCTCTTATCTTTCAACAGCCGAGGCGGTATTCCCCTCCGAGCACGAATGGATCGAAAAAATGAGGAAAGCACGAACGGAAGTTCTTGAACAAATCGGAGATGCAAAGAAACGTAGTGCTCCCGCATTCCGCCAAAAGGCGCAACGTAGCCTCACTGAATTGAAGAAAGATTACATCCAGACATATCTTGTAATGCATACAAAATCACGTCTGGGTGTTAACGAAGACAAACGCAAAACCCAGATCATGAATGATGACCGTCTCAAGCGGCTCCAGAAGCTCTCCACAATCGATCTCATGCCTCGTCAGCATCTGGCTGAGTTTCAGAATCGTCTTGCGGGACTGAGAAGTTGTTTCGCGCTGACGGAGCAGGAACTCGATGCGTTTCCCGTGTGTCCGCATTGTGGCTACAAACCCGCAGCGGAACCAACAACGGCACCGGCAAGCATGCTTCTCGATGCACAGGATGCAGAACTTGATAATCTGATGGAGAACTGGACCAAGTCTCTGCTCACCAATCTTGATGACCCGACAACCAAAGCCAATCTGGCACTCCTAAAATCTGCGTCTCGCAAGCTCGTGGATGGCTTCATAACAAAGAAAGCCTTGCCGGACGATCTCGATCAGGAATTTATCCATGCGCTGCAAGAGGTATTGTCAGGACTCACGAAAGTCACGCTAAAGGTGGATGAAATGCGCTCTGCGCTGCTCGCGGGCGGCTCACCGGCCACCCCGGTGGAAATGAAGAAGAGGTTCGATGAATATTTGGATCAGTTAATCAAGGGTAAAGAACCCGGAAAAGTTCGAATTGTGTTGGAGTAGTCTCTTATGGATGAACGTGAAGTTGTGCATACATTCTGCCGCCAAGTCCGAGAGCGCTCTCGCGAGAATCGGGATGCGCTGGCACTTTTGCATGGAGCAGAACTTTATGGTCAAATAGTCGGCATACTGCGGCAAGAACTGGACTCTATGATCCGAGTCATCTTCCTTCTCTCGCTCAATGATTCCGCACATCGAGATTCCCTGATCCAAGACGCCGTCAACGGTCGGGTCTGGAAGATGCACCACAAGGGTCGAATCACAGACCGTGAAATGGTCCAGCTTGCGGGACAACTCCACGGATGGACACAATCTGTTTATCGATTTGGTTGTGCTTTCATCCATCTATCGAATATGAATGACTACCGCGAACGTGATCCAATGCGTGAGCTTGAGATGGAAGAGCGAAACGACATTCTACAGCATCTAAGATACTACCATGGTGGTCCAGCTTCAGATGTAGTGACATTTCGGGAACTTGCTTGTTACCTGCCCCAAGTTTTCGAGAAGGTGTCCAGCAACTTGGAGTGCTATATTAAACAGATTGAACGTGGAGAACAACTCGAACAGGAGTAGTCTGATGGCAAATGATAATCACGAACAAGGAACCTTGGATATGCAGTCCGAATCCAAGCAACAAGGACCGGTCGATTGTTTAGGATTGACATTCCCTGACGACGACGCGAGACGGGCGCATTTCCTTGGCATTTTGCAAGAAAAACTTGAGGACCCGGAATTCCGCAAAATCGAAGGCTTCCCCATCGGCTCGGACGAGGACATCCTGGCGCTCTCCGACCCGCCGTACTACACTGCCTGCCCGAATCCTTTCACCGAGGATTTTATTCGATTTTATGGCAAGCCTTATGACCCGAACGATGCTTACAAGCGCGAACCGTTCGCAGCGGATGTAAGCGAAGGAAAGAACGACCCGATCTATAACGCTCATTCCTACCACACAAAGGTGCCTCATAAAGCGATTATGCGGTACATCCTGCATTACACCGAGCCGGGCGATGTCGTGTTTGATGGATTCTGTGGGACAGGCATGACGGGAGTTGCTGCGCAGCTCTGCGGCGACAAGATGACGGTCGAATCCATGGGATACAATGTTGATAAGGATGGCACGATCTTTCAGCAGGAGACGGATAACAACGGCAAGACCGTCTGGGAGTCCTTTTCCAAACTCGGCGCACGCCATGCCATACTAAATGACCTTTCGCCAGCCGCCACTTTCATCGCCTACAACTTCAACACGCCGGTAGATGTTGCGGCCTTCGAGCACGAGGCCAAATGCATTCTGAAGGAGGTCGAGGCGGAATGCGGCTGGATGTACGAGACGCTTCACACTGACGGCAAGGCTAAGGGGCGTATCAATTACACGGTATGGTCAGATGTCTTCATTTGCCCGGAATGCACACGTGAGGTTGTATTCTGGGAAGCCGCAGTGGACAAGGAGGCGGGCAAAGTCAGCGACGAGTTCCCATGCACGCATTGCAATGCATCGCTTACAAAGCGTCGCATGGACAGAGCCTACGTAACATTCTATGACTCTGCGTTACACATAAGCATACAACAGGCGAAACAGATTCCAGTATTAATAAGTTACCATGTGGGCCGCGTTAATTACGAGAAAGAGCCAGACAAGTTAGACTTGACGGTAATTGAGAAAATTTCAGAGAGCGATATCCCTTACTGGTTCCCAACCAACAGACTCTTTGAAGGCGGCGAAACTCGACGAAACGACATCATTGGGATTACTCATGTGCATCAGTTTTACACTCGACGCAACATCTGGATACTGGCAGCTTTGAGGGAGAGATTCAAACACTCACCACAAATGATGCTGCTTTTCACAAGCCAACTTGTTAACATGTCCCGATTGAACCGTTATAGGCCAGGAGTGTCTTTTCCTTACAATCCACTTAGCGGCACCCTGTATGTCGGCTCACAGATATCGGAGTCGAATATATTTGTAGCATATTATAACAAAATGCGGCGTTTCGTTGCCGCTTATAAACAACTTCGGACAAGAAATACAATAGGTTGTAATTCCACAACACACATAGGCATGTCTGATGCGAGCTGTGACTATGTCTTTACTGACCCCCCATTTGGAGGAAATTTGGCGTATGCAGAACTCAATGTGCTGTGGGAAGAGTGGTTACAAGTCTTAACAAGTCGCAATGAAGAGGCGATTGAATCGAAACATCAAAATAAGGGGCTTCCAGAATACCAAGCACTGATGACAGCTTGTTTCAAAGAATACTATCGTGTGCTTAAATCCGGCAGATGGATGACAGTTGAGTTTCACAACTCCAAGAACAGTGTCTGGAATGCCATTCAGGTGGCTTTGCAAAATGCTGGGTTCGTCATTGCCGATGTCAGAACCCTTGACAAACAACAAGGCACTTTCAAGCAAGTCACCAGCGGCGGCGCCGTCAAACAGGATTTGATTATTTCGGCATACAAACCCAATGGTGGCCTCGAAGAACGTTTCAAGCTTGAAGCTGGGACAGAAGAAGGTGTTTGGGATTTTATTCGAACGCACCTGAAACAACTGCCTGTCTTTGTTCCAAGAGAGAATAAAGCGGAAACCATTGCCGAACGACAGAATTATCTTCTCTTTGATCGTATGGTTGCCTTCCACGTCCAGCGCGGCGTAACAGTCCCACTGTCTGCCGCAGAGTTCTACACGGGTCTGCAACGGTTCCCCGAGCGCGACGGCATGTATTTCTTGCCCGAGCAGGCGGCGGAATACGACAAAAAGCGAATGACCGTAAAGGATGTGCTCCAACTCCAACTTTTTGTAAGTGATGAATCTACAGCAATACAATGGCTGCGACAACAGCTTACAAGGAAGCCACAGACAGCGGGCGAGTTGAAACCTCAGTTCATGCAGGAAATGGGGGGGTGGCAGAAAACAGAAAAACTCCTTGAGCTTGACGAATTGCTCGAACAGAATTTTCTGCGATACGACGGCAAGGGGGCAATCCCGACACAATTGGTCTCATGGATGAAACAGAGTGAAGAACTACGAATCATTATTCGTGACGAGTTGGAGTCTGGTCGAGCAATCGAAGAAAACGGTCGTTTCAGCACACGATCAACAGTTCTCATTGCTCGAGCGAAAGACCGTTATTATGTGCCCGATCCTAATAAATCTGGAGATCTCGAAAAACTGCGGGAACGTACACTTTTACGAGAGTTCGATGAATATAAACAATCGAGTCAAAAGCGTTTGAAAGTGTTCCGCTTGGAGGCTGTACGGGCCGGGTTTAAGAAAGCATGGCAGGAAAAATCGAACGATGGATACCGGACGATAATCGAAGTAGCTCGTAAAATACCAGAATCTGTTCTTCAGGAAGACCCAAAACTTCTCATGTGGTATGACCAGGCTATCACGCGTTTGGGAGGTGCGGAATAATGAACGGAGAAGAAAAGAAATTCATTGATCTTGATCATGTCTGCGACCAAATATTGGATCAAGATGATCGTGAAATGTTCAATGAAGCTATTCGATGTTATTACATAGGTTCTCATCGCGCCGCAGTTATTTTAGCATGGTCCGTAACCGCAGATTGCCTTGAGCGGCGAATTGGAGAATTGAGTTCAGATGGGGACGGGACCGCACAGGTTGCTGTGTCCTTATTGACGCCTCAAAAGGGAATGGCGTCTTTCGAGGAACTTTTAATTACCCAGGCGAAAAAGTGTGAGTTGTTTGATGATTATGAAGAGAAGTGTCTTCGGTTTGCTCGAGACATTAGATCAAAGTGTGCCCATCCAACCGGAGTCAACCCTTCTGCTGAAACAGTAAGAAACATTCTTTATATTTGCTCACAGACCACGTTATGCCGGGAAGGGTATCGTGGAATGACGTTCATAAAGACATTAATGAACGCTAAACTGTCTGACAAGCACTTCATTTCTGACCCAAATCGAATATCTGAAACGTGCAGCTATTATTTCTCCAAAGTGCCTAAAAGTCTATGGCCTCAATTTGCCGCAGTAAGCATTGATGCTTATAAGAATAACAAGACTCAGATATGGAAAGATAATGCCATTCATTTTATTTTTGAGTTACTAAATGCCGCTGAGGATTCAGTTGCTGATAAAATAGCACGCAAACTGCCTGCTTACGAAGCTGAGGACAGAGATTTATTTTCAATATTCGTAGGATTAGATGGTCGTGTAAATAGATTTTGGGATGAACCAACTCGTACAACTGCAAAATCTCATCTTTTGGATTCATTAAAAGTAGGCAAACCGGACCGCATTGTGTTTAATTCATGGGCAAATTTATGCTCTATCGATGGTCTTTCACAAAGTGACAAAGAATTACTCGGCGAAAAGATAAACATATTTTCCGGATTGATTGCACAACATAGCATGATTTTGGATAAGCGCAGAGAAGAAATTCTTGTTATTCTTTTAGACACACTTCGTGACTCCGCCAAAAAGACAATCGCTTTGCGTGCTTGTAAAGATTTATTTTCTTCTAGTTTATGTCTCGATGGCTGTCCAAAGATCGATGAATTGATAAAAGAGATAGTTTCATCTGATTGGTTAGATGCGGATGTTCAAGAAGTTCTTCAAAATATTGGTAAGTGGAGCGTCGCTCTTCTGGTTTCCTTTATCAATATGACAGATGATATTTTGATTGATCTCACAGTGGATCGTCCAGATGACATGCTCACATTGTTCGAAGCAGCAGACGCTTTGTTGAAAACAAGCCCAACTCTTCTCCCCACGGTATTTGAAGATATCTGTATTAAGTATGCAAGCAAAGTCACAGTTATTGAGTGGAATAGAGAAGATTGCGAAACATGGCGTAATTTCATTGGTCAATTAGACGTATTGAAGACACGTTACTCCCAGCATCTTCCAAAATTAGCAGCATATTCATTGCCTGTTTTGCCATGATGCAATTTACTGCCTCCAGAAAAGGAGAAGACGAATGATAACAAAATGGACAGTTGCGAACTTTAAATCAATATCAAAAGAGGAAACGCTTCCACTCGCACCATTAACGATATTTGCAGGACCAAACAGCAGCGGAAAAAGCACGTTTCTTCAGTCTATTCTTCTTATATCCCAAACACTCTCTCATAAGATCAGCAGCCGTTCTGTAGTGCTGAACGGCACTCTCACAAGACTTGGTCAATTTGACGACTTGAAATCGTTTAGAAGTGAAACGGATATTATTAGTATTGGTTGGGAATGCCATCCTACCGAAGATGGGCAAATTGCTATTATAGATGGTTTACGAATTCCAGGTCCTGCCACTGTATATGGAAGACGTATTGAATCAATAAAGGAAGTATCATGCAAACTTTCATTTGACACAAATCCGGGAAGCCCAGATCGTGATTTGTTTCAACTTCAACCACAATTGTTCCTTTTCAACATGTCTTTACTCGTCAGAGGAGACGACAACACTGACAAGCGTTTTGAAATTACTATCACAAGAAGCCAATCCGGCAGCTCAAAAATGAACAGTTTGCAGATAAAAGAGCCTGATAACAAGATAGCCATCGACAGCCTCGAATACGATATTGTTTTGGATGATAATTCATTGATAGAACTCAATGAAGATTTTGCTACCGCAGAGCCTGTCGGATGCGTGCTAAAGCATTTTCTTCCTGATCGCATTTCAATAAGAGTTAATACCATCGAGGAACTTGCAAGACAAATCTATATGATTCTTGTTGAAGAATCACCACGATATTACAGACGTCCCGTTTTCAATGGAAGAGATATTTTAATACCAGAAATGGTTGTTCAACATCTGCAATCGAAGATAGACGATAAATTCAGGCTTATTTTTGACAGGCAACAAACACTCTTTGATATTGAATCTGGCATTCCCGTCAGAGAATGGGCTGATCGTGTTAGAAGACTCCCTCCTGATATGAGACGTGAATTCAGAAGAGCATTATTGGATTGTTCTGACCTTCCCCAAACTATAATGCATGCTTTGCGCGCCCAAAGGAATGACAACGAATCTGAATTCGAATTAAGACCTTTCCGTCCTCCGATGGACCTGATGAACGCTTCGGCATATCTCGAATATATGTTTTCAAATTCAGTCAAATATCTTGGGCCATTGCGCGATGAACCGAAGCCATTATACCCATTGGCAGCCTATGCCGACCCGACAGATGTAGGTCTTCGTGGTGAAATGACCGCGGCTGTTCTCAATCTTCATAAGGAAAAACGCGTTCGCTTCATACCCCCATCTGCGTTTGAAAAGACTCCTTTCAATTTTACGCCTACAATAAGATACTTCGAATCTGCTGTTACTGAATGGCTAAGGTATCTGGGTGTCGCAGAATCTGCAAAAAGCTTTGACAAAGGAAAACTAGGACATGAGCTTAAAATTACTTTGTCAGAAGATGGCCCTGTTCATGATTTAACCCACGTCGGAGTTGGTGTTAGCCAGGTGTTGCCAATTCTGGTGATGTCATTGCTTGCAGATCGAGATACAGTTCTTGTGTTCGAGCAACCTGAGCTACACTTACATCCTAAGGTTCAAACTCGACTTGCCGATTTCTTTTTATCAATTGTTCTTATGGGTAAACAATGCCTTGTGGAAACGCATAGCGAGTATTTAGTCAATAGGCTAAGAAATCGAGTGGCAGCAGAAGATGAAAACAATAGAGTGAATTCTCATTTAAAAGTATATTTTGTAGAGAAAGAAGGCGCGACATCAACTTTCCAAGAAGTTGAGGTAAATGATTATGGAGCCGTTAAAAATTGGCCCAAAGGATTTTTTGATCAAAGTCAGCGGGAAGAAGAAGAAATTTTAATTGCGGCCGCCAAAAAGAGAAAAAACAAACGGGAGAAACAATAATGCCAAGTGTTTCCATTGATGCTGGGGTTTTGGCAGTTCCTCCTGTGGATTGTGAAATCGAAGAAGCGCATCGATATGTTGATACGATATCGGATTGGAGTAGACTGCTTAATGAACCTTGGGTATCGATTTACATGAGTGAGCGTTCCTCGGAAACTCTTATTAAAGAAGGTCTTTTCCCGTTGCATGATCAATTAGAGGAGCTTTTCACTGCCCATGGGATAGAAGAGTTTGCTGTTAATGGTGTTGTCAGAGTGGTAAACACTCTCCTTCAGATGACGCCATCATTTGAAACATATTATCGAATGCAAGAGGTATTAACACGCCTTGAAGATGTGACTACGAATCCTGATCTGCTACAGCTTTGCGCAAGTATGGGATTTCAGACTGAATTGGCAAGATGCATAATACTGATTGCGATTCTTCGCAAACACTGTACAGAACCCATTCTGGACCACTCCCTAATTATTCGTAGCGCACCTCGACAGATTGTGAATGTTACAGCTCTTATTCACGATATCCAACACGAGAGAGACGATTTGACCGAAATACCGTCACCACCTAATTATTTTGAGGGTGATGTACTTGTTTGTGATGATTTTCATGGACTAATACAATGCTTAGATGCGTCAGCAATTTTGTTAAGTGCGGTTGATGATGTCGGATTAGAAGCAGCCATACGTGTAGCTTTATACAAGTCAAGAATCGCGAGATCTCAAGAACCGAACTGGGACGATACACGCGGTCTTATAATCGGACATAGTTTTAGAGAAACGCTTAGAGAATGTTGTGTGGATCAAGCGGACAGTTTTGCGGCTAAAGTTTTGCGATCTATTATCGATACTCTTGAAGGACTTAACATGAGGGCAACTCATCGGCTACGTACTGGTCAAGGAGCCAATGATCCCCAACGAACCAGAGGACTGGATAATGCATGGAGAAGAGATATTGATTATGAATATCATCTTCATTATTGGCAATGTGAAGATGGAAACATTGAATTAGGATCTGTGGTAGTCCACAAAGATATGACGATACCGGAATGAGCGACAATGGATGGCAATTGGTTCTTTAACTTGGACTTCGGGCAGAATTGTCAGGTCATAGAAACCCAGACACTCTGGGGAGAGACGACCTGTCGGGTCTGGTTGCCCGGTCATAACTCTGTGGTGCGTGTCCCAGCTTCCCGGCTCAAGCCTCTTGAGAGTGCCGGTAGCAATTCGCCGGATCACATTGCATACGTTGCCACCGCCGCACGAATCGCCGATGCAATGGTTCATGATGTGCTGCTCGCGCCTATAGAATCCTCAGTCATCCCATTACCACATCAGATCAAAGCTTTGTCCCGTGCTATCAACGGTGATCGTGTCCGATATCTTTTGGCGGACGAGGTTGGTCTTGGAAAAACCATCGAAGCTGGGCTGATACTGAAGGAACTCAAACTTCGAGGTGTGGTCAAACGCATTTTGGTTATTGCCCCCAAGGGACTGGTTACTCAGTGGGTGAGCGAAATGAGCTTTCATTTTGGCGAAACTTTTCACCTCGTGCTTCCGGATGACCTTAAATCATTGAATCGAGTTTTATCGGCTTCAATCTCGGGCGATGAAAATTCAAACAATCACAAGCCAATGCGAAGTCGTGAAAATGCCTGGCAGATGTTCTCACAAGTAGTTGTGCCAATGGACTCATTTAAACCGTTGGACAAGCGTCGTGGTTGGACAACTGAACAGTTAGATGAATACAATCGGGGGCGTTTCGAGGATTTGATATCCGCGAACTGGGACCTTGTCATCGTTGACGAGGCGCATCGACTGGGCGGCAGCACAGATCAGGTTGCCCGATTCAAACTCGGTCAGGGATTGTCCGAGGCGGCGCCTTACATTCTGCTTTTGACAGCTACACCTCATCAAGGCAAAACGGATGCCTTCCATCGTTTGATGTCTCTGATCGATGAAAAAGCATTTCCGGATGTAAGTAGTATTACCCGCGAACGGGTACGGCCTTATGTGATTCGCACTGAGAAGCGACGTGCAATAAATGCAGACGGCGGGCCATTGTTTAAACCGCGACGCACTCAACTTATACCAGTATCATGGAATGAGAAACACCGCGACCAGCAGATCATTTATGAGGCTGTCACAGAGTATGTCCGCGAAGGATACAACCAAGCAATTAGAGAGAAACGGAGTTATATCGGCTTCTTAATGATATTGATGCAGCGCCTTGTTGTGTCCAGCACACAAGCTATCAAGACGACACTTGAAAAAAGACTTGATGCGCTACAATCTCCACCGGAGCAGTTGACACTATTCCCCGGTTTATCAGATGAAGAATGGTCGGATATGGATGGGCAGGAACAGATTGATACTCTGCTTCGCACTCAACTAAAAGCACTCAAGAATGAACGTTCAGAAGTAAAATTGCTTCTGGAAGCGACATCTCGGTGGGAGCGGACAGGAAACGACGCGAAAGCCGAAGCTCTGCTCGACTGGATATATCGACTGCAGGCAGAGGAAAACGATTCAGAACTCAAGGTTCTTATTTTTACTGAATTTATTCCAACACAGGATATGCTTTGCCAGTTTCTTTCCGAGCGAGGCTTTGAAGTTGTGTGTCTCAACGGTTCAATGGGTATGGACGAGCGCAAACGGGTTCAGGAATCGTTTGCTGAAAAAGCGCGAATTCTGATTTCAACAGACGCGGGTGGGGAAGGATTGAACCTGCAGTTTTGTCATGTTGTCATCAACTACGATATCCCTTGGAATCCCATGCGGATTGAGCAACGGATTGGTAGAGTAGACCGCATCGGGCAAAAACGAGTAGTAAGAGCCATCAACTTCGTAATAGAAGATTCCGTTGAACATAGGGTTCGCGAGGTTTTGGAACAGAAACTTGCTGTTATTTATGAAGATTTTGGAGTTGATAAAACAAGCGATGTCCTTGATTCGGCACAGGCCGGTAGAATGTTCGATGAGCTTTATGTAGAGGCAATTCTCAATCCGGAAAGAATTGAGGACTCAGTGGACAGCGTTGTCGCACGAATTCAGGATGAAGTTCGTGATGTTCGTTCGAACACATCAATTCTTGGAACGACCGAGGAATTGAACCCGGAAGAGGCGAAACGCCTCATGGCCCATCCGTTGCCTCATTGGATTGAGCGACTGACTTTAAGCTATCTATCTTCTCACGGAGGCAATGCGGAAAAAAGAGGGAAGACATGGAATATCACATGGCCGGACGGCGAGGTATATTCCAATGTCGTTTTTTCGCTAAAAGAAGTGGAAATGACGCCTACCGGCCGCTATGTGACTCTTGAAGATACAAAGGTTAGGTCTCTGATTGTTCAACTTAACCGATTTATTTCAGGACAACCTGTTCCTGTGGTTTCGATAGAAGGAATCTCTAAGGAAATACATGGTTTCTGGTCTTTATGGAGCATTTCGATTATATCGGAGGAGAGGCAACGTAAGAGAATTTTGCCCCTGTTTATCTCAGATGATGATAAAGCATTCACTCCTACGGCTAGGCACATCTGGGATCACCTACTCGCTACAAATCCAATAATTAGCTCTTTACTTGATATGGATGCCTCAATACGCACTTACGAACGCTTACTGAGCATGGCAGAGGAACAAGGGAAACCTGTATATGAGGAACTCATACAAGAACATCGCGCTCATGTTTCCCGCGAGCGCGAGAAATCGGAGTACGCATTCGCTGCAAAGCGAAGGGCCGCCGAGAGGATTGGACTGCCGCAGGTTCGCAATCACCGGCTGGAGCTTATCTTACAAGAGGAACGTGTTTTTCAGGAACAGCTCGAACACAAGATGCAGGTGTATCCTGAAATATCGCCTTTGATCCTGATCCGTGTGGAGGGATGCGACAATGAATAGTTGGAGAGAAATAATCCTGCATGAGTTCACTCCGAATGTTGCACGGCTTACATTGGTTGCAGACCCTGACGGACTCATCCTTGAGGAGGGTATTCTTGAGGGTATTCGAAATCAGGGTTTTGAGCTAATACCCTTCGAGGATCATGTCGCTTTTCGTTACGCTTATGAATCGAAATTCCGTTCCCACTGGGATCGGGGTGAACAGACCGATCTGGTTGTCGTATTGCGATCACATGCCAGCGCTCTCGGTGCCTTGCCTTTCGATTTGTTGAATGCAGGACGTAAACTCTCTTTCAACCTCGGCGAGATTTTTCCGAATCTCAGTTACCCGGTTGTGACTGGTTTGGATCGAAGCGACCTTGATTCTCTTTTCTCGGCGCAAACAAGGCATGCACCAGGGCTGCTTGGTGAAAATGCCACAAAGGAATTTGTTCTTCGCCATGTATTCGAGATTGCGCCCGAACTCATAAAACAGCCTTCCGACCTGCTGCGAGTTCTGCTTCGCCGTCATTATCGCGGCCAACGCATACCCAAAATACTCGATGAACGGTTCATTCAGATTCTGCAGCAGAATGATACTTTCACGGAGTGGCCACTCGAATCAATAGTCTCGGATCGGGAAGCGTTCTTTGCTTTTCTTCAAGAGCGCTGGCCATTGTTTCTCGACCGTTTCGCAGATTCAGGTGAACATCGTTTGTGCGAGAAGCATGAACCTTACGGTCTCAAATACCCCGGCCCGTCCGATTTGCCATTTGATCACCATGATGTAAAAGTCTACATCGACAATTTGTTCCTTGAAGGAATGCTCCAATCAGTGTCGCATGAACAATCTGAAAAACTTTCAAAAACTTGGACGAGCATAGGAGTCATAACAAGTTCAGTAGAAGACCGGTCCCGGCACCTATCAAAACAGATTGCAAACCTTAGTATGTCTATTCCGAAAGACAACGCCAAATATACAGATTGGCTAATCTATGCCCGCGGTTGGGCAGAACTGATAGTGACCGTATATGAAGACGCCTCTGCCACAATAGCGCAAGAAGTAAAAAACTTGCAGGCTCAAGTAGATTCTTCATTTTGCTCTTGGCTGATCAGAAGATACGCTGGGCTTGTAAATCTGCCTCCTACCCCACCGGTGATGCTTCATCATTTACCAAGATTTCTATCGCACAAGATAGTCGAAGACAAGCGAATTAAAATCGCTTTAATAGTAGTGGACGGGCTATCTCTTGACCAGTGGATTATCATCCGTGAAACAATAGCATCTCAGAAATCCGATTATTGTTTTCGGGAAAATGCTGTTTTTGCTTGGATACCAACCATCACATCAATCTCAAGGCAAACCATCTTTGCCGGAAAACCCCCCATATATTTCCCGAATAGCATTAACACCACCGATAAAGAGCCTTCCTTGTGGTCGCAATTCTGGGCGGACCAAGGACTGCAGCCGAACGAAATCACTTACGTAAGGGGGCTAGGCAGCGGCAATCTGTCAGAGATTGCGGAACAGCTTGCTCACCCTAAAACGCGAGTCGCTGGACTTGTCATAGACAAGATAGATAAAATCATACATGGAATGGAGATGGGAACCGCTGGCATGCACAATCAGGTTCGACAGTGGGCTCAGCAGTCTTATATGCTCTCTCTCCTAGATCTGCTTCTAAAGCTCAATTACCAAGTTTTTCTTACTTCCGACCACGGGAATATCGAAGCTGAAGGATATGGACGACCAAGTGAAGGATCTGTCGCCGATCTACGAGGCGAGCGCGTTCGCATATATCCAGACTTTCTTCTTCGTGCCGAAGTTAAGAAACATTACGCTGATGCGCTCGAATGGCTCCCTGTTGGTCTTCCGGATAACTGTTTTGCGCTTATTTCTCCGGGAAGGAAAGCGTTTGTCAGAGATGGAGAGCGTGTCGTCTGTCATGGAGGAATCTCGGTTGAGGAACTTGTCGTTCCTCTTATCCAGATCGAAAGAAGGAGTTCATGAGAGTAGACAAGGATGTTCGACTAACTCAAATTGGCATTGACCGTATTATTAGACTGTCTTGGTTAAAAAAAACTGCACAGTACGCTTTAGCGGGCAGTCAAGTCCATGAATCCAAGGTTGCTTTGCAAGACGAGATCAAAGATTCATTTCAATACGATAATCAAATTGTTCGTGGTTCATTGGATAAGACGATAACAATTTTAACAAAAACATGGTTCATTGTCCCAAATCACCTCATACCTCTTCGCAATGACGGACTGAAACTTATTTCAAACCTTCCAGCGGTATATCATACGCCGGTCCACTGGGGAATGTTGATGGCAGTTTATCCATTTTGGGGAGCAACGGCAACACAAGTTGGAAGACTCTTAAAGATTCAACCGTCGGTTACTGCTTCTCAAGTTCAGCGGCGTCTTCGTGAACAATATGGTGAACGGGAGACAGTCTCCCGTTCTGCACAACGCGCAATGCGGTCTTACGTGGATTGGAAGGTGTTGTCAGAAACAGAAACAAAGGGTGTTTATACTTCTGGAGATATCATAAATGTTGATGAGCCACATCTTGTTTCATGGTTGATAGAGGCATTTTTGCATTCTAAATCCAACGGTTCTGCAAACATCCATGGTCTGATTAAGAATCCGAGCTTATTCCCATTCCGTATTAAACCAACGTCCGCAGGTCTCCTAATGTCAGTTTCCCCCCGATTGGAATGCATGCGTCATGGATTAGATGAAGACCTTGTAATGCTTCGTAAATGATAGCTGCCAAGTAGATAGCGGTGGTTTTACCTGCTGCGGGTTCTGTGGGTTAGTTGGACGTTTGTGGGTGGCGCGCATTCCTCTTCAACTGCTGGGACAGAAGCAGACACATCCGATTCTGGCGCGACGGGTTGGGCGGGTGGTCGGGGTGGATTGGTTGCGGTTGTCGCGTGCGTTGAATCGGTGCCTGTGCAGTTGACTCGGCGTACATAAGAAGTTTCTCAGGTTGTTAAATTATCGGACGAATATTTTCACGATAAGGTGTTGGGCGCGGGGTTCTCTGCGATTTCTCTCCAGAGGGGGCTTCAGAAAAAGCGGGGTTTTGGGAGTTTGAAGAGGGTTGTCTCCGGGGAGCTTAATTCAAAAAAGCGAGTAATAAAGCGCTTTTTTGCTTAACTTCAAATTTCCGAGTGGTACATGAAAACAGAATTCAAAACGTTTAGTTAACAGAAGGATATTTCGTGAACAGCGCCACAGCCCGAAAACCTCTCTCTGTTCACCCCCACCGCTCCCGTTTTTTTTAACCTATAAACAATCCGCTCCACATCCGCAGGAAATTACTCTCAAACTCTCAAAAATTGAGAGAGTCCGAGAATACCCTTTATTTAACTGCCTTTTTCCTACATCGCGATTGCAATCACAATCACCTTGCAGCAACTATTCTGATTCAATAATCATCCGGCAACCATGTTTTACGTTTGATATGAGTCCGTTTCAGAACTCCGCATTTTTAATTCGGAATGAGAGAGAAAAACGAGTGACGGCTGTTAACCGGTTAACAAAAGCGCCTTTTGTTGGCAAGTTAGGAGATTACAAATGACCTTCAACACAAAATTGATAAATCTTCTTAAAACGGATCGGCGTTTTATAGATGATGATGGCGAACTTCTAATTGCCGCTGTTCAGGATAGCGCATGGAAAATTGATCGTGGGCTTGTAAAGCTTCTACTTTCTGATAAAGAAATCAAACAGAAATTCTTTGAGGAAATAGAGAAACACTGGATATTCAATATAAACACATTTATTGACTACGTTTCTCAGAAGAATTTTCTCGATAACTCTTACACCCGCTTTAACAACCATATTGGCTTGACTATTGGCGGTAAATTTTTGCGCGAACGTGGCGAAGTTGCGATAGATTGGCCTTATAAAGATTGCTTCATAGAAGGTGGACAGACGAAAGAAGAGGAAAAACGAAAAGAGATTATTTTTAACGAAGTGCTTGCTCAGGATGAGATCAACCGCCTTTTAGCCCCAAAAGTGCTTACCAATTTCACGCGGTATACAGATAAAGGCAAGCAGCCAGTAAAAGACTTCAAACGAGATAAGAATAGTGTTATTCAAGAAAACATGATATTTAAGGGCAATAATCTGCTTGCCTTGCACACAATCAAAAATCAGTTTCGAGGTCAGGTCAAATTGATTTATATTGATCCGCCTTACAATACTGGTACAGATTCATTTGGCTATAATGACAATTTCAACCACTCCACATGGTTGACATTCATGAAAAATAGATTGGAAATAGCGAGAGAATTCCTTAAAAATAATGGAGCAATTTATGTATCTATTGATGAAAATGAAATTGGCTATATTCAAATCCTAATGGACGATATTTTTGGCCGTGAAAATCGTTCAGGTATCATAACAGTTAAGCGTGGTTCACTTACCGGGCACAAGGCTATTAATGAAGGTGTTGTAAATCTAACCGAGTATTTGATATCTTATTGCATGAAAAAACCCCTTTGGAAACCAAAACGTTTAGTTGTTAAAAGAGACCGCAACGTCCGATATAATAATTTTATTAAGAATAGAAAAGGCCCCATTTCAAAGTGGCATTTTTGTTCCCTTCTTGATGCTTTTTCAGAATACAAAAACATATCAAAAAGAGAACTAAAGAAGACACTGGGATCTGAATTCGAGTATGAAATATTCGAGTTTATTAAAGCGAATTCTGATGCGGTAATACAGTTTGCCTATCCCGATTTCGACAAGGTAAGTAAAGATGTACAGACCGTCATCAAACAGTCTCAAGCCAATCCACAAAAGATATTCCATGTAAAAAGAGAGAATGAGCCTGATATTTATCTGCTTAACGGTCAAAGATTATTGTTCTACTCGGAAAGGCTATTTGAAATTGATGGAGAAATAGTTACGGCTGAACCACTTTCTGATTTGTGGGATGATGTTTTACCAAATGACTTACACAACGAGGGTGGTGTCAAATTAAAAAAGGGAAAAAAGCCAGAAAAGTTGATTTCCAGAATCATTGATCTAAATACTGATGCTGGAGATATATTCTTGGATTTCTATCTTGGATCAGGCACTTCCGTAGCAGTCGCTCACAAAATGGGACGGCAGTATATTGGTGTTGAGCAGCTTGAATATGGAGAAAATGATACCATCGTGCGATTACAAAATGTAATTGCTGGAGAAAAATCAGGTGTTTCAAAATCAGTAAATTGGAATGGTGGTGGCGATTTCATCTGCTGCGAGCTGATGAAATACAATGAATCTTTCATGGATCTTATACAATCCGCAAAGACCAGTAAGGAACTTTTGAAAGTATGGCAAGGAATGGCAGAAGATTCATTCCTGAACTGGTATGTTAACCCCAAAATACCCGAAGATGCAGTTAAGATATTTATAGAGTTGGGAAAAGAAAAGAATGGCCTCATTAAACAAAAACACAAGATGTCTGAATTGCTCGATAAAAATCAGCTATATGTGAATTTATCTGAAATTGACGATGCACAATTCAAAGTTAGCAAAGAAGACAAAACTTTGAACAAGGCATTTTATGGAGAAACATACAATGCCTGAAAAATATCTCTATGACCGAATCGTAGAAGAATTCGGGAAACGAACTGTCGCGCAAATAGAAATACCAAATTATGTCACTGACAATTTAAATCATAAATTTGAGTTGCGCCCATATCAAGTGGATGCTTTTCAACGTTTCATATGCTACTTCGAAAATGATTTTGATTTTAAGCAATGTCCAATACATTTGCTTTTCAACATGGCGACGGGAAGCGGAAAAACGCTCATCATGGCGGGGCTAATCTTATATCTTCACAAAAAAGGGTATCGCAACTTTGTATTTTTTGTAAATTCAACAAATATTATCGAAAAAACCAAAGACAACTTCTTAAATCCTTCTAGTATTAAATATCTTTTCAATAATGATATAAATATTGGAAACCGGCGCATTAACATTTCTCTTGTGGATAACTTTGAAGGAGTTAATCCGAACGACATAAATATCTGCTTTACCACAATTCAAAAACTTCACTCTGATTTGACCAATGAGAAGGAAAACTCTATTACATTTGAAGATTTCAAAAAGCATAAAATTGTACTGATTGCAGATGAAGCTCACCACATAAATGTAAAAACAAAGGCGCAGGTCGAAATATTCGAAAGTTGGGAAAACACAGTTGAGCGTATCTTTAATCAGAATTTAGAAAATCTGCTGCTTGAATTCACTGCAACAATCGACTTAAGCAATCCATCTATAGTAGAAAAATACATAAATAAAATTATAATTCAATATGATTTACTCCACTTTAGGAATGATCGATTTTCAAAAGACGTTGTAATAATTCAATCTGATTTTGGACACAGGGAACGAATACTACAAGCGTTGATCCTTAGTCAGTACAAACAGGAGGTAGCAGCAAAATATCGTATAAATCTCAAACCTGTAATATTGCTCAAAGCGCAGCGAACTATCGACCAATCTAAAGAGAATAAAATATATTTTCATAAAATCATTGATGAGCTATCAGCAAAACACATTACAAAAATACGAAAAACTGACATACCGGTAATTCAAAGTGCATTCAAATACTTCGATGATAACGGAATAAGTGATGAACAATTGGCGAAAAGATTGAAGCAGGAGTTTCACCCTGATTATTGTCTGTCCGTAAACGATGAAAACGATAAAGAGAACCATCAAATACTTGTAAACACACTTGAAGATAAAAACAACCGCATACGCGCTATTTTCGCAGTTCAGAAGCTTAATGAAGGGTGGGATGTACTAAACCTCTTTGATATTGTGCGTTGCTATGAATCGCGCGACACAGGAAGAGCAAAAATAGGAACAACCACGCTATCTGAAGCACAACTTATCGGTCGTGGAGCGCGTTACTTTCCTTTTGTTCTGCCACAAAACAATGATAAATTCAGGCGTAAATACGATGGTGACCTTGATTATGAACTAAGAGTACTTGAAGAATTGCATTATCACAGCATTAATGATAATCGCTACATATCTGAAATTAAACAGGCTCTAATTGAGCAAGGAATGATGGATGAGCGAGAGGTAATTAAGAAACTAAAACTAAAAGACTCCTTTAAGAAATCAGATTTTTACAAAAAAGGAGTCGTCTGGCTAAATGAACGTCAAGAAAAAGACTATAAACGGGTTCGCTCGTTTTCTGATCTTGGTGTAAAGAATCGTAATTACCTCCATATCATATCATCAGGGCATGGCGGTGCTACCGCTGCATTGGATAAAAGCAAAAAAGATTTTGTGTTAAAAGAAGAAAACAGTAAAGATTTATGGGTTAGGGATATCGATCTCAATATTGTTCAATGTGCTATATCTCGTAATCCGTTTTTTACTTTTGCAACCCTAAAGAAATGTTTTCCGAATCTTGAGTCTGTTCGAGACTTTATTGAATCAAAGGATTATCTTGGCGGACTTTCGATTACTTTCCAAGGCAATCTATATGATTTGGATAACAAACGCCTTGAACAACTGAATGCAATATCAGGCCTATTAAATCAGATTGAATCAGAGATTAGTGAAAATGTATCAGATTATGAAGGCACAAGAAATTTCAAAGACAATAGAGTAAGTAAGGTTTTCTATGACAAAATATTGAAATTCGATGCAAAGAATCCTCGTGCAATTGATGATGCTCAGTTCGAAGGTTTGGTATCTGATAAAGATTGGTTTGCTTTCAATACAATTTATGGGACTTCAGAGGAAAAAGATTTTGTTCGCATGCTGGCGAGGATGATACATGAATTGAAGGAGCAATACGATCAAATCTACCTTCTACGAAACGAGGGACATTTTTCAATTTACAACTTTTCAGATGGTCGTGCTTTCCAGCCTGATTTTGTTTTATTTTTGAAGGAGAAGAACAAGGAGATGGTTGTTCTTCAGTTGTTCATTGAGCCAAAGGCAAAAATACTCCAGAAGGCCGAACAATGGAAATTGGAATTTCTCAATGCGATTAAAACCGAATATGAAACAACAATATTGAAGCTCGAGGGCAATAAATTCCGATTAATTGGTGTCCCATTCTATAACAACGAAGACGAAAATCAATTCAGAGACAGTCTTGAAGCTGTTCTGAAAAATAATCAATCAAAATAATATCATTATTTCCCCTCATATCACGTGTCGCGTCCGGTGTTTTTCTGAGCATCGGTTATCCGAAAATTTGTCCATAATTATCCATAAATCAAAATATCAGCCGGTATTATGAGTATTTGTGTGTTTTCTTGTGGGTGTTTGTCTGCCTGTATTGCAGTCCCACACACAATAATTCCCGATTTCTGTTTTTCGACCGATTACAACCGCGAGAGGTTCCAGAACCGCGAATTTTCACTAATGAAGCCGGTTTGGTGCGCGGCTCGCCCGGGGACCGGGGAATTTATTGTTTTCTTATTGTCCATCGGGCATCAATTCCTTCTCCAGGTCATTTTTAATGATGTATTCCTTTTCGTACTTCTCGAGTTCATTTATAACGCTCATACCGTAGTCGCGCCAGTTACTTATCCTGGACAGAGATTTATCGCCGCTTATTGCGCCGACCTTGTAGAGATCAACATAAGAATGAGACAATCTGATAAATTTAATAACTGATTCCTCATCAATTGATGGTTCGAAAGATACCCATGTTGATAAACCGGCATCATGTGCTGCTTTGAGGGCTTGGAGCCGATCCTCCGGTTCGGCAGCGCATGGTTCGAGCTTTGCAGACCACGACTTATCGTACACCGTCAGGGTACATGCGAACGCGGCCTGCGATCCCGTTTCCACGAGAATCGGAAAATCCTGAATCGCACGTGTGCCGCCCTTCGTCAATATGTGTATCGGCACCTTATGGCCGGCTGCTATTTCGAGGGCTTTGCGCGTGATCCGCAATTCAAGTTCATCCGGTTGATACGGATCGCTTACGAAAGACATTAGTACCGGCTCAGTGAGATGTTGTTCAGCATATTCGGTGCAATCCGCAGCGAAGAGTCTAAGCGCATTCTTTCTTACGCTTGCGGTTGTGTGGAATAGATCACGCTTACGCTGCATGCACCGAGGCGCGTAACAGTACAGGCAGCCATGAGTGCAGGATGTATACAGGTTGGCGGCAAGAGCCGCGTATTCACGGGCACGGCCTTTGGGTTCGTAAACTAGTCTCACGGTTTCAGTTCCTTCCTTAAAACCATCTTTTACAAATACTGCACATAATGCCAGGTATTATTCCTTACTATATCATTTATCCGGAATTTATCAACGGTATTGCTGATATGCCTCTTTACTTTCGTTTTGTTGCGGTTTTTTTATGTTTCGCATCAAAGAGCTTCAGAACCTGTTCGCGAAGGTATCGCTGAACGAATGAATTCACCGTGCCGTCCGGATAGAGAATTCTGTTCGCGATAAGCGGTTTGATCCTCTTTTCAATGTCGTATGACGAAAGCACGCTTTTCACACTCAATTCATCCAGGGAAAACTCAGTGTTCTCCCACAACCAATCCCACACTTCGCTCTCGATATCTGTGTTCAACGGAGTGATTTCCTTTGAAATCGAGATTTTCGTATTCTGCCATGCGATAACAATCCTCGTTCGCGGTTCGTTGTCAGTTATGAACAGAACCACTTCCGGCTTTTCATTTTCTTTGAACCAGTTGAGTTTTTCATAGTACAATTCCTCGGTCATAATTACACCTTCTTTCGATTAATTGACGTAAGTTATCGGTGGCACAAAACCTTCTTAGGAATCATTTGCACCTCCAATCTGTTTATAGCGTAAGCCTTTGCAGTAATATGGCAAAAATAATCGCTTTGTTATTCTATCTATATCCTCTTTCGAAATGCTCTCTGACTCGAAGCCTATTTTATCAAGCATTTCATATACGGCCTTCTTGTTCTGTTTTGTGGTCTTGAGATAAATGAATTGCCCATCCTTGCTGAGAGCAGACAACACCACCATCTCCGTATCCGGTTCCATTCCGAATCTATCTTCCACCTCGCGTATGGCGTCACGAGCGCTGGATACAAATTCGGACTTCACCATTTTCTTCATGTAATCCTCTATTTTATCAAGTGATTTGCCGCGTTCTTTCAAAAGCCTGATAGTAAGAATCTCACTTATAACGATGCTGTTATAAAAAAGGGTCAGCCGCTTACCCACCATTTTTCGAATGGGTGGGGTTATCAGCCCCTTGTACCGATAATAATAAAGCACGCGTTTGATGTTCCTGTTCTTGCGTTTTTCGATTAGGTCAACACCTGAACGCCTTAACTCAGATTCCAACTCATCCTTGGTCAGCCATTCTTTAACAGTTTTGGACATGATTCACCGCCAATATGTGTAAGCCTTTGCGTTTTATATTACTGCCACCTTAACAGACTGTCAACCCCCATCGAAAAAATTATTTGCAGTTTTCTCAGATGAGGAACTGATAGACCATGTGGAATTTAAAGCGGGAACAGGCTGAAATAATAGCGTCAAAGATGTAATACTCAATATTACGAGTTGCTTCATGTCCGCCCTCTTTTGAACTGTTGCAAAATTTGCAACAGTTGAATCCATAAATTCCGGGATCGAATATTTGATTTTGGACTATTTTTGACTGTATTTTTCCAAACTTGTACAATTTCGTACCGTCCGATTCTCAATCCGTTAACCTGCCGTGCTCTAAAAAGCGGTGTTTTTTGATGGGGTGAAAATGTTGCATATACGAAGAATTAAATGAAAGTTCCCACTAACTACTTTGGTAAAAAGCATCATGCGCAAAGGAAAAAGCTTTGCGCATGGCACACTTGGTAGTGGGTAGAAGCATCTAATAACATGCATATACCAAGGATTTTGAAGAATTCAAGAGAAAAATTCGCCCTAAATTATTACGGTTTCAGAGTTAGTCCGGGGAGAATCAACGTAAGTGAAAGCGCCGCTCCCGATTTTTGCGGAGCGGCGTTTTTTAATGCTATCATATTACTGCTTACTATCGATTAATCAGCAAGCCAGATGCGACATTGCGTTGACGCTATTTGTTTTTTCGCGCGTCACAGGCAACATCTGAAGGTGCGGTTGTTGACCAAGTTGTCGTTGCCGATGTTTCCGCAACCAGCGTTGCCTACGAATATGCTCTGAAGCTGCCCGGTTCCATTATTGTAGAAAACGGAATCCACCCATTCTCCGTTGTCGGTCAATGTGTTAAGTCCGGCGACGTTGTTGCAGGCGGCAATCCACTGGGAAGTGGTGCACATCATTCTTCCTGCGCTCTGGCAGTCATTAACGGCCCCGGTGTACGGCTTCCCCGCGCGCTCGTCGATTTCGATGCAGTAAGCGCCCGCGCTCTTCATGTCCGCAGGGCAGCCTTTTAGGGTGACCACGCCGTTGTTGTTGATGATGAATTTATCGACGCCGGCTTTTTGGAGAACAAGAAGATGTCCCGCGCCCTCGGTGTCTCCCCTGATGACGATTCCGGCGTCTGAAGCGTCAGGATTATCGACGCCGAGGAAAGCGCCGGGGGCGGTCGTGCCGACGCCCACTTGGCCTATCTTGCCTGAACCGCCGGCGGGGCCGATGTAGAGCGTGGGCACGTCGCTGTTGAATCCCATAACTAGAGAGTTGACGTTGTTATTTACCAAACGGCTGACGTCGCTGACGCCTTTGCCGATGACTATGGTGTTATTGTTGGGGCCAGCAGTCACATATTGGCCGGCTGCCAGAGAGTACCAGCCGCTAGCAGTCGAATTGGCTCCGATGGCGGTCGACGCGTCTCCGCTCGCTAGCGTGCTCATACCCATCGCGGTCGCGTAGTTAGATGATGCCGTAGTTTGTCCGCCAAGCGCTGTCGAGTACATGCCGCTCGCCGTCGTTCCGATGCCCAATGCCGTAGAGTAATCGCCGCTTGCAATGGTGTTGAATCCTGTTCCTAAAGAATAGAATCCCACGCTGCCGTCGTTCCAGTGAGCGCCGTCGTCGTCGCGTCCGACACGGAAGGCCATCTTGGAGGAGTCCCAGAACATTCTGGACCCAATATTGCCGTTCGAGCCATAGAAGTTCACATCGTAACCGTCCGCGCCGGTATCCGCGCCGACGTTGAACGTTCCGCGAAGGTCGAGCATCGTGGCGGGGGTCGATGTGCCTATGCCGACTTTGCCGTATGTGCCTATGCCGCTTGCCGCTCCGACGAAGAGTGTAGGTATCGTGCTGTTGAATCCGATTCCGAAGGAATTCATCGCGCTTATTACCATGCGGTTGATGTCGTCCACGCCCGCTCCGATAGCTATTGTGTTTGCTCCGGGGCCGGCGGTCACCCATTGACCGGCGGCAAGAGAGGCTGTGCCGCTGGCTGATGTCTGATATCCCATAGCGGTAGCGTATGAGTTGGAAGAGGCGGTTTCTCTGCCCATTGCTGTTGAGGAGTTGCCGCTTGAAGATGTGCCGTAGCCCATAGCGGTGGAGTAAATGCCGCTTGCGGTGGTCGTGCTTCCCAATGCGGTTGCGGCGGTGGTGCTGGCCGTGGTCGAATATCCGATGGCGGTGGCGTACAACCCGGCGTTGGTGTTGTATCCGATCGCCACCGAATGCATGGCGCTAGCTGTGGCTTGTTGTCCCAAGGCCACAGAAGATTCGCCGGCCGCCTTGGCGTTGTATCCCGCCGCGAATGAATAAGCTCCCGTGTTGGCGTCGCTCCAGAATGTGCCGTCCGAGTCCCTGCCTGACCGGAAAGCGGCTTTTGAGGCGTCCCAGTACATGCGCATACCCGTGTTGCCGCCGTATGTTCCGTAGAAACTCACATCGTAGCCGTCCGCGCCGGTGTCGCTGCCGACGTTGAAATCTCCGCGAAGGTCAAGCATCGTGGCGGGCGTTACAGTGCCTATGCCGACTTTGCCATAAGTTCCGATTCCGCTTGCGGGGCCGACGAAGATCGTTGGCAGGTTGCTGTTGAAGCCGACGGCAAAAGAGTTGGCCGTGTTGTTCGTCATGCGGTTGACATCGTTGACGCCTTTTCCGATAGCCACGGTATTGTCGGCAAATCCAGCCGTCACCCATTGTCCGACTGCCAGAGAGTACGCCCCGCTTGCGGTTGTCGAGTTGCCCATTGTGTACGAGTAGTCCCCGCTTGCCTCGGTGTTATAGCCTGTCGCGTTCGCATATGAGCCGTATGCGTATGTGAACATGCCTGAAGCCACCGACGCCAAGTTTGTCGCGATGGTTTGGTTTCCAAGCGCGGTGGAATACATGCCGCTTGCTTTAGTGTCATAATTGGCGGCAAAAGAATACGCGCCCACGTTTCCGTCGTTCCAGTTTGCGGCCGTCGAATCTCTACCCGCGCGGAACGCGCTCTTGTCTGCGTCCCAGAACATTCGAGATCCAGCGAAGCCGTTGTATGTGCCGTAGAAATTGACATCGTAGCCGTCGAAGCCGGTGTTGTCGCCGACTGTCAGCGAGCCTGTCATGGGCACGCTGCCGTTGGACATGAAATCGCCGCCGCCTAAGTCTGACCATGCGCCGCTCCTGTATCCCCTGAACTTATTAGTGGAGGCGTTATATATCAACATGCCGTTGACACCCGTGAGCATGTCCTGCTCAAAGGTTGACAAACGGGGAAGCAGCAGCGCGCCGTCCGTGCCTGCGATTTCAAGCGCGGCGGACATTTCCGGAGTCGTCGTGCGGATGCCCACGTTGCCGTGTGTGCCGACGCCGACGCCGGGGCCTACGAAGAGGGTGGGAATAGTCGTATTGAACCCGATGCCTAAAGAGTTTGCGACGTTGTTCGACATGCGGTTCAAGTCATTTACACCGGAGCCGATGGCTATAGAAGAATTCGCTTGCGCTGTCGTCCATTTGCCCATCGACGTTGAATATGAAGCGTTGGCTGTCGTGTAGTATCCAAGCGCGGTTGAGGACATTCCCCATGCGGAAGTGTTGTCGCCGATTGAGACCGCATAATCGTTTGCAGCGGAAGCAACATTTCCTATAGCAATTGAAGTTATCCCTGTCGATTGCGCGGTGTCTCCCATCGCCACGGAATATGTGTTAGAAGCGGAGGATTGGTTGCCTGTTACGAAAGAGCCTACTGCGCTTGCCATCGTGTTGTAGCCGAACGCCGCCGAGTATTGTCCCACATTCAAGTCGTTCCAATTAGTTCCGGCCGCGTCCCTGCCCGCGCGGATGGCCATTTTCGATGAGTCCCAGAAAAGTTTCGATCCAACTGAATCGCCGTGCATGTTGACATCATATCCGTCCGCGCCGACATCGCTGCCGACGTTGAACGCGCCTCGCACGTCGAGCATGACCGCCGGGAAAGCAGTGCCTATGCCGACTTTGCCGTAAGTTCCGATTCCGCTGCCGGGGCCGACGAACAGAGTGGGAACGTCGCTTTCAAACCCGACCATCATCGAACCGGCGATGTTGTTGTTAAGTCGAGTCGCGTTGCCTACGCCTTTGCCTAGCGTGATCGTGTTAGCTGCCGGCCCTGCGGTTAGCCATTGGCCGAGAGCTATTGAGTAATCCCCGCTCGCGGTGGTTTCTCTTCCTAATGCCACTGAAGTGACTCCTCCCGCCGTCGCGCTGTCTCCCATGGCGAACGACGATGTGCCTGCGGCAGTGGTGTATCCGCCCATCGCCACAGACATATCCCCGCCTGCAGTGGTTCCGTCTCCGACGGCGAATGAATACGTGCCTCCGGCGGTAGTCCCTCCGCCCATCGCGGTGGACGCGAATCCTGACGCCTTCGAGTTCAACCCGGACGCGAAAGAATCAATACCTATATTGGCGTCCATCCAGTTTGTTCCCATCGAGTCGTAGCCGGCCCTGAACGCGCTCTTGCTCGCGTCCCAGAACATCCGCGAACCTGCTGCTCCCATCGCGCCATAGAAGTTCACATCATAGCCTGTGAATCCGTCGTTCATTCCTAATTGTATGTTTCCTTCTACGTATAGAGCTTTGCCTGCTATATCAGTGTTTATCACCTTCAAGCTTTCAGTGGCGGTGTCAAAATCGACATAAAGCCCGCCGGTTATCGTGTCGCCGGATTTTGACACATAGTTGCCCGCCGCGCCGCCGACGATTATGTTTCCGCTTTGGTCAACAACGAAAGTGTCCGTTCCGCCGGTTTGCAGATGTATCAGGTTGCCGCCGCCGCCTGTGTGGTTGCCTGTGTAAAGACTGCCGGAGCCGTTTGTCCCGGCGAATACCGCGTCGGCTGAACTGATGCCGTTGCCGACATTGAAATATCCTGCGTAGCCGCTGTTGCCGGTATGGTATCCTGTCACAGCTTTTCCGCCGTCGCCGTTTGTCTCCGCAAGCAGAGCTGTCGTCATGTTAGCGTTATTTTGTATCTGGAAGTGGCCGGCGATTCCGTCTCCCGTGTTGTAGCCGAGAATGGCGGTTCCGGCGCCGGAATGCTCGGCGAACAGCGCCCTGCTCGCGCTTTCCGAGTTGTCTGATGTTATGTAAACCGCAGAAGTAGCCGCGCTTGAACCGGCTGACTGTATGAGCGTGGCGTTGCCTGACCCGCTGTTTCTTATCTCAAGCACGGGGTAGCTGTTGCCCGCGCTGAGTGATTCCATGTATGCTCCCCTGCCGTTCAGGCCTGAGTTTTCGTATGTCAACCCTGTGACGTTGCTGCCTGTCGATTTGAAAGCCGTCTGGCCCATCATGTTGGCTTTCGACACAACCGGGCCTTCAATAATGGCCGTGCCGCTGGCGTACACCGAGCCGTTCCTGTCCACCGCAAACATCGGCGAGTTGCTCGCTTTAAGGGTTATAAGATTTCCGGAGCCTGTCTGGTTGCCTCCGTACAGAAGCCCGCTTCCGGAGTGGTTGGCGTAGAAACCTTCGCCCTGCCCGCTGGTTTGCGCAAACACAGTCGCGTTTATGTTGACTACATTTGAGGTCATGAAATATCCCACGCTTCCATTGCCTGTGGTTGACGCGTGAATCGTGTCGCCGACGGCGTTTTCTACCCGGAGCGCGTTGCTTCCCACATTGATGTTATCTGTTTTAATGTAAACCGTGGCGGTGGCCGTATCCGGAACTCCGAGATGCTCGAAGTAAGCCGCGCTGCCGCCGCCTATGCTTCCGGCCTTCACATGGAGAGTGGTGGTCGCCGAGTCAAAATCAAGCACAAGCCCGCCGCTGACGGTGTCGCCGGATGTGGACACATAGTCTCCGCCTCCCGGAGCAAACGATGCCCACGCGCCAAGATCGTTCTTGTATTCGAGTGTTCCGGCGTTGTCCCTGATTCCATAGCCGGTGTCGCCAAGGTTCGCGCCGAAGTTAATATGTCCGTTCGCAACGAAGATCGCGCTTGTGGCCGCTACCGTGCCGTTGACATCCAGCGCATACGCCGGCGTCGTCGTCCCGACGCCCACCTTGCCGTATGTTCCTATTCCGCTCGCTGGCCCGACAAAGAATGTCGGAACGGTGCTGTTAAAGCCGATGCCGAGGGAGTCGGCGGTGTTGTTAGTCATTCGGTTGGAATCGTCCACGCCTTTGCCTATCGCCATTGTGTTTGCTATCGGCCCAGCCGTTACCCAGCGGCCCGCAGCCAAAGTGTAGTCGCCGCTTGCGGAAGAGAAACTCCCTATGGCCACGGACGTATTGCCCCCTGACGTAAGAGCGTCTCCGAGAGCGACGGAAGCTTCTCCGCTCGCCGTCGTCCACGGCCCGATCGAGTTTGAATGGTTTCCGCTCGCTTTGGAGTTATAACCTGTCGCAAAGGAATACGATCCTATGTTGGCGTCGCTCCAATATGTGCCGTCGCCGTCGCGGCCTGAGCGCAGAGCGCTCTTGCTTGCGTCCCAGAACATGCGGCTTCCCGTAAAAGCGCCGTATGTCCCATAGAAACTCACATCATAGCCGTCTGTTCCGGTGTTGCTGCCGATTGTTACGGTGCCGCTGGCCGCTATCGCATGGCCGGCGCCCATGTTCTTCACATACAGGCTGGACGTAGCAGTGTTGAAGTCTATCGTCAACCCGCCCGTCATCGTGTCTCCTGATTTTGCGACATAACCGCCGCTTGTGAATGAACTCCATGATCCGCCATCGTTTCTGTATTCAAGCGTTCCGGCGTTGTCCCGGAAACCGTAGCCTGCCGGGCCGACTACCGGGCCGAAGGCGTAGTAGCCGTTGACCGGCGCTGCGAAGGCGGATGCGGATTCAGTCCTTACCGTGCCGCTGGCGTACACCGCGCCGTTTCTGTCCACCGAGAACATCGGCGAGTTGCTTGCGTTAAGCGTCATTAGATTTCCAGAGCCTGTCTGGTTGCCGCCGTAAAGAAGTCCGCTTCCCATTTGGGTGGAGTAATATGAGTCGCCCTGCCCGTTGGAGAAAACAAACACGGTCGGATTGACGCTTGCGCCGTTCATCGTGTGGAAATATCCGACGCTACCCGCTCCGGTTGTCCGCGCGTAAATCGTGTCCCCTGCGGCGCTTTCAATCTTAAGAGCGTTGCTGCCCGTGTCAGTGTTGTTGGTTTTTATGTAAACCGTCGGAGTCGCCACCGCAGGCATTCCGGTCTGCTCGAAATAAGCGGCGGTTCCACCCGCGTCTCCTGTCTTCACATGCAAGGTCGCTGTCGCGGTGTTGAAATTGACAACAAGCCCGCCGTCGATGATGTCGCCGGACTTCGACACAAAGTTGCCCTCCGTGCCGCCGCCCACAGGAGCCCACGCGCCGAGGTCGTTCTTATATTCAATCGTCCCGGCGTTGTCCCGGAAGCCGTAGCCGGTGTCGCCTAGGTTCGCTCCGAAGTTGACGTGCCCGCCCGCAACGAAGATGGCGCTTGTGGCGGCTACTGTGCCGTTGACATCAAGGGAGTATGCGGGTGTAGTTGTGCCTATGCCCACTTTTCCGTATGTGCCTATTCCGCTCGCCGGGCCGACGAAGAATGTAGGAACGGTGCTGTTAAAGCCGATGCCGAGGGAGTAGGCAACGTTGTTAGTCATTTGGTTGCCGGCATCCACGCCTTTGCCCAACGCGATGGTGTTGTCAGCGGGCCCTGCGATGACATATTCTCCTGCGGCGAGAGATTTCGAGCCGCTTGCGGTTGTGTAGTCGCCCAACGCTGTCGCGGTCTGGCCGCTTGCGGTTGTCTGTTTGCCCAACGCTGTCGCGGTCTGGCCGCTTGCGGTTGTGTTCCATCCTGTTGCTGTTGATTGCTGGCCGCTTGCTTTTGTGTTGTAGCCGGAGGCGAAGGAGTAGAGGCCGGTGTTGGGGTTATCCCAGTTTGTTCCGGTGTCGTCCCGCCCCGCTCGGAAGGCAGATGTGTCGGCGTCCCAGTACATCCGAGCGCCTGTGTTGCCGCCGCCCAGCGCGCCGTAGAAGTTCACATCATAGCCGTCTATTCCCGTGTCATTACCTGTTTTTATCGTTCCGCTTGCGGCGAGGTTTCCGTCGGCGTCAACTGTAAAAACTGGAGAGCCGGAATTGTGCAGCTCAAGCAGGCTGCCGACGCCGTCCGTCTCGGCTTTCAGCGCGGCGGCGGAGTTTGCTCCGTTGAATATCTCGAAATATCCCGCTGTTCCTGTTCCTGTGTTCAACCCGTAAACCGCGTGATTGCTTCCGTTCGTGTCAAAATATCCGCCGACTCCTGTTCCTGTGTTTCGTCCATATACGGCCGGGCCTGCGTTTGAATTCTCAGCATACACAGTAGCCGTCGCGAAAGCGTTCATGAATCGCGCGGAACTGGCGTTGTTTGTATTGTCAACATATAGCGACCCGGTGGCGCTTGCGCTTGATATCGTCAGCCCGCCCGTCATCGCCCCTCCGGCAAGCGGCACATAGCTTCCGCCGCCGCCTGCCACCGGCGCCCACGCGCCAAGATCGTTCTTGTATTCGAGCGTTCCGGCGTTGTCCCTGAACCCGTAGCCGGAAGAACCAGAGGTTGTTCCGAAATTCATATAGCCGTCCGTGAATACTACTGTCCCGCTGGCCC
>MWCD01000037.1 GCA_002069885.1 bacterium ADurb.Bin236 | reverse complement strand
TAGTGGGTTACCGCCATGTCCGAGTAGTAGCCTTCGAGGATCGCCCCGCAGTCTACTCCCACAAGGTCTCCCTCGACGAATCTTCTCGGCCCCGGTATTCCGTGAACCACCTGTTCGTTGAACGACACACAGAGCGTGGCCGGATATCCTCTGTAGCCCTTGAACGCCGGTTTTCCGCCGCCGTCCCGGATGAACTCTTCAGCCGCCCTGTCCAGTTCCGCCGACGAAACTCCCGGTTTCATCATCCCTGCGATAAGCTCGTGCGTCGCCGCCAGCAACCTGCCCGAGCGGCGCATCAGCTCGATCTCTTCAGAGGTTTTTGTCCGGTATCCGTCGGTCACCTTTCGCGTCCTAGTCGAGATATTCGAATATCTTGCGGCTCGTCTCTTGAGGTGAGCCGGTGAGTCCTACCTCCTTGAGAAGGTTCTTCTTCCCATAGTAATCGATGACAGGCTGTGTCTGGCTGTGATAAGTGTCGAGCCTCTGCCTGATGACTGTCTCATTGTCGTCCGCCCTCTGGATGAGCGCCGCGCCTTCGTTGTCGCATACGCCTTCCTTTTTCGGGGGCTTGCCGGTCACATGGTATATCGCGTTGCAGGCCGGGCACATTCTGCGCCCGCAAAGCCTTGTGACGACTTCCTCGTCCGGCACGTTCAGGAATACCACTGCGTCAATCTTTCTGCCATTGCCTTCAAGGGCTTTGTCAAGCGCGGCCGCCTGATCCAGCGTTCTGGGGAACCCGTCGAACAGAGTCCCTCTGTCCGCCGCTATGGTGGCGACCTTGTCGCTGATTATCTTGATGACGACTTCGTCCGGAACGAGCTTTCCGCCTTCCATATACTGTTTTGCGAGAAGCCCTGTTTCGGTGCCGTTTTTCACGGCTTCCCGAAGCATGTCGCCAGTCGAGAGATGTTCAAGGTTGTATTTGTCCCTGAGCGCCTCGCTCTGAGTGCCTTTTCCCGCGCCCGGAGGCCCGAAGATTACCAGATTCAACGCCATTTCAGCACCTTCTCCCCGCGGCCCGCTTCGGCGCGCCGCTCCGTAGCCTCACCCTTAGAATCCTTCGTAGTGTCTCATCAGCAGCTGCGCTTCTATCTGATTTACCGTGTCCAGCGCCACGCCTACCACAATCAGTATCGACGTGCCTCCCAGCCCAAAGCTGGAAAGCTTTGTTATATACACGACTAACGACGGGAGAACCGCAATTAATCCGAGGAACATCGCGCCCATGAATGTTATGCGCACCATGATTCGCTCGAGATATCTTCTCGTCGGATCTCCCGGTCTGTATCCGAGTATAAACCCGCCGCGTTTTTTCATCTGTTCGGCCACTTCCTTCGGATCGAACACAACGGCCGTGTAGAAGAACGTGAACAGGAATACGAGAACAAAATACATGACATTGTACAGTATGGACTGATCATTTGTAAAATTGGCAAACGCCTTCTTCACCGCGTCGTAAGGCACGTATGTGGCTATCGTCGCGGGAAACATGAGCATTGATATTGCGAAGATGATCGGTATGACGCCGGCGGTGTTCACCTTTAGCGGCAGGTACGTGGTTTGACCGCTGTAGTATTTTCGTCCGACTATCCTCTTGGGATACTGCACCGGAATCTTTCTTTGCCCGAGGTGCACGAAGATGATAAATGCGATGGTTGCAACCGAGATAAGGAACAGGGCCACCAATCCGGCCTTATTGTCGTTCCAAGTGGCCAGTTTGAAGGTCTGGTAAGCCTGAGTGGGGAGCGAGCCTATTATCCCGAAGAAGATTATCAGCGACACTCCGTTGCCTACGCCCTTCTTGGTGATTTCCTCGCCCAGCCACATCAGGAAGAGCGTGCCGCCCACCAGCGAACAGATGACCAGAACTCTGAAAGGCCACGTGTCGTGCTGTAGGATCCCGCCGCTGCCGTGGAGCATGGTGTACATTCCTATTGCTTGGAAGAAAGCCAGTCCCACAGTCAGGTATCTGGTCCACTGCTGGATTACTTTGCGTCCGGTTTCGCCTTCCTTCTGAAGCTCTTTTATCTTCGGAAGCACGACCGCTAGAAGCTGCATAATGATGGACGCGTTGATGTACGGGTTCACTCCGAGGGCGAACAGCGAGAACCTTCTGAGCGAGCCGCCGACGAACAGGTCCATCATCCCGAACAGCGTGCCCTGCCCTATCAGATTTTCCAAAGCGTCGTTGTTTATTCCGGGAACCGGTATGTGCGCTCCGGCGGCATACAACGCCATAGCGTAAAGCACGAACAGCATCTTGCGTCGTATGTCCGGAACTTTGAATGCGTTGGCGAGTATTGTAAACATATCAGATTTTGATGAGTTCCGAGCCGGACTCCCCGATTTTTTTCTCCGCGGTCTGCGACCACGCGTGTGCGTGAACTTTTAGTTTTTTCTTCAGTTCGCCGCGACCCAGTATCTTTATCGTCTTTTCAGTCTTTCTGATAATCCCGGCCTCGACCAGTTTCTCGAGCGTCACTTCGGTTCCGTCTTCGAACTCATTGAGGTCTTCCACGTTAACCGGCGCGTATTCCACTCTGCCAACGGGTGTGAACCCGCCGAGTTTGGGGACGCGCCTGAACATGGAGATGCCGCCGCCCTGAAAGTAGAACGGGAGTCCTCCGCCGGCCCTTGCTTTCTGGCCTTTTGAACCTTTGCCGGAGGTTTTTACATATCCGGAACCATGCCCGCGTCCTATTCTTTTCTTGGGCGTGGCGGTTTTCTGTTTCGGCAATTCGTGCAGTTTCATAATCAGCCTTCCCTGTTTTCAACGGTCTCAGCCGGGATTTCCGCCGCAGGGGCGGGCGCGGCGGGCCGCTCTTCCGTTTTTGCCGGCGCTTGAGCCGCCGGAGCCTTTTGTTCTTCGTCCTGCTGCTTGGCGGAATCCTTGTCATCCGCCTGTGAACGCAACCGTTTGAACTGATCTTCGGTCTTGACGCTTTTCAGCCCCACTATGGTGGCCCGCGCGGTGTTGATATGGTTCTTGGAGCCGAGGTTCTTCGTGAGGATGTCTTTTATTCCGGAGGCCTCGACGATAGCGCGCACCGCTCCGCCGGCGATGATTCCAGTGCCGGGAGAGGCGGGTTTGAGCATGACTTTCGCCGCGCCCCATTCCGCCGTGAGCTGGTAAGGTATCGTCGTGCCCTTCATCGGCACTTTGAACATGTTTTTCTTGCCGTCTTCCACGCCTTTTCGTATCGCTTCCGCGACTTCGTTGGCTTTGCCGAAACCGAGTCCGACATTGCCCTCTCCGTCTCCGACGACCACGAGCGCGCTGAAGCTGAACCGGCGTCCGCCCTTGACCACCTTGGCCACGCGGTTGATGTTTATCACCTTTTCGATGAATTTGCTTTCCGGTTCAGCGCTTGCCTGTCTGTATTTTCCCATTTGTCAGCTCCCAGCTAATCCTCTTCTAATGTCGGGCGATTAGAATTGCAGCCCCGCCTCGCGCGCGGCGTCAGCCAGCGCTCCGAGTCTCTTGCCGTACTTATAGCCCGACTTGTCGAACACCACCGTGGTCACGCCTTTTTCCATTGCGGCCTGCGCCACGCTCTTGCCAACCAGTTTGGCCATTTCCGTCATGTTTTTGCCCTTCGCCTCTTCTTTGATGGAGGGCGATTGGGTGGACGCCGCCGCCAGCGTGCTGCCGGCCACGTCGTCTATCACCTGCGCGTACACCTGCTTGTTGCTGATGAACACGCACAAGCGGGGCCGTTCGGCTGTCCCGCTGATTTTCTTGCGGATTCTGTCCGCCCTTAAAATCCTTGCTTCCTGTCTTGTCCTGTTATGCGCCACTCTTGCCCGGTTTCAGCTTGATCTTCTCGTTCTTGTATCTTATTCCCTTGCCTTTGTAAGCGTCCGGTGGCCTGAATTTTCTTATGTCAGCTGAAACCTGTCCTACCCTTCCTTTGTCTATTCCGGACACTACTATCGTCGTCGGGTTCTCTGTTTTCAATGTTATGCCTTCGGGGGCCTCGAACTCTACGGGATGCGAATAGCCGACGAAAAGCGCAAGTTTGTCTTTCTTCATTTCGGCTTTGTACCCTACGCCCTGAATCTCAAGCGTTTTGCTGAAGCCCTCGGTCACGCCTTTTGCCATATTCGCTATCAACGCGCGGGAAAGACCGTGCAACGCGCGCGTTTTCTTGTCTTCCTTGGCGCGGATGACGCGCAGTTCGGAGCCGTCCTGTTCGACAGTGATCCCCGGAGGCAACTGCCAACTCATTTCTCCGAGTCCGCCTTTCATTTTCACGCTTCCGTCTTTTATGTCAACAGTCGCGCCCTTCGGCAGATCAATTTTCAGTTTTCCTATTCTTGACATCTCGCTTCACTTCCCGGTTTTTGATTGCGGACGGCGGCGGCAGCGCCCCTCCGTCACCACATAGTGCATATCAGTTCGCCGCCGACGCCTTTCTTGCGCGCCTCCTGCGACGTCATCAGCCCGCCCGACGTGGAGATTATCGCCATCCCCATTCCGCCGGCCACGAGAGGTATGCTCCTCTTGTCGATATACGTTCTTCGGCTGGGCTTGCTGACTCTTGCAAGCCTTTCTATCGCCGGCTCGCCGTCAGGCCCGTACTTGAGGAACACCTTGATCACGTTGTGCGATTTGCGCTTCCGCACGGCGTAATTCTTGATGAAGCCCTCGGCTTTCATTATCTTCAGCATCTCAAGTTTCATCTTCGAGGCCGGCAGTTCCACAGACTCGAAGTTCTGGCGCTGAGCGTTCCTTATTCTTGTCAGCATATCCGCTATAGGATCTGTCATACCCATGTCTTTGGCCCTCTACTCCTGATTGTTTACCAGCTCGCCTTTACGACGCCCGGTATCTGCCCTTCGTTGGCAAGCGTGCGGAAGCATATTCTGCATATTCCGAATTTTCTCAGATAGCCGCGCGGCCTTCCGCATATCTTGCATCTGTTCTTAGCGCGCGTCGAAAACTTCGGCTGTTTCTGCGATTTCAGGTAGTGCGCTTTCGTCGACACTGTTGCACCTCTTCCTTATTATTCTTCCGCGCCGTCACTTCTGCTGCGCGAACGGGAATCCGAACGCCTTCAGCAGCGCCAGCCCCTCTTGGTCCGTCTTTGCCGTGGTCGCGATAGTTATGTTCATTCCGCGAACCTTGTCGATCTTGTCATATTCAATCTCCGGGAACATCAACTGCTCTCGGATGCCCATCGAATAGTTGCCGCGCCCGTCGAATGATTTCGACGAATACCCGCGGAAGTCTCTGACTCGCGGTATCGCTAGATTTATCATCCTGTCGAGGAAGTCGTACATCTTCGCGCCGCGCAACGTCACTTTCGTGCCGATGCTCCATCCTTCCCTGATCTTGAAGTTGGAGATGGACTTTCTTGCGCGGGTGATCACCGGTTTCTGGCCGGTTATCGTCGTCAGATCCGCCACCGCGTTCTCCAGCGACTTCGGCTCTTCTCTCGCTTCGCCCACGCCCATGTTGAGCACTATCTTCACCAGACGCGGCGTCTGCATGACCGTCGTGTAGCCGAACTCCTGCATCAGTTTCGGGACGATCTCGTTTTTGTAAAGCTCAGCGTATCTAGTTGTCTCAGCCATCGATCAATTCACCGCATTTCCCGCATTTTCTGCTTGATTTTCCTTCGGCGTCTTTGCTGCGTTTGACCTTGGTCGGTTTCTCGCACCTCGGGCACACCAGCTTGAGGTTCGACGCCTGTATAGGAGCGGGCATCTCTATGATCCCGCCCTGTGGGTTCTTTTTCGGGTCGGGCTTGACGGCCTTGCGCGCCATGTTCACCTGATGCACCACGACTTTGCCGGATGTCGGCGACACGCTCAAGGCTTCGCCCTGTTTGCCTTTGTCTCTGCCGGAGATCACCTTTACGGTGTCTCCCTTCCTGATATTCATTTTCATCGCTCTTGCGCGTTCCATTTCGTTTCTCCGCCGTTTATTTGCCTCAAAGCACTTCGGGGGCCAGAGACACTATCTTTAGGAAGTTCCTGTCTCTCAGTTCCCGTCCGACCGGTCCGAACACGCGCGTGCCCACCGGGTTGTTGTCCTTGTCGATTATCACAGCCGCGTTGTCGTCGAACCTGATGACCGAGCCGTCCGGGCGCGCCACCGGCTGTTTCGTCCTGACTATTACGGCCTTGATGACCTTCCCTTTTTTTGCTCCCGCTCCGGCGGACGGTATCGACTGCTTGACTGCCGCCGTGATTATGTCTCCGATTCCCGCGTATCTGATGACGCTCGAACCGGGTATGCCTATGCAAAGAATTTCCTTGGCTCCCGAATTGTCCGCCACTTTCAGCCGCGATTCCTTCTGTATCATTTCAGTTCACGCTCCCGTAGTCGCATGGGGGGCCGTCGGCCCGCTCCCGCTCTCGTATTCTACTCTTCGTCTGACGTCTGCTCGACTTCCGCAGCCGTCTCTTCGCCCGCCGTCTCAGCCGGTTTCTGCTTCTTCATCACCATCTCGTCGGGGTCTTCCACCTCGAGCGTGGACACGAAGCGCTTCTTTAATATCTCTACCACGCGCCATCTTTTGTCCCTGCTCAGCGGGCGCGTCTCGTCGCACCTGACTATGTCCCCGAGCGAACACTCGTTCGCCCCGTCGTGAGCCTTGTAGTTCTTGCGCGTGCGCATGAACTTCTTGTACTTCGGGTGCTGTTTCAGGCTTTCGACCTGCACGACAACAGTCTTATCCATCTTGTCGCTGATGACTTTTCCGACTATCGACTGTCTGCTAGTTTCCCTCATTTCGCCGCTTCCTTCCGATCGCGTTCGTTCAGGATGGTCAACGCTCTCGCTATGATTCTCTTGACATCCCTTATCCTTTTGGGATTTTGGTTCTGGTGAGACGCCGTCTGCCACCTCAGGTTAAAAAGCTCTTGTTTAAAACCGTCGAGCTTGTCCTTCAGTTCGCCGTCGCTCAATTCTCTCATTTCCCGCGTCTTCATGTCCTAACTCCCGTTATCTTTTGACGATTCTGCACTTAATCGGCAACTTGTATGCGGCCAGCGTCAGAGCTTCTTTAGAAAGATCTTCGGGCGCGCCCGCCAGTTCGAGTATCATCGTTCCCGGCTTAACCACCGCCACCCAAAATTCCGGGCTGCCTTTGCCTTTTCCCATTCTGGTTTCGGCGGGTTTCTTAGTGGCGCTCTTGTGCGGGAATATCCGTATCCACACTTTGCCGCCTCGCTTGATGCACCTTGTGACGGCCACGCGCGACGCCTCTATCTGTCTGGCGGTTATCCACGCAGGCTCCATCGCCTGCAGCCCGTACTCGCCGAACGCCACTGTTGAGCCTTTGACCGGAGTGCCTTTCATCCGGCCCCGGTGCATTTTCCGGTATTTTACTTTTTTAGGTTGTAACATCGCCTTCAGCCTCTCCGGTCAGTCCTGACCATGCAGCAGGAGCTCGTTTTTGAATTTCCTCGGGTCTTTGTCTCCCTTGTATATCCACACTTTGATGCCTATTTTCCCATAGGTGGTGAACGCCTCGGTGTGCGCGTAGTCGATCTCCGCGCGAAGCGTGTGAAGCGGGACTCTTCCGCGCCTGCTCCATTCTGTTCTGGCTATTTCCGCGCCGCCCAGCCGCCCGGCGCACATAATTTTCACTCCCTGCGCTCCCGCGCGCAACGCCTTTTCCATCGACTGCTTGATGGCGCGCCGCACTGCGAACCTGCGCTCTATCATCATCGCCACGCCTTCGCCCAACAACCATGCGTCTAGGTCCGGCTGTTCTATCGTCTTTATCTTTATGTCAACCGCTTTTCCGGTCTTGTTTCTCAGTTGCTTTGTGAGAGCTTCGATAGTCTCGCCGTTCTTTCCGATGACTATTCCGGGCTTTGCCGCGCTGATCCTGACCAGCACGTTCTTGGCCTTCCGCTCGATCTCGACTTTGGAGATTCCGCTGAACCTGAGGTTGTCCCTCTGGAGCCTCTTGAGCGCCTTGCCCGTCAACGGCCTTCCGTCGCCCTTGTAATTCCATTTTTTCACGATGTCCCGGATCATGAAGTCCTCGTGCAGCACGTCCGCGTAATCCTTGTCCGCGAACCATCTGCTGTCCCAAGTCTCTACGATCCCGAGCCTAAGCCCTTTAGGGTTAACTTTCTGTCCCAATGCCCGCCTCCTTACGACTTCCTCGGTTTGTCCGAGAGCACGATTATTATGTGGCTGGTGCGTTTCCGTATCCTCGTGGCCATGCCGCGCATCGCAGGCCTAAACCGCCTGAATGTCGGCCCCTGATTCGCCACCGCCTCGTACACGTACAACTGATCGCGAGTCATGTCATGGTTCTCTTCGGCGTTGGCTCCGGCCGACGCCAGAACCTTCTGCACCGTCTTGGCCGTCGGAGAGGTCATGAATTCCAGCGTGGAGTACGCCTGCTGGTATTTCATACCTTTTATGGCCGCCGCGTATCTTCCCGCTTTTCGGGCCGACACTCTCACGTGTTTTACTTCCGCTCTGGCAAATTGTTGTTCCATCGTTCAGCGCCTGTCCTTGCTTTTTTGGCGCGCGCGGCCTTGTCCGCCGCCCGCGCGTTCCTTGGTCATCTCGTTCCGGTTTTCTTCTCCGAGCCGCCGTGCCCGCGAAACAGCCGCGTCGGCGCGAACTCGCCCAGTTTGTGGCCCACCATGTTTTCCGTTATGTACACCGGGATGTGCTTCTTCCCGTTGTGAACCGCCAGCGTCAGTCCCACCATTTCGGGAACCACCATCGACGCTCTGGACCACGTGCGGATTATTCCTCCGCCTTTAGCCTTCTGCGCCGCTTTCACTTTCTTAAGCAGCTTCTCTTCCACAAACGGCCCTTTTTTCAACGATCTCGGCACTTGAAACCTCCCGCGGCAAATCCCCGCGCTTATTTCCTTTTCTTCTTGTTGCGATGTGTCACTATCATTTTGTTGCTCTTTCTCTTGGACCTTGTCTTGCCGCCCTTGGCGGGAACGCCCCACGGCGAGCAGGGCGGCCTTCCGGCGCATTTGCTCTTGCCTTCTCCGCCGCCGTGCGGGTGATCGCACGGGTTCATGACCGTTCCGCGAACGGTGGGTCTGCGCCCTTTCCATCTGTTCCTTCCGGCCTTGCCGTCGGACGCCAAGTTGTGCTCCTCGTTGCCGACCTGACCGATGGTCGCCCGGCATTTGAGATTGAACAGCCTGACCTCTCCCGAAGGCATCCTGACGTGCGCTCTCTCGCCTTCCTTGGCGATGAGAGTGGCGTAGTTGCCGGCGGACCTTGCCGCTCGGCCCCCGCCTCCCGGCCTGAACTCGATGTTGTGTATCAGCGCTCCCAGCGGTATGCCCGACAGGGGAAGCGCGTTCCCTTCGGCCACGTCTATCTTTTCGCCGGACAACACTTTGTCTCCGACTTTCATGTTCTTCGTCGCAAGAATGTATGCCTTCACGCCGTTTTCGTAGTGGATGAGGGCCAGCCTGCACGAGCGATTCGGGTCGTACTCGATGGCGGCGACTTTGCCGGCCATTCCGTCGGTGGTCCGTTTGAAATCGACGATCCGCAACCGCCTCTTGTGCCCGCCGCCCTGATGTCTAACAGTCACCCGGCCCATGTTGTTTCGGCCCGAGTTCTTCTTCTTGATCACCGTAAGCGACTTCTCAGGCTCCTGCTTGGTGATGTCCGCGCCGGACACTCTCGAATGGAACCTTCTGCCGGGAGTCGTCGGTTTTGATTTTTGTATGGCCATTGTCTTTTCCGCCCTTACATTCCTTCAAAGAATCCGGCGATCTTCTGGTCTTTTCGGACCGTCACGATGGCTTTTTTCCAAGCCGCGCTGAATCCCTTGAATCTGCCGTAGTTTTTCTTTTCGGCTCTTTTGTTGAGTATGTTCACGCTCTCGACTTCGACGTCGAACAGCTTCTTCACCGCGTTCTCGACGTCCGTCTTCGTGGCCGTCTTCGCCACTTTGAAATAATATTTGTTCGACTGCAAGTCGATGTGGCTCTTCTCCGAGATAATCGGCGATATTATTACGTCTCGTGCGTCTTTCATGGTCTTGTGTCCAATCAGCCTTGAATTTTCAGGCGCGCGGCCGTTTCCGGCGCCATCAGAACCCACTCGCAGTCGAGCAGGTCTTTCAGGTTTATTACCGCGGAATTCAGGCAGGTCGTCTTCGGCAGATTGCGCGCCGACTTCACCGCGTTTTCCATCGCCTCTCCGCTTTCGTAAATGAAGAGGACCTTTCCTTCGATTCCCTTGCTTTTAAGCAATTCGACGAACTTCTTTGTGGACGGGGCGTCGAACTTCAACTCGTCCACGGCCACGCGGCCTTCGGCCAGCTTCCACTCGATCACGCTTTGAAGAGCGGCCCGCCGCGCCTTCTTGTTTATCTTCCTGTCATGGTTGGCCGCCGAGGAGCCGAAGGCCCTGCCGCCGCCGACCCACTGCACAGCCCTGATGCTGCCCTGTCTGGCGCGCCCGCCGCCCTTTTGCCGGAACGGTTTCTTTCCGCCCCCGCTCACCTCTCCGCGCGTCTTCATCGACTTCGTGTCGCTTCGCGCGTTCCCCTGCTCTATTCTCAGGGCTTCGGCGATGAGCCGCCTGTTCATCTTCGCTTTGCTTTTTTCTTCTGACATAGCCGTATTCTATCCGATCACATTTTTTCGACTATAACCAACGAGTTCTGTTTGCCCGGCACCGCTCCGCGGACCGCTATGATGTATGGGGTCTTGCCTGCCGATTCGGCTTCAGTCTGTCCGGTTTCATACATCGGCTTCATCTTCACAAGTTTGAGGTTGGCGACCGTCACTTGCGCGTTGCCCATGTGTCCGGGGCCTCTTTTCCCTCTAAAAACTCTTTGGGCGTCTGTTGCGCCCCCGCTCATCGGCCTGCGGTGCACTTTCTCCTGCCCGTGGCTGTTTTCAGAACCGCCGAACCCGTGCCTTTTCATCGCTCCGGCGAATCCGCGTCCTATGCTCGTTCCGATTATCTTGACGGTCATGTTTTCGCTGAACACCGCGTCCGCGCCTATCTCGTCGCCGACTCCGATGCCGTCCGTCTTGTCAACGCGGAACTCCTTGAGAACTTTGAATCCGCTCTTGAGTCCGGATTTCTTGTAAACGCCCTGCATCGGCTTGGTGAGCTTGTCCATCTTGACGCTCGAGTATCCTACCTGCACGGCGTCGTACTTGTCTTTGCCGTCCGATGTCTTCACGCCGACGACGGTGCAAGGCCCCATCTCGATCAGCGTGACCGGCACCACATTGCCCTTCTCGTCGAACATTCGGGCCATCCCGATTTTCTTTCCTATCATTCCCGGTATCATTGGCGTGTCCCTTATTTAATCTCGATGTCCACGCCCGACGGAAGTTCGAGCTGCTTGAGAGCCTCGATAGTCGCCGGAGTGGGGCTGTCGATGTCTATCAGCCTCTTATGTGTGCGTATCTCGAAATGCTCCCTCGATTTCTTATCAACGTGGGGAGACCGCAAGACGCAGAATCTCTCGATGTTCACAGGCAGCGGCACCGGCCCGAGGGCAACGGCTCCGCTCCCTTTCACGGTGTCCACAATCTTCACCGCCGCCGCGTCGAGGCTGTTGTGGTCGAACGATTTAAGCTTTATTCTTATTCTGAACTTCGTTGCCATTTGACATTCCCTTATTCAATTATTTCGGTGATGACGCCCGCGCCCACCGTGCGTCCGCCCTCGCGGATCGCGAACCTCAGTCCCTGCTCCATCGCTATCGGCGTGATCAGCGACACCGCTATGTCTATCTCGTCTCCCGGCATCACCATGTCCACTCCCGCCGGCAGGTCGATGTCTCCCGTCACGTCCGTCGTCCTGAAGTAAAACTGCGGCCTGTATCCTTTGAAGAACGGCTTGTGTCTGCCGCCTTCCTCTTTTTGCAGTATGTACACCCTTCCTCGAAACTTCGTGTGCGGCTTCGTCGATCCCGTCTTCGCCAACACCATCCCTCGCTCTATCTCGTCTTTCCCTATCCCTCTCAGCAGCAGCCCCACGTTGTCCCCGGCCTGCCCCTGATCCAGCAGCTTGCGGAACATCTCCACTCCCGTCACCACCGTCTTGCGCGTGTCCTTCAATCCCACCAGTTCCACTTCTTCCTGCACCTTGATCACTCCGCGCTCGATCCTTCCCGTCGCCACCGTCCCTCTCCCCGTTATGCTGAACACGTCTTCCACCGGCATCAGGAACGGCTTGTCCGTGTCTCTCACCGGCATCGGTATGTATGAGTCCATCGCGTCCAACAATTCGTATATCGCGTCTATGTACTTGTCTTTCCCTCTCTCCCACTCCGCGCTCTCCATCGCCTTCAGCGCGCTTCCTCGCACGATCGGTATCTCGTCTCCCGGAAAATCGTACTTGCTCAGCAGATCCCTCAACTCCATCTCAACCAAGTCCAGCAACTCCGGGTCGTCCACCATGTCCACTTTGTTCATGAACACCACTATGTGCGGCACTCCAACCTGTCTGGCCAGCAGTATGTGCTCCCTCGTCTGCGGCATCGGCCCGTCGTCCGATCCCACCACCAGCACCGCTCCGTCCATCTGCGCCGCGCCCGTTATCATGTTCTTGATATAATCCGCGTGCCCCGGACAGTCCACGTGCGCGTAGTGCCTTTGCATCGTCTCGTATTCCACGTGCGCCGTCGCTATCGTTATCCCTCTGGCTTTCTCTTCAGGCGCCTTGTCTATCACGTCAAACGCCATGTGCTTTGCCAACCCCGCGTTCGCCAATACCCTCGTCAACGCGCTCGTCAATGTCGTCTTGCCATGATCCACGTGCCCGATCGTTCCCACGTTCACGTGCGGCTTCTTTCGATCAAATTTTTCTTTTCCCATTTCTTCCTCCAGTCTGTTCGTCCGCGGCCCGCGCCGCGGTCGTCGTTCAGGCGCTCATGCCGAGCATTTCCCTTGTCAATTCGGACGGGACTTCCCTGTAACAGTGAAATTCCATCGTGTATGTCGCGCGGCCTTGCGACCTGTTGCGCAGTTCCGTGGCGTAGCCGAACATCTCAGATAGCGGAACCAGCGCTTTGACCTGTTGTGAATTGCCCGGAGCAGGCTCGATGCTCATCAGCTTGCCCCTTCTTGCGTTGATGTCGTTTATCACGTCGCCCATGTGGCTTTCGGGCGTGAATATTTCCACTTTCATCACCGGCTCTTTTAGAACCGGCTTGGCCCTCTCAAGGCCGTCTCTGCACGCTCGGGCCGCTGCGATCTTGAACGCGATGTTGGTCGAGTCCGTCTCATGGCTGGAGCCGCCTACCGCCGTCACTTTGATGTCGATGACCGGGTAGCCGCCGAGCGGGCCGCTCGTCAACGCCGATTCGACGCCTTCCTTGATGTCCGGCATGAACTCTCTCGGCACGTCGTTCGGGCTGACTTCGTTCTCGAACTCGAACCCGCCGCCTTCGCTCATCTGCGACAGTCTCAATATCACGTGTCCATACTGACCCTTGCCGCCGGTCTGATGTATGTATTTGTCTTCCGCAGTCACTGTTTCCGTAATCGTTTCCTTGTACGCGACCATCGGCTTGCCGACCTTGCCGCGCACTTTGTGCTCGCGTTCGAGTCTGTCCACTATGATGTCGAGATGAAGCTCTCCCATCCCGGATATGATTGTCTGTCCCATCTCCTCGTCGAACCGGGCCTTGAATGTCGGGTCTTCGTTCGCGAGTTTTTTTAGCGAATCCACCATCTTCTGGTATTCGGCTTGGCTGCGAGGCTCGATGGCCACCGAGATAACCGGTTCCGGGAACCTTATGTTCTCAAGGAGTATCTGCCTGTGTTCGGCGGATAGGGTGTCTCCGGTAGAAGTGTTCTTCAGGCCGCCTATCGCTCCTATTTCGCCCGCCGTCAGTTCTTCGAGGTCCTCGCGATGGTTGGCGTGCATCCTCAGAAGCCTGCCCGCCCGCTCTCTGGATCTTTTGTTGACGTTGTACACCGTGGCGCCTTTTTTTATGCGTCCGGAATACACTCGCACGTATGTCAATGTTCCGAGGAACGTGTCGTTTGCGATTTTGAAGGCGAGAGCGGCGAGAGGCTCGTTGTCGTCGTGCCCGCGCGTCTCTGTCTCGTCCGTCTTCGGGTTGATTCCCGCCGCCGCCGGAACGTCCAGCGGGCACGGCAGGTAGTTCACTATCGCGCCTATCAGCGGCTGTATGCCTTTGTTCTTCAATGAGCTTCCGCAGAGCGCGGGGGAAATCTTCCCGGCTATCGTCGCTCTCCGCAGCGCCTCGATTATTAGCTGCTCGGATATTTCTTCTTCGGCGAGATATTTCTCGGCAAGGGAGTCGTCATGGTCGGCGAGTTTCTCGACGAGCGCGCGCCGCCATTCCGTCGCCGCTCCCATCATGTCGCCGGGGATCGGGCCTCTCTTGACCACCGCGCCAAGCTCGTCCTCGTGAGTGACGGACTCCATAGCTATCAGGTCGACACAACCCTCGAAGCTGTCTTCCGCGCCTATGGGTAGCGCGACCGGAACCACTGTTGCTCCCAGTTGTTCTTCTATTCTGCTGACGACTCTGTAGAAATCGGCTCCTGTCCTGTCCATCTTATTGATGAACACGATGCGGGGCACTTTGTACCTGTCCGCCTGCCGCCAGACGGTCTCGCTCTGGGGTTGCACGCCGCCCACGGCGCAGAACACCACGACGAGTCCGTCGAGCACTCTCATCGAGCGTTCGACTTCTACTGTAAAATCCACATGGCCGGGAGTGTCAAGGATGTTGATTGTATGCTCGCCCCACTGGCAGTATGTGGCGGCCGATGTTATGGTGATGCCGCGCTCCTGCTCCTGAATCATCCAATCCATCGTCGCGGTCCCCTCGTCCACCTCGCCGATGCGGTGCACCCGTCCTGAGTAGAACAGGATGCGCTCGGTCGTGGTGGTCTTGCCCGCGTCGATGTGAGCGGCGATCCCCATGACTCTTGTGTTTTTCAACTTCTGTTCGTTCATTTCAGCCTTTATCCTGACACGAAAACCCGCACCTGATGTCCAGACGGTGCGGGCTTGATTGCTTGCGACCGTTAGAATCTGTAGTGCGAGAAAGCTTTGTTGGCCTCGGCCATTTTGTGGGTGTCGATCTTCTTTTTGATCGCGCCCCCTCTGTTCTCCGAGGCCTCTATGATTTCTTCCGCGAACTTTTGCGCAAACCCCGCTCCCTTGCGAGCTTCGGCGAATTGCATCAGCCATGTGATTGCAAGCGCCTGTCTTCTGTCTTCTTCTATTTCTATCGGCACCTGATACGTGGCGCCGCCGACTCTCTTCGACTTGACCTGTACGGTGGGGGCGACATTCCTGATGGCAAGGATGTAAACGTCCCTAGCGGGCTTTCCCGTCTTCTTTTCGACGGTTTCCAACGCCTCGTACATTATCCTCTCGGCCACGCTTTTCTTTCCTCTTTTGAGGATTTTGTTGATGGTCGAGCCGATGACCGGGTCATTGTAGACGGGATCAACCGGGTTTCTCTGCGTTTTTGAGTATTTGCGTCTCGGCATAATCTATTATCCCCCGCTCGGGGCGCGGCGAGCGCCCCTTGCGCATTATTTCGCCGCCTTTTTCGGCCTTCTCGTTCCGTACTTCGACCTGCTCTGCTTTCTGTTCTCCGTGCCGGCGGTGTCAAGCACTCCGCGCACGATGTGATATCTGACGCCGGGAAGGTCTTTCACCCTGCCGCCTCTTATCAGCACTATCGAGTGCTCCTGCAGGTTGTGGCCCACTCCGGGGATGTACGCCGCGACTTCGATTCCGTTGGACAAACGGACTCTGGCCACCTTGCGCAGCGCCGAGTTGGGCTTCTTCGGCGTCACAGTCCACACGCGGGTGCAAACGCCCCTCTTCTGCGGGTTTTTCTGCAACGCCATCGATTTCGATTTGCTTCTCTGCGGTTTTCTCTTGTTCCGCACTAACTGGTTCACTGTCGGCATAGTGTTTCGTTTCCCGTCTCAGTATTTCCAAACGCCTGTCAAATTTTTTTAACCTCGTTCAAACACAAATGAAAAGAATAGCAAAACGCGGGAACCGTGTCAATCATCGACTGAAACTTTTCCCTCTGCCTCCTCGAATTCCTCTTCGTCGAAATCGCTGTCGATGGAATCGCGGGTCAGCGGCTTGGCTTCCTCGGCCTCAGGCTCGTCGAAAAGCGAGCCCGGCTGTTCCATCGCGGCCTCTTCGGGAGCGTTGAACGCGAGCTTGACGTCTCTGTACGACGGCAACCCTGTTCCGGCGGGCACGAGGTTCCCGATTATGACGTTTTCCTTCAGTCCCATCAGCGGGTCGACCTTGCCTTTCGTCGCCGCGTCTGTGAGCACCCTCGTGGTCTCTTGGAAAGACGCGGCGGACAGGAAGCTGTGCGTTGAGAGCGAGCATTTCGTTATGCCGAGCAGAACGGATTTCCCGGTAGCGGCCTTCTTGCCCTGCAGCTTCATCTCCCTGTTCTTGCGGTCGAACTCGAACCTGTCCACCAGCGACTGCGGAAGGAAGTCCGTGTCTCCGGGGGTTTCGATTTTAATCTTCCTGAGCATCTCGCGGACGATGACTTCGACGTGTTTCTCATTCGTGTCCACGCCTTGGCTTTTATAGACCGCGATGACTTCGTTGACTATGTATTCCTGAGCTTTGGCCAGACCGAGCACGCGCAGAACCTCGTGCGGGCTTAAGTGCCCATCCGTGAGCGCCTGCCCCATCGCAACCCTGTCCCCGTTCTTCACGAGAATCATCGAGTCGTCGGGCACTCTCATTCTTTCTTTCTTGGCTTCCTTGTCATGGGTCGGCGCGATGACAATCTCTCGCCCGGTCTCGGTGGAGACTATCTCAGCCTTGCCGTCCACCTCGCTCATAAGAGCCTGAGACTTAGGCTTTCTGGCCTCGAAAAGTTCTTCGACGCGGGGCAGACCCTGCGTGATGTCCGAAATGTCCTCGCCCGACACGCCGCCAGTGTGGAAGGTGCGCATCGTCAACTGAGTTCCAGGCTCGCCTATGCTCTGCGCGGCTATGATGCCGGTCGCGTCGCCTATCTGCGCTATCTTGCCGGTGGCGAAGTTGCGCCCATAGCACATAGCGCACACGCCGTACCTTGTCTGGCACTCCAACGCCGAGCGTATCTGCAGAGGAGCCGCCAACACCGTTTTCGACATGTTGTCGAAATCCTCTTCGGTTATCTCCTCGCCCTTCTTAACGAAAACTTCGCCCGTGGTCAGGCTGAAGATGTCTTTTCCAGCCACCCTGCCGATGAGTTTTTCTCTCAACAGCGTCTTCATGTGGTCGGTGATATCGGGATTGGACTCCCTCAGGTCTATCCCCTGAAAGTCCAGATAGATCGCCTTTCCGTCCTTCTTGGCGCCTATGACCTCCCCGGTCTCGTCCCGAATCGGATATATTTTCTTAAGGCAGATTTTCTTCTGCTTGCCTTTCAGCTTGATGGTGGCCTTGACGTCTTCGAGGCCGTCAAACTTGTACGCCTTTTCCTCAATGATTTCTACGGGTTTCTTCTTAGTCAGCTTGAGGCTCTTCATCAGAACGTCCTGAACAATCGGGACGCTGCGCCCGTTTACGTAAATAGTCTCCACCGTGAGGAACCTATTCGTGCCGCAGTCAAGCTCCTGAATGATGACATCCTGCGCGACATCCACAAGCCTGCGCGTTAGGTACCCGGAGTCGGCTGTCCTCAGCGCGGTGTCCGCGAGGCCTTTGCGCGCGCCGTGGGTGGATATGAAGTATTCGAGAACGGAGAGGCCTTCTCTGAAGTTCGTTTTTATCGGGAAGTCGATTGTGCGTCCTGTTGGGTCGCTCATGAGACCGCGGAGGCCGCCGAGCTGCCTTATCTGCTGCACCGTTCCTCGCGCTCCCGATTCGGCCATCATGAACAGCGAATTGAACTTGTCTTCCTTGATGGTTCGCTCGAACATCTGTTTGATCTTTTCCTGCCGCTCCATCCATAGCTCGATGCGTTTCTGATATTTCTCGTCCTCGGTAAGAAGCCCGCGGTCAAAGAACACGTCGATGTTGCGCTCCAACGCCTCCGCCTCTTTGAGCAGCTTGCGCCTCTCTTCGGGGATCACGACATCAACGATGGAAATCGTCAGTCCGGCCTGCGTCGCGTACTGGTAGCCCATCTGCTTGACGGCGTCCAGAAGCTGAACCGTTCTCTTCTGCCCGCGCCGCCTCAGACACTGCCCGATGATTCGGCTCAACTGTTTCTTGCTTATGACCCCGTTCTCATAGGGAAGCCCCTCGGGCAGTATGCTGTTGAATATCGAGCGCCCGACTGTCGTGTCGATGACTTTTCCTTTGTGTCTTATCTTTATGGCGGCGTGCAGCGATACGTGCCCCAGTTCGTGGGCCATCCGCACCTCGTTGACGTCCCTGAATATCTTCCCTTCTCCCTTGGCTCCCTTTTTCTCCTGCGTCAGGTAGTACACGCCGATAACGATGTCCTGCGAAGGCGCCACCACCGGCCTGCCGTTCGCCGGCAGCAACAGGTTGTTGGTCGAGAGCATTATCAGCCTCGCTTCGGCCTGCGCCTCCATCGAAAGCGGCAGATGAACCGCCATCTGGTCTCCGTCGAAGTCCGCGTTGAACGCTGCGCACACCAACGGGTGAATCTGTATGGCCTTGCCCTCGACGAGGACGGGCTGGAACGCCTGTATGCCCAGCCTGTGAAGCGTGGGAGCTCTGTTCAGCATGACCGGGTGGTCGCGCACTATCTCTTCGAGCACGTCCCAAACCTCGCTCTCGGAGCGCTCCACGAACTTCTTCGCCGTCTTGATGTTAGGCACTATGTTTCTGTTCACAAGCTCGTGCATGACGAACGGCTTGAACAGTTCCAGCGCCATGTCCTTGGGAAGCCCGCACTGGTGCAGCTTAAGTTCCGGGCCGACCACGATGACCGAGCGCCCGGAGTAGTCCACGCGCTTGCCCAGCAGATTCTGCCGGAACCTTCCCTGTTTTCCTTTAAGCAACTCGCTGAGGGACTTCAGCGGCCTCTTGTGCGAGCCGGTGAACACGCGTCCTCTCCTGCCGTTGTCTATCAGCGCGTCCACAGCCTCCTGCAGCATCCTTTTCTCGTTCCTGATGATGCTCTCAGGGGCCTTTATCTCAATTAGCTTTTTCAGCCTGTTGTTCCTGTTTATAACCCTGCGATACAGGTCGTTGAGGTCGGACGACGCGAACCTTCCGCCTTCGAGCTGCACCATCGGCCTCAGGTCGGGCGGCAACACGGGCAGCATGTCCAATATCATCCATTCCGGTTTGCTCTTGGACTTCCTGAACGCTTCGACCACCGTAAGCCGCTTTATGAGCTTCAGGCGTTTCTGCTTCTTCGCCTCTTCTATCTCGGCCGTCAGTTCCGTCGAAAGGGCGTCGAGGTCGAGATCCTTCAGAACGTCTTTGACCGCCTGCGCCCCCATTCCCACCGAGAACAGGTTGTTGATCGAAGTGTCGTTGAAACAGTCCGACAAATATTTCATCAGGTTCATCGCCTGATCGTAAGGCCGCGGCACGTAGAAATCGAGGTCGTATATCTCCTCGAACACTTTGTCTTCCGGCTTGAATACGCGGCCGTCGGCGAACTTATACACGCTTCCGACCATCCCGGTCTGCAGCGTCTGCTTCGGCTGCAACGACTGTAGAAGGCTCAGGCCCTCGTCGAGGTATATCGCCGTGTAAACGTCCTCGCACTCCTGAAACTTCGTTCTCAGCATCCTCATTATCTGTTGCGATATGGCTTTATCTTTAAACCGGAGCGCCAGCCGGATGCCCAGCCGCCTCCTGTACATTATCCCCTTGGTTATCCTCTCTACCGTCGCTTCATATTCCACCGACCCGTCCTTGATGTACGTTGACAGGACTTTGGAGTAAAGCATCGGAAGGTATCCGAGAATCTTTTCCTCGTCTCCCACCTTGCGGCATACCCTGACGGACTCGTGCCCGGAGACTTTTTCCAGCCTGAGAGTCACGCCGCTGTCTTCGCCGAACCTGCCCTGAAGCTTCTTTAGCGTGTTCTGTATCTCCTCGCGTTCCGCTCTGGAGAAATCGGTGTCGCAGACTTTTATGTTGCCGATGATGGGGAACTTCTTGCCCGTTCCCTCTTCTTCGAGCATTTCAAGCCGCGCGGTGTTTTCCGCAAACGCCGGAATCAGTCTGGCGATGCTGAACTGCGGCTTTTCCGACTTTATCTTCTTCACCAGATCGTCGATAGCGTCCTTGTTGACTTTCGTCACCATGAAATCGCCGTAGTACAGGACGCGCTCAAGCTCTTTGACGGAGATGCCGAGCAGATAGCTCATCCTGCTGGGAGTTCCCTTGAAGTACCAGATGTGGCTTACTGGAGCGGCGAGCACGATGTGGCCCATCCTCTCGCGCCGCACCTTCGTCTGCGTGACTTCGACTCCGCAGGCTTCGCACTTTATGTTCTTGAACCGGATTCTCTTGTACTTGCCGCAGTGGCATTCCCAGTCTTTCACAGGCCCGAAAATCTTCTCGCAAAACAGGCCGTCCTTCTCCGGTTTGAGAGTCCTGTAGTTTATGGTTTCAGGCTTCTTCACCTCGCCGTACGACCACTTGCGAATGGTGTCCGGCGACGCGAGGCTTATTCGGATTTTTTCCAGTGTCGTCTTGCTCACGGATTAACCTCCTTAAGGTCGGATGCCGCGGCGGCGGCGGATGCTCCGGAAACGCCTCTTCCGGCCCGCCGCCTTTTCCCCGGCCCAGCCGGGAACGTCACTTGTACGACGGGCTTTGTATCCCCAAGTCGTCAAGCAGTATCGAGCCGACCGAATCGTCCTCGGTCGTCTGCATTATCTTTCGCCCGGAGCCTGTCAGCAACTGGACGTCCAGCGCCAGAGCCTGCAACTCCTTGACCAGCACGTTGAACGATTCCGGTATGCCCGGCTTCTGTATGTTCTCGTGCTTCACTATCGCCTCGTACGTCTTCACTCTTCCGGTGATGTCGTCGGACTTGATGGTGAGAAGCTCCTGCAGAGTCACGGCCGCGCCGTACGCCTCAAGAGCCCACACTTCCATCTCTCCGAACCTCTGGCCGCCGAACTGAGCCTTGCCGCCCAGCGGTTGCTGCGTCACAAGCGCGTACGACCCTGTCGAGCGCGCGTGCATCTTGTCTTCAATCATGTGGTTGAGCTTCAGAAGATATATGTACCCTACCATCACTTTCTCGTCGAACTGCTCCCCGGTCTTGCCGTTGAACAGCTTCACTTTGCCGTCTTGCGGAAGCCCGGCCTTGTCCAACAGGGAGAACAACTCCTCTTCTGAAACGCCCTCGAATATCGGCGTCTCGAAGTATGTGTTCATGTGGTGCGCCACCCATCCGAGGTGCGTCTCGAGCACCTGTCCGAGGTTCATTCGGGAAGGCACGCCCAGCGGGTTCAATATCACGTCTATCGGCGTGCCGTCTTCCAGATACGGCATGTCCTCTATCGGAACTATGCGCGAGATGACGCCTTTGTTGCCGTGCCTTCCGGCCAGCTTATCGCCGACCATAAGGTGTCTGCGCTGAGCGACGAACACCCTTACGCTTCGGTTCTTGCCCGGCGCGAAATCGTCTCCCGCCTCCCGGCTGAAGTCCGTCACGCCTATGACTATCCCCTTGCCGCCGTGCGGCACTTTCAGCGAGGTGTTCCTTACGTCTCTCGCCTTTTCTCCGAATATCGCCCTCAGCAACCGCTCTTCAGCCGTCGGCTCCGTCTCCCCTTTCGGGATGACCTTGCCTATCAGGATATCTCCGGCTTTCACGTGCGTGCCGACCTTGATTATCGCGTTCTCGTCCAGATTTTCGAGCACTTCCTCGTTCACGTTCGGGATGTCCCGCGTGATTTCCTCCGGACCCAACTTCGTCTCTCTCGCCTCGCACTCGTATTTCTCTATGAATATCGAAGTAAATGAATCCTCCATCAGCAACCGCTCGGAGCATATCACCGCGTCTTCGTAGTTGTACCCTTCCCACGGCATGAACGCGACCAGCAGGTTGCGTCCCAGCGCCAGCCTTCCGTTCTCGCAACTCGGCCCGTCCGCCAGCGTCGTTCCCTCTTCCACTTTTTCGCCGAGGGACACCACGGGCTTGAAGTTTATGCACGTGCTCTGGTTGGACCTGCCGAACTTTATCAGGTTGTATACGTCTTCCTCGTTCTTGCCGTCGACTTTAACCTTGATAACCTTGCTGTCGACGTATGTGATTTTGCCCGCGCGTTTCGCGTACACCAGCGCGTCGGCGTCTGTGGCCACTTTATGTTCCATGCCAGTGCCCACGTAAGGCGCGTCCGATCTGATGAGTGGAACCGCCTGCCTCTGCATGTTCGATCCCATCAAAGCCCTGTTCGCGTCGTCGTGTTCAAGGAACGGGATCAGCGCCGTCGTCACCGAAACGAGCTGCTTCGGGCTGACGTCCATATACACCACGTCTTTGGGAGGTATTCTTTCGATCTTGTCCCGCGAGCGCACGGCCACGAGCTGTTCGCTGAACCCGCCCTTCTTGTCTATCGGCGCGTTCGCCTGCGCTATCGGATATCTGTCCTCCACCGCCGCGCTCAGGTACTCCACGCTCTTGGTGATCTTGCCTTTGTCCACCTTAACGTATGGCGCCAGCAGGAAGCCGAACTTATCCAGCTTCGAGTACGTCGCCAGAGAGCCGATGAGTCCGATGTTCGGGCCTTCCGGAGACTCGATGGGGCATATCCTTCCGTAGTGCGAGAAGTGGACGTCCCTCACCTCGAAGCCCGCGCGCTCTCTCGTCAGTCCGCCCGGCCCCAGCGCGCTCAACTTCCTCTTGTGCGTCAGAGCCGACAGCGGGTTCGTCTGATCCATGAACTGCGACAGCGGGCTGCTCCCGAAAAACTCGTTTATCGCCGCTATCAGCGGCCTCGGATTGATCAGCGACTGCGGCGTCGCTATCATCGAGTCGTACTGTATCATCCGGTCGCGAATCGTCTTTTCCATCATGCCGAGCGCGCCGCGCAGCCTGTTAAGCAGCAACTCCCCTACGCACCTGACCCTTCTGTTTCCCAGATGGTCGATGTCGTCGGCGTTCGGCTCGCACTTGTAGTATTCAATGAACTGGTCGAAGAACTTCTGTTCGCCCTCGCTGAGCACTTCTTCGAAGTATCTTTCCCGCGCGATGTCCCTCTTGCCCTTCAACCTCAGAGCCAACATGTACCTGATGCTCTCGATGAAGTCCTGCCTCGTCAGAGCCAGCCTGTTGGGATGCACGTCAAGCATCAGTTTTTCGTTGATTTTGTATCGGCCCACTTCGGACAGGTCGTACTTGCCCGGCAGGAAGAACCTGCTGTCAAGCAGCCTCTCCGCGTGCTCGAGCGTCGGGATGTCTCCGGGCCTCAGCTTTTTGTATATGTCCAGCAACGCCTGCTCGCGCGTCAGAACCGTTTCCTTTTCCAACGCGTTGAGTATCGAGTCCTCCATGTAGAAGTCCCGGCAGTTCTCCGTCAGCATCAGGGACTTCAGCCCCATGGCCAGAATCTTGTCGCAGACGTCTTTCGTTATGACCGTTCCTTTTTTGATCTTCTTCCCGGTTTCCTTGTCCTCTATGTCGTCGGCGACCACGAAGCCGATCAGCTTCTCGGGCGTCGGGTCGGACACCTTGAAATTGTCTTCGAGGAACACCTTCCTGTCCTTGCGGTCGAAGCCGAAGCCTATGGCGCGCAGGAAGGTGGTGATGGGTATTTTTCTCGTTTTGTCGATCCTGATGTGTGCCTGCCCCTTGATGTCGAACTCGAACTCTACCCACGCTCCCCGGTTGGGGATGATCTTTCCGGTGAAGAAGTTTATGCCGCTCAAAGCCTTGGGCGCTTGGAAATACACGCCGGGAGACCTGATCAACTGGCTCAGCACGACTCGCTCGGCTCCGTTAAACACAAACGTGCCGTAGTCGGTCATGATCGGGCATTCGCAGAGGTAGACTTCCTGCTCCTTGATCTCGCCCGTTTTGCGGTTAATCAGCCTCGCCTTGACCTTGAGGCCGGCTTCGTATGTTTTCTCCCGGCGCTTGCATTCCTCCGGGTCGTACTTGGGGTCCTCGAACGTCAGGTCGAGGAATTCAAGCACAAGGCCCTCGTCCGTGGTCGAAGCCACAGACTCTATCGGGGATATGCTCTTGAAAAGCCCCAGCAGGCCATCGTCCCTGAGCCACGAGAAAGACTGAGTCTGGATGTCGATCAGCCTCGGCACGTTCAGCGCCGCCGTCAACTCGGAAAAATTATGCGTTTTCCAATCTTTTTTCGACAACTTGTTCGGATTTGCCATTTTAACACCCCTGTTCAGAGTGTGTCCGCCGCGAGGATGACACTTTGATGCGGCCAGCCGCTTAAAGCAACTTCTTCATAAGCGACAAAATGAGGAGAACCGGCGTTCCCGTCTGGTTCTCCTCATCTTCTTTTCAGCCTTGTTACTTAAGTTCCACGGTCGCGCCAGCTTCTTCAAGCTTGGCTTTGAACTTCTCGGCTTCTTCTTTCGTGACGCCTTCCTTCACGGTCGCCGGAGTGGCTTCCACGAGGTCCTTGGCTTCTTTCAGTCCGAGGCTGGTCAACTCTCTGACCGCCTTGATGATCGGGATTTTCTTGTCGCCGACCGAGGTGATGACCACGTTGAACTCGGTCTTTTCCTCTTCAGCCGCCGCGGCCGGTCCCGCTGCCGCCGCCATGGGAGCCGCCATCATCGGGGCCACCCCGAATTCCTCTTCGAGCAACCCTGCCAGCTCGTTGATCTCCGCCATTGTCGCGCCCTTTACGGCCTCAAACACTTCCTGCACGTTCATTTTCTGCCTCCTTGAATCTCGTTCCTGATTTTCTGTTTTGCAATTCAGCAACTTTAGGCGGTCTGCGCCGGCCGCCCTTTATCGTCGCGCCTCGCCGCCCGGTTGTGCCGCCGGGCGCTCGGCGTCATTGCCCTGCTTTTTCCGCCGCCGCCTTCAGCGTCAGCGTCAGTTTCGTCCCCGGCCATTTCAGCGAGTTCGTCAGCTTCCTCATCGGCGTCTTCATTCCGTTGATCAGCCGCCCGTATATCGCCGCCATCGAGCCGAGCTTCACCATTTCCTTTATGTCCGCCTCGGTCCAGTACTGGTCTTCGTACACGACCGCTTTCAGACCGAGGTTCTTGTTCTCCGCCGCATAGTCGGCGAACACCTTCGCCGCCACTATCGGGTCGCCATCGGTGAACGCCATCGCCGTCGGGCCTGTAAGATGCTCGGTCAACTTCGCCAACTGCGAATCCGAACCCTGTTCGTCTATCGCCCGCTTGATCAGCCTGTTCTTGTAGACTTTGAGTTTTATGTTCTTTTCTCCCAGCTTCGCGCGCAGGTCTTCAACCTGATGCACCGTCAGCGTTTGAGTGTCCACAAGCATGCAGAACTTGTTGGCTTCGAGCCTCTTTGATATCTCGTCTACGTGCAGTTTCTTGTCCGCCAGCGCCAGAGCCATCGGATTACCCTCTTCCTTCTCGATTATTTTATGAGCGAGGCCAAATCAATCTTCAGCCCCGGCCCCATTGTCGTCGACACGTACGCGCTTCTGATGTATTGTCCCTTCGCCGCCGACGGGCGCGCCTTCACTATCGCCCCGTGCAACGCCTCGAAATTCTCAAGCAGCATCTTCGGCTCGAACGACGTCCTTCCGAGCGGAACCGACACGATGCCGAACTTGTCGTTCCTGTATTCCACTTTTCCCTTTTTGAATTCGTCCACCGTCTCTCTGATGTTGAACGTCACCGTTCCGCTCTTGGGGTTCGGCATCAAACCTCTGGGGCCGAGCACCTTTCCGAGCTTTCCGACAACCCTCATCATGTCCGGAGTGGATATCGCCACGTCGAAGTCCAGCCAGCCGCCAAGTATCCTGTCCGCCAAGTCGTCACCGCCGACAGCTTCGACGCCGGCCTTCTCGGCCTCCATGTGCTTGTCCCCTGCGGCAAACACCACTATCCGCGGAACCTTGCCCGTGCCGTTAGGCAGCACTATAGTGCTTCTTATCTGCTGCTCGGCCTTCTTTGGGTCTATCCCCAGCCTGAAACTGGCCTCGACCGTTTCGTCGAACTTCCTCGGAACCTCGACGCTGATCTTCTTGAGGATCTCGAACGCCTCTTCCGCCGCGAAGGACTCCTTCTCGGGTATGAGGGCCTTTCTTGCCTTCATCGCTTTCGTCGCTACAGCCATCGTCCTGCTCCTCGCTGTTGTTCGGGAACCCAGATTCAGTCTTCCAACTTCACGCCCATGCTTCTGGCGGTTCCCTCGATTATTCTCATCGCGCCCTCAACCGTCACCGCGTTGAGGTCGGGCATCTTCGTCTGCGCTATGCTCCGGACCGACGCCTTGCTCAACACGCCCTTGGATTCCTTCCCCGGCGCGCTCGAGCCTTTGTCAATCTTCATTTCCTTCTTTATCAGTTCCGCGGCGGGCGGCGTCTTCAGGATGAACTTTATCGACTTGTCATGGAAGACGGTGATTTCGACGGGGATGACTGTCCCTTTCTGCTCCTTCGTCCTCTCATTGTAAGCCTTGCAGAACTCCATGATGTTGACGCCGTGCTGGCCTAGCGCGGGGCCCACGGGGGGCGCCGGGTTCGCTTCTCCGGCCGGCAACTGCAGTTTGATCAGCCCTACCACTCTCTTTGCCATGTTGCTTTCCTCTCAAAGTCGTCAGGCGTTTCCGGCCCGCGCGCCGACAAACACAATCATCCGTGTCGCCCGACCCGCCCGGACGCCGCCTTCGGTTCAGATTCTTTCTACTTGGTCGAATTCCAACTCTACAGGAGTGTCGCGCCCGAATAGCGATAGCAGAACCACCACTTTTTCCCTGTTCATATCGACTTCCTTCACCACTCCCGAATAGTCCGCGAACGGACCAAACAGGACCCTTACTCCCTCGTCCTTGTCGAAATTCACAGCGACTCTGGGCGCCTCTAGTCCCATTCTCTTGAGGATGAAATTAACTTCGCTTTCAGAAAGCGGCGTCGGCCTGCTCCCGTCTCCTATGAATCCGGTGACGCCCGGCGTGTTCCGCACTATGTACCACGTCTCGTCCGTCAATTCCATCCTTACGAATATATATCCTTTAAATATCTTCTTTTGTACGACTTTCCTCTGGCTGCCCTTTATCTGCACCTGCTCCTCGGTCGGAACAAGTATCTGCTCGATCATGTTGTCCATCGTCCGGGCGGCGATCTGCTTTTCGAGGCTGGCTTTCACCTTGTTCTCATGCCCCGAGTATGTATGCACGACGTACCATCTGCTAGCCATAAAAATCCACTGTCCTTAAAAATATTTTTTCAGGCTGTCGAATCCGTATTCGAACAACGCGTTCAGCCCGCCGTCCGCCAACGCCATCAGCGTCGACAATACCACTATCACCACGAACACCAGCAATGTCGAATTTATCAGCGTTTCCCTGTTCGGCCACGCGACCTTTTTCGATTCGGCGTACACCTCGCCGAAAAACTCCCGCGCGCCCTTTACAAGGTTCTGTTTCTCTTTTTCCTGCGCCATCTCTTCTCTCTTTTCGGCCCGCTATTTTCGGCCGCTTCACAGGCCCGGCCGGATTCGAACCGACAACCCCCGGATTTGGAGTCCAGTGCTCTACCAATTGGAGCTACGGGCCTTCATTCCGATATCAAAAGCGCGGACGCTACTTTATTTCTTTGTGCGTCGTGTGCTTTTTGCACTTCTTGCAGTACTTCTTCATTTCGAGCTTGCCCGTCGTGTTCGTCTTGTTCTTCGCGGTGTTGTAATTCCGGTTCTTGCACTCCGCGCAAGCTAGTATCGCTTCCTGTCTCAATTTGCTCGCTCCCTCGCATGCAAAATTACAATATAATCCGACAGATTTTTCCTGTCAAGTAAAAATCTCAATCAACTATTCAATTATTTCGGTGATGACGCCCGCGCCCACCGTGCGTCCGCCCTCGCGGATCGCGAACCTCAGTCCCTGCTCCATCGCTATCGGCGTGATCAGCGACACCGCTATGTCTATCTCGTCTCCCGGCATCACCATGTCCACTCCCGCCGGCAGGTCGATGTCTCCCGTCACGTCCGTCGTCCTGAAGTAAAACTGCGGCCTGTATCCTTTGAAGAACGGCTTGTGTCTGCCGCCTTCCTCTTTTTGCAGTATGTACACCCTTCCTCGAAACTTCGTGTGCGGCTTCGTCGATCCCGTCTTCGCCAACACCATCCCTCGCTCTATCTCGTCTTTCCCTATCCCTCTCAGCAGCAGCCCCACGTTGTCCCCGGCCTGCCCCTGATCCAGCAGCTTGCGGAACATCTCCACTCCCGTCACCACCGTCTTGCGCGTGTCCTTCAATCCCACCAGTTCCACTTCTTCCTGCACCTTGATCACTCCGCGCTCGATCCTTCCCGTCGCCACCGTCCCTCTCCCCGTTATGCTGAACACGTCTTCCACCGGCATCAGGAACGGCTTGTCCGTGTCTCTCACCGGCATCGGTATGTATGAGTCCATCGCGTCCAACAATTCGTATATCGCGTCTATGTACTTGTCTTTCCCTCTCTCCCACTCCGCGCTCTCCATCGCCTTCAGCGCGCTTCCTCGCACGATCGGTATCTCGTCTCCCGGAAAATCGTACTTGCTCAGCAGATCCCTCAACTCCATCTCAACCAAGTCCAGCAACTCCGGGTCGTCCACCATGTCCACTTTGTTCATGAACACCACTATGTGCGGCACTCCAACCTGTCTGGCCAGCAGTATGTGCTCCCTCGTCTGCGGCATCGGCCCGTCGTCCGATCCCACCACCAGCACCGCTCCGTCCATCTGCGCCGCGCCCGTTATCATGTTCTTGATATAATCCGCGTGCCCCGGACAGTCCACGTGCGCGTAGTGCCTTTGCATCGTCTCGTATTCCACGTGCGCCGTCGCTATCGTTATCCCTCTGGCTTTCTCTTCAGGCGCCTTGTCTATCACGTCAAACGCCATGTGCTTTGCCAACCCCGCGTTCGCCAATACCCTCGTCAACGCGCTCGTCAATGTCGTCTTGCCATGATCCACGTGCCCGATCGTTCCCACGTTCACGTGCGGCTTCTTTCGATCAAATTTTTCTTTTCCCATTTCTTCCTCCAGAAATAATTTCTTATTCCTTTAAATAAATAGAGCCAACGACCGGAGTCGAACCGGTGACCTCATCCTTACCAAGGATGCGCTCTAACCTACTGAGCTACGTTGGCCTCCGGACAGAGCGGGAGACGGGGTTCGAACCCGCGACCCCCAGCTTGGAAGGCTGGCGCTCTAGCCAGCTGAGCTACTCCCGCTTTTGACAACGGCTTTCGCCGTTTTATTTATGGAGGGGATTGGATTCGAACCAATGTAGGCGTTCGCCAGCAGATTTACAGTCTGCCCCCTTTAGCCACTCGGGCACCCCTCCGGGCGTTTCTCTATTTCAAATTTCAGAGCCGGCGGTCAGATTCGAACTGACGACCTGCTGATTACAAATCAGCTGCTCTACCCCTGAGCCACGCCGGCAGAGCGAACCCCGCACAAACCAAACATAAATACTAATGACGTTGTGGCCTCAAGTCAATAAATTCGAAAAAATGAGTCGCTCCGCCGCTTTCTCACTTTCTTATCAGCGTCATCATCCCGACGAGCGCGTCCGCCGCCCTCAGCGTCCTTATCTTTAACAAATGTCTCAGAATCATCTTCGGCCTCAGATAGAAACTCATGAACGCCTTCTTTTGCAACCTCACAAGATCATCGTTAGTCATGCCCTCCGGCGCGTACACCGCCGGGTTTTCCCTAGTCGGGTAGTTCGTGAAGCTCGAACTCGGCGCGTCCGCCGCCACTTTTCCGTCCTTTACGAACTCGTCATATATACCCGTCCCCGGAAACGGCGAGAACACTGTGAACTTGGCGAAATCTATATCGAGGCTCTTCGAGAAAGCTATCGTCCGCTCAACAGTCCGCACGGTGTCGCCGGGGGAGCCGATCATAAAGAAACCTATTATCTGAATCCCTGCCCTGCGAGTCATCTCCACCGCCTTGCGCGCGCTGTCCACCGTAGTGTTTTTGCTGATCGATTCCAACACCCCGTCCGCCCCGGCCTCGAACCCGTACATTATCCTCGACAGCCCGGCGGCTGCCATCGCCTTCAACATGCGCTCGTTCACGCAGTCCACCCTTGTCTCCGTTATCCACGTCAGCTTCCTGTTCAAGCCTCTGCGGACCACCTCGTCGCTGAACTCAATCGCCTCTTTCTCCGTCAACGGAAATATCGGGTCGACAAATGACGGCTGCGCGTATCCGAACTTATCGTGCAGCCACTCGAACTCGTCGGCTATGTTGACCGCCGACCTTCTCCTCCTGCGGCGGCCCATAATCTTCAGCGAACAATAGTTGCATCCATAAGGGCAGCCGCGCGAACCCAGCACAAGCGTTCCCGGCTCCCTCACCCGCGCGAAGTTGAACAGCCTGTATCTTTCTATCGGAAACAGATGCCACGCCGGGAACGGCAGCGAGTCCAAGTCTTCTATGAATCCCCTCGGCTCCGTAATCTCCGGCTTTCCGTTTTCTTTGTGCGCGATTCCGGCCACGCTGGCCAGAGGCGCTCCGCTCTCGAACGCCATCGCCAGCTCCACCACCGTCTCCTCTCCCTCCCCTATCACCACCGCGTCCGCCAGCCCCTCGTTCAGCGTCTTTTCGAAAAATACGCTCGAATGCAGGTTGCCTTGAACCAGCTTCGCGCGCGGGAACTCCCTTTTCACAAGCGCCGCGATTTCATTCGTCCTCTTCGCTGTCGGCGTGACGCACGAAAGCCCAATCATGTCCGGATCCGCGACGCGGATATGCTTTACCAGAGCCTCCCTCGAACCGCCCTCGGTGTAATCGTCGTACACCGACACCGGCAGGCCCGCCCTATCCAGCGCCGCCGCGACATACGCCAGACTTATAGGCGGCATAGGCGCGAGAAAGCGCCTGTATCTCCCCGCCGTCTCCTCAGAGCCGGTGTAGGGATTTATCAATAATATTTTCATTAGGAACTCTTTTCGCCCGATACTGCGCCGGAGTCAAATCCGGTTCACGCGCGCCCGCCACGTTTCTTATCTCCTAGAGCTCTCTTCTGTCTCATGGTCTCGAATATCAGAACGCCCGCCGCCACAGACACATTGAGCGACGGGAACTCCTCGACCGTCGGCACGCGCACTAGATAGTCGCACTCCTCGCGCGTTATTCGCGACATACCCTCGCCTTCGCCGCCCATAACCAAGACGGACACTCCGGACATGTCCGCGTCGTGGCAGACATCCTTCGCGCGTTCGTCCGTTCCGGCCACCCAGCAGCCCCTCTCCTTCATCGTAGAGAGCGCCTGCCTGAGATTAGCCACCTTGACAATCAGCAACCTCTCGGCCCCGCCGCACGACGTCTCGTAGACCACAGGCGTCACTTCGCACGAGCGCTTCCGCTCGATCACCGCTCCTATGGCCCCCGCCGCCGCCGCAGTCCGCAATATCGCCCCGAGGTTCATCGGGTCCTGCACATGGTCAAGCGCCACTATCAGCCCGCCGCTCTCCTCCCGCGCGTCCATCAAACTTTCAAGCGTCGCGTATTCAAAATCATTGCAGACGGCCTCTATAGGGCTTCGCCCCTTGACCGGCATGTCCCGCACGGGGATGCCGGCTTCGCGCGCGAGCGCCGCGATCCGCGCCGCCCTCTCGTCCGATCTTGCGGCCGCGCCCACATGCAACGAAACCACGCGCCCAGCCTTGAGAGCCTCCACTATCGCGTTTTTATCCGTAAGCCTCATCATCGTTATGAACCGCTCCGGGATGTCTTTTTTAAGAGAGCGACAGCTTGAGCCGCTATCCCCTCGCCCCTGCCGACCGCGCCAAGCCCCTCCGGGCTTGCCGCCTTCACCGACACGTCCTCCGGGGAAAGGCCCACCGCCGCCGCTATGTTTTCCCTCATACGCAAAAAAAATGGGGCAAGCCTCGGCTCCTGCGCTATTATCACGGCGTCCACGTTGACCGCTCTGTATTTTTTTTCAGCAACATAACCCGCGGCCATCCTGAGCAGCCCGACGCTGTCGGCCCCCTCGTATCGCGGATCGTCGTCAGGGAAATGCGCTCCTATGTCGGGCAACCCCGCAGCTCCGAGAATCGCGTCGCATACCGCGTGCGCCAGAACGTCGGCGTCCGAATGACCCGAAAGCCCGCGCGCTCCGGGAATCTCCACTCCGCCGAGCTTCAGCGGGCCGTCCTCTCCGAACGCGTGCGCGTCCCATCCGCATCCGACCCTGTAACTCATCGCGCGTCGTCCTCGTCGTCATCCCGGCCTTCGGTGGCTCGCGCGAATATCAGCCTTCCGGCTACAGTCTGCATTATGCTGCTTATCTCCACCGTCACTGAATCTCCTATGAACCTGTCCCCGCTCTCAACCACTATCATCGTCCCGTCGTCCAGATATGCTATTCCCTGCCCGTGCTCCTTGCCTGTCTTCACAACGCTCACGTCCACTCTCTCTCCGGGCAGCAAAGTCTTCCTCATAGAATTCGACAACACGTTCAGGTTGATGCAGCGCACCCCGCGCAGCTTCGCCACTTTAGTCAGGTTGAAATCGTTCGTGACCAGCGCGCCGCCGATGGATTTAGCGTAGTTGACCAGACGCGCGTCCACCGCCGTCGGCTCTCCAGCCCGCGGCGACGGCAGATCCACTATCTCCACCTCTCCGTCCTCTTTCTCCTTCATCTTCGTCAACACGTCCAGCCCCCGCCTGCCCCGCTTCCTCCTGCCTGAGTCAGAATCGTCCGCTATCCCCTGCAACTCCGCAATCACCATATCGGGAACAAACAGCTTTCCCTCCAGAAAACCGGCCATGTACAACTCGAGAATTCTTCCGTCTATCAGCACGCTGGTGTCCAGCACTTTCGGCAGCGCGGCGTCCGCCCTGAACGCCATCGGACCTACCACGTTGCCTCCCCACAGCGAAACCCTGCTGAATATCAGCACGCCGAGATACCCAAGAACCACGCAAAGAACCAAAAACACGGCCACTCCCGCCGCCGCCGGCATCTTCAAAAAATACCAAAACGGAGCCGTCAACAGCATCGCGAAGAAGAAACCCATCATCAGGCCGGCGAAACCCGACGCCATAGCGTGCGGCGACACCCTCTGCATCGACCTCAGCACCTGCCTGTGAAAGTTCAATAGCCATTTCTCCGCGTACGGAGACATCAATATGCCAAACAGCAACCCGGCAAAAAGAAACCCGAACATGTTGTACGTCCACAGCGGGCCTTCCGGGTTGAACGCCTTGTTAAACAACATCGCAAGGGCATAGAAAACGCTCATGCCGGCGCCTAAACAAATCGCTTTCACAATAAAAGAAAACATGCGGAATCTCCCTTTCGGAGCCGCCCGGCCGTTTTGCTCAATTGTACCATCCGCGCCGCCGCGCTTCAACACGATAGCCTTATTCCCTGCCGGGGGTCGTTTCTTCCGTCGTCGGACAACGCCGGGTCGCATTTTTTAAGACATCAAAAAAGGGGAACTGTTGTTCCCCTTTTTCGATAATGCGATTCAAATTGCTTCGGGAATGCGTTATTTCTTTTTCGCTACTTTTTTCGCGACTTTCTTCGGGGCCGCCTTTTTCACGACTTTCTTCGGGGCCGCCTTTTTCACGACTTTCTTCGGGGCCGCTTTCTTCACGACCTTCTTCGCGGCTTTTTTCTTCGGAGCCGCCTTTTTTACAACTTTCTTCGGGGCTGCCTTTTTCGCTACCTTCTTCGCCATTTTGCACCTCCCTTCGTATAGAAAATACTGACTATAGTTACATATATTACTTCTCATATCCGTAATGTCAACCCCATATTAAAAATTTTTCAGCGCTTTTGCAAACCATGGATTACTATGATTATCAATTATCGCCTTTTACCGCTTTTGCGCACATTGGTTAGCTTTCGCCTCTTTAGACAACATTTGCCGCCTCATTATGTCAACCTCTGCCATCTCTTGTTTCGGTTTTCGATTCCTTCACAAGTACCCTCCCAGCTCTGATTCATATGACCTTGACACAAGGCTTGACAAGTTTTCCGCAAAAAACATAGAGGCGTCGGTTCCGCGCCTTTTTCGCCACTTTTTGTTGTTGTAACGGATGAGCTATATTTCGCTATGAAACTCGAAAAGGCACAGACTGAAACGTCCAAAAACTCCTCTGTCGCAGCCTTCTAAAAGAGGGCCGCTACCGCCCCTTCAGTTGCCCGGAAACCTCAAGAAATCCATTCCTGATTTTTGCAGATTTGAGCGACATCGACATCCAGCAACCGGGGCCGAACGCCCCGTCGCCAAGCAGCGCGGATGACACGTCCCAATCGTCGAAATTCGCCAGAGGATTGACGATACGCAACACATAAACGTCCGCGCGGCGGCTTAGCCTGACGCCCGCCACCGTTGTCTCAAGCGGAGCGGCGAGAATTATTTCCGAGCCGCCCCTGACCGCCGGCTCCCCCGCGACCGCGAACGGAACGGGTATCCCCATATACATCTGATATATTCCTTTTATTAATATCTTCGCTCCGCCGAGGAACTCCAGCGAAGCAATCTGCGCTCCGCTTGCCCTCAACGCCGCGGCCGTCCAAATGTCCTCTTCGCTGAATCTGATTTCTACAGTTGTCTTTTCGCAACCGTAAAGCTTCCATGCGCCTTTTTCCATCCTTGCGCGAGGCGACTTGAAGACAATCTTTGCGCTCGTCGCGCGTCCGGAATCCGTTTCCCACCCGGACAACGCGACCGTTACGCTTTCCGCGCTCCACAACGCTCCTGACACCGCTTCCCCTTTGATTGCCACTGAGATTTTTTCCGCGCTCACGTCTCGCGCAAGTTCGGACTCAACGCGCCGCGCGGCCTCGCGACCCGACGGCAACGCCGCAAGCAGTATCGACAGTATCAGCGCCGCCATGTTGCTCAAGTCTAGGTCTCCGCCTTATTTTTCAATCGCTTTTTCGATTATTCCGCCGCCCGCCACCATGTCCCCGTCGTAAAGAACCACGCTCTGTCCGGGGGCTATTCCGTCGACGGAATTTTCGAATATTATGGAATGCAAGCGTCGTCCCGCCGCTTCTGCTTGGCCACAGCGATATATCCCCTTATATTCTGCTTTCACAGGTTTTGACTTATGCCTGACCACCGCGTCGTAAAAGGCGCCTAGGCGAGGCTCGCCAAACTGAAAAACGGCTTCGGCGAAAGCCAGCCCCGACGCCGCAAGCTCGCTTCTCGGCCCTGCAATTATCGCGTTTTCAGACCCCAGAATTTTAAGCACGTACAATGGTTCGGCGGCGCTCACGCCCATTCCGCGCCTCTGTCCCACCGTGTAGTTGACTATTCCTGAGTGTCGGCCGATTTCTTTTCCGGAAACATCGAAAATCGGGCCGGGAGCAAATCCCCCGGGCCGCGCGCGCTCTATCACCTGTTCATACGCCTCTTCCCCGGCGAAACAAATATCTTGGCTTTCCTCTCTTTCGGCGGATGGGAGGCCCGCCCGGACGGCGATCCGGCGCACTTCCTCTTTTTTCAGTTCTCCGAGAGGAAAAAGGATTGATTCGAGCGCGGCCGAATCCAGTATGTAAAGGAAATAAGACTGATCCTTGAGGCTGTCCGCGCCCCTCCGCAACCGCCACCTGTCGCCGTCGCGTTCACGCCGCGCGTAATGCCCGGTCGCAAGGAAATCGAATCCGAGTCCTTTAATGTCCTTGAGCAGCGCGTCGAACTTTACTGCTCTGTTGCACTCGACGCACGGGTTCGGGGTGCGGCCCGCGAGGTATGATTCGACGAATGGGACGATAACCGAGTTTCTGAACGCTTCTTTTAAGTCAAGACAGAAGAAATCGGCTCCGATGATGTCGCACACCGCGCGTGCGGCCAAAGAAGATTCCTCTGAACAACACGCGCCGGGAGCCGCGCCGCCGCCTTCCGCCGCGTCGAACAAACTCATGTGGAACCCGGCCACCTCAAAGCCCTGCTCTTTCAACAGCAAAGCCGCAACGGAGCTGTCCACTCCCCCGCTCATCGCCACAGCGACTTTATTGCCCTTTCCGTTCATAAAAACGCCTCTCCCGCGCGCAGCGCGACATAACATGATTCTAACTATTTTTCGCGCCGGGCTAAAGTTTCATCGAAAAACTGCCGATAAAACACATAACAGAGAAGAGTTAATTCGCCGGGAAAACCGTAAAAATCCGGCGCAAAAGAAAGAAGGCGATTACAATGTCGGTTGAACCGGCGGGAATGACCAGTCTGAACATGGTGTTGAACAAGTCTTTTTCAAGCCAAGGCGAGGCGCTAATCCAGTTGCTTTCGGCATTCAATAAAGCGGTGCGCGCACAGGCCGAGCCTCTGGCTAACATTGCGGATGTGAGCGAAACCGGCATTGATATAAAGGCGTAACGGTCATCCGAACGCCATAATATCATATTAAAAAAACCGGGCCGCAGGCCCGGTTTTGCATTTTAAACCAATGCTCAACTGAATTTGTTAGGAAGTTTGAGGGGAAACCATTTTTTGCAAAAATAGGTTTCCCCGCACCTCTTCCCAAAAAACTCTTGGACGCCGATTTTGTTGATCTTCGTTCAATTCAAAATCGGCTTTGTTTGATTATGAAAAATGTATTCTGTCGGCAAATTTCAACAATGCCTTGCTCTATACGGCTTGCATATTCAAAGTTGCATAAGTCTATGGTTTTTGAAGCAGGGCGTCCGTCCGGGGACTTATCCAGTCGCCGGGAACCAAACGGGAAAGAAGGAAGAAAACTCTAGTTAAAGTGTCCGCATCGGAGAACGAGGACACGGCCGCTGTGACCCCGCCGGGCATTTTTTCCGGGAGCGCAGCGCAGGCGTTTTCGCCCTCTTTGAAACCCACGCAAAGCAGGATAGACTGCATAGGCTCTTCCTGAGCGGGCCTGCCGACCGCGCAGAGACAGCCGGGAAGCGCATCCGAGTACGAGTCCAGCCACAGCCTGACGTCGTTCAGCTTAGCATCAGCCGAAGGCGGTTCCGCGCCCATAATGAGAACCACCCTTCTGCCTATGTTGTTTTGATTTGCCGCATAAAAAAAGCCGAACGCCGCGACTACGGCGGCAGAGGCCAATGTGAGAATGACGCATAAATACCACACTAGGCTGTTTGCGGAACCCGTTTTTTTTGCGTCAGCCACAAAACCTCCTCCGGGCGGTTCGCGCCGGCGTCATCTGGGTTCGAGTTTGAATGAGCCTTCGCCGATGCGGCCATCTCTTCTCGACTGCTCCTCGCGGTACATCCTCGCTTCCGGAGGTTCGGGTTCGCCCAACAGGTCGTCCAGCCCCGGAAGCTCGACGCGGCGGCCATCTCCCCCGCCGACAGGCTGAAGTTTCATGTCGCTTTCGGAAGCGGCTGGAACTTCAGGTTTGGAAGGCAGAGAAGGAAGCGCGACTGCGGCTTCCTGTTTCTTTTCCGGCTGAGCCACCAGTTCAGGCGTGGAAATCGTCCCTCGTTTCGGGACGCTCGTTGTGGCTGTCTCTTCCGCCGCCGGAGCGGGTTCCGTCGCCGCCGGTTTTTCTTCGTCGTCTTTTTTGCCGCGACCGCGTTTGGGCGGTTCGTCTTCGGCGGGCGCGGAAGCGCTCTCCGGCGCGGGGGCTGCGTCTTCTGTTTTCTTTGCTCTTTCAGGTCTTGACGGAGTCGTCCTCGGCTGCTCGGACTCCGTAGTCGCGGTCGCTTGAGCCTCCTGCCCCTTCTTTTCCGGAGCCTTCTTTCGAGACTCTACGTAGTAGCCGACCGTCAATCTGTTTTCGTCCCCCGAATCGTCGTTTCTATTGAAAGAATAGTCGAGATGGAACTTGTCGTAGCGGACGCCAAGTCCGGCGGAAAGGCCGTCTTCGTTGCCGCCCAAGCGGGCGGTCAGATTTTCAGCGAAGCGATATTCTGCCCCAATTGACGCCACGGATTCGTTTAAATATTCGGTTTCGTAAGACACGGCGATAAGGAGTTTGGGCTCCTGAGGCACGACGATGGAAGCGCCAACGCGGACGTTGAACGGAATAGTGTCGGAGCCGATATCCATGTCGCCGACATTCTGAAGAACAAGCCCGGCGCGAATGTAGTCGTTATATTGATAAAGCGCGGCGAGGTCTAGGCCAAAGCCGGAGGCGCTGAACCGCGACACCTTCTGCATTGCGTGTTTGATCGTTCCGCCGAGATACAAATTCTCTTTATATTCCTTGCCGTAGGAAATAGAGAAGGCGGTATCGGTTTCTTCGAAGGTTCCGATCGGAACGAGCCTGCCGGTTATAGGATCGAACTCGGTCTCTATTCCGCCGCTGATGGAGGAGTAAACCAAGTTGAGGGCGGCGACGCCTCCGTAGGCGGGAGCCGCGAAGGAAAGCGTCTGGGTGTTAAGGTCAAAGATGTCGAGAGTCGACCTCGTGGTGGAGAAAGTGGAGCCGGAAAGCAGGGCCAGCCCGGCGGGGTTCCAATAAGCGGCTCCTATGTCGTCCGCGACAGCGACGAATGCATTGCCCATGCCGAAGGAGCGGGCGGTGGAGCCTTCGCGGAAGAAGTCGGTCTGAGCGGTGGCGTCCTGAGCGCGCGCGCCCGCCGCCGCCGCAATCGTGACCGCCAGAGCGGCTATTGCCATTCTCGATATCAGTGTCAGTTTCAAAGTCGTCGCACCTGTTCCCTGTATAGTTGGTTGACCGGAAGCCGCGTTCGCGCGCTGCCGTTTACGGTTTAAACACCGCCAATTTACCCGTCTGAGAAGTCACTTGCCCCGCCATATTGGCCGTCAGCCTGAAAATGTAAATACCGTTGCCGGGCAAATTGCCATAGAGCGTGCGTCCCGCCCACTCGAAATAGTTGTATCCGGCGTCGGCCACCAGCACATCCCGGTGTATCAGTTGGCCAGACCTGTTATAGATTTCCAGAGTCACGACCGCGCCCGCCTCGGAAGACTGGAACGAAATCGTCATGGGCTGTCCGCTCCGGGGATCGAACACGCCGGGGCCTGCCAACACGTCCTTGAGCGCCGCGCTCCCCTCCACAACCACCGTCCACGCCTGCGTCTGTTCATTCCCATTCCTGTCTTTGACGGTCAGAGTCACTTCGTAAGAGCCGGCAGTCATGCTGACAAACGGCTCCCAGCTCACCACGCAGTCGGACAAGTCCAATTCGGAGTCGCACCCGGTCTTGTTCGTCACGCCGTTCACCGTTCCGCCGCCGACGGCTTTCACGGCGACTGTTATTGCGCCCGCGTCCGCCAAGTTGATTCCCACCGCATTGTCCCCGGGGTCGTCTAGAACGACGCTGATTACGATAGGACCGAGAGCGTCCACATAGTCGCCGTCCACAAGCGTCTTGCTGTCGAACCGCGCGATGGTGGGCGGAGTCCTGTCGTCGGCTTTGAAGGTCGCGGCGAACGACACGCCGTAGTCATACGCGTAATCGGCGAGGTCAACCCTGACGAGAGCCGAGCCGACTGCTGTAGAAGTTATCTCCGCGGTAATTTTTCCGTCCGCGTCCGTAGTGGCGGACGCCGGAGAAACGACCGCGCCCGTTAGGCCGGAAACAACGAAATTGACGTCCTCTCCGGCGATTGCGTTGCCGTACTGGTCAACCACGAGAAGTTTTATCACCCCTCTGGTGTGCCCGTCGGCGACAATCTGATATTCGTAGTCATCAGTCGCGGTTCGCGGGTATTCAACCAGATTGTAGGTTGGCGTCCCTATGGTCTTCTGCTGTTTGCAGGTGTAGCCGGTAGGTTGAGAAGCGTCAACAAATCCGCAGGAAGTGGAAACTGTCACAGCGTTTATGGGAGCGGCGGG
>MWCD01000036.1 GCA_002069885.1 bacterium ADurb.Bin236 | reverse complement strand
TGCGCCTGTGTGCATTGCCCGGGCAGATTTGCGATGTTGATCTGGTCGGACCCGCCAGCGCCGTGCGATGCCGCATGTGGCGTGACGACGCCCACATCCCCTTCGACGACACCGATGCGGGATTCAATCTCGTCGAGAACCTCATCGAGCTTATTCCCCGTGAAATTCGGGTTCTCCACATCGATGTCTTCATCCTTGTGCCGATGGCCGCTTCCCGGCCTTTCACCGGTATTGTCCTGATATCCGGTGTCGGCTCCGGCGAGAATCATTCCCTCGTTTCGGATGTCCGAGAGAACACCCCCGGCTTCAAGAGCGATGCCGATGTGATAGTGGTTCGGTTCGGGTGTCGGAAGCGACGCGACGAGGACTTTGCGGAGCGTCCAATCCGTCTTCCACACCTTGACCGGCGTTTCCACGTTGGCGGGAAGCCGGTAATCCCGGATTGCCGGGTCGTCGGCGTTCGTCAGGAGTTGCTCGACTGCGTCAAGGAACCAGATGCCGTCCCCAATCGGGAACGCCACAGGCGCGTTCGGCTGCGCGGACGCCTGGACGTCTTCGGGCAATCCGATTCTGAGTCCGGCGACCCAGATAGCGCCCGCGTGAATGGTCGGGTCGGTCGCTATCCCGGAGAGTTTGAACCCGTCGTTCGGCGATCCGTTTCCGAGGAAATCACACACGGCCCGTCGCAGACCCGTTTTGCCGATCTTCATGGCGAGATTCAGATCGGCGTCCATCACGGGCACGCCTTCCTGCCATTGCGGCTCCGTCCAGTTTTTTGTTTCGTCGAATTGATCGCGGGAGACAGCCATCAGCACACCTCCTTAAGCGAAAGCGTTTCAGCGACGGCCGCGCGCACGGCGTCCATTTCGACGTTCGCGCCCGGGCATGATTTGAAATAACTTTCTCTGCCGACGCGCCGCTGCATCTCGCCGTGCCCGAAGATGGCGGAACTGGGGTCGAGGCCGTACTTCTTGCACCAGAACGCAAGCAGGTCGACGAGTTTGGCCGTCTGGCGTTCCGTCGGCGCGCATTTGTCAAGGTCGCCGATGAGGCAGACGTGAAGCGAGTCGGCGTTGGCGTATCTGCAGCCGTTGGAAATCTTGTCTTCGGGCCAGATGCGGTCGACGCGCCCGTTTGCGGCCGCCACAGGCTCGCGCTTGCTCCATGCGGCGTAATTGGGGTAGCCATTGCAGATGACGACATGGTAGCCGGGCGCTTTCCATCCGTTGCCGCGCGGCTTGGGCGAAGTGTGCCAGCCCATGATTGTCTCTCCGTCGCCCCAGTGGCTGACGGAATGATGAACGATGAGATTGCGAATGGTTCTTTTGCTCAAAGCGGTTGCTCCTTTCAGTTTTACGCGCGCCGCGCGGTGATTCGCATGATGCGCTCAAGGTTAAAATTCTCCGACTTTGAAATGCGCTCGTGGACGACATAGTTGAACAGGACGCAGGTCGGGTCGGGGCCGACGAGGCCGAACTCCCGGAGCGGCGCGTTCGCCTCTTCCGCCATAAACACGACCCTCACGTCGATGGTGTTAGTCGGCGTAGGCGAAAATCGGTTGTTCTCGATGTCCCAGTAGGAAACCGTGACGGGCTTCATGAACACGGGAGCGACGAGCGCGGTCGTTTCCGCCGACGCTTCCACGGGCGCGGTGTCCCACGCCGGATCGCCGCTTCCAACCTGCCAGCGCGTGACGCCGTTTGCGAGATTGCCGAGCGCGCCGACGATGAGGGCAAGCCCGCAGTCAGTGACGATGTTGTGTCCGTCGCGGATGATTTCTGAGCGGCCGTCGATGTAATGAGCGATGTCGATGAAACGCCCCTCGACGGTGAAAGCGGATTTTACAGGGATGTGAGTCACAGGATTTTCGAACACGCGGGAGTCCTCCACAAAATGTTGTTGGTGATTCTTTGAGAAAGTGTTTGCCAGTCGCTTTCGGCGAACGCGCTCGTCAGCAGCCAGTTGCTTGTCAGCATGTCCGCCTGCGCGGGCCGCCAGTCTTCGATGGTTCCCGATTCGTCGTTGAAGGTGGCAAGCTCCAGAATGACCGTCATGCCCGCCGGAACCCAGAAGCGAAGGATGCGAAACAGTTTGTTTCTCACTTTCTCGAACAGATGAAAGTCGTAAGTGGCGTTGATTTTCACCCGGATGCGGTCGGGGGATTTGTCGCCGCCGAGAATGTAGTCGGCGGTGTCTGCGGCGGTGTCCATGTTCATCGTCACCGCAGGGTCGCTCACCTTGAGCGTCGTGCTGTCGGGGTGGCCCGTCATCAGAATGTTGCGGTTGTATTTGATGACGTCTAAGTCCCAGTTCATGATTCCCTGAATGAGGTCTATCAGCCCCCGACGCGTGCCTTTCTTTCGGTAGATGGCGACTGCGCGTTTTATCTCGGCGCGCTGGCGCAGCACGGGCAATTCCCGGTTCAGCAGCCAGCCCACGTTCCAAGCCAGATGCTCCAGCAGGTCGTCCCGCGCCTCGTTGACGTTCGAGATGTCGTTCAGGCCGGATTGCTTCGCCCGGAATCTCTCCAACTCCCATGCGATGACGCGGATGAAACGACGCAGCTCGTCGTTTTCGTCATAGCGCTCATAGAGTTCGGGAAGATTGCCATACAGCTTGCCTTGGTAATCAAACGACGCCTCGCACCGTATGCGGGCGCGGCAGTCTTCGGTCGGCGCGGCCATCCACGCGCCATGCTCGTCCTGAAAGAACACGCGATAGTAGTTGAAACGCCCGTTGGCCGGGGATGCGTCAACGCATGAATCTTCGGCGGGCGCGGCGTCGAGAACGATAATCCCGTCCCTGACGTCGCGGGGATAATCCCTCGTCTTTCGAACGAGGACGGCTCTCGCCGCGCCTGAGGGAATCTCCCAAGTCACGACTACGCGGTTGTCACGATCAAGCGATGTCAGCACTGACGCTCTCCTACTTGTTCATCATCGGCGCGATGGTCATGAACGCAGGCAAAAGGTTGCCGAGGTCTTTTGCGGTGTTGAACGCGGCGAGCGCCGCGCGGAACTGGTCTGCGCGGGAAACGGTGGCGGCCGAATAGTCCGGCGCGTTTCTCACCTCAAGCGGCGACCCGTCGGCGTCCGGCGGCACGAGGACTTCGCCCACCTTGATGTGGCCGGAGGGAACGTCGTGCGCGGCGGGATCCTCGAAAGGCGTGAACTCAAAGACGACCCCATAAGGGATGCCGGAGATCGCCGCGCCGGGCGCGTAGTATCTGCCATTCAGATAAGCCGACCCCAGAGCGACCGCCACTATGGACGGAAAAGCGTATCTTCCGCGCGTGAACATGGGTTGCTGATAGGGGAGCAACTCGACGAGTACGTGCGCGGGGTCGATGACGTTGGCGGTGAACACGGGCAGCTCGATGCCCATGTCGCACGAAAACCCCGCCGGGTCGAGCGCGGCGTAGTCCGCGCCCCCGCCGCTTTTTTCGGGAAGCCCGCTGCCGGAAATGAGCGTGGCGTCGTTGCATAGAAACAGCCCGTTGGCCGCGTTCGGGTCCTGCCATGAGGCGGTCGCCCCGTCTTTTTCATAAGTGACGGTGTGGGACGCGCCCGGCGCGTTGTGAGTGTTCTGATAGAGCGCGACATAGTCGGGCGATTGCGACTTGATCACGGGCAGGAACACTTGAGAGAGCGGCATGGAGGCATCGTTGTTCGACTTGAGAATATTCCATCCGATGTGGATGTCGCCTCTGCGCGCTTGCCGCAGAACAGTTCCCAGCCAGTCAGGAAGCTCGGCGCCGAAATGGTCGCGCAGGTTGTCCGTGCCCGCGTGGCATTCCCTGACTTCCCCCTCGCCGCAGATGAATGAAACGCACTCGAATTCGAGGCCGTCGTGGTCGTAGCTGACGCGCACAGGTTTGCCGATGTCGGCGTCGGACACGCCATTGAGCCGCAGGACGCGCTCGGTGTAGTTGTTGCCGTCTTTGATCGAGTATCCGGCGCGCATGTTGAGCGAACTGTTGTACTGAAGCCCGCTCAGGTGGGTGTAGTCGCTGATGGTCGCGCCCCGAAGCACATGCGCGTTGTCCAGAACCACGCCGACGCGGTCGCCGGGCAACATTTCCGTGACGACCGCCCACATCGTGTCGAGGTCTTCTCCGTTGTGGCTGCCCTTGATGGATAGGAAAAACTCGACGCCGACCGGAACCGGGGTGTGCCCGTCGTTGAGCGCAACCAGTATCTGCGAGGCGGTCGCGTTGAGCCAGTCGGTGCGGTTGTTGTTTATCTGGCGCGCCATCGCTATCTGGTCGCCGTTTGAAACCGTCACGGGCGTCTCAAACGATGGCGACACCGGCGCGGCGGTCATGTCCCACGCGGCGGCGTTGCCCAGCGCCTCGAAGATGAGCGGGAACGGATCGAATCTTTCGTTGTCGCCGCCGCCGCCCATGTCGCCTTGAAGCGAACCCTGCGGGCGCATCTCGTTGACGCTGATTCTCTGGTTGAAAAGCAGCGATGCGATTCCTTCATCCGCGCTGCTCGCGCCGGAGATGAGAACGCCAGAGCCGTCGATGCCGCCGCCGGGCAGCGCGGCGAGGTCGCCTTTTTCAGAAAGAGCGCGAACCGAATCCGCGTCGATGTTTATGGCCTTAATACTCGTCGAGCCGAATGTGAGGGGCTGGCCGAACATTTTCACCGCCTGCGCCGGACTGGGAATTCGAACGGTCGTCATGAAGGGTTTTGCGAATTTCAGTTGCACCGTCATCGGCATGACGGACGCAAGAAACGTTCTCGCGCCACCCTCGACGCCCGTGAATTTCCAGAAGCCGGGCAGCGACACAAACGCGCTTCCGTCCTCGTTGGCGAACCAGTAGGCGTTCACCATCTCGCCCGTTGCCGCGTCGAACTCAACCAGCGCGAAGTCGCCGGGGATGGAACTGTTCGCCACCGCGCACGCGAAAAAGTAGCTGTCGCCCGTTCCTGCGGCGTTCGGAGCGATGCACCCCAGCGGGATGACCGCCATCAGTTCGCCCACGTCGGATATGAACTGCTCGGTGAAATGAAGCGTCACTCCCGTGTCCGTGAACTCTCCCGTCGCCGGATCGAAGCGCAGAAGTTTGGGGACAACGCTCCCGGTCGGCCCGCGGCGCATGAACTCGCTGTCGATTTCGTATGCCGGGGCAATCAGGGTTTCAACCGCCGGGTCGTAGTGAGAAAGCAGCGTCGGGATGATGAAGAGCGCTCTCTTCTCTCCCGTCGGGTTGAGCAGCCCGGCGATATTCGTGTTGCTCTTGTCGAACATCCGGGTCACGCGCAGCGCGCCCTCGACGTCGCCCGCCGGATCGCCCTGCGTGACAAAAAGAACGCCCGGCTGGTCGGGATTGATTGAAAGCGAATCCACGCGCGGCCTGTTTGTCGCGTTGGCCGGTATTTCCGCCGTCCCGCCGTCGAGCGCGACCTTCGTCTGCCCGACAACAGCTTCGACGCCCGTGACGGAAACGTTTCTCCCCGTCGTTGCAGCCGCGCCCGGACTGACCACGCGCTTGTCGAAGTAACTCGGCCTTGCGCCAAGCTCTTCGAGCGCCTTGTCGATGGCGCGAAACGCGCGGTTTACGTCCGCGTCCCAGTTCTTGTCGCCCCTTGCGGGCATTGCCAGATGAAGCAAATCTGTGAATGTGAACGCCATAAAAAATACCTCCGTATTTTTTAGTAGGCAGTAGGCAGCAATCCAGTAGAAAGGAAATACTCAGAAGCTTTTTCTCTTTGGCTTTCTTTTTCCCTGACTACTTTATGCTTCCTACTTCCTACTGTTTTTCGAAGAAAAACACTCCGGGGCTTTCAACCACCCCGTCGACCCTCTCAAACTCGGTCTCTTCGATGCCGGGGAAGTCCTGAAGCGGCGATCCCCACGACTCCATTCCCCACGGGTCAAGACCCCATCCTGTATCAGCCATTTGGTTTTCACCTCCGATGTTTTGGGCAAAATAAAAAGCCCGGCAATTCAACGGAACGCGAATATTCCGTTCAATCACCGGGCTTGGTTTCGATGCGACCGGGCTGGCTACCGGGCTCGAAGCGTCAATACTGCCGGACTGTTTCTATTCAAAATCAATATAGAATGTTGGCAAACAGCATTGCCTTAAAAGACCACGCACAAGTAATTTCAAACTAAACGTATGAAATAGGGGTCAGTTCGAGCTGAACTCTTTTATACACTTTCACTGCTTCTTCCCTCTTGGCCGCATTTTTAGCTTCAATTGCGATTTCATTAAATAATTCTTCGCTGGGGTTTTCCATAACTTTAGTCCCGTTACTGTCTGTCAACACAATGTACTTATTACCTGATTTGTCGACGTATGCACCAGCTTCGCGTTCGACTGAACCATCATCATGAACATCCACAACACCAACTCTTAGCAGAATAATTCCCTCGTATTCCATTCAGCACCTCTCTCGATTATTTTCTAAATTATACCACCAAACGCATCCAGAGAAAACAAACCGAGTTGCGGAAGCTCATCTTGTCTGATGATTACATTCCCCACACCGGTTTCATCGCGGGAGAGAACCGTCAGGTTCACATACCGCACGCCCTCAATGCCGTCCACGGCGGCGATGAGGTCGCTCATGAACACGCTCTGCCCGAAGTCCACGTTGGGGAAATAGAAAAACTTCTCTATCTTTTCCCTCACGAGGTTCTCGATGTCGAGCCGCATATAGTTTTCTTTCACCGCGACTTCCATCGTCACGTTCACCGGAACGTAGACCGGGTCGAACACGACAGTCGTGGCGTTCAGCATTTCCCGGTCGGCTAAATAGTCCTCGACCATCTGCTTGAGTTCGGGCGACGGAGGCCCGCCGCCTTCAGGGGCGATGTAAAGATTGACCTGTCCCCAGTACGCCGCCTGACCGGGCGGCGCGCACAGAACCGCCGCTTTCGCCACTCCCGGCAGAGCCTCGGCAAGCGTTTTGTAATCTTCCGCCGTCACCGCCCGCCAGAGCGTGCGAAGCATTTTAGGCGCCATGCGCTTTACGCTCTCGACCGACTCGCGGTCGACGCCGCCTGCCGCCTGCGCCGGGTTGGTGACGGACGACACTTCGGAGACGCTTGTAATCATTCTGTTGATCTTGTTCGCGCCCACATTGCCCCGCGCGCCGCCCCCGACGCGATAGACGGCGCGAACGTTGTTCATGCCCGGCGCGGGGATTTTCCCATTCTGGTTGTCCCCGAAGTTAACCGTCACGATGTCGTTTTCGTCTATCTCAATCTCGAAGCTCTTTTCCGATGGATTGCTGTCAAGAAGTGACGGCGCGAGCGTCCAGCGTTCCTCGACGCCGTTTTCGGCCACATAAATCTCAAGCGAGCACGCGCCGTCAGGCGAGTATGACAGAGGTTTGAAACTCAGCTCAAAGAACTGCGCGGGCAGCCCGGCGCTGCTGCCAAGAATTTCACGCTTTGTTTCCCCCTCGATGGCGGCGACCGCGCCCGTTGTTTCTCCGGCGGGAATGACGAGGTCTTTCATCGTCTCGAACACATAGCTTTGCTCGAGGCCTGTCGGCTGGGTGGAAATCTGCGCGCCTTTAGGAATGACAAAATCTATCGGTTGCGGTGTAATCGTAAACACAAGATCGGCGACGGCCGACACTGCGGGCGCCGGAGTGTAATCAATCATCTTTGCGAGGTTCAGGACTGATTTGCGCAGAACGGCGGTCTGGATGTAAGCCTCGTTTGCGATGATGTCGCAGCGATAGGAAAGAGCGTCTAGCGCGAACGCGACGAGTTCGAGAATAACTATCCCCTGATCGGACGCAGAGTGGTCTGTCCATTCCGGCGTCAGTTGAGGAATCCGGTCAACCATGTCGGACAGGAAAGACAACCAGTCCAGACTGGTATAGTCGATCTGCTTAGAGAAATTGACCAGACGGCTCACGTCAAGTTCAGGCATTTGCTCACGATTCCTTTTTGATCGGTATTTTCATCTCTTCAGCGTCGCGGGTGACCTTGATTCTCACATCGAGGTCAATCTCAGCCTCGAGGTCTTCCATGCGGATGATTTCCACCTTCTGAAGATCGACGCGCTTTTCCCACCGCAGCAACTGGCTTCCGATGTTGTGTGTGGCGATGCGGACGCCGGAGTTTGACTGAGGCGAAAACACAAGGTCGTCCGCGTTTGCTCCGAACTCAGGTCGCATGACCCGCTCGCCCCGGCGCGTGCCGACAATCTGGCGGATGCTCTCAAGAATGTGCGCTGGGTTGCCCGCCTCGACGGAGCTGACGGCAACCCCGCCGACAGCGTTAAAACGAAACGGAAACGAAACGCCCCGGTATCCCTGACTCATAATTCCACCCCGAACAGTTCCTGAAGTTGCGCCGACCGCGTCTGCATGTCAGCGGCTTCATCAATCTTCGCCTGCGCCGCCGCTATTTCCCCGTCGAGCTTTGACGCGTCTATCATGGCGAGCGGATCGAGCTTTGTTTCTATGGACGCCACAGTGTCGAGCGTGCGCAGGATGTCGGGATCGAGCGCGCAACCGGGAAACTGCGACTGAAAGTCTACGATTTTGTTTTGTGCTTCCTGCGCTTTGGTCTTGAGCGCGTCAGCTTTCTGTTTGATCTCACCGAGATTGAGACCGCCGAGGCCGTCCATCCGACCCGCTGGCAATCCGACCCGTTGTTTAAAGGACTGGATGCCCTGCGACACGACGGATTTTGTGTCTTGGAGTTTCTGCGCCTGCCCGAGCGCCTTTTGCGCGAGTCCGGCGGGCGAGCTGTCCGTGGCGTCTTTGAGGACATCGCCGAGTTTGGATTTCAGCTCGTCGCCGATGAAACTCTTTAAACTTTCGATGCATGTGCTCATACGATCACCCGATTTTCACCTTTGACGAACCTTGTCCGACCTTGCCGGACGACAGGCCGTGCGAGTGTGGTTGAGAGCCGCCGCCGACCTCGGTCGCCGCCGCGAGCGAGTCGTCCGTTCGCGCCGCCGCCTTGCTTCCGCTTGCGATATTCACGTCGCCCGACGACTTTGCCAGTTTGAGCGCGCCGGCCACATCCCAGTCGCCGCTTCCCATGACGGAAACATTGTGATTGCCGCCGACTGTTTCTTCCCGGTTGCTTTTGCAGCCGATGTAAAGATTCTCGCCCGCCAGCAGAGAGAGGTCTTTTGCGGACGCGATGTAAACGTCGCCTTGTTCGGCGTCCATGAGAACCGCGCTGCCCGCGCCGTCCTGCATGAGAATGCGCCGCTTGCCGGACGTGGCGTCGAGCAGAAACCTGTTGTCGGCGGCGTCTTTCATATAGATTTTTTCTTTCCCGTCTTCAGAGCGAACAAGGATGTGTTGCCCTTTGCGGTCGGTGATTTTTATTTTCGTCTGCCCGTCAGTGTCGTCGAGTTCTATTCGGTGGCCGGATTTCGTCTGCCACACGTGGTTGTCGGGCGCGGCGCGGCGGCCGTCGCCGGTTTCAGCCTCATCCCATGGGCCGGAAGCAGATTTCTCTTTCTTGTGCGTCACGTCCGCCGCTTCGGTTTTGTCTTGCGGCGCCGCCCACCACACGCCCACCCAGACGGGACGGTTTGCGTCGCCTTGCTCGAACTCAAGCCATACGGACGACCCCTTCTTTGGGATGGAAAAGAATCCTGTGCCGGAATCCCCGCCGTAAGGCGCGCACGGGAGGGCCCAGTCCAGGACTTCATCCCCGAACACCTGAGGGCATTTGCATTTGAGCCGCCCGCGATATTCAGGGTCTTTGTTGTCCACGACGATTCCGCGATATTTTCCAATAAATGACGGCATGATAGCTCCAGTAGAAAGTAGACAGCATGCAGTAGGCAGCAAAAGCCAACCCCGCCTTCACATTTCGCCTGTCTTTTTCTTTCCCCCTGTCTACTTTATTCTGCCTACTGCCTACTTCTTCACTCCCACCGCGTTGCGCGTCAGTTCAAGCGCGCTGTGGCATCCGTCCCGCGAGATTTTGAGCGTGTGCGTCTTCACTATCCATTCGCCGGAGAACACCGATCCCACGCCCAGCACGGCCACTTTGTCGCCGGCGTTTATCTGCGGGAATCCTCGGACAAGCGTGAGCGAGCCCTGCATCGCTTTTTCATTTCTGTAATGTTTTGCGCCCGACGCCGAGTCGAGTCCCTCCTGCGTGTCCGGCAGCGCGCCGCCGATTTCGTTGTCCTTTAAGTAGTGCGTCGTCTCGACTTCGCTTTTTCCCCCGCCCGTGCCCACGCCTGAAATCGCGCCGCTTTTAGGAGCGGCGGGGATGGCGTCCGCATCGGCAATCCTGTTCAAGTCAACAGGCCTCATGTCAGGATTTCCTCGCCGTTTCTTTTTCGGACGAATACAGCGTTTCGGATTTGTTCCGGTTCACCTCGCCGATGTCTCTAGCGCCCTGAGGCTTGGCGACGCTGGCGGCGGCTTTCGTCTTCACTATTTCCTTTGTCTTGTTGTTTACGGCTGCGCCCTCGACATCCTTGCCCGTCTCGTCGCTCGCGTATCGGGGAGAAAAGCTTTTCACAGCGTGGTTGCCGATGCGGTAATCAAACACCGCCGCCGGCGACTGGTCGTCGAGATCGGGAGCTTTCTTGAACTGCATTACATTTCCCTTTACCCGAAAGGTAAAGTTTTCCTTTCGCGCCAGCTTGCGAAGGAAGTCCACGTCCGATTCCCCGGCCTGAGATTCCTGCTCGACTATTTCCTTGGTCTCGTCAACGTCGGGCGTCCAGCCGCGCGCGGCGGCGATCTTTTTTGCGATCTCGGATCGCTTCATCTTTTTCCACGCCTTGTTGGCCTGACCCTCGTGACCCTTTTTTGATTTCGCGGAGCATTCGATTGAAAGCGTCGGCAGTCCGGTTTCGGGAAAACTAGGAGTCAGGCCAGACACCTCGCCGATGAACTCTTTCGTCTTGCCCATGAAATACCCCGCCACAATTCGAACGGACATCCCCTTGGTCGCCAGCTTTTGAAACTGAAAGAAAGGGTCGTTCACGGTGATGGTCGCCGTGTCTTTTTCCTCTATCTCATCTTTAATCTCGACATCCGTCACAAGAGAGGTTTCCTCAGTCGAAAGCGCGCGCGAGCCGAACGTGATCTCAAAGAACGGCGCCGCGAACGATTCTGATGTGACGTTTATGACTGCCATGCTTTCACTCCCGCGCAAGAGGCGGTATCCACAACTGTTTTCCGACGGGCAGATCGAGCGGATCGACGCCGGGATTCCTGTCCAGTATGCGCCACCAGTGGTCGGGCGTTCCGTAGTATTGATAGCTGATGTTGTCTATGCGGTCGGTCTCGGTGACGGTGTGAAGGATGCTTCCGGCGGGAAGAGCGCGGTCAATCTCCCGGAATGTGAGCGTGTTGCGAGCAAACCCACGGAACCGCCGCGCATAGACGAACGCCTTTTCATATCTTGATCCTTCAAAAACGCTCATTTTTCAGTAGGCAGTAGGCAGCATATAGTAGAAAGAGAACATCCTTCCCCATCCCCAAATGCGCTCGCCCAATTCCTTTTTCTTGTTTTCATTTCCCCTGTCTACTACCTACTGCATGCTACCTACTCAAGAACTGGCGGCGCGTCTGATGCATCCGCCTGCTGGTGTCGTTTTTCCACATATCGAGCGTGAACGTCAACTGCGCTTTCACATACACCGGCTCCATCCGGACGTTAAACCGTTCCTCCGTGAATTGAATCATCGAAACGTATCCTTCCCAGATGCGCGGGCCGACACCGAGCAGCGCGCGGGGCGGCGGCACGAACTGCGCGTTGACCAGATCGTTCGTGTCCGGATATGTGAAAGATTCAAGAATGGAGAGCTGACGCAGGACGCCGCCATCTCCGGCGCGGGTTCCGATGGCGTCAAGAATAAGCTCGAACGTCACGTTGCGCTCCCCGCCGCCAGTGTATTGAACAAACGCGCCCGGCGCGCCCGGCGACATGCTTGTGTTGAACGTCGCCTGCTCCTGCCGGTGAAGCTGCGCCGGGTTCACGGAGAAATCCAGAATCACGCCGCCATTGGCTGAATACAGAAACCCTTTGTCCGGCGTAGGAATCGCGCTGATGGTTCCGTTTTCCCTCATACGGACACCGCCAGACTCGGATTGAAATCATTCGAGAAGCCCGCCTCGCGTTTTCGTTTCTGGAGATACTCGATTTTTCGAATAATCAGATCGGAGAGTTCCTCGATGGACTGCCTGTCGATTTCTTTGACGTTCGGAAGACTGATCGAGATTTGCGGCGAGAAATGCTGCGTCACATTGCCTGCGCCGGACGCGCCCGGAGAGCCGCCGGACGCCGGAATCATGTCGGCGAACCGGACAATCTTCTGAACGGCTGGCGCGGGGGTGACGACCTCGCCCTCGTGAAGCGTCGCGGAGACGACGCCTGTTTTCGCCACATAAGCGCCGGAGGCATAAGATTCGCCGCCCGCTGCCGTCGGCGCCGGAATATTTATCCCGATGCTACTGAGCGCGGTGCGCAGCCAGTCGGGAATGAGGCCGACAAGTTTTGCCCTGATACGGGCCACCGCGCCGCTTATCCGGCTGACTATTGAATCCCACACGCCCGCGACGGCCGCCTTCAGTCCGCTCCAAAGACCGGCGATGAATGTGATTGCCGTCTGCACGCGGGACTGTATGCCCGCGACCACGCCGGAGATCGTTCCAGAGATGGCGTTCCACACTGCGGCGACCGCGCCCCTGTACTGCGCCCATCGTGTCTGAATGGCGGAAACCACTCTTGTAACGATGCCGCCCACGGCGTTGATCGCCCAAGCGACAGCGGTCTGAATGGACTGCCATACGAAGACGACCGCCGCCTTGAGCGCTTCCCACCTCATCTTGATCAAATTCACCAGAGCGGCAATCCACCCGGCAATCGCCGCGCCCACGCCGCGAAGGATAGCCATTATCTGCTCGCGATGGCGGATGACGAGGCCGACGAGAAGTCCGACGCCGCCCGTGAACACGCCGAGGATGAACGGCCACCACTTGATGATGAACGCCTTCAGCCATTCCCACGCGCGAGAAAAAGCGTCAACAACCGAGTCGTAAATCCCCGCGACAGCGCCTTTAATCCTCTCCACCGCGCCTCTTATCCATTCCACAACAACACTCCACACACGCATGACTACCTCTTTGACCTTGTCCCAGTTTTTGACAAGCAGGATGATGACGACGACAAGGGCGATGATGGCGAGCACGATCCACGTGATAGGATTTGCGAGCAGAGCGACAGTGAAAGCCCAAGCTCCCGCGATGGCGGGCGCTAGCGCGGCGGCGAAAGCTCCGATGGCCGCGACCGCCGATGTGGCCAGCGACGCCGCAAATGCCGCCACCGCCGCGACGGCGTTGCGAACCAGAGTGACGGAGAACAACGCGGCTCTTTTTGCGGCCGCGGCAAGAGAAAGCGCGAAACGTCTGACTGCCTGAGTCGCTTGAGCGGCGGCGGTTTTTGCGAACGCCAGTGTGTTTCTCGCCGCCGCGAGCATAGCCCGCGCGTAATATTCGGCGTAAGCGCGCGCGAGATGAAAGCCGAGATAAAGGAAACGAACGGCCATCGCTCCCGCGCGCCATGCGGTTGTCGCGCCAGACACAACGGCCCTCACCACTCTCACCGCTCCGGCGACCGCCAAGATGGCGAACACTACTTTTCCGGCCGCCCGGGCAAACGCCGACAGCGTGTCGCCGTGCGCTTTCACAAAAGAGGAAAAACCCGATTGCAGTTTCTTAAGAATGGGAAGGACAATGTCGCGCACGCCCAGAAAGTTGGTCGTCCATGCTTTGTAGAGCAGATAGCCGATGGCGACAACAGCCGCGACCGCCGTGAGCACAGGCCAGATGGCGGCGACAACTCCTCCGAGCGCGCCCGCGGCCATGGGCAAAGCGGCAAGCCCCACGGACATCATGCCGACCGCGCCGAGAAACGCGAGTATCGCGCCGCCGACTACAAGCAGTCCTCCGAAAGCCGCTGCGACAAGCGCTATGCCGCGCAACGCGCCGGGATGTTCCTTCGACCATTTCTTCATGCCCTGAACAAAAGATGAAACCGCTTTTGCCGCTTTCGTCACATAAGGAACCATCTCCTGCCCGATCTCGATAGCGAGCGCGACGACGGAATTCCAAGCGATCTTGAGTTGCGCGTTCATGCCCTTGAGAGAGTTGTCGTACTCCTTCTGAAGCGATATCCCCTCGGCGAACGCCTTGTTGGACGTGTCCACAAATCGACCCAGAAGCGCCTGCTGTCCGTTGACGGACTTGTTCGCCTCGACGAGTTTTAACAGAACATCCGTTCCGCGAGCGCCGCCGATGCCAAGATCGGTCAACATGGATGCGACCTGAAATTTGTCGAACTTCTGCAATCCCGACGCGAATTTCGTCAAAGCGCCGTAGGCGTCCTTTTCAATGAGTTGTTTGAACTCGGCGGAGGAAACGCCCGCGACTTTCGCGTACTGGTCCGTGCGCTTCATCATCTCCATGAACATGTCCGACATGGCGGTGCCGCCGACTTCGGAACTGACGCCCATGTCCGTGAGCGCCGCGCCGATGGCGGAAATCTGAGGTATGGTCAGTCCGAGAGACGCGCCCGCGCCGGCCATGCGGCTTGTCAGGTCGGCAATCGTCGGAGCGGTGGCGGTTGAAATGTTCGACAACTCATTCAGAACCGAACCCATGTTCTTGGCTTGCTTGATCGGAATCTTGAACTGGTTTGCGATCTTCGCGAGCGCCGCGCCGCCTTCCTCCGCCGAAAATTCTGAAACAGACGCGAGTTTCGCCACTGTGTCCGTGAATGAGGAGAGGTTCTCGACGCCAACGATGCCGAGTTGCCCGCCGATCTCGCCGATGTTGGCGAGTTCCTTAGCGCTGTTCGGCATCTTCGATGACATCTCGACAAACCGGTTTCCGAGCTTCTTTATCTCCGCGTCCGTCATGCCGGAAGTCTTCTGTACGCCGATCATGGCTTCCTGAAAATCACCGGCCGCTTTCACGGTCGCGGCAATCCCGCCGATCATGGCCGCGCCGGAGCCCATCATTCCGACTCCCGCAAAGAATGTCTTCGAGGACGCCTGCATGCGAGAGGCAAGCTCGTCGCTTTTCTTTGAAAGGGAATCGAAATTCTTTTCCACTTTCTGAAAAACGGCGGACGCCTGATCTTTTGCCTGTATGAGTATGCCCAGTCCGTAGTTGTTCATCGCTTCCTTCTCGACGCCTTTTTCATCTGGCGTTCCTCTTCGCGGTACTGATCCGAGAGCCGCTCGACGAACCATCGCCGCGCGCGCGCCGGGAGCCGCTCGACTTCCTCAAACGACTTGAACGGCCCCTTGCCGTAACACAAAAAGAAAATCTCCTCCAAGATCAGGTCTTCTTGGAGTTCGGGAAGAAAAAACTTTCACCTATCGGCAGTTGTGCCTCGAACTCGTTGTCGCATTCAGGACATTCCACCTCGACGACCGAGTCAACGCCGCATGTGACGGCGTCTATCTGGCGGCGGTAATACTGCGAGTCCGCCCCGGGCAAGGCTTCAAAAAACTTCTCGGAGAAATTTTCATCGCCGTCCACGGCGACCGTGTGCAGATAGAGAGAAAGCCGGATGAGTTCCTGCGGGCTTTTGCGGAGCGTGGCGGCTATCTTCTTTTCGTCGCGGCCGCGAAGCAGTCTGAACGGCACTTTCTTTCCCGTGCGGGGCAGCGTGATGGTGTGCGTCGCGTCCGGGTCGCCCTCAAGTTTCTTTACGGGAAGCTCGGAAAGATTGACGCTCATGTTGAACGTCTGTCCGCACGACCCGCACCGCACTTTGAAATCGTAGTCATCGCCGTATGTCAGGCGGCGGATGGCGAGCATCAGGTAGTAGCGGTCGCCCACAAGCAGGTTGTCTATGTCGACGTCCTTTTCGAGCACGCAGTTGCGCAGAATCTTCTCGAACGCCTCGCCGGATTTGAGCATCTTCTGGCTTGCGAGAAATCCTTCCTCTGTGGCGGTCATCTCCCTGATGGTCGCCTCGACGCCCGACGGCAGCGTCACTTTTTCGGTGTAAAGTTCCATGATTGTCGTGTCTCCTTTACAGAAATTTGTTATAATTGAAACGAGGTGAAAGCAATGAACTATAAAATTGTTATCCAGCAGGATGAGGACGGACGCTTTAATGTTTCATGTCCTGAACTCAAAGGCTGCCATTCATTCGGCGATACGATAGAAGACGCACAGAAAAACATTCGTGAAGCCATAGAGCTTTACCTCGAAGATGCTTCTAAGGACGAAATCGACAGAATACGCACGAAAGTGGAGTTTCTGGAAATTGCTGTATGACAAAGATTCCAGACATAACCGGGAAAAAAGCGATCAGAGCCTTTCAAAAGAACGGCTGGAATATCAAGAGTCAGAAAGGCAGCCATGCGAAGCTTGAAAAGCCCGGCGTAAACCATTTTCTGATAGTTCCCGTCCATGCCACAACAATCCCCAAAGGAACTCTGTCAAGCATCATCAAAGATGCCGGTCTCACAATCGAAGAATTCATCGACCTCCTCTGATCACTCTTTCTCGAATCCCTCGTGCGCCAGAGTCAGTTTGGTGATCTGGTGCTCGGAGGACTCATTGTCCCAGTCGTCGGTCTCGAACGCGGACGGAAACGCTTTCGGCACAACCCATCGCGCAAGCTCCGCGCCGCTTCTGTCCTTCTGGATGATCGTCACCTTGCGTTTGTACTTGCGCTCGTCCGCCGACCCCGTCCCCGACGCGTGGTTGTAAATCTCGCTCCACCAGTTGTAGAGGTCGTCGTCGTCCGTCATGCCTCGTTCGAGTTCGATGTCGTCGAACTTGACCGTGCCCGGCTGTTTGTGTGGCGTGAGCGCGCCGCCCTCTGAATACTCGATGACCTCGGCCTCGGCCTTCAACCCGGAACACTTGTTGAACGCCGCTCGGACAACGCCGTCGATCTTCACGATGAACGCGTACTTGTCCCAATAATTGATTGCTGTCGCCTGTGCGGGCATGTTACACACCTCCCATTGTTTCGCCGATTAATCGGCCGCCGTCCCACTGCGTGATGCGGAAGATCACGAATTCCGCCGCCTTGGTGGGCGCGATTCCGATCTCGGTCACGACTTTGTATTGGTCGATGATTTCCTGCGTGTTCAACTCGGCGTCGCATTTGACGTAGAACGAATCGCGCCAGTTGCCCGTGCCGCCGTCGAAAAACGCGCCCTCTCGCCAGTATTCCTTCAAAAAGAGCGTGATCGTGGTGTTGAGGTCGCGCCACAACTCCTGATTGTTCGGCTTGAACACCGCCCATTCCGTTCCCTCGGCGATGGATTCCACCACGTTCAGAAACAGACGCCGCACGTTGATTGAACGCCAGTCGGAGAGCGCCGTCAGCGTCCGGTTGCCCCAAGCCACAACGCCCACGCCGCGCTTTTTTATGATCGGATTGACGCGCGCCGGATACAGCGTGTCCCGCTGCCCCTTGTCGAGCGTGTATTCAAGGCCGATGACGTCCGCGAATTTGCCGTCCTCGGTTCCCGCCGGAGCTTTATGCACCCCGTGCACCACGTCCGTTTTCGCATAGATGCCGGCGAGCTGGCCGGACGGCGGCGCGATGCGGCTCTTTCCGGTCGCCGGATCAATGATGACGATGTTCGGGTAGTACAGCGCCGCGAACCGGCAGTTAAACGCCGCCGTGTCCTGAACGTACTCCTTTATCTCCGTCACGTTCATGCCTACGGGCGGGTCAAGAATGACGAAGATGTCCTGTCGCAGTTCGGAATAGGTGCAGAGCGCGTTCTGAACCGTCTGCGTGGTGACGCCGGGACAGGCGAGGATGCTGATTTCATCGACGGGGTCGAAAGCGAACACGCCCGTGCGCGCCGCATGGCTTCCAGCGTAATCGATGTCGCCGATGCCGACAAGTCCGTCGTCCCCGCCCGTCAGCGCGAACAAACCCTCGGCGGGCCTGTTTTCAGGCGCGGCGGTCGCGCCGCCGAGGTCTTCAAGGACGATGAATTCGGATACTCCGTTGACGCGCCCTATCGCGTAGTTCTCGCTTGCCGCGTCCATCGACAGGTCGTCGCGCAGGTCGACAAGCGTCCCCTTCAGATAGACCTTCATCTTGAAATGCTCGGCGGCCTTGTTTGTGGCCGCTTCGATTTTCACGGAGATGTCGTCGCCCCATTTGCCGGGGGATACCGCTTTCACGCCAAGCGTCGGGACGGGAGCGCCCGCGCGGTCGTTCAGCGTTGCCGCGCTGGTTTCGCACGTCGCGGTGGCCGCGTCCGTGATGTCGGTGTAATGCACAACCCGCGACACGTAGCAGCGACCCTTTACCTTTTTGAAGAACCCGTCCACGGCGTATGCAAGATGGCTGTTGGGAATATAGCCGCCGAAGATGCGCCGGAACTGGGCGAAACTTGTGATGAGGACGGGAACGCCCACGGGCCCGCGCTCGGCGATGCCGTAGAACGCGGCCACCGACGCGCTCACGCGCTCGATGGTGTGCCGGTTGCTCTCCCGTTCCTCGACAAAAATGTCTGGAGACAGATATTCGGGCATGAGGATGGATCACCTCTCTTTCAGGATTTGCCCTTCTTCTTTTCGGGCGCGGAGGGCTTTTCGTCTATGACCGCGAGAAACCCCTTTCTGAAAAGCCGGAACACATCGGGGCTTTCAATCGTCGCCGCGGGCACGTTTTTCGTCTCTCCGGCAAGAAAATGCAGCCCGCGCCCCTTGGCCACATTCACTGTCAGCAACGCGCCGGAGATGTTTTTGAGAAGAATATTTTTCAAAATAAATCACCTCATTTCCTATCGTGAAAAAGTTTCCACCGGAACCCGCGACTCCATGTCGCACAGAACAAAGTCCCGGTGGACAACGAGTTTGCCTTGCTCAAGCGCGTGATCGAAAACGGGAACATCCTCGATGCGGTATCGCCCGGAAGCCTGACGGAGATTCGACAGGTTAGGCCTCTCCAGACCGCCCATGGGAACCATCTCGCGCAGATAAAACTTCAGGTCGCCGGACTCCGAACCCCACGGCTCGATCCCATACGGGCCGAGTCCCCATCCGACGGCGCACGGAATGGACAGAGAAATGTTGTCCAGAAAAAACGCTGTCAGCCGCTCCTGAAGTTCGAGAAGCTCCATCCCGTTGCCCGTCGTAAGGACTAAATCGAAATCCAGATGATAGAACCGGGGCCAGTTGCGCTCGGCGTAAGCGAGGCTGACTCTGTCCGTCTCCACCCTCTTTTCATATATTCGCTTCGAGCGGTTCTCTTCCATCTTCGGGCCTATCGCAAGAAGAGAGGGAACCTGCTTTATCTCGTAGTGGTCGTTAACAGGAACCAGAACAGTGTTCGGCGCCGCGTCCGCCTGAAGTTTACGGACAAGAGCTTCAGCGGCATTTCTAATGTTTGAGTTCATATTTCACCTCCCCCCGCAGACTGATTTGCCGCAAAACGCCCCGCAAACGCAAAAAGCCCGGCAACGCGCGATCTCTCGCATGTCACCGGGCTTGAACTCAGAGCTTTACGGACTGGCTACCGCGCCTGAGCGTTCAATACTTCCGGGCTGTTGTGTATTATCTATTTTAAAATCATTCAGTTCTAATTATCGATTATGCCTGCAATATCAATCCAAGCTCTTCTTGCGTTATCATCAAATTCTAGCTGCCCCCCCAATAACTCTATTGTGGCTTTCGCAGGCACATATATGTCACTGTCGTGATGCTTTTCAATTTTCCTAAAAAACGGCGATAGCAATACCTCCTGCTTTTCACCATTAACATCGATTGTCGATTCTTCTGCAATAAATGTTGCTTTTCTGCTTTTGCATTCAACGCTAAACTTGCTGGTGGTTACTCCTTCTAATGAGCATTTAGGAAGAATACGATAGAAGGCTTGGGACCTAATATATACGTTTCCATTGTCCACTAGCGCTTGAGGCAACATTACTTCTTGTACTTTATCTCTCGAAAACAATACCCCATCCATAAGACATGATTTGTCTGTTTCACTTTCTCTTTTTCCGAAACTTAGATTGATAGCCTCTTCAAGCGTTGGAGCGTAGTTAATTCTGAGGTGGGCTTGAGCCGGCCAGTCCACCCACTTCCCACTCAAACGATTGTCTTTCATTCGCAAACACAGCGGAGATGCAATCCAAATACGATTCGTTCCTGAAAGATGCAGAACCGCTAGGAAATTTGCTTCTTTGACATTATCGCGCCAATTTTGTCCTGTGAAGTTATATTCTGCGATTCTCGAGCCAAACGCCTCTTTCCCTGCCTTTGCCTTGTACTCAACACGTATGGTTCTTGTTTGATTCTGATCAAAACCAACGCGTATTTTCCATAAATAAACATCAAAAAAAACCAACTCACCGTCAATCGGTTGTCCGTCTTCGTCAAGCGGGTATCCTTCTTCATGCATCCTTCTTGTCCGAACTGCATCAACCTTCTTTCCATCAACCCAATTATTGAACCATAAAAAACCTTCGTATTTGCTGAGTTCGTATGTATCATTTCTTTCTGGAAACCCCATCATAACATCCGTCGGCGGTCCATCATTGTGGAAGACAAACTGGGCCTTCACTGTGTAATAATCGTCGTAAACATCCATGCGAACCCATTCCCTAACCATAATAACGGACTCGTGCTCTGTATCAAGCACTCGCACTGATCCGCCTACTCCATCAATAGTCCAGCTATGGTTAGCCAGAGCCGTTGCTACATATGCGACTTGAATCGTGAAGAGAAAAATGACTGTCTTCAGAAACAACTTTATCGCCATCGATATCCACCAATCAAGGTAGTATTTATTAAAGTATATCATATCACCCGCTGCTCAAGGCGATTTATGATTCTGTTTTCAATTATCTTTCAACCATCGGCAACACCATGCCTCATCTAATTATACAGGCGTTTGTAACTCAATCAATCAGCCCAAGGATCGCCTCCGAGAAAATCTTTTTTATCTCCTCCTTGTGCTGCTCCATGACCGGGTGCAGGAACGGTCTCGGCGGGATGACGATGGTCGCGCCGTTGGGATGCTGGATCGTCGCTCCGAACTCCATGACCGCGCCGATGTTCACGATCTCGTCTCCGTCCTTGTTTCGCGTGCCCCGAAGGAGTCCCACGAACGCCTTGTCGCCCTGTATCTTCTGCGTGATGGCGTTGAGCAGAAAGCCGGTGTCGATGAGCGCCTTTGAAGAACCCTTTCTCTCGATGGTCGCGGCTGCAAGCGGTTCAAACTTCTTGCCCCCGGGCGACTGAGATACGATTCCCTTCTTGATTTCCCGAACCAGCAGCAGCGCGCATTTCGTCGCCGCCTTATTCAAAGCGATCTGGAATTTCACGGGCGCGCAGTTTTTCAGCGTCCGCTCGAGTTTGTTCCAATCTCCGAATTTCGTCTTCTTCACGGATGCAGCCTCACAACCGCGACCACCTTATGGCTGACGCCGCCGAACACGTTCAACGACTCGACCGTCACGACCTTGTAACGAACGCCGTCGAACTCGATGTGGTCGCTCTCGTAAATCTCCTGATCGGGCAGAACGGATATCGTCGCGTCCATCTTCTGCGCGGTGAGTGTTTGGGGCGGCGTCTCCACGAACTCGAACGGGAACTCGCAGTCGAACACAAAAGGGGCGTCGCCCGCGCCGTAGATTTTCTCGGCGGCCGTGTCGGCGACATACCGCTTGCCCGTCTGGCCGGAACTGGCGATCAGCTCCGCCGCGCATACGGCGATGAACTCTTTGTCCTTATCCGAGAGCAGCATTTTCGTCCTCTACGATTCCGCTTTCATAGATCACGGGTTTTAACGCCGGCGCGATCATGATTCCGCTGTCCGGGTCGTCCACGAGTCCGCCGTCCGGCGCGGATTTCTTTGTGCGCTCCCGGTATTCCTTCTCAAGGTCGCCCTGAAGGTCGGCCCAGTATGACGGCTGCTTCGTCTTATCCACGCTCTTGTCGCCGCTCTTGAACGAGAAAACGTTCGCGGTGATCGAGCGCATCAGAGAACAGACATTGACGTGCGCTTTCAGCAGAAGCAGCTCCCGCTGTTCTCCGGCGGGGTCGGGAATGATTTCGTCTCCTTCGACGGAGAAGGACGAGCCGTTGTCCTTGTTGACGGCGTACACGGCCCGGGTCACGCACCGGGAAAGATACTCATCGTTGAGCATCTCCCCGGCGGTGTCCCCTATGTCAAGCCGCAACAGCGCGACGAGATTACTGGTCGGCATCTAAAATCTCCGGTAGGCAGCATGCAGTAGACAGCATACAGGGAAAAAAGTAAAATCAGTCAGGAGGCCTCTATGGCAACTATCAGCAACTTCACTGACCTTGTGGTCTGGCAAAAAGCGCATTCTCTTGTCCTCAATATTTACAAAACAACAGGCGCGTTTCCCGCCGAGGAACGCTACGGGCTTGTCAGCCAGATGCGGAGAGCGGCAGTTTCCGTTCCCGCGAATATCGCGGAGGGCTTCAAAAAGAGGGGCTTGAAGGATAAGGCGAATTATTACAATATCGCCCAAGCCTCTCTCGAAGAATTGAGATACTATCTCATCCTCGCCAAAGACCTTGATTACATCGAGTCCAACAGCGACTATATTTCCAACATAAGCGAGGTCAGCAGGATGCTTCACGGCCTTATAGAATCCTTGAAATAGTCTTTTCCCTTTCTACTGCCTACTGCATGCCTTCTACTTCTGAAAGTTTGGTTCTCAGGACGTCGAGCACGCCGGGCCGGTTTTCGACGGTCAAGATGGACTTGATGACTTTCGGGTCGGTCTCGTCCTCGATGTAATCGATGGCTCCAGCTTCATCCAGCCTGTCGTAATCGGCGGGCGGATCGGGCGGTCGTAGCGCGGGCGCTTCCTCCGTCGCCGCGTCCTCGTCCGTGACGACTTCGAGGCGTCCGGCGTCGATCTGCTTTTGGATGTCCGGGGTGATTTCCGGAGCATCCGCGACCGCGCCGCCCTGAAGCCGAAGCTTCGCCGCCGGAACATGCAGAATGCCCGGCGTGAGGTTTCTGATTTTTGCCATGCGCGATTCCTCCTTCGCTTACGGATTGATGACGATTTTTGCGATGATGTCCGGGCGGGTGATTCCCATGCCGAGCTCGCTCCAGATCAGCCAGCCGGTTTTGAACTTGAGCTTCTTGTCTATCGCCTCGGACGTGAGAGGCTCGCGGATGGGCATTTTGCCGATTTCCTCGTCCGGGAGGACGAGCACCTCGTTGATGTTGGCCGCCGAAGTGAGCAGAATGTTCGCGCCGCCGTAAACCTTGATGACGCCTTTCTGGCGAAGCTCGAGCTGGGTGACGGGGTCGAGGTCCCACGAGCGAATCTCGTTGAAGCGTTTTCCGCGAAGCACGATGTTTTTGACGGTCAGCTCCTTGTCTTCAAGGATGCTGATTGCGTCGTTGAGCGCGTCTTCGGTGATGACCCCGCCGGAGATGTTCACGATGTTTTCGGCGGGCACGGCCGAGGAGATGACGGTGAGCGTGCGCTTGTCTATCTCCTTTCGGATTTCATCCGAGGAAGCTTTCTGGATGTCCGTGAGGGCGCCGATGTTGCCGTGTTTGAGAATGCTGATGTCCACCATCGGGGCGCTGTGGACGCGGTGGGTCGGGATTTCGATTTCGTCTTTGCCGACTTCAATCTCCCGCGCCTCGCCGTCCTTTGAAATCCAGAAGGCTTTCAGCCGGGGCCGCTTCTGATAAATCGCGCGCTCGCCCTTGGGCAGATTGTGCTTGGTCAGAAGCAGAGAGCTGATTTCCTTGCGCGCTATTTCCTGCTCGATGGGCGCGGCTATTGACGCCGCCAGCGCGCGCATTCCATCGGGCGTGGCCAGAGCCTCGGTCATCAGCTTGCCCATCTTTTCCATGAACTCCTGCGAGTCCGTTTTAACCTTTTTCTTTGTTTCCATACTGGGTTGTTCCTCCCTTTCTGAAGGTAGGCAGTTGGCAGTAGGCAGAATAAAGGGAATGCTTTTTAATTGCTTTTTGGCTTTTGTCTTTCCCTGTATCCTGTATGCTTTCTACTGTCTACTGTTTTTAGATCAGCAGTTTGAACTTCAGGATGCCGCCGGAGACGCTGAGCGCCTGGGCGACCTTGTTGTTGTTGTTGCCCCCTCCGGTGAGTTTGCCGTTGGCGTCTATTCTCAGAAGCTCGTTCGGGGTGATCGCGCCGCTGAACACATCCGTTTCGTACACGCCGCCGCAACACCAGAATGCGGGCATCTCGCCGTCGACGTAGTCTTTGCGCAGCATGCCCACGCACTGAACGCCCGCGTCAGTGTTCACCGCAAAAGTGTTGTCGCCGACCGCCTTGACGAACTGCCCCATGCTTCCCGCGCCCTGCATATATCCGTCGCCATACGCAAGGCCGGGGTGATTCGCGTTCAGATATCCCATTGTCTGTTTCCTCCTCAGTGGAAAATTATCAGTTGCTCGCGCCCACGCGCTCGTTGTACGCCGCCATGAATCCCGACTTCAAGTTGTCCTCGAGGGATTCTTTTCCGTCGTCCACGTCGAACAGCCGCACGTTCGCGTTCGCGTTCATGCCGCCGGCGGCGTCGGCTTTGCTCTTCTTGCCCGCGGGCTTCTTGTCTTTCTCGCCGCTCTCCGAATTCTCATCCGGGTCGGGCTCCTCCTTTTTTTCCTCCTTCTTCTTCATCCGCTTGACCGCAGCCTCGGTGGCCGAGAAAGCGTCGTCGGTCAGTCCCGCCAGCCGTTTCATCTCGGACTCGCGGTCGGAACTGTCGGCGAACTCGACGCCCCGGTTTTCCATCTCGCCGACCAGCTTCTCGGCGCGCGCGCTTCGAATCGCCGCCTCGCGCTCGGACTTCAGCTTGTCCAGTTCCTTCTGAAGCTCATCGAGGCTTTCTTTAAGCTTCTTGTTCTCGGCCTCAAGCTCTTTGAGCCGGGCGTCGTTGGCCGCCGAGATTGACTCAAGCGCGCTTTTCGCCGCGCCGGTTTCCTCGGTGTCCGGTTTCTTGTTTTCTCCGTCCATACCGTCATTGCCTCCTTCGTTGTTTTGTATTTCAGCGACCTGCTTTATCTTCGCGTTCTCGTCGGCGCCCTTGCGGTCCAGCAGGCCGAGGCCCGTAAAGGTGACGCCGTGAAGAATTTCATACGCGGGTTGCCCCTTGAACTCACCTCCCTTGTGTTTCTTCAGATGGATGCAGTAGTCGGCCTTGTTGCTCACGCGCTTGCCGCAGATCGAGCATTCGCCCTCCTCGTAATCGCACTCCATCGACACCTGCGTGATGACGCCTTTCTTGATCAGCTTGTACGCCAGCCGGGAGTTGATGTTGTCGTTGGTGTACAACTCCCCGACGCATTCGACCCACGCTTTCTGACTCTCCTGAACAAAGTCGCTCGCGATGACGCCGCCCACGATGTCCGTAAAATCCTGCGAGTGTTTCAGGTCTATCTTTTTGTTGATGGCCGTCTGGTGGCGCGCCGAAAGCTCATCGACCGTGAAGAAGTCCCCGTTCTTGTTCGCGCCAGCGTGCGTCAGGATGAAACTGAATTCCTTGTCGCCCTGCGCGTTGCCGTCCGACAGGCTGATCGCCTCGGCGGCGAGGCCGGGGGCGGCCGCCGGCATGATCTCGCCAATGACGGTGGTGTGGTTGCGGGGCGTTGTGTGGTCGGACGCTTTTGCCGCCGCGCCGCCGCCCGAGGTCTTCTTGCCGATGAACAGCAGTTCGGTCGCGTATTTGCCGCCCGATGCGGACTCTTTTTTGACGATGTTGTACTCGACGGCGATGCGCTTTACCTTCACGTCGCTGTACGAGCCGGACACCATCTCGCGCATTTCCCGCTCGGTGGGAAACGCCTTGTCCCGGTAGCTGATGAGGATGTGGGGGAAGTTTTTCGCCGACGCCGTCACGACGTCCCCAAGCAGTTCTCTCATGCTTTCTTTTGTGTATTTCGTGCGGGACGCGAAGTTGCGGCGGGGCGTGTCGAGGATTTCCTTTCCCTCCCAGCGCGTCATCAGCCCTTCCACGAAGTGGTAATAGTCTTCGTAGTCGTTGCGCAGAAATTCGGTGATGTACGGCGGATCGCAGTAGATGACGTCTGCTTTCACTTCGGGGAGGGTTTTGAGTATGTCGCCGTTGTGCGCCTTGTTCTCCTGTCCGTTGTCATAGACGAGGCCATTGATCTGTCGGACATACTTTTTGTACGCCGTGATGAATTCGCCCACGGGGATGTTGCCTATGCTCGAAGACTGATAGCCCTTGTCCAGTTCGCTTATCTTGCGCGTTCGGTTCATCTTGCTGCGGTTGAACATTCCGAACACGGCCTTTGCCTTGCACGTGTGGCCGAGAGCGGCGAGCGCGATGTCTTTCTTGTACCCTTTGAGTTTCTGGGCGTTCGACCAGACGGCGTCCATGAACTGCAGAATCGGCTTTGTGTAGTAGTAGCCGTAGAAGGTGTCTGCGATGAACGTCCCGGCGCCGGAGTTCTTTTCCGTCAGCGCCACCAGCTCTTCGTCCGAGATTGTTTCCGTGTTGTTTTCGATGACGGCGCGGGCGATGTGATACGGGTAGCGCATGATGTCGTTGGTCGTGACCCGCAGTCCCTTGCGCTTGAAGTAATAGGCGACGTTCGCGCCGCCGGAGAATGCGTCAAACAGACTTTTGGCGTCCTTAGGAAAATTCTTGTCTATCCAGTTCATGACGAAATGCTTGTTGCCGATGTAGCCGGTCACGAGCACGTTGTCGGTTTTACCCGCGATGGCGCTCATCACATCGAGGTCGAAATCCGTGTCGAGAGACAACTCCGCGACATCCTCCATGTTGGCGACGGCGGACAGCCCGGCGTCGTCTTCACCAGCTTCATCAGCGCACACGAACAGTCTTTCTTTGGCGTTCGAGGGCGCGTCTCCCCGGTTCTTGCCCGCAAGCTGATATTTGTGATCCTTCGACTTCATGCGGGACTCTTTGCCGAGGCCGGCGACGATGCCCTTGATCTCGCTCTCTGTCGGGTATGCGTTGTCCCGGTAGGAGATCAGCCAGTGAGGGATGTGTTTCGAGGCGGTGAGAAAATCCGTGAAGAACTGTTTGGCCGTCGCGGGCGTCACTCCGGAGTCGTCTATCTTGTAGTTGCGGATTTTTTTCGCGTGGTCTATCTCCTTGTCTTTCCAGTAGTCCATCAGGCCTTCCACGAAGTGATAATATTTCTCGTAGTTCGTGGAGCTGAACTGCGTGGCGTAAGGCGGATCGAAATAGACGAGGTCGGCTTTCACTTTCGGCGCGACGTCCGCGATGTCGCCGTTGAACGCTTTGTTTTCCTTGCCGTTGTCGAACACGAGCGCGTTGATGCGAAGCAGGTTGTCCCTGTAATGTTCAATGAAGCTTTCGACGGTGTAGTGTCTCTGTCCGCCCTTGGTGGTGGATGAGAAATGCCCGAACCCGCCCCCCGACATGCACGTCTTGCCCAGCGCGAACAGAGCCATGCTTTTCTTTGTGCCGCTCAGCGCGTCGATGTTTGCGCGCATCACATCCAGAAGCGCGAGCACGTCGTTTTTGAAGAAAATGCCGTGAAATGTTTTTTGTATGAATGTGCCCGCGTCGGAATTGCTTTCTTTGAGCAGGGCTTCTATTTCTTTTTCAGTCAGTCGGACGTTGTTATTTTCGACGATGGCGCGCGCGGCGTGATAGCAGTATGTGAGGCGGTCGTTGGAAAAGACCCGCAGACCCTTTGTTTTGTACATGTATCCGACGACGGACGAGCCGGAAAAGGCGTCAAACACGGATTCGACGTCTCCGGGCGTGTTGCTCCAAATCCAGTCAACGAGCTTCTGTTTGGAGCCAATGAAATTCGTGATGTACTTCGGCCGCTCCTCGGCTGGGTCATCAGCCGCTGCAAGCGACTCCAGATCGTATTCATATTCTGTTAAGCAAGGAGATAAAGTATCGCCAAATTCGCCCCCGGCGGCTCGCCGGTCGGTGACGAGTTCCAGCTTGCCCTCTGCGGCGAGAAGGCCGAGACGCAGGTCTGCATCGGCTTCAATCAGAAAGCTTATCTTCTCAAGGTCTGTTTTGAATCCGTTGATTTCCATTTGCTCACCTCGCGGAAAATAAAAAACCCGGCAACATGCGATCTCTCGCTTGTTACCGGGCTTGATGTCTCAGCGTTTACGGACTGGCTACCGCGCCTGAGCGTTCAATACTGCCGGACTATATGCTATTTAGTTCAATGGTAAAAGATTCCCATCATTCCTCAAATCCATCATCGATAATTGTAAATCCTGGGAAGAAATGGAAGTCTTTCACCTCGGAAAACTCTTTTTTCCATTGCATCGTTACACTTTCAACATGTTTCGAGGCACGGCTATCCGTTATCCACTGTTGATGAAATCTCTTCAATAGAGAAATTAGTGCTTGTTGATGATTGGGAATTAACACTTTTGTTTTCGAACCAATTACTCCTATAAGATTCGGGAAATCCATTGTGATTGAAAGGGAAGAAGGGCAAAAGCCATCGCAAACGCATAAAATCAAAAGGAATCTATGGTTTTGTATTCCGATGAAATGTGCCAGCAACTCATAATTGTTAAATATCCTAAAATGATCAAAGCTACCACCAGTGCTCGCTGTATCTGTAGGGAAAAGTTCGATCAGATCAATATCGTCATCCGCAAGACCATGTCCAACAAGAAAAATCACATCATTCTTTGATATTTCCTGTTCCAGTTCATCGAAATTACTATTGGTGATATTAACAAGAGTATTTCTGTTGGGATATTCGTTTTCCAAGGCGGCAAGCACTTCGTTTGCAAGCCTGTCTTCAAAACCTTTCTTATTCTCTGTTATGTTGACTATCAGGGTATTCATCTCATGCTCTCCCTCATATTTTACAACAATACTAACTTAAATTCATTTCCTTCTAGGAGGATTCGGTGGGTTATCCGTCCCTCAAAATCAATCTTGTAAAGATAATCACCATTTCTTATAAGCTCTTTGACATCTTCCGCGATATCAACTCCTTCTCCTTGGTTAATGATGTGCATCCATATTTCTTCTCGTATTCCAATGCTTTGAGGCTCTCCTTCCCAATCAGTAGGAACAGAAAATTGTCTTGAGGGATCGATGTGCCCTGTTTCTTTGTCGAGATAAATAAGATATCTTCCTGATGGAGTCCAATCAAGAAGCCAAAGTGTATTGGTTTGTCTGCAATGGTAAATCGGTTTATCCCAACTTTGTCCTTTTTGCTCTAGCTTGCCTTTTCCCGTTTCTGGATTAGTAAGAAAGTACCGCGCCATATTTATGTGCCTCGCAGTTTAATTTGGCAAGTCTTTATACTCCCACTTCTCGTCGAGTTCATCTCGACATATGTTGCCTTGCCGTTTTCGAATTTGAAAGTAATTTTATCATAATATACCAATTGTCAACCAGAGTTTGCAAAATAAAATGGCCTGCCTTAACCATCAAGCAACAATTGCTTGCCTGATATTATTTGCTCCAGAACATCATTGACCAGTTTCGTCACGCTTCCATACTTGTCCGTTTCGACAGGCATGGTGCGCGAGCCGAGATAGACGGGGACGGCGTCGCGGCGCTGCTCAAGGAAGTCCGCCGGCAATTCCCGAATGTCCTGCTCGACCATCCGGTTGATGACGCACTGGGCGTCCCATTCCTCGTCGTCGTAACCGGGCAGATAGCCGACTTCAAACGCGGAGCGGTCGTCCACCCCATGCGCCCAGACGCCGATGGGGATCATCTCCCACTTATTCGGGTCGGGCCGTTTGTACTCGATGAAATAGCGTATCTTCATGAGACATCCTTTTCGTGGTTCAGGGCCATCTCCATCGCCTCTTCGGTGAACTCGCCATACAACCTCTCGAACGCTTCTTTGTTTTTCGCCTTGTATTCTCGCCAGCGTTTGAAGTCCGCTTTTCTGTCTTCATCTATCACATCAACGGACTCAATGAAGCAGTCATACCCACGCTGGTCGCGGAACAGGAACAGATCGGGCCGCTCTTCCCGGATGTTCTCCATCTTGAATATTCGGACATGCTGGGGGCCGCCCATGTCGAACCCGACCTCAAAACACACAGCCCAGTAGCAATGCGCGGCGACCGCGCCGTCAGCGCCGAAAACAGGCCGTGCGAAAAGAATCTCGAACCGGTCTACGAGGATTCGCACGAAATCCGAGCCGCCGAGGTCAACCACCACGACAGCCCCCGGCTCCGCGATGCGGTCGATCTTTCCCTGCATCTGTTGTTTTGCCTCTTCAAGCTCGTTCATCATCACAGAACCACGTCCTCTATGTTCCGGCCATCCGGCAGTTTTAAAAAGCCTTTTTGCCTGAAAAGCCCGATGATTCTGGCGCGTTGCGCCGCGTCCTTTGTTTTGATTATTTCAATCTCGTCAAGCAGGGACACCGTGTATTTGAAAATAGTCTCGTCGCTTCGCCCGCCGCCGGCCAGCCGCTTGTAGTCATCTAGACTGGATAGCCGCTTTTTGCGGACATAGTCGTCGATCACCTTGCCGAAAGCGTCATGGTCGTAAGTGATGGCGTCCATCCGGCGCAGAAGGCGTTTCTTGAAATAGAGACCCGCGCTGCCCCGTCCGCCAGTCGGCACTTTGCGAATGCGGGTGAAGAAGTACGTCGCGCCGCCGCTTCTCATATCGCTCTCCGGCGACATGCCTCCGGGCTTTACCCCGATGCGGATTTTTTCGACCGTCGAGACCATGTTGCCGTTGTTTTCAAGAACCGATTTAACGAGGTCTTCGATGTCCCCGCCGTCGGTTACGTTGTGATAAAGGCCGTAACCTTTCAAATCCTTCTCCAGCATCTCGTCTGTGATGTCGAACCTAATCTGGTGGCGGTATCCCGCCCGACGCGCCGGAGCGTTGAAGCCAAGCTCATATCTGCCCACCGGGTCATAGCCGGGTATCTTTGTGACATCGTCCACGCCGAGTTCGTCCAACCAGAATTTTCTCATCGCCTGAATGCGCTCTGATTTCGTCGCGTTCGAGGAATCCAGCTTCTGGCCCATCTTTTTCCATGCGGCGGACGCGTCTTTCTTGAGCACATACGCCTGTTTCTGCAAGTACATAATCTCGGCGTCCTCGACGCTCGCGGGAACGGAGTTGATGCCGAGCCGCTCGAGTCTGTCGAGAATCGACTCGAAACTGTTGTGATCGGCCACTTTGCCGACTACCCGGATTTCCACCTGCCCCTGAATAGCGTAAGGGTTCGCGGAGTCCCACGGACGATAGTCCATCACAACGCCGTCGTCGAGTTCGACGCGGTACTGCACGCCCCGGTTGAAACCTGAACTTTTGCCGAATATTTTGTTCAGGTCGGCGTCGGATTTGACCACATGTATTTCCCCGCCCCGGCACTGCCGCTGGTCTATCTTGATGTCCGTCTTCTGAAACCGGAAGTCTGCCGCCTTCGGATCGGGTTTTGCTTCTTGGTCGATAAGATGTTTTTTCGCGGCGTACTGATTGAGCTTGCCGGGATATTTCGTTTTGTTTTTCGCGGCTTCGAGCGCAGCCTCGGACACTTTCAGATATTCGGCGGCCATGTCCCTGACGGACGCCGTTTTGCCCGTCTTCGCCAGCTTTTCAAGATCGGGAATCAGTTTTCTTATTTCATCGAGCTTGTCTTTGTTGAAAGCAAAGTCGCCGGAGTCGATGTGGTGATTGACTGTTTTGACGCCCGCGAGGATTTTGTCGTAAAAAGTGTCTTCGGTCAGAACGTCGCCGTGGGACAGCGAGCGGGACGCCGCGCCTTTTTCTCCGAGCGCGTCCAGAAACTTCTTTTCAGAGTCGGGCCGCAGCTTGAATTGAATGACCGTTTCCTCTTTGCCCTGAATGTTCCTCTGTGTGAAAACGAGCGCGTTCTGATCCTCTATGTCGTCAACGTCGAGTTGGAGCGTTTTTCCCTGCGCCTTCATCTCGTGCGCCTCGCGCAGAAGAAGTTCGTCTTCCTTTGACAATTTTCGAACGGCTTTCACGTCGTCGCTGAACCTGAACTCCGCGCTGTGCCGCGTCTTATGTAGCTCGTTGTAAAAACTTTCGAAGTCTCGCCTGATGTTGTTTTTGCGGGCGAGCGCGAGCTTGCAGAACTCATCTTTTGCCGCGCTCGCTTTCGCTCCGAATCGACCGTCGACATAAGGTCGGATGATCTCCATGTATTCAGAGTCGGGAATGCGCTCGACGCGCCGGATGTATTTGAGCGCCGCCTGAAGGTCAATATCCACATCGCCGCTTTTGTACGCCCTGAAAAGCGTGTTGTATAGCGGCTCGGCCTCCATAGAGTTGGGATGATAGGCGATGTTGAGTTTATCTTTGCCGAGGAACTTGAACGCCTGACCCTTGTCGATTCCGTAAATCTTGCCGTCGGCGGCCCGCACGAACTGTTTGGCGTGCCCGTCATGGTTAGAGATTAGCCAGTCGATGATGTGCTCTCGCTGCACCGCCTCGATCTCGACAGACGTCATCTTGTGGATGGGGATGTCCCGGAACGTGCCTTCATGTTTGACGTATTTGACCAGCCGCTGGATTGAGCCTTGCCGTCCGCCGAGTTCCACATAGCGCACCTCGACTGCGTCGGGGTCGATGAGCCGCCCGACGCGGTACGCCATCTCTTCGCCTCGCGCCACAAACGCATCGTTCGGCTTGAACAGCCACTCGTCGCCCCGGCGGTCAACATAGATGTATTTTTCATGCGCGCCGCCCAGCGATTTAGCGTCTCTGGAATATTTGAAGATTCCGCCCTTGTCGAGCGCGTCCCAGTCGGCGTCAAGTTTTTTAAACCCGCCCGCGATATCCGTGTGCGGTTTTTCCAGAACGACGGCGGTCGGAGGCGGCGCGGGTTTCGGAGCGGGCTTGGGAACTGGAGGCGGCGTCGGCTTTGTCGCGGGAGTTCCCGCGGGCTTCTTTCCATGCTTTTCAGCCCATTTCGCCCATTTCAGATCAATGCTATCTTTTGCGGCCTTGATCGCCGCCGGATCGGTTTCTGTGAACAGCGTTACAAAGTCGTCTTTTGATCCCCACTGCCAATGCGAAGCCTTTGTCTGCTTGCCGAGGTCTTTAAGTTGCTTGGCGGACATCGCCTCGATCTTCGCCTTGAACTCGGCTTTCTTTTTTGCAAGCTCCGCGATTTTCTCTTTAAGATAGTCGTCGCCCACGGACAGACCGCCCTTGCCGAGAAACGCTTCGGCGTCGTTGGCGGCCGCCAGAAACGTTTTGTAGTCTTTGGGATCGACGGAAACCTTCACGTTGTCCAGCAGTGAAAGAATCATCTCTTTTTCTTTTTTGACGGTTTCTTCGGCCACCTGCACGGCGGCTTCTTTTACGACCTTCTTTCCAAGTTCCTCTTTGAAACTTTTCTCAAGAGCTTTGACGAGATGCTCTTTGGTTTTGAGGACAGGTATATTGAATTTTACTTTCGCATCGATGAGCGCCTGACCGGAGAGCAGACTGTGATCGACGCCCGGCTCGAGCGCGTCCAGCATTGCGATGACTTCCCGCTTGGTCAGGTTCAACGATATGCCTTTTTCCTGCGCCAGCTCTTTGAGTTTCGACACGGGCATGGAAGCGAAATCCGGCCCATGCTCATGCGCCGCTTTTGCCTTCAACAGGTCGATGAGTTCATCCTTGCTTCGGAGAGCGGCAATCTTGTGCTGTTTGAGCAGCGCCTTGAGTTCCTTGCCGCCGAGATGGGAATAATCGGCGCCCGTCTTCTGTTTGAGGATGGCGATGAAGTCGTCTTTCGTGCGGGCGATGGACACGCCGCTCGCCTTTGCCTTGTCCTGAAGCTGTTTGATTGTCAGCTTGCCCCATTCGCCTTTTGATATGAACTGTCCGACCTTGATCGCCTCAGACTGTTTTTCCTTCGCCATCTGCTCGATGGACTGAGGCGGCAGAATGCACGCGGCTTCTCCCGTGGCGGCGACGGCGCCCAGATTTTTCGCGCCGCAGATGTCCAGCGGATACGCGTGAACCACCGAGCACCGGCAATGGGGATGAGCCGGGATGTTCGGGAATTTATCTATCGGAAAAACTTTTCCGTTCAGCTCCCCGCACACCGGACACATGCGCTCGTCGCCGGCGGCCATCCATTCGAGCTTCTGAATGCCCACGGCGTCATAGAACTTCATGCGGCCCTGATTGTGCGCCCTTAGCGTTTCGGTGCGGGCGATCATCTCCATGCGGGTCTGCGCCGTCTTGAACACGGTTTTGCCCGCCTTGCGGAACTCTTCGGGGTCGCGCACGACGCGCCCGATGTCTTTTGCTATCTCCGGCACGCTGCGCCCGGAGGCGATGCCCGTCTGGATGGCGCGGTTGATCCCGTCGGTCAACTCCCGCGATACATCTCCGGCGAGCTGCACGTTGTAGTTGGCCATGAAGTCGAGCGCGTCTTTGTCGATGAGAGTGAAGACGGCGCTGCCCGTCTGATTTATTCCAGCGGGAGTAAGGTCTCGGTAAAAAGGCATTTTCGCGCGCGCGAGATCCCCGACGCCGTTATCGATGCCGGCCTTGTAACTGTCTTTGACGGCTGTCTTCATAATCAGGGAATGCTCGTCCCGCACGACTCGGATATGGTCTTTAATCTGATGCTGAAGCTTTCTGAGCGACGCCTGATTGATCGCCTTGCCCTCGGGCAGAGAACCGAGATTGGCGTAATGAAGCAGGCTCGTTTTGACATCCTTTTCAGCGCGTTGAAGCGCGTCGGTGACTCGCGCCACCGTCTGTTCCGCGTACAGGTCGCGGCTGTGACGCGAAGCGAGCGTCGCTTCGATAATCCTGTCGTGCAGAGTTGTTTCGACAGCTAACGCCCGCATCCGCAGCCTTCCTTCGTTTTTTTGTTGAACGACGCGCAGGCGCGCGAGTCGAACCGGGTCTCGCCGTTTTGCGCGTCGCACCAGTTGTTTTCAGAATCGAAGAATTCACATTCGTCGCACAGCGCGTCCGGCGAGGCGCTTCCCGTCAGCGACGGAGGGCGATACGGCCAGTCCGCTGACGCCGCCGGGCGGTTCTTTTCTTTATCGAGGCCGAGCTTTTCTTGAGCGGTCTCGATGGACATTATCCCAGAGTTGACCATGTCGATGATGATTCGCGGGTCGGTGACGTCGACGCCCTTCTTTGATTCTGCTTCAAGGTTGGCGCTTTCAACTTCGGGGTTAAGGTCCATCTTGATCTGAAGGCTGTTGCCTGAAATCAGCTTGCGGTCATAAAGCTCGATGTACAGTTTTTTGATGTCCACCTCGTTGGCGAGATCGAGATCGTTGAAAATGTAATTGATGCTCTTTTCCCCGTAGCCCTTCATGTCCTGCCATTTGAAGAATATCCAGTTGAGGATGTCCCGCGCCGCCTGTTTGATTTCTTTGAGCATGATTACCATCTTCTGCATGCCGATGGTGGCGGTGGCGAAGTTCGGACCGTCGCCCGTGATGAGGGATTTTGCCAGACCGAGCGCGATGATGATGTCCTCTTTGATTTCCCTGATCTTCTTTTCGGTGTCGAGCACCTGACCTTCAGTTCCGTAAGTTTCGGCCTTCACATAGAACGGCACGACCAGCCCGGCCTTCAAATCCATCCGGTTGATCATGTCGCGCACGCTGTTGAGCGTTCTCTGGTCGGGGATGATTGTCTTCTGTCCGAACTGCCCGCCCACCTGCACAAATCGCAGCGGGGTCGTCCATCGTTTCGCCACCGCGCGCTCGGCCTTGCGATAGTCCCGGAGCAGCTCGATGGACTCAAACGCCGGAACCACCATTGAGTTTCCGCGCGGCGAATACGGCTGCGCGTCCCATTTAATGTGCAGCACCCTGTCCAGCGGCAGGTCTATCGGCTCGCCCGCGGCCGCCGATTCGGGATGCTGTTTCATTTCTTTAAGTTCGCCGTTCTCGTATATTACCTTCGCGCTGTTGGGATTTACGCAGATGACTTTTTCGATGTCGTCGCCGTCGGAGCCGGTCTGCTGGAAGCCGACGCATTCGCCCTTCACCAGAAGATTCAGAATCATATTCTTGACGAAGGCGTTCAGTTTAAGTTTCGCGGCCAGCTCTCTAGCTTCCCATTTGACGTCCTCGTCGTCGCACCCGAACTGGATTTCGTCTCCGATGGCGAACGTGCGCCACGAATTGATGGCGTTTTTCACTATCGGCTCGCTGACGTAATATTGCCATGCCTTAGCGGCGCGCTCTTCCCACGTTGCGGGAACGGCGTCGCTGACGGCGAGATCGGCGAGCGCGGAGGAGTCGATGTCCCCCTCTGCGCTGAGTCGCGGAGGAACAATCACGTCGCCAGTAAGATTGTTCTTCGGGCGATGGCGCGGACGCTTGCCCCGATTGTTTTCAGTTTTCATTGATTCCTCCGGCCGTTCTTCCTTCGGCCTCTATGACGCTCATCGGTTTGCCGCCGCCTCGCTCTTCGTCAAGAAGAATGAGAAGCAGAACGAAATAGCCGATGAGGTCTGTGGCCGTGTCGATGACGCTCTCGTCGGAGACGGCGACGTCCGTTTTCTTTTCCAGCAGGTTGCCGAGCCGCTCAAGCTTGTCGTCAATGCGCACAAGCAGCTTCGTCTTTGAATCCAGTCCACCGGACAGAATGCCCGGAGCCCTGAAACTGCTGCCGTAGTCCCGGTTCTTGCGCAGCAGCAGGTCTGTCACCCGCGCCATCGCTTCTTTAATCAATTCCTGATCGCGCATTAGCTCCCTTTCGCTATGTATTGGCTAAGTAATGCTTTCCAAGCATCTTTGGTGTAGAATTAAGATTAATTACTGCATGATGAGGTGGCACATGGCCAAAGGATTAACTCCCGTGGACTTTTTCGTTCACATAATTGAATCTCCGTCTCCTGATGATTTTCTGCTTAAAAGAACAGAAGGGCAGATTCTTGTACATATGCTTCAGTTAATGAACATACCATGTGGATACTTTATTGCTGTTAATGATGAGATGTTTAAAAAAGCTGTTTATGAAGGCCTCCCTGCGGCATTGGAATCCGATTCTTCAATTCCCATTATTCATATAAGTGCACATGGAAACGCTGACGGTATCGCTCTCACTAATGGCGATATCATTAATTGGTATGATTTAACAAAAATACTGAATCCGATAAATAATGAATATGACAACCTCTTGATTCTATGTATGTCCTCATGTCGTGGGTATGCTGGCTGCAAAATGGCAATTACAAATGATGACGTGCCTTTCTTCGCAATTATTGGCCACAGAGACAATCCTGAGTGGAGCGATACGGCCTTAGGTTTCTGCACTTTTTATAAGAATCTTTCTAAAGGTCACAGCATTTCAGACTCTGTTAATGCAATGAGAGCCTCAGTATCCGATGATAGGTTCTCATGTGAATTCGGTGACGACATCAAGCAGGGATGGCTTGAATATTTGCACAAGAAGAAAAAAGAAAAGTTGCAAATGGCGACACAAAACTTGATTAAAAAAGCAAGGCGTCAAGGTATAATTAAGTAAAATCATGATATACTCAATCATATAAAAATAGGATTGGTCATTACCGGAAGAGGTAACTCGCTTACCACTCCGCCTATGCCGTCCAGCCGCTCTTGTTCTCTGATCATCACCGCGCACCGCACCGCGTCGATTATGTGGTCGTGTCCTTTTGAATAAATCACATTGCCCGTCTTCATTGAATACGTGTGTGTGGTGAACTGGCTTTCTATCTCGACGTCAGAAGCCGGAAGAATTACCTGCCGCGATTGAAGACCTCTGTTGATCAGGCTTGTCATGTATTCCTTGCATTGCTTTTTGACGGGCTTGCCGTCTTCGTTTTCTCCTATGACCGCCGCGCTTCCGAAGTTGTATCCGCGAAGACGCGGGCCGAGGTTGAGGTCTCTGTATTTGTCGAGCGAGGTAAGTTCCTGAACCACGGACAGCCCGTTGCCGCCAGCGTCCACCCCTATGCCCGCGGGATTGAGGTAACGATCCAGAAGAGCGATGGTCTGAGCGATATGAGGATAGGCCACATGCTCCATGTGAATGCGGCGCATAAGGCGCAGAACAGGCTTTTCATTTTCCACCGCCTCTCTGAAGACGACAATTTCCGTCGGGTCGGCCGTGTATCCTGTGTCCGCTCCGATCCAGAACAGCCCGTCGCCGGGCGCGATATTCAGCAGCATGTCCAGCCGGTCGGCGACCGCTTCCTCGCCATCGCAATCTTTCAGTTCGCTTCCAGTTATCTCCACACATTCATATTCCGGGATGTCCAGCCTGCACGCCGTCAGATGTTCGAGGTTGAACGCGCCGTAGCTCGGTCGGCCATGCTCGCCGGCCACCTCGTGCTGCCATCCAGCCGTGTCGCGCCCGCCGTAGAATTCGACGAGTTCCTCTTCGCGCTCCGGCGACCAGTTCGGATTCAACCACGACGGCCACCTGAACACTTTCCAATTCTTTGAATGCGTCAGCCGGTAGTATGTCGTGTCTCGCAGACCGTTGGGCGTCGAGTAAATCCGCATCCGTCCGCCCGCCTTCAGGCATTGCCGCAGAGCCTTCCATGCTTTCTCCGTAAGCCATGCGCCCTCATCGACCAGAACCAGATCGACATGCAGAGAGCGGAACGGATCGCCATAAGCTCCGGCGGGGCGAAAATAGATTGTCGAGCCGGTCGTAAACTCGATTTTGAAATAGGGCTTTCGGATTATCTTCGGGCGTCCCTGTGAGTTGACCGCGACGCTCGCCTTCAAAGCGGGGCTGCTTTCGATCTGGGCTTCCACTTCCTCGATGATGGTGTCCACCGGCCCCTGATGCGGCGCGGCCACCAGCACGGAACCGCCTTTCTTCACGAAAGCGTGATGCAGAGCCAGCGTTGCGATGTCCACCGTCTTGCCCGTGTCCCGTCCGTCAAGGTGAATGATGTTCGTCGCCGAACACTCAAGGTCTTCATTCTGATGCTGCCAGTACCGGCGCGCGCTTCCGTCGCGGTTCATCAGATAATGCTCGCCCCACAGCCGGGGGTTGCGCATTGTAAGACCGAGGGCGCGATGGTATTTTGGCATTTCCTTGTCGTTCAATGTGTCTCCTGAAATCCGAACTCCCGGCGCGGGAAAAACGGCTTTTCCCGCATAGCCCGGCGCGGCATGTTTCGCTTTGAAAAACTCTCCCCCGCGCGCTTGATATCTTTTTTCAAAACTGGCTTGGCTTATTCCGAACCCGGCTCAAAGATGTCACCTGCATTGCAACGAACACGGAGTCGCGAACATGAAAAGAATCATCGGACGCAGAGCCAAGTACAAAAGAGAGGAGGGCAGCAAGCAGTTGAGCAAACGGGTCAACCCCCGGAACATTTGAACCACTCAAAAAAAGGAGGCCATGCACATGGCAACGAAAAAAGCGAAAGAAATCACGTTTGAAAAAGCAGTCCCCGCGTATCTGAAGAACCTGACAGACGAGGGCAAGAACGAGCGCACGGTCGAGGTTTACGGCCGCTGCCTTGAAAACGCCGTCGAATACTTCGGCGCGGACAAGCCGCTCGGCAAACTCACTCCGGCGACCATCGGCGCATTCTTCAAGTCAGACGCGTTTATCAAGAAGCCAAACGGCAACTTGAAAAGCGAAATCACCCTGACTCAAAACCGCCGCGTGCTCAGAATGATGCTCGTCTGGGCGCACGAGAAGGGCTATCTCGAAGACATCCCGCTGCCGAAAGCGGAAATGAAGAAAGGACGCGCTCTGAATGGAAACGACGCCGGCGACACAGAACCCGCCCCTGACGCTCCGCAAGGCGATTGAACTCTTCGAGACGAAGCTTCTTGCCGACGCTCGCTCGACGCACACCGTAGCATCCTACCTGCGCGACCTCTGGCTATTGGAGCGGTTCCTTGCGGACCGCTTCCAATGCCCGGAGGCGGCGCGCGTGACGGCGGACATGCTCAACGAGTTTTTCGCGTCTCCGCTGGTCACCCACATGTCGGACGGCGCACCGAAAGCTCAAGGTTCCGTCAACAAGGTAAAAACCTCGGTGAAGTCATTCTTCA